>NZ_JAMYVG010000005.1:0-346897 GCF_040323855.1 Mesorhizobium sp. M0028
CTTCAGCGCGCCGCACGTTGGATGAGAAAAGGGTGCTGCGTGCACCGCGCCTTCCCCGCGCGCCGATGTTCCACCTGGACCGCAACCCGCCGCACTGCCAGAACGGCGGGACCGATCAAACGCTTTGCACCAGGCGGGGGGATGCGGGGGTTGGGCTTGCCAAGTGAGCGCGGACCGTAACCAACCTAAGCGCAACAGCGGCAAGGCGTCCACCAACCGCCGGTTGGAGCGACAGGACGATTGAGCCACCGGCAGGTCAGGTCATCCCGGGTCATCGCTCGCAACCAGATGGTAGCGGAAATTTGTTGCGGATATGGTCGTTGAAATAGCGGCCCTTGGCGAACGCGGCCCGGAACGCGGCAAAGGTTTCCGGCGGCACGTCCTCAAACTCGTACCGTTTGCCGCTGGCCAGGAACCAGACCGAGAGGGTCCTTCTATCCAGATCATATTCCATCTTGCGGATCGAAGTAGATGGCATGAGCACCACAGGCCGAGGCCCGCGCCGTTGCGGGGAGCGCGGGCCGATCGGGATACCGATCTGCAGCAATACCTGGAGGGGGAGGATTCGCTGCGTGCACCGAACTTTCGCGGCGGTCCCGTGTTCCCAATCGAGATACACAAAAAGCTGGCTGCACCTTTCGGCATCACGCGGACGTTGGATTGTGAGAAAGCGCGAGCGTCAATACTAACTTCTGGTGATGGAATTTTCCCGTGAGATAGGCACGCTCCACGGCGAAAGGAGTGCCCCGCCATGACCGTCCTCGCCTACAACCTTGCCAATGACATCGAAGGATTGTGGAGGGTCGTCTTCGTGCCGGACGAACTGCATCTGTATGTGGAATTCAGCCAGCCAGACGCCGACACAAACCCGGCTGATTGGATGAGCGTTGATGATTTCCTTGCATGGCGGCCGAAAGGCGCACTCCACGAGCGAGCGCGCGACAGCTTGGTTTCGCTCATTTGCAAGGCGCTGACAGGGCGATGAGACAAGGGAAACCCGCACCGAGATCCAGTGCGAGCGCCGCGAGTGGGCCTAGGGCCCCACAAGCCAGTGCCACCCCGCCGCCGGCAAACCGCGGCGGGCGAGTGCCTCGGGGACACGATGGTAGATTGCCAATGCGTTCGCGCGTGTGGCCTTAAGTCGCAAACTATTGGCTTCAGAAGCAGGGCGTAGGGCTTCATTGATGGTGCTACCAACACCATATGGTGACCCATAGCCTTCCAAAACGAGAGAAGCTCGTCCCGACGGGTCGCACTGCGGCCGTCCGCCGGCAATTGCTATGAACTAGGAAACCATCATGCCTGAAAATATCAGACCAACTTCGAGAGATGTCCCCCTCATTCAGCTAGGCCTCTATCAGTGCCGCTTCCCGGTGAGCGAAGACGCTTCTGTACCCGGCGGTTATCGTTTTTGTGCTGGGCCAACTTCGCCGGATCGCGTCTACTGCGATCACCACCACCACATTGTGACCGCCGTGGACCCTCGTCGAGCCCGTTCGGGTCTCCACCTCGCTCAACGACGCGCCGCGTAAGTCTGGCTGGCGGCGGTCTCCCGGCCAGGCGCTATGCGCTCCAAGGCCGCCTTGGCTACGACCTTTCCGTCGGCTCGGTCTGGCCCATCCTCCCTTATGCCGTCTTCGCCGATGTATCCCCGTCGCCCGATTGAGAACGACGACTTCTCGCCGAGCCCTTCAGCTCGCTACTCGCACAAACGCGTCGGCTCCAAAGGTTTGTCTGTCAGCACATCTTCAATGTGCCCGCGCCTGAAGCCCAACATCTTCTGCGACCAAACCGCGTACCTGGCACCGCCGATCGGTTGCTGCGGCGGATTTTCGCTGTTCGCAGCTGAACAATGCCTATCAACCTTGTCATCGCACCTAGTCGCATGTAGCGGCCGTTCGAATTCTCATCGCTCGGCGCGATGTTTGGTCCGTCTGGCCAGAAGAGCGGAGCAAGCCATTGACACCCACGAAGTTGCTGATTGGGCAGATCGCTGTCGTATTCGCAATTGTCATTCTTGGCGTGTGGACTGCAACCCAATGGTGCGCCCACATGCTCTCCTATCAGCCGCCACTCGGCGCGCCATGGTTTGTGACAGTCGGCTGGCCGATCTACCAGCCGTGGAAACTGTTCGAATGGTGGTTCCAATTTGACGCCTATGCGCCTGAAGTCTTCGACAAGGCTGGCATACTTGCCGGAGCCAGCGGGTTCCTGGGCTGTGCCGCCGCGATAGCTGGGTCCCTCTGGCGCGCACGGCAGCGGGGGTTGGTCACCACCTATGGGTCCTCACGATGGGCCATGAAGCTGGAAATCGAGAAGGCGGGGCTGTTTCAGCCGGCCGGCGTTTTCCTTGGCGGACTGAATTATCGCTATCTGCGCCATGACGGACCGGAACACGTCATGGCCTTTGCGCCGACACGTTCGGGCAAGGGCGTCGGACTCGTTGTTCCAACCCTTCTTTCCTGGACCGGCTCGGCCGTCATTCACGACATCAAAGGCGAGAACTGGCAGCTGACCTCTGGCTGGAGGTCGAAGTTCTCGCACTGTCTCTTGTTCAATCCGACCGATCCGAGATCGGCGCGGTACAACCCGCTGCTGGAAGTGCGCAAAGGTCCAGATGAGGTCCGCGACGTTCAGAACATCGCCGACATTCTCGTCGATCCGGAAGGCGCGCTGGAGCGGCGGAACCATTGGGAGAAGACCAGTCATTCACTTCTAGTTGGCGCCATCTTGCACGTGCTCTACGCCGAAGAGGAAAAGACACTCGCCCGTGTCGCCACCTTCCTGTCGGACCCGCAACGCTCATTCGCTGCGACACTGCAGCGGATGATGACCACAAACCATCTCGGCACGGTGGACAAGCCTCAGGTCCATCCGGTCGTGGCCTCGGCGGCTCGTGAGGTGCTGAACAAGTCAGAGAACGAGCGCTCAGGCGTTCTCTCGACCGCCATGTCGTTTCTCGGGCTCTATCGTGATCCAACGGTGGCCGCGGCAACATCGGCCTGCGACTGGCGCATTGCCGACCTTGTGGATGCCGAGCGACCGATGTCGCTGTATCTGGTCGTGCCGCCGTCGGATATCTCGCGCACTAAGCCCTTGGTGCGATTGGTGCTCAATCAAATCGGCCGGCGGCTGACCGAGCGCCTGGAGGGCGATCCAAAGAAGAGCCGCAAGCATCAGCTCCTGATGATGCTGGATGAATTTCCGGCGCTCGGTCGGCTCGACTTCTTCGAGACTGCGCTCGCCTTCATGGCAGGCTACGGCATCCGCGCTTATC
Organism: Mesorhizobium sp. M0028; assembly: GCF_040323855.1. NCBI lineage: Bacteria > Pseudomonadati > Pseudomonadota > Alphaproteobacteria > Hyphomicrobiales > Phyllobacteriaceae > Mesorhizobium > Mesorhizobium sp. M0028. The sequence goes on from NZ_JAMYVG010000005.1 coordinate 3,278, forward strand.
TGATAGCGCAATCGTTGAACCAAATCTCCAAGGCCTATGGCGAGAACAACGCCATTCTCGACAATTGCCATGTGCGGATTGCCTTTTCCTCAAATGACGAGCGCACGGCCAAACGCATCTCGGACGCGCTCGGTACCGCGACGGAACTCAGATCGATGCGTAACTATGCCGGCCATCGGTTGGCGCCCTGGTTGTCCCACGTCATGGTAAGCCGCCAAGAGACCGCTCGCCCCCTGCTGACGCCGGGTGAGGTGATGCAGTTGCCGCAGGCTGACGAACTAATCCTGGTTTCGGGATTGCCGCCGATTCGCGCCAAGAAGTTGCGTTATTACCAGGATCCGAATTTCACGGAGCGAGTGCTGCCTTCGCCGGTGCTGCGCGACGGTGCCTACGCGGATCGGCCCACGTCGCGCCCGGACGATTGGAGCGGACAGGTGCGCGGCGTGGATCGGCGTCTTGCTGGCGACGACGACAGTGCCGGCGCGTCAATCGAAGACGGAGGTGTCCAGCAGCAGCGCCATCCGGGCCTGCCCGAAGAACGGACCCTCGTCGCCCAGGAGCCTGATCATGGCGATCTGTTCACGCCCGCAGACGATGACTGCGAGACGCTCGCCGACAAGCGCGTCATGGATCGGATTTCCACCGCAGCACGTGCGTACGGCCTCAATGAGGGAATGGGCGACGACAAGGACATCGTGCCCGGCTTCTGAACGGCGCGCCATACGCGGGCGCATCTCAGCGTAGATAACGGCCGTAAGCGATTTCGAGGATCTCGACGATGCTCGTTCCCGTCGCCGGTGCATCAGCGCCGGTCAGAGGAACGAGCAGCATGAAGCCCCACCGCATTCGTCACCAGTTTTTGCTTGAACCCGAGTTGAGCGAGAAGCTGGAGAACCTCAGCCGCAATCCATCGACCACCAAATCAGCCATTGTGGCGCACGCGGTCGAGACCTTTATCGAGCGGCGTGGGGAGAATGAACTCGACCACCGCTACGGCAAGAGGCTCGACCGTCTTTCCCGCGACCTCGGACATGTCAGGCGCGATGTCGAGATGATCCTGGAGAGCCTGGCGCTCTTCATCCGCTTTTCGATCACGCTTCATGCTCACACGCCGGTGCCGGACAGGGCCACGCAAGCGATTGCCCAGGAGCGCTTCGAGAAATTCGTCGAACAAGTCGGCCGCCAAATCGCTTCCGGGAAACGGTCACTTGGCACGGACGATCGCAGGGGAGGGGAAGGATGAGTTCTCATCCGGAAGCCGACCATCGCCGCCGCGTCATGCTGCGCACCGCCATGGGTCCGGCGATCACCGAAGCCCTTGCCGATCCGACCGTCATTGAGGTGATGGTCAATCCCGACGGTGCGCTGCGGCTCGACCGGTTGGGTGAAGGCCGGGTCGACACCGGCGTGCACATGCATCCTTCTGAGGCCGAACGCATCATCCGCCTGGTCGCCTCCCACGTGCGCGCCGAGGCGCATGCTGACAATCCGATTGTCAGCGCCGAATTGCCCTCGGGCGAGCGCTTCGAGGGTCTGCTGCCGCCTGTCGTGCTGGGGCCATGCTTCGCCATCCGAAAGCCTGCGGCGAAACTCTACACGTTGGCCGACTATGTCGCCGACCGGGTCATGCTGCCGCTGCAGGCCGATGCGCTGAAGAAGGCGGTCCGCGAGCGGCGCAACATCCTGGTCGCCGGCGGCACGTCGTCGGGCAAGACAACACTTGCCAATGCGCTGCTGGCACAAGCCGCCGATTGCGACGAGCGGGTGATCCTGATCGAGGACACGCGCGAACTGCAATGCGCGGCGAAGGATTGCGTTGCCTTGAGGACGAGGCGGGGGTCGGTCACGCTCGCCGATCTCGTGCGCTCGACCCTGCGGCTCAGACCCGACCGCATCATCGTGGGCGAAGTCAGGGGCGCGGAAGCCCTGGACATGCTGAAGGCATGGAACACCGGGCATCCCGGCGGCATCGCGACCGTTCACGCCAATTCGGCGCGCTCCGCTCTCTACCGTATCGAGCAGCTCGCCCAGGAAGCCGTCGTCACCGTTCCCCGCCGCCTCATCGCTGATGCGGTAGATCTGATCGTCTTCATCGCTGGGCGCGGATCCTCGCGCCGCATTGACGCGATCGCTGAGGTCACCGGTCTCGACAGCAGCGGTGATTACGCCGTCACCCCGCTCACGCTTCCGCAACTCCAGCAGTTTTGAAAGGTCACCTCATGCTCAAGAAGCTTCGCTTCCTTTCGTCCACCGCGCTCGCGTTTCTTCTCACCGTCCCGGCCCACGCAGCGGGCTCCGGCATGCCTTGGGAACAGCCGCTGCAGCAGATCCTTGAGTCGGTGCAGGGACCGGTCGCCAAGATCGTCGCGGTGATCATCATCATCACAACCGGCCTGACTCTTGCCTTCGGCGACACGGCAGGCGGTTTTCGCCGGCTGATCCAGATTGTCTTCGGCCTGTCGATCGCCTTCGCGGCATCGAGCTTCTTTCTCTCCTTCTTCTCCTTCGGCGGCGGGGCACTCGTCTGATGGCCACCGGAGAGCAGCATATCGAGGGTTTCGAAGTCCCCGTTCACAGGGCATTGACTGAGCCGATCCTGCTGGGCGGCGCGCCGCGAGCGGTCGCGATCCTCAACGGCACGGTGGCCGCGGCAATAGGCCTTGGCCTGCAGCAGTGGATCGCCGGACTGGCGCTCTGGATCGCCGGCCATACCGTCGCGGTCTTTGCCGCTCGCCGCGATCCGGACTTCGCCAGCGTGCTTGTCCGTCATCTTCGCCTGACGGGGTGGCTTGCATGCTGAACCTTTCGGAGTATCGCGGCAAAGCCGATCGGCTTGCAGATCATCTGCCCTGGGCCGCTTTGGTCGCGCCCGGCATCGTGCTCAATAAAGACGGTAGCTTCCAGCGAACCTTCCGGTTCCGTGGCCCCGACCTTGAAAGCGCGACCGAAGCCGAATTGGTCGGCATCTGCGCACGAGCCAACAATGCGCTACGAAGGTTGGGCTCCGGATGGGGATTGTTTTTCGAGGCCGAGCGCGTTGAAGCGCTGGGCTATCCGAGGTCGGCTTTTCCCGATGTTGCCTCATGGCTGGTCGATGAGGAACGGCGCGCGGCCTTCGAGGGCAAGGTCGCGCACTTCGAGAGTCGCTATCATCTGACCTTGCTCTTCATGCCGGCGCCAGATGGCCAGGCGCGGGCGGAAAGCGCACTGGTCGACTCGCATCACTCGGGAGGGGCTAGAGACTGGCGCCAGGAGCTGGCGTGGTTTCGCGACGAGACCGACCGCGTCCTGGATTTGCTGTCCGGCTTCATGCCGGAAGTGCGCGCCCTCGATGATGCCGAGACGCTAACCTATCTGCACGGCACAATCTCGACCTACCGCCATCCGGTCGCCATGCCGGAAACGCCAATGTATCTCGACGGTGTTCTGGTTGACGCGCCGCTTACCGGCGGCCTGGAGCCGATGCTGGGTGAGCAGCATCTGTGCACCCTCACCATCCTTGGTTTCCCGAACGTCACCCGGCCAGGGATCCTCGACGCGCTCAACCATCAGGATTTCGCCTACCGCTGGATGACGCGCTTCATCCCGCTCGACAAGACGGAAGCCACAAAGACACTGACCCGGTTGCGCCGTCAGTGGTTTGCCAAGCGCAAATCGATCGCAGCCATCCTGCGCGAGGTCGTGACCAACGAACCCGTCCCTCTCGTCGATAGTGACGCCGACAACAAGGCGCTCGATGCGGATGCCGCCCTTCAGGCATTGGGCGGCGATCACGTCGGCTTCGGCTATCTCACCACAACGGTGACGGTATGGGACCAGGACCGGCAAGCCGCCGCGGAAAAGCTCCGAGCGGTTGAGCGCATAGTCAATGGGCTCGGCTTCACCACGATCCGTGAAAGCATCAATGCGGTCGAGGCGTGGCTCGGCTCGTTGCCCGGTCATGTCTACGCTAACGTTCGCCAGCCGCTCGTTCACACGCTGAATCTTGCCCATGTCATGCCGCTGTCGTCGGCGTGGGCCGGTCCGGTGGATAACGAGCATCTCACCAACGTGACTGGGACCGAATCCCCGCCGCTTCTCTTCGCAGAGACCAACGGGTCGACACCGTTTCGGCTTTCCACCCACGTTGGCGATGTCGGCCACATGCTGGTCGTTGGTCCGACCGGTGCCGGCAAGTCGGTTCTGCTTGCGCTAGTCGCTCTGCAGTTTCGACGCTATGCCGGGGCGCAGGTCTATGTCTTCGACAACGGCAATTCGGCTCGTGCGGCAACACTGGCCATGGGCGGAGAACACCACGCTCTGGGCGCGGATGGTGCGCTTGCCTTCCAGCCACTGAGCAATATCGGCGACCAGGCTACTCGCAGCTGGGCGGCGGAATGGATCGCCGGCCTCGTTGCCCATGAGAATGTCACCGTTACGCCGGAGGTAAAGGAGGCGATCTGGTCGGCACTCATCAGCCTTGCCACTGCGCCGGTGCGGGAACGCACGCTGACGGGCCTGTCGATTCTGCTTCAGTCCAATGGACTCAAGGCCGCGTTGATGCCCTACACGCTCGACGGTCCCTTCGGCCGGCTGCTCGATGCCGATGAAGATCGGCTGGCTTTGTCGGATGTGCAGTGTTTCGAGACCGAAGAGCTGATGCACAGCCAAGGCGCTGTGCTCCCGGTGCTCACCTATCTGTTCCATCGTCTCGAGGAGCGGTTCGACGGACGGCCGACGCTGCTGATGCTCGACGAGGCGTGGGTCTATCTCGACAACCCTCTCTTTGCCGCCCGCATCCGTGAATGGCTGAAGGTGCTGCGAAAGAAGAACGTGTCGGTGATCTTTGCCACGCAGTCGCTTGCCGACATCGCTGGCTCTTCCATCGCGCCGGCGATCATCGAGAGCTGCCCACAGCGCATTTTTCTCCCCAATGACCGTGCCGTGGAACCGCAGGCGCGGGTGGCTTATGAGCGATTTGGTCTGAACGAGCGGCAGATCGAATTGGTCGCCCGTGCCACACCGAAGCGCCAGCATTATCTGCAGTCGCGCCGCGGCAACCGCCTCTTCGAGCTCGGGCTCGGCCCGATCGCTCTTGCGCTCTGCGGCGCCTCTGATCCGGCCACGCAAGCTTTGATCGACAGCGTCCTGTCAGAGCACGGGCAGGACAGCTTTGCTTCCCGGTTCCTGAGTGCGCGTGGCCTCGATTGGGCTGCCGAGCTTCTCCAGCAATTCCCTCAACCAGACAAGGAGCAATCGTCATGATGCGGCGCCGCCTTCTCACCAGCCTTATCACCGTTTCCCTAATCGCAAAACCGATGGCCGACTACGTCCAGCCGGCCCACGCCCTAATCGTGTTCGATCCGTCGAATTATGCGCAGAACGTGCTGACAGCGGCACGTTCCCTGGAGCAGATAAACAACCAGATCCAGTCGCTTCAGAACCAGGCGACCATGCTGCAGAACATGGCGCGCAACCTTCAGCGCCTGGATTTTTCTTCCGTCGGCCAGCTCACAGGTTCGCTCCAACGGATCGACGGCCTGATGACCCAGGCCAGCGGCCTGAGCTTCGATCTCGACAAGCTTCAGAACCAGTGGCGTGTGCAATATCCGGAAAGCTACGACGCCACAATCAAGGTCAGCGATGTGGCGAGCGCCGCGCGCGAGCGCTGGCAAAACGCCATGCAGGCGTTCCGCCAAACCATGAGCGCGCAGTCGCAGATCGTGGAGAACGTGCGGGCCGACGGCGACCTGCTTACCGATCTCGTCAACCGCAGTCAGGGCGCGGCAGGTGCCCTTGAGGCAAGCCAGGCCACCAATCAGCTGATCGCGCTTTCGACCAAGCAGCAGATTCAGATCCAGACGCTGCTCGCGACCCAGTTCCGGGCTGAAGCCGAAGATGCTGCCCGCAAGGCGCAGTCCGAGGAAGCCGCCCGCGAGACGACGAAGCGTTTCCTGGGCACCGGAACGGCCTATCCCGGCAACTGATCAGCAGTTCTTCAAGACAACGAGGAAGGCGGCGACATGAATGACCTCGGCGTCATCGATCGCTTCATGGAGACTTTTACCCGCTATATCGACAGCGGGTTCGGTCTGCTTTCGGGCGACGTCGCCTTTCTCACCACCATCCTGATCGGCATCGACATCACGCTGGCAGGCCTGGTCTGGGCGTTCGGCGGCGAGCCCAATGTTCTTGGCCGGCTTGTCCGAAAAGTGCTCTATGTCGGCGCCTTCGCCTTCATCCTGAACAATTTTAAGAACCTCGCCGACATCATCTACCATTCCTTTGCCGGGCTCGGCATCAACGCATCGGCCGGCAATCTGTCCGCCGACAGTCTCCTGCGGCCAGGCCGCATTGCCGCGGCCGGCTTCGAGGGCGCCTGGCCGCTGCTCAATCAAGCGAGCCAGCTAGTCGGCTTCCCCGAGATCTTTGGCAACGCGCTGACCATCTTCGTGCTGCTTCTCGCCTGGTTTCTGGTCCTCATCGCCTTCTTCATTCTTTCAATTCAGCTCTTCATCACTATCCTGGAGTTCAAACTCACCACATTGGCCGGTTTTGTTCTGGTGCCCTTCGCGCTCTGGAACCGCTCGGCGTTTCTGGCCGAGCGCGTGCTCGGCAATGTGATCTCGTCGGGCATTAAGGTCATGGTGCTTGCTGTCATCGTCGGCATCGGCTCCACGCTCTTCGGCGAGTTCGCTTCCGCGCTGCAAGGCAAGGAGCCGGACTTGGCCGCAGCCATGTCACAGGTACTGGGCGCGTTGGCGCTGCTTGGGCTCGGCATTTTCGGGCCGGGAATTGCCTCGGGTCTTGTCTCGGGCGCGCCGCAGCTTGGCGCGGGAGCCGCACTCGGAACCACCGCGGCGGCCGCCGGATCAACGCTCGTTGCCGGAGGTGCGGCGCTTGCCGGCGCGCGCATGGCAACCGGCGGCGGTCTCGCCGCCGTTCGAGCCGGCACGGCCATGGGATCGGCTGCTTCCACAGCTTGGCAGATGGGGCGTGCAACATCGCCCGAGTCCGGCCTCTCCGGCGTAGCGGCTGGACTGCAGGGCGTTGCCGGCGCAGCTGGCGGCGCCGCGATGCGGGGAATGCGATCTGCAACAGAACCATTCCGGCGCAGCGCCGATGCCGGCCGCGATGCCGCCTGGACCGCGACGGGCGGCCCGCCGACCGCATCAATGACCGGAAACCCTGCCGCGTCAGGTGCCAATGCCGCGCCGGCGTGGGCGAGGCGCTTGCGTTCCGAACAGACCGCGCGCGCCCATCGCCATGCCGCCACGCAGGCCGTCCGTGATGGCGATCGGGGTGGAAGCGGCGCCAACCCCTCTCTCAATGACAAGGAAGACTAGATGCTCTTCAAGCGACCTGTTCAACGCTACGGGAAGACGCCCCACCCCGTCACACCATACCAGAAGGCCGCCCAACTTTGGGACGAGCGCATCGGCACAGCGCGCGTGCAGGCAAGGAACTGGCGCCTGATGGCCTTCGGCTGCCTCGCTCTGGCCACCGGGCTCTCTGGTGGACTCTTGTGGCAGTCGATGCAGGGCCGCGTCGTGCCCTATGTCGTCGAGGTAGATCGTTTCGGCGAGGCGCGCGCCGTCGCTCCAGCAATCCGGGACTACGAGCCCACCGATGCCCAGATCGCCTGGCATCTCGGCCGCTTCATCCAGAATGTCCGCTCTGTTTCCACCGATGCGGTGCTGGTGCGGCAGAATTGGCTCTCGGCCTACGACTTCGCCACCGACCGTGGAGCCCTCTTTCTCAACGAGTACGCTAAGGCCAACGACCCGTTCGGCAAGATCGGCACGCGCAGCGTCTCGGTGCAGGTGACGAGCGTGGTTCGAGCGTCCGACAGCTCCTATCAAGTCAAATGGACCGAGCAGGTCTTTGAGCGCGGCAGCCTCGCCAGCACAACGCGTTGGACCGGGATCCTCACCATTGTGATCCGGCCGCCGAACAATGCCGATCAGCTGCGCAAAAACCCGCTCGGCGTCTTCATCAACGCCATCGACTGGTCGCGCGAGCTCGACAGTGCCGCGCAAACTTCCGTTCCCCCAAAGGAGCCCGCCAATGATAAATAGACTCTCGTCGCTCCGCACTGCGCTGATCCTGTCTGCGTCGGCTGCGGTCATTTCCGCCTGTGCCTCGAAGCCGGTGCCGCCACCTCAGATTTCGTATGACGCGGCTGACTTCAAACCGGGGGCAGTCGAGAAGGCGCCGGAGAGGCCAGTCAACGTGGTCGAGGTGCCGAAACCGTTGCCGTTGCCTGGTCAGTTGCAGCCCGAGCCGGGCAAGGCTGCTGAAGACAAGCGCTCGCCTGAAGAACGTGTCGCCGATGCCAACAAGGCGGCGACGCAGCAACCCACCAAATATGGCTATGTGAATGCGGTGCAGGTTTACCCCTTTGCCGAAGGCGCGCTCTACCAGCTCTATGCCGCACCGGAGCGCGTCAGCGATATCGCTCTGCAGTCAGGCGAGAAACTCCAATCCGTGTCGGCCGGCGATACAGTGCGCTGGGTAATTGGCGACACCGTCAGTGGCTCCGGCGATGACCAGCGCACCCATGTGCTGGTGAAGCCCTTCGCGCCAGGACTTGCCACCAATCTGGTGATCACCACGGACCGGCGAAGCTATCACCTGCAGCTTCAAAGCACGGATAAGACCGCCATGGCGGCCATCTCCTGGACCTACAGCGAGGACCAGATCATCGCGCTAAGCCGGCGCAATGCGCAGGCCGAGGCTGCTATCCCAGTGGCGTCGAATGTGGCTCTCGAAAATATTCGCTTCCGCTATTCGATTACCGGCGACATGCCGCCCTGGAGGCCGACGCGCGCGTTCGATGATGGCAGCAAGGTCTACATCGAGTTCCCGCGCCGCATTGATCAGGGCGAGGCCCCGCCGCTCTTCATCGTCGGTGCTGACGGGGACAACCAGCTCGTTAACTACCGCATACGGGGCAACTATTACATCGTCGATCGCCTCTTCGCCGCGGCCGAACTGCGCCTCGGCACCAAGCAGCAGCAGGTGGTGCGCATCACGAGGACCGACGGCAGGCAAGCGCCGCGGCGGATATTGCTCTTTTCGCGTTCCAGCAGGTGAGGGACGGCCCATGACGGATACTTCCCGCTCCGATGCTCCATCGAAACTCGATCCAGAACAGCTGCAGCTGCGGGCCTCGCCTCGCCGCGCTGTGCGCTTCAAGCGCGGCATTATTGTCGCCATCGCTGCTGTTGGTTCCGGGACCGTTCTAGGCGTCACCATGATGGCGCTGCAGGGACCGGCGCTGCGCATCAAAGAGCAGGCTGAAGAGCTTTACAACACTGAGCGGAAGCCAACCGCGGAGGCAATTGAAAGGCTGCCTAAGGACTATTCCGGGATCAAGCCCAAGCCTCCGGTGCTTGGACCACCGCTGCCCGGCGACCTCGGCCGCCCCATCCTTGAGCACCAACGCCAGCTGGGCATCGCGCCGGGCCAGGAGGTTTCGGCGGAGGAGCAGCGCCTTGCACAGCAGGCGATCGAGGCGCGCGAATCGCAAGTCTTCTTCCGGATCGAAAATCGACCCCGGCAAGCGGATGCCGCCGGCAACGGGCAGGGCGGGCGTCCACCCTTTGAGGCAACGGCTCCACAATCCGATGCCGCACGCGATTCAGCTTCCGTAGCACCGGCCGAGGGCGACCAAAACAATCAAGAACGCAAGCTCGATTTTGTCAGCCAGCGGAACACAAGTGGAATCTACAATCTGCATGCACTGCAGACGCCGGCTTCGCCGTATCAGCTGATGGCCGGCAGCGTCATCGCAGCGAGCCTGATCACTGGCATCAATTCCGACTTGCCCGGCCTCGTCGTCGCGCAGGTCACCGAGAATGTGCACGACACAGTCACCGGCAGTACCTTGCTCATTCCGCAAGGCTCTCGCCTGATTGGCGCCTATGACAGCGTCGTGGCCTTTGGACAAAGGCGCGCGCTGCTGGTCTGGCAACGGATACTGCTGCCCGACGGCTCTTCGATCGAAATCGACAATCTGCCGGCAACAGACACTGCCGGCTATGCGGGGCTTGAGGACAAGGTGGATTTCCACACCTGGCGGCTGATCAAAGGCGTTGCGCTGGCCACGTTGCTAGGGGTCGGCACCGAGCTGAGCCTCGGGGAAGACGAAAGTGACCTGGTCAAAGCAATCCGCGAATCCGCTCAGCAGAACGTCAGTCAAGCTGGCCAGCGCATCACCGAGAAGAATCTCAATATCCAACCCACCATCACTGTCCGGCCCGGTTGGCCACTGCGCGTCATCGTGCGCAAGGATCTTGTGCTGCGGCCGTACCCGAATTGACTGGAGTCATCATGACCAATCTGAAACTCGGCAAACTTCCGGACCGGACTCCTTCGAAGATCACCATAAGCGTAAGTGCAGACCTGAACCAAGCACTGAAGGACTATGCAGCGCTTTATCGTCAGACCTATGGCGAGTCCGAATCGGTAGCGGAACTCATCCCGTTCATGCTGGCGGAGTTCCTGGAGAGCGATCGAGCGTTTGCCAAGGCCAGAAAGGAAGGGCTCCCTGTCGTCGACAAGGCAGAGAAATCGCGGCGGCAGCCAATTTCAGGGTCCGAATAAGTGACAACGACCAGTGAGTCCGAGGGGGCACCTTTCTAGGCGGGCAAATGCATTGAAGCAATTTGCCGGCGACAAGCCGAAACATAGGGCACAATAGACGAGCTGATCTGCCCCGAACCAATGCCGGCTCTGCGCCTAATCCCGGTCATTCCGCCGGCCCCTGCCGTCCTCCAGAAGCGGACATCGCTGGTGGTCAATGCCATGGGCGAGTTTGCGCCTCATCCCTGGCGTTGGAGCTGGCCTTAAACCTTCCTCTAGGCAGACAACTGGAAATGACGACACGGGTCTTCATCGACACAGAAAAATTGAGGGATGGACGCATGGGCTTGTCCACATCGAAAGTGACTGATGTTTACTCGATAGGATGACAATTGGCGGACTTCCCATCTATTTGTTAAGGATGGAAATGAAATCAAAGCCCAGCGAAGTCGCCGATGATTCCATGCAATTGGGGATGTCGCCTTCGCAGTTCATGCGGCAGCTGCGTCCGGAGTATTATTCCGACACAAGTGACAGGTCAGCGTATGTGCTCGATGGGCCAACGCTGAGCTTCCACCTCGACACCATAACCGACCGCAACCAAACGCAAGGCTTCGAGCTTTTCTGCCGAAAACTTTGCGAGCGCGCAATTTGCCCCAACCTTCGCCCTCAAACCGGTCCTGAAGGCGGCGGTGACAGCAAGGTCGATAGCGAGACTTATCCCGTCAGCGACGAGATAAGCCAGACCTACATCGGCGACGTGAAAGCAGCCGGTGAACGCTGGGCATTTGCCTTCAGTGCTAAGAAGACCTGGGCAGATAAAGTGCGCAAGGACGTAAAGGGCATCATAGATACGGGCCGGAAATATGACCGTATCATCTGCGTAACGAGCCGTCCGGCAAGATCGAAAGACCGCGCGCGCCTCGAAGATGAGCTTCTCGACACATGTGGTGTTTCAGTCACGATCCAAGATCGTTCATGGATTGCCAAGGAAATCATAGAGAACGACCGGAAAGATATTGCCTTCAATTACCTCGGGGTCGGACAGGAAATCACCGACCGGCTTCGGCTAGGTCCGGCGGACTATTCGAGAACCCAACAGCTTGAAGACGCGGAAGCCGCGCTGAGCAACCCTGAGGCATTCACTGGTCTGGAGGTTCAGCGGGCGTCTGAAGCACTTATCGCCGCCAAACTTTCCCGTGGATTGGAACGGGCTCGTACAGATACAGACGGCAGATTCCTTCGCGCGATCCGGTTCGCGAAAGATGGAGGCACATTCAGACAGCAACTCGAAGCCCGATACGAATATTTGTGGACCGCTATCTGGTGGTATGACGACCTCGCTCTCGCCAATGAATCATATGACGATCTGGCAGATTTCGCTCTGAAGGCGGATTCAGCGAAGAATGTCGAATTCCTCTGCAACCTCATGCAAGCGTTTTGCAGCGCTGTCATCCACGGTCATCTGACGCGAGAGGATGTAAAATTCGATGAAAGAACGAACGCGCTCATTGCCGCCTTGGAAGACATGGCGGCTGATCGGAATCGACCGAACAACAGGTTGGAATCGCAGATTTCCCTTCTTCTTTTGAAGATGAATATTGAACTGCTTAATTCAAATCGCGAAGCGCTGTCGGAGATATGGAAGTCGTTTTCGGAAGTTCTGATTGATGCGCGCGGGTTGGGTGAATTCGATGCCGAGCGCTTCATCAAATTAGTCGGCGTTACGGGAATGATTGCCGTTTCTGACCCGTCTTACGGTCAGCTAGTTGAGGACGTTGCCGCTTTTGTATCGGAAAGGAAAAGCGAGGGAGAAGGTGCTCTGATCCTCCTTGCTCGCGCCAGCAAGCTCGATCTTACGAAGCCCTTCGAGATCATAAGGCTCGCAGGTAAAGCAGCGATTCAGCTCACGAAGAAAGAATACGCGGACAGTTTGATCGAGGCTCTGCGCCTTCTGACACTTGCCTACCGTAGTGCGGGCATGCTGTGGGCTGCACGGGCCAGCTGTATTTTCCTCGCTGCTTCCCTTGTGATAGAGGGCGAGGAAGAGAGTGAGATTCCGGTTGCCTTTATCCCAACGATGAAGATGTTCGCGTGGATTGCGCTCGAACTTCGGTGCGTTCCTGATTTCTTGAACGCCATCAGATTATTGAACGGGTCTCTCCGTTCTATTCCGCTAACCGATGAATCCAAAAAAGCGCTCTACAACGAAATTCGCGAGTTAGAGTACGCGTTCGCTTGCCAGCTTTTGAACCTCGACGACGAACAGTTGGAAAAGCTGGAAGCTCTTCCTGATGTACTTGAAGCCCTAGGGCTCATGTTGGCTAGGTCGGCTTTGCTTTTCGCATTGGGTCACCGTGAACTGTTGCGATTAGATGGCAGCCTTCCTCCCGAGGAAAGTGATGAGGATATTGATCGGATGTTTTCGATCCTCATGAGTCAGCCAGTGGCAGATTCTATCGCTGGCGTCCTTGTCCTGAATGGGGACAAGCCGGAAACAATATCCACGTCAATCATGGGAATGCGGATCGACGTTGCTACATTGGGGAATGAAGCGAGTTCGCTTCTTGCACAGACATTGGTTGGAGCGTTGGAGGCGTTTTTCGCGACCGCACTCGATGCGGATCTAGTTCCACACACCGAGATAGTGGAAATCACTCTACAATTCACTGAAGATGGCGCCGCGCCTGTTTTCATCTTTGACCCGATGACGATGAAGAGCAAGTTGCATTGGCCATTGGGTTTGTCGCTGACCAGCTTCGACAATCAGCGCGTCGTTCAGGATTTGCTTGCCGTGGTAGCTTCCAGAATTCTTGCCACCGCTTTCTTGATCCAGCGGCCAAAAGACTTCATCGAGCAATTGTTCGTGGGTGAGGCGATCATGAACCGCGCCACAATGGTCGCTGTAAGCCCGAACAGTTATCACCGCGTGCTGAACGAGCACATAGGATCGCTTAAAAACTGGAAGCGAGACGGGCATCGCTCTTATTCCGCAGGTGAAAGACCGTCGCTCCCACGCATAGATTTTCACCAAGAGGAAGAAACAGAATCCTCCCATGAGAGGCCCGTCCGAGAGGGGCCACCCAAGATCACCGATCATCGTAAGATGGGGATCAAATCCGTGATCGACATCCATTCCTGGGATGAGGCAACGTGGAGAGGCACTGCCTATATACAGTTTGACCCGCGGGTTCCGCCCGCCATGGCTTTGCTGTTCGAGAACAGAGCCGCTGCCATAAGCATATTCGAACGTTGGCGGGAACGTGTGGGCGAAGAAGACAAAGACGAAGCGATCAGAATTTCCATCATCAGAAATCTACCAGCGCAGCCTCCGTGCCACTATACAGTGATGATAACTGCCAACCCCGATAAGGAAGATTTCAAGAAGCAGGACACGGTTATTATCGCGTCACGCATGAGGACGATGCAACCCGATGATGATGTGAACCTACAAAGGTTCCTGAGATCATATGAGCATTTCAAAGCTTACCTGCTAATGCCCGCGATTTTCGATGGAGCGGGGGCACCGGACCCTCTTTCCGAGCTGACCATTCTCAAGCGGGAGATCATAGTACGAAATGCCGACGATGTCGGGAAACATGATGTGGACCATATGGCCCTGCGTAGCCACCTTGCACCGCCTCGCAAGCCAAAAGATTAGAAACCTTTTCAGCAGCCGTGGGAACTTAGCGCCAAGCAAATTCGACGAAAGTTAGATGCCATACGTCTAGGACGGACAAATGCTGGAACGTTCAAGAATTCGGCCATTGTCCGAGGATCGGGATATCGATTTCGTTATCACTCAGGCCGGCGGTGGACGAGCACACGAAGATTCGGATCGGAAAGATACCAGAAACTCGGATTACCTCCTTGGGCAATCAATAATCGAACTCAAGCTGCTCGAGGACGAACGGCTCGAAAAGCCCGAAACCCAGGCGAAGATCGGTTCCCTGTTCGGAGCGCTCCAACCGGATCGCCCGGTGGTGGTGATCGATCCGACAATAATCGAGTTCAACGATCGGCACGCGTACGCGTCAATCATGCAAGGGCCGATCAAGGGTGTCGTGAGGTCGGCAAGAGGACAACTGAAGCAGAGTCGCAGAGAAATCGGCGGAGGCGCCACTACGGTCCTTTTCGTCATCAACAACGGCTTCAACGCGCTCACTCACGAGGAGCTTTTGGATCACGTCGTGAGGCGGGCGCGGAACGACACCGATGAAATCGACGGGGTTGTGGTCGCGGGGTGCTATCTTCATGGAGACGGGTTCGACACCTTCGCTCTGTGGCCGATAGACTACGTGCTGATCCGCGAGGAACGCCCATTTTCGGAATTCGAAGCCCTGAGGTCGGCTTGGAACAAGCTTGCCGATCGACATATGACCGAGTTCGTAAGAGGCGAGCATGGTCCGGCGGCGGCGAAGGAAGCTCAGACCGACATCGTGTTCGAGTGGGAAGGGCGTACCTTCGTAAAGCCTGCAACACCTATCGGTGCCAAGAGCGCGTTCTTCGGAGCTCGGCGGCCGAGGCTCCACCATCTTCGCTTCGAACGTGTGAAGCACGTGGCTTTGACCGTTCCGCGGCTTTCGCCAGCAGAATACCGCCGAGTCAGAGCCGCGCTGAAGGACGAACCGCTGTTGGAAAGTTTGGACACCTGGAACGATCATGTCGGCGAGGCGCTCTCATACGGTACGCCTGTCAAACCGGTGGTCCCGGTCGCGGTTTCACGGGGCGGCTGGGAGGCATGGAAGCGTCGCAATCCAGGCTCCTCGGGATTGGACTCTCTGCGAGCCGCCGCGAATGTCCGCTACGGTGTTGAAGCCAGCAGGTTGGTACATGCAGCAAAGGAGCTCCATTCGGGCACCGTCGTTCCTCAAAGGTACATCGCTGTGGTCACTGAACTGATCGGACAGGACGAAAACAATGACGTCTCACGCATCGGCGTTTGTACCGGCGGAGATGTCGAGTGGATCGTTTTGAATGCCAGAGTTCCACATTTTGGAGCTTTGGCTTTGGCTGCCGCTCATGCACTACGTCTTGGCCTGACCAACATTCTCTGGAGACACGACCTGAGATATGCCTGGGTATAGGTTGCGGGCAATTTCTTCTCTGACCTGGGTAGGTCCCAAGCACGCGTCCAACTTCCGTTGTTATAGCGGACTGACAGCTTTCGGCCCATAGGCTGCCGGGCGGCAATGCGCCTCATATCAGACGTAGAGCCAACCGCCTCGTGATCTCAAAGGCGTAAGCGCGAATTTCCCCGCACCTTTTGCTGTTGAGTGCTCTGATGCATGAGGTGTCCACCAAAATAGGTGGACACCTTGTGATGGAAGAAGATGAGCAGAAACTGCGGGTGAGGCTTGTCGGTCGGGACGGGCGACGCCGATACGACCCGGCATCGAAGGACCGTCTTGTCTCGGCCTGTCTTGAGCCTGGCGTGTCGGTATCGAGGCTTGCGCTCGAACATGGGGTCAATGCGAACCTTCTTCGGAAGTGGATAAAGAAGCGGGCGGAGACCCAGTCCCTCCCACAGCCCCCACCATCGGCGTTCATCCCGGTTCAGATTGAAAGCACTTCCGATCGGGCCTTGCTGCGACAGAGCAGCATGGCTGCGGTGGATTTGCCGGGGACTTGCGATGGGGCACGTAGGTCGGCATTGAAAAGGACAGCGCCTTTTTCCTCTCCAGCCAAGGTGAGCGCGTCGCTGCCGAACGGCGTGAAGTTGACGCTGGAATGCGGTGATGTGGATGCATTGACTGCGACCATCGGAGCACTGGGTCATGTTCAGACTGGGCGCTGACCTGAAAGTCTACCTGCACCGCGAGCCAATCGACTTCCGGGCCGGCATCAACAGCCTTGCGGTTCTGGTCCAAGAGACGATGGCGCTCCATCCGTTTGCTCCGGCGGTTTTTGCGTTCTGCAATCGCCGTCGCGACCGGATGAAGCTCCTGTTCTTCGATCGGTCGGGCTTTGTGCTGGTAATGAAGCGGCTGACCGAGGACAAGTTCCGGTGGCCGCGCCGGGAGGCAGCGGTGGTCACGCTTACGACCGAGCAATTGCACTGGATCCTCGACGGCATCGACATCGATGCGATGGTCCGCCATCCGGTGCGGCAATATCAGGTTGCGGGTTGAGGGCTCTCGAATTGAGCGGTTGACGCGGCGGCATGCTTTCGATTCAAGAATCTGATGAATCGACCCGGCGAACCGACTGTTGAAGCGTTGATGGCGCGTATTGCTGCGCTGCAGGCGCAGAACCGTCAACTCACCGAACGCGTCGTCAAACTCGAGGAAGAGCTGGCGCTTGCACGACTGCATCGTTTTGCGCCGCGCAGTGAAAAGCACATTGACCGCCTCTTCAATGAAGCCGAACAGGCCGCGGATGAGGACGCCGCCGACAACGAAGATAGCGGCGTCGTTGTCCTGCCGGACACGGGCTTGCCGGCGAGCGAAGGGGCGACGGGAAAGAAGCGCGGCCGCAAGGCCTTGCCGGAAAACCTGCCGCGCGAGCGCGTCGAGTATGACCTTCCCGACGATCAGAAGGCTTGTCCTTGCTGCCGTCATCAGATGCATCGCATGGGCGAGGCCGTTACCGAGCAACTTCATATCGAGGTGAAGGCGAAGGTCCTGCAGAATGTGCGGTTCAAGTATGCTTGCCGTCATTGTGAGCGTACCGGCATCAACACGCCGGTCGTGACCGCGCCGATGCCCGCGCAACCCTTGCCGGGCAGCATCGCCACGGCTTCGACGCTGGCCTTCGCGCTCGTTCACAAATACGTCGACGGCACACCGCTCTACCGCCTGGCGCAGGCCTTCGAGCGCGCGGGCGTTCCTGTCAGCCGTGGCGCTCTGGGTCACTGGGTGATCGGCTCGAGCGAAAAGCATCTCGCCCGCATCTATGACGTGCTGAAGCTGCGGCTCAGATCGCAGCCCCTCATCCATGGCGACGAGACCACGGTCCAGGTGCTGAAGGAAATGGACAGAGAGGCCACCAGCACCTCGTACATGTGGGCATACCGGAGCGGCCACGACAGTGACGAGCCGATCGTGCTGCTCGATTATCAGCCGGGTCGCGGCCAGATACACCCGCAGACCTTCTTGGGCGATTACCGCGGCATCGTGATGAGTGACGGTTATTCCGCCTGGCGCACGCTGGAAGGGGCAACGCATCTTGGCTGCATGGCCCATTCCAGGCGGCGCTTCGTCGATGCCCTAAAGGCGAGGAAGAAAGGCGGCGGCCCGCCGGAACAGGCGCTCCGGTTCTTCGAACAGCTCTATCGGGTTGAAAGGCAGGCGCGGAACGAAATCCCCGATGACGGCGAAACGCGAGATGACTGCATTCGCCGCTTCCGCCAGCAACATAGTGTCCCGATCCTCCATGCTCTCAAGGCATGGCTCGACGACATCGCCCCAAAAGTCTTGCCGGACAGCAAGCTCGGCGACGCCGTCTCCTACACCCTGAACCAATGGGGATATCTGACTCGTTACACCGAGGACGGCAGCATGCCGATCGACAACAATCTTCTCGAGCGTGACATCAGAATCTTTGCCACTGGCCGGAAAAGTTGGCTGTTCAGCGATACCGTCGACGGAGCCAGGGCCAGCGCCGTCATCTACAGCCTGATGTTGACCTGCCGCGCCTGTGGCGTCGAGCCGTTAGCGTGGCTGCGCCACGTCCTCACCGAATTGCCTCAACGCAACGAGGACGCTGATATCTACGATCTGCTGCCCTTCAACTTCGCCAAAGCAACAGCAGTCTGATCAGACCAGATACCGTTCCCAATTCGAAGGCCATCCGTCGAAAGCGCCGGCGTCAACGTGCAGGGAAAATCGCGCTTACTCAAAGGCGGTCATTGAGCGGTCAGTTGAGGTGGCTGAGGCACCGGTTGCCCCGCCGCTACCGTCCGGGTAAACTCTGGGTCTGAGATTTGACTGTCGGCCATTCATCTTGGCTTGTGCCAGAAGTCTCGCAAAGGTCTTTCCAGTCCTTTGTGCCAATGTCCTTCACGATCTATGATCTGGCGAGGGCGTTTTCGTTTGTATTAAACAAACAGATATCGATTTTTTAGGTATTTATAAGGCTTGCTGTTGCCAATCCAAGTAGCGCCGTTAGCAGCTCAAACGCATGGGTTGCTAGATCAATCATAGGGATATTCTAGGCGGCTGGCCGGAATAACGCAAGACCATACCGCCAGACCATACCGCCTGCCGCGCGCCCGCTAGGTCTGAATGGCCTGAGTTTAGACGCGTGATGCCCAAATGACAGAGAGTTCACAGCTGACTACAGTGCCGAGCTGGCTCTTGGGAAACTGTTATGATCATCGACCAGAAGCATCCCATCTCTTGGTCACTCGTCGAGCGCGGCGCAGACGGCCGGAAAGTGATGAAGGACCCCGCACTCACAAAACCATTCCTCTACCATATGCTCGAATGGCGTTACGCCAAGCTGATTTTCGAAACTAACAAACTGCGGCTCTCGCCCGTCCGATGTTGGCAGGACCCCTATGAGCGGTGGTGGTGCGATGGTCTGTTCAATCGCCCCGGTCCCTTGTCGGGGTTTCAACCGTACGGCTCGTGTTGGACCACAGGTGCACATGACGAACCGCGTTGGCGAATGGCAGGCTTTGGTCCCGACAAGGAAACTCCTATTGTTCGAATCCGCTGTCGGGTGGACGCTATGGTGAACGCGGCAAAAGGCCTCCTCAAGAACAGCGCCGGCTCCGCTTTTCTAGGCCGCGTCCAATATCGTGGCGAGAGAACTCTTGTTCGTCTGGCGCAGTCGGTCGCAGAAGGATCGAAGAAAGAAGTTACCCGGATGGCCGCGACCATGCTGTTGCACAAGCGGCGTGCCTTCAAGTTCGAAGACGAGGTGAGACTCCTTTGGCTGGACAAGCAGGCATTGAGAGAGGGTGTCTATATCGACATCGAGGCGAAGACGTTCATCGACCAAGTGATGATTACACCTCACGCAAGCCCCGCTGAAACGGCGAACATCAAACGGGAGATGAAGCCTTTTGGCGTACCTTGCCTCTCGTCTGGTGTGTTGAAGTCGCCGCGTTAGGCGCGGTCCGCGAATCCTTGTGCCACGCAGTTCGTCACCACCTTCAATCTTCAATCTGCGACGGTCGCTCGCGCTGCGCTATGCCAAAGGCTCCGCGCCAGCGCCCGTCGCTTCACCCGCCCAGCAGGGCACAACCCACGCCGGAAACGATCTCAAAACTGGATAGAAACTGGGGGCAACGTCAAGGCCTCTGGAGTAAGGGCTGTCGTTCCCTCCAATTCCGCATTAGCCTCGGCAATTTGCGACTGAAAGGTCCCACGCGATTTTTCCGCAAGAGGGGTCAGCTGCTCAATTTCGGAACGGGCTTGATCGACCTGATCGGCTCTTCGACCAAGTTCGTCAGCAGAGGCGAGCTTTGTCGCTTCCTGCTCAAGGGCATCAATCTTGTTTACGAGCTCCTCATAACGCAGCTGACGCAATGCGCCTGCCCTCTCCATCCCCATAAAGACAGTTTCGAAAGTGATGCCTGCAAGAACCAGGAGGAAGACCAAGATTATGGGCTTCCAGAGCCAAGACGCGCTGAAAAGCAGTGTAGCTATCGGTATCTTGGTGAGCTCTGCGATTGCCACCATGAGAAAGGGTGCACTGGCGAGCGTCAAATCCATTGCAGTGACAGACTCGCTTGCAGAAAACGCTTGTACGCCTAATGCTACACCTGTCGTAAGACCAATCGCTGCGGCCGCAATCTCTAGGGCCCAGGCACCACGGTAGGTCCACTGGCCATAGCTTGCCAGCTTTTGACTCATCACAGTCTGCATTTTACTCCCCCCCGACAGGGCAACATCACGCCTTGATCGCCTGTCAGCATACACTGAAAAATAACTATGTTAACGATTTTGAAAGTCTTGGTTAAGGCGTCTTGTCTCTATTGTCGCAATAATTTTTTCTGCCCTTCAGATATAGAATACCTCGTCAAAACATGGGGTTAGCAGACCGCGCCGCCGATGCATGGTCTTCGTTAGATCGGTGTAAGCGGAAAGCCGAACAGGCCGTAGCGCGCATTTCAGCTAGCAGAGTGTTTCGCATGGGATCCCATCCTTGTCGCGATCGAGTTTTCCGCCCCATGAGCAGTTTTGCAGGTACCAGTTGGCTTCGTCGCAGGAACCGATCTGCTTGCACGTTCTCCGCGGCTCGCAAGAATAGCCGCTCTGCGCGACCAGCTTACGGCTGATGATGCCCAGTGGGCGGCTCGACGGCGCCGCGCCGTCGGCGTGCGCAGCGCGCCATTCCCAGGGTGCCTGAAACGTCCCGGCCCACAGGCCGATCTTTGAGGCTTGGGCTTGCGCCTGCAGCCCCGCATAGGCGCCCTGGCTGTAGCGAGGCCAATCCAGCGCCTGGCCGTGCTCGACCATCCAGGCGGCTACGCCCGCGCCGTCAGCGCGCCGACAATCGCCGACAAAGCGGTGGTAGCGGTCCCATGTCACGAATGTGCATTCGAGCGGCCTCGACGCGGCCAGGAAAGTGTCCAGCGCTTCGGCCGATCGCCGGCCGCAAGGATACTCGGCGCCATTCGCATCGCGGCACGGCTGCCGGCTCTCTGGCGCGTCGATGCCGTTGAAGCGGACGCGCTGGCCGTGGATTTCGATCGTATCGCCGTCAATCACGGAAGCGACACCGGTAAGCGAGGCGGGCGCCGCCCTTCGTGGGCTGGCCTTTGATGCATCGTCGCTACGTTGCGCGCCCGACGGCGCCAGGAAGGCGGCCACTGCCGCCGCTGCCGTAAGACTGAGCATTGCCGGCACGCTCGCAAGTTGGCGCCGCCACAGCTTGGCACCGGTGGGTCTCTGCCACCGATTGGATCGATATTTGCGGTATGGCCTGCTCATCCGCTACGCCGACCAGCCCGGCCATGCGCTGTCGACCATGGGCAGGCCGGCGCAATAGTAATCGTCACGAAACCGCCCGGTGGACCGGTCGCGGCAGCGCCAGATAATGCTGTAATTCTGGCCATAGAATTGGTCCCACGCGACGCCATAGGTTTGTGGTGGCGGTGGCCGGTAATATGTTCCGCCTCCATAGCCGTTGTTGGCAGCGACACCCACAGCTGCGCCGCCGACAGCCGCGATCGCTATGCCTGTCGCGACAGCATTGTCGGTTTGCACAAGCCTGGTGCACTTCTCTGCTGTTGCGCCCCTGCGCACTAGAAGGGCCGCTACCCGACTACGATACTGTTCGTCCGTGCTGCTGGCGAGAACGTGACATAGCGCAACGGTATTCATTGCCGTGAGATCGCTGTCCGACACGACAGTGCTCGTAGAGCAGCCGCTGACGCACAGGGCTGCACTTGCGATGAGTGCTCCAATTTTCATGTGAATTCCCCCGAACAAATATTGGGGCGAGTCCGACCTAGAAGTCCAGAGTTTTGTTTTTCACATTGTTACGATTCACAGCATGCTGCGGCTAGCTGGCATCCACTGCAACCAACCCTTCCGCCGGTCGTTGACTGATGCTGGGTTGATCTCAGCCACTCCAGAACTTGCCCGCTGGCTCAAAACCGGCGGGCTTTTTTCCGCGACGCCGGAAGGCTCTATCTCGCCGCATGTTGTGGTACATCGGCACGCCGTCATCGGGCCGTGCCGTTGACCAAGGTGGTCCCTCCGCCATGGTCGGCCGGCGCAGCCTTGACCGTCCGCGCTGGCCATCCCAATCAAGCCCGCTGGCTTCGGTCGGCGGCTTTTTATTTGATCCCCCGCGCCGTCGGCTTGGATCTAGATCCTCGCCAGTGCCGGATTTGAAGGTAAGCTGCGGCGGTATGATCGCACTTCGCGCGGGACGGACCGTTGGTGTGCAGCAAGAGTGCCGAGTTCATCCGGCCAAGATTCTGCACTAGGCCGAGGTAGGTGAAGGCAGATAGCTTCCGGTAATCGCTGAGATATTGGGATAATGTTCCGCCATGGAGGTGTGTACCCGTATTATAACTTTCCAAACTTCATGTACGAACGCCGTGGACGAGCTGCTGTGTGCGCTTGCCGTAAATCGCTTCCGCGAGTTCACAGTCACAGGTTGGCTATGACCCTAACGCGAGAGCTTCAACGGCCCCTTCGCGATGAACTCCTCAACGAGACGCGGTTCACGTCCCTGGCCCAGCCCCGCGCGAGACTCAATGGCGCGCCGATTACAACGGCGCGCGTCCACACTCGCAGATCGGATGGCAGACACCCAACGAATTTGCATCGACCTTCAACCCGCGACGGTCGCTCGCGCTGCGCAACGTGAAACGCTCCGCGCCAGCACCCGTCGCGTCCACCGCCCATCAGGGCAAATCCACTCCCGGAAACGAACTCACGACTGGATAAAATTTGGGGGAAACGTCAGGGCGGCCATAACTTTGCAGTCATCAGACGCGAGCCGGCGTACAACAGCGCTGCCCACCATACGCTTGTGGCCCGCGACCCACACGGCTTTGCCCTTCATATCGTACATTATGCTTCCTTCATGATTACCGATGTCTGCATGACCTTGAGGTCTTCCCGCACCATTTCCGCGGCGAGCTCGCGCACGGATGTCTCATGCACCCAGCCGAGCTTCTCCTTCGCCTTGGTGGCATCGCCCAGGAGAAGATCGACTTCCGTGGGGCGGAAGTAGCGTGGGTCTACCTGGACTAGGCATCTGCCGGTCTCGACATCATAGCCCTTTTCGTCGACTCCCTCACCACGCCATTCGAGCGCGACGCCGACATCTTCGAAAACCCATTCGACGAATTGGCGGACAGGGGTCGTCTTGCCCGTCGCCAGCACGTAATCATCCGGTTGATCCTGCTGCATCATCATCCACATACCACGCACGTACTCACGCGCATGGCCCCAATCGCGTTGAGCATCCAGATTGCCGAGATAAAGCTTGTCCTGCTTGCCGAGGTAGATAGCAGCGGCGGCGCGGGTGATCTTGCGCGTCACAAAAGTTTCGCCGCGCAGTGGGCTTTCATGATTGAAGAGAATGCCGTTGGAAGCATGGATACCATAGGCCTCGCGATAGTTGACCACGATCCAGTAGGCGTAGAGCTTGGCGGCGGCGTAAGGGCTGCGCGGATAAAAGGGCGTTGTTTCGTTCTGCGGTACGGATTGCACGAGGCCGTAGAGCTCTGAAGTCGAGGCCTGATAGAAGCGGGTCTTGTCCTTCAGACCGAGGAGGCGGATCGCCTCAAGAAGTCGCAATGTTCCGATACCGTCGGCGTTTGCTGTGTATTCCGGCGTTTCGAACGACACCTGGACATGGCTCTGAGCGGCCAAGTTGTAAATCTCGTCTGGCTGGGATTCCTGAACTACTCGGATGAGATTAGTCGCATCAGTGAGGTCACCGTAATGCAAAATTAGGCGCGGATCGGGATCGTGCGGGTCTTGGTAGATGTCTTCGATGCGACCCGTGTTGAAGGAAGAGGAACGTCGCTTAATCCCATGAACGACGTAGCCTTTTTCCAGCAGAAGACGGGTAAGATAGGCACCATCCTGTCCCGTTATGCCCGTAACCAGAGCAACTTTCCTGTTCTCGCCCATTTTCTTCCTGCTCTATTATAGTTGAAGTCTCGACTCCGGCTCGCCACACCGCCAGCAAACTGCGGCCCGCCCCATACCCTATGGTAGGATTTCGACAGATGCGGCGCGGAGCTCGTCATTGACAGTGTCAGCCAGCGAGCACACCTGCTCCTGCTTGGAGGCATAGCAAAACAGAGTCTCGCCGCTAACCTGCCTAAGTCGCACATGCGGCCTGAGTGCCGAACTCAGCTCACGGGGTGAGCGACATAGATTTCAATCACGTCGCACCCGATTTGCTCATCAATCAGCGAGTGAGGACGCACGTCCGTTCTCAAGCACGCAGGTCGGTTGCATAGCCGCTCCGCTTCTTCCACGAAGTGGGTGGCCAGTAGAATCGTCTTGCCCTGCGCCAACAGGGCACGTAGCCATTCCCAGATAAAATGGCGGGCATGTGGGTCCAAGCCGACAACTCCACCTTACCGCTCTCTTGCGCTAACCAAGTAATCTTAATCATTGCCTGCTTCAGCGTCTTCTAATGGAAATTGTTTTGATCAGTGAAATCGATTGTTTGGATGAGGTGCATCCATAAAATGGATTGTTTGACAGGGCAGCGCGGCACATCGGCGGCACAAAGTCGTGGGCGCGAGGTTTCGCTCCGCGCGAAGACAAAGTTCGTGGCAGTCGGGGGCTTTGGGCGAACCGCACATTTGAGACGGCGGCGAAAAGCCGGGTAGGGCATTCCGTATTGACCTCCAAGGAATTTCGGGCGCGCTAGCCCGAAAACGGTAGCTGGGCTTCAACGATGGGGGGACGAGGCGACCATCAAACTGTGTTTCATACTGTAGGCGATCGCAGTGCGGCGAATTTGAACGGCCGCCTTTGCCAGCCCTCGCCATCGCATCCGGCTACAGGTGCCGAAGATCTTCTCGATCCGAGTACAAATTCTGTGGATCGGTTGGTTCCAGGCGTCGAGCTTTCGGCCTCGTCGCGCCCCCACAGCGGTTGCGACGATGCGCGGCCTTCCACCCTTGGCGCGCACCGCGTCGCCGAGATGATTGCCTCGGTAGGCGCTGTCGGCAAACACTTCGCCGGGATTGTCGGGCAGAGCATCAGGAACGGCGTTGCCGTCCTCGGTGTGGGCGCCGTGACGGCGATCTCCTCGACAAGGGCCGTATCGGCGTAGGCACCGAAATGGGCTTTGAAGCAATGAAACGCTGGTCGGCGCTTGTACTTGACCCAATGGCCCTCTTCATCATCTTCGCTGGCCGAGGCGATGATCGCCGCATCGACAGGCGTGCCGATCTTCACCTGGATCGCTGAACTGGCGGGTGATCTCGGCGAACAACAGGGTCATGAACCTCAAGGGCCTGTCGAAAACGGACGAGAGCGGGTTCGCACAGGTGTCGGCTCCGACACCGAGAACCCGCAGAACCGTCGAACGATCCTCCACATGGCTGCAGACGCCAAAATTCCTCTCTCGGCCGTCGTCGCACAGCATCGCGTGCCAGTCGCTCAGTCCGGCCGGATCGAAAGCTATCCGGTCGACACGAGTTGCGCCATGTTGGCGCACTTGAAAGCGTCAGAGGGCGCCGTGTCGCATCTTTCGATGGGACCGGACGCCATGATGGCCATAAATGACGTGGATGGCCTGCGCCTGACATTCGACGGCTGGCGGGTCCTGCACATCCGTCCTTCAGGAAACGCCCGCAAATGACATGTTACGTTGAGGCAGTTAAGAATTGGACTTGAAAAAGGGACTTTGTGGACTGCCTCGAACGGCTGTTTCGCTTAGCAAAGCGCGGCCTCGCGTAAGCAGAGGCCCATCGTCAAGGAATGCCTTAGTATCCAACACATGGATGGGCCACATCCACGCAATCAATTTTACAGATGTCGCCCGGCGCATTAGAGAACGCTGAATTTAACCGGAAGCGGGAGTACCCGGCGTCAAGATTTGCGAGCGTCACAGAGATAAGGATAGGCAGTGCAGAGGGAGCTCTTCTGCCCCACGCGCAGCCTCTACCAAATCGCCCGGCGTAACGGTCGACTAGTATCGATTAAGAGATCCCAAGCCAGATGCAACCTCGTCTCTGAAACGAAATTTCCGAAAATGCAGGTCAGTGGATTGGTAAAGCGCAGGTTCGTCGTCTCTCAGAGGCGTACGGGGTTCGGTGATTGTCTATGGTCGCTGGCGGCCGCTTGGCGCTACGCTCAGCGGTCGGGACGAACGCTAGCCGTCGACTGGCGCGGGTCCTGCTATCTCGACCAACCCTTCACAAATGCCTTTCCGGTGTTCTTCGAACCGATCAATGACATCGCTGGCGTACCGGCTATTTGCGACGACCGGATCAACGACTTTTCCTTCCCGGGTCCATTCTTCCCGGAGTGGTGGAATAGGCCAGCGATCGACTGCCTTTACCGCCCAGATGAGCAGATTTTCCAAGAGCGCGACGAGTTGGGCGAGCTCTTTCAGGCCGAACACGATGTCGAAGCGAACACAGTAGTGTGTGACGCTTGCTTGATGTGGCGCTGCGATGAGGATGCCGAGCGGCAGGTCTTCCAGAGTGTCAAGCCTCGGTCTGAAATTCAAACACGCATAAATGCCATTTACCAAGAGTGTTTTGAGGGGCACAGCATCATCGGGGTTCATGTTCGACATGGTAACGGTGAAGACATCATGGACCATGCGCCCTACTGGGCCGATCCGGAGTTCGCCGTTCGACAAGTGTGCACTGCGGTTGATAAGGCTAAAGCGTTACCGCACCCCAAGCCTGTGCGGCTGTTCTTGTGCACGGACAGCGCGCAAATCCTGGATCACCTGTCGGCCAGGTTTCCCGATCTTCTCACCGTCCCCAAGCATTTCCGATCCGATCAAGACGGCCCCTTACACACTGCAGCACTTGGGATGGACGGCGCAATTTCCGCCCTCGTTGAGATGTATCTTCTCGGGCGCTGCGATACTGTAATTCGGTTTCCTCCGACGAGCGCCTTTACACGATATGCACGCCTTTTCGTACCACGCGTAATTGAGTTCGATCTGAAGGAGCCAAGTCGTTTGATTTTGATAGAAGACAGCCAGAGAATCTCTGGTCTCAGTTAAGACCCGTCACCTGCACAATTCGGCGGATGCAACCAACAGACATAGTTGAATGTCCATTTCTCATCGAGGCCATGGAAGCGTCGTACGATACCGATAGCGTCGTCATCTGAGGCCGTTCGGCAACGCGCCAGAACTTCGCTGTTACTCGGAGGCCGCAGACCAAGCCAGAGCGACGGCGATCGTGACGCTAACGCTCGAAAGGGCGCGGGCAATCACTCCAGAGACGAAATCGAGGTTGTTATATGAAAGTGGTTCCCGTCATCATCAGCGGCGGAGCCGGATCGCGGCTATGGCCCGCCTCAAGGCAATCGCACCCTAAACCTTTCCTCAAAGTGGCAGACGGGCATTCACTGATGCAGCACACTGTGTTGCGCGTCGGTTCGATAAAGGGCGTAGTGGAACTCGTCGCCGTGACATCTGGGGAACACCTCTTCCTTACCAAGGACGAGTTCGACGAACTAGATTCCGTGGTCCTGCCACGCACCTTTCTGCTCGAGCCTGAAGGCCGGGATACGGCCGCAGCCGTTGCGGCGGCCGCCATCCATGCCAAGGCAACGCAAGGCCCTGACGCGATTCTATGCGTCTTCCCAGCCGATCACATGGTTGGCAACCTGCCTGCATTTTTAGACGTCATGTGCCGGGCCATCGAACATGCGAAGCTCGGGCGGATCGCCACATTGGGCATCACCCCAACCAGACCGGACACGGCATTCGGCTATATCGAAGCGGATGGTGAGAAAGTCGTCCGTTTCGTTGAAAAACCGGATCTGGACACAGCCAAAGCCTATGTCGCGTCCAAGCGCTTCTTCTGGAACGCCGGCATTTTCTGCTTTAGCGCACAAACCATGCTCGACGAGATGGCATCGCATTGCCCCGCGGTGATCCAGGCCGTCTCCGACAGCTACGAGAACGGCCGCTTCAGTCAAGGCGAAGGCTTTGCCAAAATCGAACTCGCGCCTGAGCATTTCGGCTCCGCCCCGCGAATCTCGCTCGACCACGCTGTCATGGAGAAGACGAACAAACTTGCCGTGGTTGCCTGCGACATGGATTGGAACGACATCGGATCCTGGAACGCAATGGCCGATTTGATCGCCCCCGACGAAAGCGGGAACAGGATCCGCGGCGATGTGCATATGGTCGACACGACCGGCAGCTATGTGAGCTCCGACAAGCGCGTCATCGGCACGGTCGGTGTCAGCGATCTGGTGATCGTCGATTCCCCGGACGCTTTGCTCGTCGCATCCCGCGACCGCGTTCAGGACGTCAAGAAGCTGTTCGAGGGCCTCAAGGCTTCAGGACATGAAGCTCACCTGGTCCACAGCACGGTACATCGGCCGTGGGGTACCTACACGGTTCTTGAGGAAGGCGAGCGCTTCAAGATCAAACGCATCGAGGTGAAGCCCGGTCGGCGGCTGAGCCTGCAGATGCACTATCATCGTTCGGAGCACTGGGTCGTGGTCAGCGGCTCCGCGAAAATCGTCAATGGCGAGCAGGAGTTGTTCCTGGCGACAAACGAATCAGCCTACATCCCCTGCGGCCATAAGCATCGGCTGGAGAACCCAGGCAGAATTGACCTGGTGATCATTGAAGTGCAGAGCGGCGATTATCTCGGCGAGGATGATATCGTTCGCTTCGACGACGTATATGGTCGAACGTAGATTTCACCCGCGTGACGAGAACGGTCAACGTGTCGCTGACTAATTACCACTAGGAAGCCCGTCTGCCCACTCAGGACCGGATGCTTGTGGAATCGGGAATTGACCAAGGCAGCGGCGAATGACCGCAATCGGCATCAGGGGTGGGACAAATCAACCGGAAAAGACCGGAGAGCATAGTAACGCAACACAGTCCCACTGTCGAATAGCCTTTGATATTTCTGACTTTCCAAGCACCCTCAGGGCCCACCAAAATTATATCAATGGCTTATGGCCGACTTCGCTCTGAAGTGGGCCAAATCGACCTCGCTATCCCCGCAGCACTCAGTTCGATTGTTTTCGCATGAAAACGAGCAAGGACAGGGGGAGGGCGATCTTGTGCTGGCTTCTATGTCCAATCTTGCTCCTGTTCGTCGTCAGGTTGTGTGCAGCCACATAGCGCGGCTATCGCGAGGCTGGAAGGCCTCCGATCGATAGGTGCGGCGAACGGCGGCAACGAGGTGCGAATAGGATGGCTGAGCGTATGATCGAGAATACCGCAGTTGCGGTCTAGCGCGAAATGCAGCGTCTGTGACTCATCGGTCATTGCAGCGGGAATCATGACCCTAAGCCGCCCTTCATCAGCCCACCAGCGCCCAGAAGAAGGCGAAGATCCGTCACAATGCCTACCTGTACCAAGGCTTCAAGCAGTTCACCGCGAATGGGAAGACCGCCAGCCATTGCTTCTTCATTTTCGGCCATTCGCTCGCTACGAATGACGACCACATCCTTAACCGCATAGCGCGTGGCAAGTTTCTGGCACCTATGGTGAACCAGCATCCGCGGATAACCAGCGGATCATGAACCACGCGAACGAGCTAGCGGTGCAGCGCAACGAAAAATCGCCGCTTGATGTCGTCTTTTATGATGCTGCTACAGTTCATGTCTGGGGTTTAGGCTTAGAAGCGGAATGACTGCCAACCAGGTCATCGAGCCGGAAACTGACCGGCCGGTGGGCCCAAAAATGACATTCAGTTGCCTCCAGCCTTTCGACACGAGCCACTTCACGATCTCGCGATTGCCAGCTAGCGGCTTGTTGCTCGAGCTTCGCGATCCTAGTCTGTGGTCGCTATGCCTCAGCAAGAAGATTCCGGTTCCTAGCCGGGCGGAGGCGCAACGAGATAGCCAGCTCAGGACAAGGAGAGCAAGCCATGGTCGCTTTTACCCTCAATGGCGAGGCGCGAACACTCGACGTCGATCCAGAGATGCCGCTGCTCTGGGCGATCCGTGACGGCATCGGACTCACAGGAACGAAATTCGGTTGCGGCCTTGCCCAGTGCGGCGCTTGCACGGTTCACGTTAACGGCATGCCGACGCGCTCGTGCCAGACCGCAGTCGGCGACATCGAAGGAGCCTCGATCACCACCATTGAGGGCGTGTCGGGCAAGATCGGCGAAACGGTCCAGGCCGTGTGGGCCGAGTTCGACGTACCTCAATGCGGCTATTGCCAGTCTGGCCAGATCATGTCGGCCGTGGCCCTCCTGACAGAGACGCCGAAGCCGACGGACGATGATATTGATTCGACGATGAGCGGCAATCTCTGCCGCTGCGCCACCTATCATCGCATCCGCGCGGCCACCCACGAGACCGCCAACCGGCTGGAGACTTGAGGCATGTTGCAGTTTCTCCCGAAGCATAATGCCGTGGGGCCCACGCGCCGCCAGTTCCTCCTCGGCACGGCCGTCACCACCGCGGGCCTCGCCGTGGGCTACCGGCTAATGATGGCCGCGCCCGCCAACGCACAAACGACGCCTGCAGCGGTCCAGGCGAACCCCTTCCAGACCTATGTCGAGATCACACCGGAGAACCGAATCGTCATCCACTCGTCGCAGTTCGAGATGGGACAAGGCTCCTATTTCGGCATCGCCACCCTGGTTATGGAAGAGCTCGACGGCGCCTGGGCGCAGGTCCACGTGGTCGGCGGATATGGCAATACCGCGCTCTACGGCAATCTCGCCTGGGGCGGGGCCGCGCAGGGAACCGGTGGCTCCACGTCGATGAGCTCGTCGTGGGAGCGCTACCGCAAGGCGGGTGCTGCCGCACGGGCCATGCTGGTGGCGGCCGCGGCGCAGCGGTGGGACGTGCCAGCCGGCGAGATCACAGTCGCTTCCGGGGTCGTGTCGCACGCCTCAGGGATGCAGGCGCGCTTCGGTGACCTGGCTGAAGCCGCAGCGGAAATGTCGGTTCCCGACGACGTGCCGCTAAAGCCGCGCGACAAGTGGGCCCAGATCGGATCGGACAGCCTCAAGCGCTACGATTCCGCCGGCAAGACCAATGGCGCGCAGACCTACACGATCGACCTCAAGATGGATGGACTCAATACGGCCGTTATGATCCATCCTCCGAAGTTCGGCGCTGAGATCGAGAGCTTCGACGCCTCCAAGGCCAAGGCACTCGACGGCATTGTCGATATCGTCCAGACGCCGCGCGGCATTGCCGTGGTCGGCAGGGACATGTGGACGGCGCTCAAGGGCCGCGATCTCGTGGAGGTGACCTGGAACGAAGAGAAGGCCGAAAGGCGCGGCACGGCCGAGATCATGGCCGAATACACTAAGGCAGCAGACGATCCGGGCGCGGCCACCGCGCGCGACGACGGTAACACTCCCGCAGCGTTGGCCAGTGCTGAGAAAGTCGTCCAAGGGCACTACGAATTCCCCTATCTTGTCCATGCTTCGATCGAGCCACTCAACGCGGCCGCCCGAATCAACGAAGACGGCACCATCGACGTCTGGGGCGGACACCAGATGCCCGACCTTTATCAGGCGGCTGCCGCTCAAGTAGGCGGCACCACGCCGGACAAGGTGAGGCTGCACGTGATGAAGACCGGCGGCAGCTTCGGCCGTCGAGCGGTCTCGGACGCAGATCTCATTATCGAAGCTGTTTCCACAGCGCGTGCACTGGGACCCGGCAAGCCAGTGAAGTTGCAGTGGACCCGCGAGAACGACATGCGGGGTGGGCGGTACCGGCCGGCCTATGTGCACGCAGTCAAGGCGGGGCTCGACAAGGAAGGCAATGTCGTCGCTCTCCATGACCACATCGTGGGCCAATCGATCGCGGGCGGTTCGCCCTTTGCGGCGATGATCGAGAACGGCATCGATCCGACCTCCGTGGAGGGCGCCACCAACCTGCCCTATGCGATCCCGAACCTGAAGGTCGAGCTGACCACCACGGACGTGAACATCCCAGTGCTGTGGTGGCGTTCGGTAGGCTCCACCCACACCGCTTACGCAATGGAAACCCTGATTGATGAGCTCGCCGCCGCTGCGAACCGTGATCCGGTCGACTTCCGCTTGTCGATGCTCGGTCACCATTCACGGCATGCCGGCGTGCTGAAATTGGCTGCTGAGAAGGCAGGCTGGGACAAGCCTCTGCCGGAAGGCCGTTTCCGCGGCGTGGCACTGCATGAAAGCCTCTCGACCTATGTCGCCGAGGTGGTGGAGATCACCTTCAACGATGGAAATGATTTCAAAGTCGACCGCGTCGTCTGCGCGGTAGATTGCGGCACCGCGATAAATCCTGACCAGATCCGCGCTCAGATGGAGGGCGGTATCGGCTTCGGGCTAGGCGCGATCCTCCAGGAGGAGCTGACCCTGACGGGCGGTGTCGTAGACCAAGAGAACTACGACACCTATATGCCGCTCAGGATCGAGCAGATGCCGCGCGTCGAGGTGCACATTGTGCCGTCCGACGAGCCGCCCACGGGCGTTGGCGAGCCGGGTGTGCCGCCGATCGGCCCGGCCGTCGCCAACGCGCTTCGGGCGGCGACGGGCAAGACGATCCGCAAGCTGCCGATCATAAAGAACTTGTCAGCATAGCCGGGAATGACACCATGAAAACGGCCGGATGAAGATCGCGGTCGTAGGTCGTTTTTGAACGCCTCCTGACAGGCGATCACCTCCATTCGATGAACGACCGCAGACGGTCGTTGGTGCTGGTAGCACTAAAGAACCGCTTTCGAGACGCAAATGCCGCACGCAAATGTCTCGAAAGGGTCACGCTAGAGATTTTGTACCACCTAGTTGCATGTCTGCTATCGCTTTCTGGGCGCGAGAAGCGGCCGGTCCTCTGACGGCCCCATAACAGGACATTGATGTCTTCGCGCTGAGCGTCAGCAGTCGGCGCTACCGCGACCCTTCTCAGGAAGGCTGCACACCGACGCGATCTTCCTTTCGCCTTGCGCAAACCTCCCTTCCGAGTGAGGCGTTCAGTGCGTCGGCTTGGTGGACTGAGGCACTTCTGAGTGGGACAACAACATTGAAAAACATTGGAAAAGATTTGAATGCTCTGAAGTCCCACTGATCTCTTACCAATTGATTTTTATGGCTTTCTGAATACCCTCCGGGCCCACCATAACCATTGATTTTATTGAGGAAAATACGCCTCGGCCCAAAACGTTTTGGGCCTATTATGGGCCCAAAAAAGGGCGGCCGATGTGCCACCCTCCGCTTGGTCGGGTTGATTCACTCATTTGATGACGCGCAGAGGTATCCGTTGCTTCATGGCGTCGCGTTTGGCTTCCCGCTCGTTGATGGCGCGGGCGATATCGACAGCCATCCGTTTCTTATTGGCCTCTCGCACATAGTGGTCTGTTACCGTCATTGAAGAATGCCCCATCGCCTCCATGATAGCGCGGGCTTGGATGTTGCATTCGGCGAGATACGTGCCGAAGGTACGGCGCAGCCCGTGCAGGGTGTAGCCCTCCGGGATGCCGGCCTGCTTGTTCCAATGTGCCATCATGCCAGTGAGGCTCTTTTTGGAGAACGGACGCCCATAGGCGTGCTTCAATACCGTCCCACCCTTAGAGCGATCTAATGGCACTAAAGCTTGCGCCAGCTTGTCCACAACAGGGATGAACATCTCGCGCCCGCCATGACGGTTGCGATTTTTCTGCTGTCGGAAGTCGAAGGCTTCGATTGTTTCCAAGGAGCCATCGAACAATTCGATCTCCTCGAGGACCAAATCGTCCCATTCCAGTGAGGCGATATCGCCGCGTCGGTTCCCGAGCCAGAAACCGAGCGCATAGCAGGTGCGCGGCGCTGATCCGATTGGATGGTGCGCCTCGAACTTTTCACGAATGGCGATCGGCCAGGCGGGATTGGCAGTCGATTTTGGAATGCGGACGCGGATCGACAGCGAGGGATCGTCCTGCGGCTTGATCCATTTCTCAACTTCGATCGCCACCCATAGGAGCTTCTTGATTGCCACCAGCAGGTGCTTGGCAACCGTCCGGTTGGTGGCAAAGACACTTTCGATAATCGCACGCAAATGGTCGGCATCGAGATGTTCCACCGGCGTGTTGCGCCAAGTCAGCGGATAGGCAGGATCGACCTGCATCTGAAGGAAGCGCTCAATAAGCCGGGCATTCTTCTGCTGCGTCGCTTCGTCGAAGTCCAGCCATTCCATCGTCGCTTCAAGTCGGCGCGCAGCATGACCAAATGTCTTTGGCAACGCCAGACCGGGCAAGTCAATGATGACGGCCTTTTGACCTTGGCCTTGCGTTGCCTGTTCATAGGCGGCTTCGAACTCAGGATCGCCTGGTCTGCCAGGAAGCCGAATTTCGGGCATTCCTTTGCCGCGATAGCGATAGACGAGCTTTCCGTTCTTCCAGCATTGCCTGAAGCGAAAGGGTCTTGCTTTCTATAGCAACGCGCAGAAGTACCGGGTAAGGGAAGCCCCGACCTTGCTCTATACCTTCAAGAGTGCGTTTCGGTATTCCCAAGACGTTGGCTGCACTCTCGGCGGTGAATCCTCCCTTCGCCCGCCAGGCTTTCACTTCTCGCGCGAGCTTTTCATTGTCGTTCACATCATCTCATCCGCTCAGGCGGTGACTGTACTACGCCTGCAGCGTATACGCAATGTGCGTAGTTGCTTATCTCCTTGTCGGCTCTCGTTTGCTCCGCTCCAATAGTTGTTGCAGACCATTCTCTTTGTCTGGCAGGGCGGAGAAAGCGATATCGAGCGCCACACGATCCCAGATCGCGCGACTGTTGACGTGCTTAGGCCTCGGCATGCGGCCGTCAGCAACCATGTCGTCGAATAGTGTCGATCCGACACCGACATAGCGCGCTGCTTCCTCACGAGAGAGGCCGCGGGGTGGGTACGAAAGCGTGTCACTCTTCATAGACGCGGCCTCGACAACGTCGGCATCGAAACAGCACAACGATATCAAATCCAGACGGTTGACTGTTTCGACAAGCCTCAGTCCCGATAAACGGGGCCATATTGCAGTCGGCACAACAAATCCACATCCCGCACCATCCGGTAATGAAGAGATCGTGTTGCCCTAGATAAGAGATGTTGCGTGGTGCGGAAGCTGCCTCGCCGGCTCGTTCGGGAAAGGCGAGTAGCGACCTGCAAATCGGACAGGGTAAGATGCGGCAGAATGTTCCGGTGCAGATGTCGGGGGTTCAAGTCGCTAGACCGCTACATCGCGACACCCACTATCGAGGATGCCTTCTTCTACTATTGGCGTCACGCCACTTAGCCGCAAGTCCCGATTCTTGGGGACCAGGAGTTTTGGCCTAAGCCTGGTGCCTTTGAAGCGCTCACCCACGCAGAAAGCATATTGGAAAGTAGAGGTAAGTAATAAAGCTGATAATTTCACAAAAGTGATGCCAGGATTATATATTGTTTGCACTGATTGATAATGCAATGCTGGCATTCTGTCGAACCACAAAATGGCAGATACCTCGATCGAGGAATGGCGAAGGGTCAACATAGTCAACGTAGAAGCCGCATTCCTTCTCGCCCAGATATTTCTTCCAGGGATGCGCTCGAAACGGTGGGGTCGGGTGATCAATATTTCCTCCTATGCCGCCAAAAGCGGAGGCTTGACCGCAGGGACGGCGTATTCAGTTTCGAAGAGCGCGATGATCGGGCTGACCTTTTCAATTGCCCGCGAGACCGCTGGCCAGGGCGTGACCTCGAATGCAATTGCGCCCGCCTACGTAATGTCGCCGATGGTTTCCGAACAGCTCAACGACGAACAGCGCGCGGCCCAGCTTGCTCAAATCCCGGTCGGGAGATTTTGCGAACCTCAAGAAGTCGCCCACACCGTTTCATTCCTCGCGTCTCCTCTAGCCGGTTTCATCACGGGCGAGGTTATCGATATGAACGGTGGTCTCCATTTCGATTGAGCTGCATACAATGGAAAATCGTCTTTCTCACGCCAATTTGGCGCTCGCATCAGCCGGTGTCCAAATTCCTCGGTACGATCGACGGAGTGTGACGCCCGGAATCGTGCATCTCGGTATCGGCAACTGGCACAGGGCCCATCAGGCAATCTATACGGATGATTGCCTGGCCGCGGGACAACTCGATTGGGGCATGATTGCAGCCTGCTCCGGAGTTCGGACACGCGGGACGCGCTTGCTCCCCAAGATGGTTTGTACACAGTTGTCAGTCGTCAAGATGAACAGACGAGCCTTCGGATAGTCGGTTCTATCGGCCATATTCTTGTCGCACCGGCGGGCCCCGCTCAGCTGCTGGAGGCGCTTTTGGACCCGCGGATCAGGATCGTGACTTTGACAGTCACCGAGAAGGGCTACACGGTCATCTCGGGCGGCGGCTCCGGCCACGAGCCGGCCCATGCCGGTTTTGACGGTACGACGGCTTCACTGTTGCCCGCAGCCGCCCGGTAGTTTGTTCGCGTCTGCTTGGCGGGCCTGCGTCACGCCCCGCCGTCCAGTGGGCTATCGAGTTCGTGCCTTCAAGACGCGTTAACTAGAAGCTGAACGTCTGCACGACGCGGGTCGCGTCCCCACAGGTGGTGTAGCTCGGCGGTAGCCGCTCGCGGGCGCGCCCTCGATAGCGCTATAGCGAGCGAGCGGCTTTGCGGTGGTCATCGACAGTTCGCCGGTAAGGTCGGGTTGCTGACACCAACCTGATTCGAAGGAACCATCGATGACCGACGACATGATGAACCTGCGCGCGCTCGTGGAGAAGACTCCGGATTCCGATCTCTTGCGCGAGATGATCGGCTTTGCCGCCGAGCGGCTGATGGAGCTGGAGGTTGGCGCCGCCACCGGCGCCGCCTATGGCGAGAAGAGCCCGTTGCGCACGGCCCAGCGCAACGGCTATCGCGAGCGCGACTGGGACACGCGCGCCGGCACCGTCGAGCTGCGCATCCCCAAGCTCAGGAAGGGCTCCTACTTCCCCGGTTTCCTCGAACCGCGCCGCATGGCCGAGAAGGCGCTGACCGCCGTCATCCAGGAGGCCTACGTCCAGGGGATCTCGACCCGCTCGGTCGACGACCTGGTCAAGGCCATGGGCATGAGCGGCATCTCCAAAAAGCCAGGTCAGCCGGCTGTGCGAAGAGATCGACGGCAAGGTCAAAGCGTTCCTTGAAAGTCCCATCGAGGGCGACTGGCCATATCTGTGGATCGACGCCACCTACCTGAAGGTGCGCCGCGGCGGCCGCATCGTCTCGGTCGTCGTCATCATCGCTGTCGGCGTCAACGCGGACGGCCAGCGCGAGGTGCTGGGCATGGAGGTCGGCACGTCTGAGGCCGAGCCGATCTGGACGGAGTTCCTGCGCAAGCTGACCCGCCGTGGCCTGCGCGGCGTCAAGCTCGTCGTCTCCGATGCCCATGAAGGTATCAAGGCGGCCGTCACCAAGGTGCTGTGCGCGACATGGCAGAGGTGCCGCGTCCACTTCATGAGGAACGTGCTGGCCCATGCCGGCAAGAGCGGGCGCCGCGTCGTCTCCGCTTTCATCGCCACCGCCTTCGCCCAGGAAACGCCCGGGGCCGCAAGCACGCAATGGCGCGCCGTCGCCGACCAGATCCGGCCGAAGGTGCCGAAGCTGGCGACAATCATGGACGACGCCGAGCCCGA
This sequence comes from Mesorhizobium sp. M0028, assembly GCF_040323855.1. NCBI lineage: Bacteria > Pseudomonadati > Pseudomonadota > Alphaproteobacteria > Hyphomicrobiales > Phyllobacteriaceae > Mesorhizobium > Mesorhizobium sp. M0028. Next base: position 40,999 of record NZ_JAMYVG010000005.1, read on the forward strand.
CGTGCTTGCCTACATGCCTTTCCCCAAGGAGCACCGCGCCAAGCTGCACTCGACCAACCCGATCGAGCGCCTCAACGGCGAGATCAAGCGGCGCACCGAGGTCGTCGGCATCTTCCCAAATGATGACGCCATCGTCCGCCTGGTTGGCGCGATCCTGCTCGAACAGAACGACGAATGGGCCGTGCAGCGCGCCAGATACATGACGCTGGAAACCATCAGCCAAATGAGCGATGATCCTTCTGATCAGCCTGCCAGCCGTGGCACGCTGATCAGCCCGGCCCCATGCCGGAGAGCGCGGCGACCAAGCCGTCAGCTACACCACTCCCTGGGACACGATCACGACGCGTGCCTGACATTTAGTCAAGGAACGAACACTGTCCGGTTCTGTGTAGGTTTTCGGATGCCGTTCGGCGATAGAGATAGCTCTCGGAAAGGCCGAGGCGGCGGCACGACTGGACGGCTGGTGATGAATGAAGCACGGTGCTGTCGCAGATTGCAGCCGTCGTCTTCACAACAGCACGCTCCCACGGCTTCAAGGTCCAGCGGTCGCCGAGTTCCAACCGCTTGCGGACCCATTGGGGTAGGATCTCGACGGCCGCCTTCAGAAGCGGCCGCTGAAGGGGTCGAGCAACTCCCGGCAAGGCGGGAACTTCTTCCATGATCTCCAGGAACTCCGACACGATCGGCGACGCGACGAGTCTTTGCCTCATCACGTCGAACAGCGCGTAAAGCTCGGCCTGAGACGTGGGCGCGCCGACCGCACCATAGAGAAGCGCCACGGGGCGAGCCTCAGCAAACATCGCGTCCCGTTCGAAAAAATGCAGACGATGCACATAGACGTGATAGGCCTCCATGAAACCAAACTCGGCCGTCGCTTGCACCCAGTCCAGCAGCTCCGGGTCGGTGGCGTGGTATGGCTCGCCTTCGCTGGTTCGACCCGAAACGCGCCCATGCATCCTGACCACATCTTCAATCATGGCCTTAGCCTTGGATCGGGGGCCGTAGACCGTGACCAAAGCAGCGAGGCCCGTACGCTGCAATCGTCGGAGCGCGAGGGAGCGGAAGCTGCTGTGCTGCCAAATGGCGTCGCGAACCCGCGGCTCTGCCAATTCGAGCAGCACCGCCGTTACCCCGCCGATGAACAGCGCAACAGGGTTCTTAAAAATGCGCCAGGACACCGAGTTGGGTGGTAACAGCGCCGGTTCGCCTTCCGGAGTCGAGAAGTCCATCTGAGATCCGAGCCGCTGGCGCATGAACGACTGGGCAAGAGTGTCCACACGACGCTCAAGCGGGCGAGGCAGAGAAATGATGCCCGAGTTGCGAAACATGGTACGCCTCGAACTACTGAGAATAGCAAGCGTTAGACCTGTGGCTAGCGGATGCAATATGCACGAACGTCTTTGGTCTTCCCGTCGTTCCAAATCATCCTCGCGCGAAGCCGATGAACCCTGCTTGATCTGCCCTGTTGCCAATGATGATGGAGCAAGGCTCGGGCGTGGTCATCCATGTCACCTCGATCCAGCGCGAGCTTCCGCCGCAGTCGGGCCTCGTCTGCCGATAGGAGAAGGCAAGATCTTGTGGCTTGACGACACCGGCATCGAGCATGAATCCGGCGATCGCGCCGCCCAGCCAGCCCGCTCCGATGCCGATCCTGGTCGAAGTGCTCATTTCCTTGCCTCCGTTCGACTGTCTCACGGTCAGAGCAATCCAGTTAGTTCGAGTGTCTGGTAGCCGGCCAAAAGCGTGATCAGAAATCCCACAAGCCGCAGGAGCGTCCTCTCCCGCAATGTCTTGACCATCCTTCCCGCCAGCGGCGCCGCTAAAACGCCTCCAACGATCAGTCCGGCAACAGATGTTAGGTCGCGGAATTCGCCGGCTTGCTCCCAATGGCCGGTTACAATCGTGGCGAGGAAGCTCAGCGACACTGAAAGTGCAATCAGGAACTCGCTCGCATTGACCGTGCCGATAACGAATCGCGGTTGTCCACCCGCGCCGAGTAGACCGGTGGTGGCAACAGGACCCCAGCCCCCACCGCCTGCGGCGTCCAGGAATCCGGCGGTTGCGCCCAACGGCGCCACGATTTTCAGCTTCACGGGGTTGGTGGGGATACGATGAAACGACCGATATAGTAACCAGCTCCCAATAACCGCGAGATATGCTGTAACGAATGGCTTGACCTGATCTCCGTCAAACGAAGTGAGTACGAAAGCGCCGAGCATACCGCCGCCGACACCAAAGGGGATCAGTCGCCAAAACAGTTTCCAATCGATGTTGCGATGATAAAGATGAGCCGATCCGGAAGCGGCGGTGGTGAACAATTCCGCAGCATGAACTGAAGCTGATGCTTGTGCCGGTGGCACCCCGAAGGTGAGGAGCACCGTCGAAGAGATCACGCCATAGGCCATCCCTAGAGCACCATCGACCGCCTGGGCCAGAAACCCGACGGCTGCGAACAGTAGGAACTCTTCCATGAGTGGCTCCGCGCATGAGTAGCGTCGCGCATAACGAAGCCTCACATGTGCAGTGGCACACCGAGGCTTTATAGCTCGACCAAGCTGCAGTCGTGATGCTCTTGGCACGCAGGAAACGGACCCATGCGTCGGCTTGTTCCGCGAAACTCAGCCCTTAGCGCGGGCCTAATAGCATAATGGCCGCAAGGCCCATGAATGACGCCAATCCCGCCCGGTTTGGTGGCAATGGCGATGACCTGGCTTCAGGGGCATTCCCGTTCTTGCGACAGGGGATAATAAGCAACCGAGAGTTCGGCATTTCTTGAATTGAAGGTCACTAGCAAGACGCTGACCTGACCTTCAACGTGCAATGTCGGCTTCTGGTGCACGTTGTCCTCCGAAATGTTGTGCGCCTGATCTCTAGTCGGACTAGCCGAGACTGAGACGAGCCAGCGCGTGGGTCCAAATCGCTCGGCGACGCAGCGACATTGTTCGGTGCGACCCATTAGTCCGAAACCGGAATTTATGACCCTAACCGGTCCTTCTTCAGCCTATCATGAATGTCGCACATGCTTGTAAATCCGACATTGCGCTGGCGCTGTTCAGAGCGCTCCAGTTAGTTCGAGCGTCTGATAGCCGGCCAAGAGCGTGATTAGAAATCCGACAAACGCAGGAGCGTCCTTTCCTGCAATGCCTTGACCGTTTTGAGGGCGGCTAAGAGACCTTGGACACTTCTAAGAGATTTGCTCGCAGCGGTTGGCGGTGCTAAACTTCAAAGCTGCCGCACTGATGTGTCCGATTGCGCCGCCTCCTGCCGCTGTTGATGTGTGTCTTCGGAGTGACGCAAAAAAGGCGGAGACCGGGATGATGAGCTTGACGCGCCGCGATGTGTTGATCGCCGGGAGTGCGGGGTTTGCCGGAGTCGCGCTCTCCTCGCCGCAGAGCGCGCGTGCGAACGATGAAGCGCTGGATCTCGTCGAACAGTTCACCGGACGGACAGCCACGGTGTCGGATCGCCTTCACCTGATAATGCCGACATACTTCCCGACCGGCTATACCGTGCCCATGAGTCTTTACATCGACAGCCCCATGACTGAGGCCGACCATGTGAGGCAAATGCGCGTGTTCGCGCCGCGGAACCCGCTTATCGAAGTCGCCAGTTTCCATTTCGTCCCCCAACGCAGCCTGCCCCGCGTGTCGACCCGCATCCGCCTTGCCAAACCGCAGCATGTCATCGCTGTCGCCGAAATGAATGACGGCAATTTGCTGATGACCACGACGTGGGTCCGTGTCGCCACAGATGGCTGTGCCTGAGAACGGAGAGAGACAGTGACTACCGCAACACCACGCGTGATCGTGCCGAGCGCTGCGGCGAAGGGAGAGTTTTTTCAGGTCAAGACCATCATCAGCCATGAGATGGAAACAGGGCTGCGCCATGATGATCAAGGCAATGTAATCCCGCGCAAGATCATCAACAGGTTTGTCTGCCGCTACAACCAATCCGTGGTGTTCAGCGTCGATCTCCACGAGGCGATTTCGGCTAACCCGTTCTTCGAATTTTCCCTGCGCGCGACGGAGAGCGGCCGGCTCGATTTCGTATGGGAGGAGGACGGCGGTGCCGTCTACACGTTGTCGCACCGGCTCACGGTCGGTTGAGGTGGCGACGCAATCGAGCTGCGCGAGTTATGGCGTGACAAGTTGAGTGGGAGCGTGACCGGAAAACTCCGAAACAGACGGGTATTCAGCATGCGTCCCGTCGCGAGATCTGCGATTGCCACGGGCCTCGTGCTTCTCGTCAGCCAATCCGGCGCGGCGGCGGGGGCCGATCAAGGCGCTCAACTCGCCGCGACCTGTGCGTCCTGCCATCGCCTCGATGGCGGCGGCACAGGCATTCCCAGCATCATCCGGCTTGGTGAGGAGAGGCTCACCAACGCCCTGCTTGCCTACCGGGCGAGCGAGAGTCCAAATCACATCATGCACGCTATCGCGCTGTCGCTCAGCGACGAGGAGATCGCGAGCGTCGCGCGCTATGTCGCAGCGCAGGGAAAGTAGCGCGCCATGAAATTCTGGACGCGTCGCGAGTTCGGCCGCCTGACTGGAGCAGCGTTGCTAACGGCGCTCAACCAGCCGAAGGCGCGGGGCCAGGCCAAGGCGCGTGTCGTCGTGATCGGCGGCGGCATCGGCGGCGCAACGGTCGCCAGATATCTCGCCGTCAGCGCCACGGCTATCGAGGTGACCCTGGTCGAACCGCGACAGAGCTACACGACCTGCTTCTTCAGCAATCTCTATCTCGCCGGGCTCCGCCCGTTCAAATCGCTCAGTCATGGTTATGAAGCGCTGGCAAAACAATATGGCATCACCGTCATTCATGAGTCCGCTGAAGCGATTCACCCGGCGGCGAAAACCGTTGCGCTGAACAACGGTTCGAAGCTCAGCTACGACCGTCTCGTTGTTGCGCCAGGCATCGCATTCAGGGATCGGGCGCTTAGGGGCTATGACGAAGCTGCGATGGAGATCATGCCGCACGCCTGGAATGCAGGGCCGCAAACCAGCCTGTTGCGCCAGCAATTGGAAAGCATGGAGGACGGCGGCCTATTCGTCATCGTCGTCCCGCCGAATCCATTTCGCTGTCCGCCCGCCCCCTATGAGCGCGCTTCGCTCATCGCCTCCTATTTCCAGCGCAGCAAACCCAAGGCCAAAATTCTGATCCTCGATTCGAAAGACAGCTTCAACGCGCAGGACCTGTTCCAGGACGCTTGGAACCGCCACTATCCGGGAATGATCGAATGGCTACCGGCCCAGTTCACTGGCGGGGTCACGGCGATCGACGCGAAGACCCGGTCGGTGATCACCGAGGGAGCAACATTCAAGGCCGCGGTGGCCAATGTCATCCCGGCGCAAATGGCCGGGCGCTTGGTGCAGCAGGCAGGGCTCGCCAATCAGTCGGGCTGGTGTCCGGTCGATCCGGTCACCTTCGAATCGGCGCTGCAGCCCGGCGTCCATCTGGTCGGCGACGCGATCATCGGCGGGGATATGCCGAAATCCGCCTTCTGCGCCAACAGCCAGGCCAAAGCCTGCGCCTTTGCCATCGCGGCCGATCTCACCGGATCAGCGCGTTTCCCGGCGCATTTGTTCAACACCTGCTACACCTATCTCGCCCCCGACGATGCGTTCAGCAACGCCATCAGCTTCAAGCCCGTCGACGGAAAGCTCAAGAGCGTCATCAGCTTCGTCAGCAAGGTCGAGGAAAGCTCCGAGGTCCGCCGGCAGGCAGCGCGCGCGGCGGAAGGCTGGTACGACGCCTTCACGCACGACGTGTTTGGCTGAAACGAAACTCAACTCCGCTCGACGGCCGGGCCGGCCATTGCGGAAATGCCGGCACCATTCTGGGCGCGCTCCGCCTCGGCGCCGGATCGTTGCTCCGGGATCAGCGTTGCAACAGGATCGGGCAGCCGCTCCAGCCGCAGCGAATTCACCACCACGAGGATGCTCGAGCCGGCCATGACCGCCGCCGCAAGGATTGGCTGCAGAAGTCCGAATGCTGCGAACGTCAGGGCGACGAGATTGTAACCGAACGCCCACATAAGGTTGGTCAAGATGGTCCTGCGCACCGCGCGGGCCACGTCGACGATCCAGGGCAGCATCCACAATCCGTCCGCAGGCAGCACGAGCGCCGCAGTCTCGCGGGCGAGATCGGTGGCGGAGCCGACGGCAATACCGACATCTGCGGCGGCCAGAACTGGCCCGTCATTCAGTCCATCGCCGACCATTGCCACCGCATCGTGGTCATGGCGGAGCCGATCCAGGGCCAGCCGTTTGGCCTCCGGCGAAAGGCCCGCTTGGACGTCCTTGATCCCGACCAGGGCCGCGATCCGCTCCGCCGCTTGCGCCAAGTCGCCGGTCAACAGCGTGGCGTCGAGCCCGCGCTCACGCAGGGCCGCGATCGCGGCCTGCGCCTCGGGAAGCGGCGAATCATCGAGCGACAGCACGGCGTGAACCCGCTCGCCCCAACCGACATAGACCACCGAATGACCGCTCGCCTCCAGCGACCGCGCACGCTCGGCCAGCGACGGGGGAAGCGGCCAGCCCAGATCATTCATCAATCTGCCGTTCCCTGCCGCCACGGGCCGGCCTTCGGCGCTGCCGCGGATGCCACGGCCGGGAACCATCCGGACCTCGCGGGTGACGAGCGGCGTGATGCCCCGCTGAGCGGCGGCTGCCGCGATGGCCCGCGCCAGACCATGCTCGGAATGGCGCTCCAGACCGGCGGCGCGCGCCAGTACTTCGTCGATGCCGACCTCCTCGCGGTCGACGCCGACGAGACGCGCTTTGCCCGCCGTCAGAGTGCCGGTCTTGTCGAAGGCGAGCAACCGTACACGCGCCAGGGTCTCGAGCACGCCGGGGTCGCGGACGAGGCAGCCGTGCCGCGCCAGCCGGCCGATGCCGAGCGATATCGCCATCGGAGCAGCGAGGCCGACTGCACAAGGACAGGCAACCACCAGCACCGAGAGGCCAATCAGCAACGCCCGATCGAACGGCAATGACTGGGCCCAGTAAACGATCGTCAGCCCGCCGAGGGCGAGGACGAGCGGCACGGACACGCCAACGACGCGATCGGCAAGGCGCTGGGTTGGACTGCGACGGCCCAGCGCTTCGCGCACCGACCGGCAAATCCGTGCCCAGCGGGTTGCGGTTCCGTCACCGCTGCTTTGGATCAGGAGCGGGCCGTCGATATTGATACTGCCGGCAATCACCTTGGAGCCGGCGCGCTTTGTCACTTGCCGGCTTTCTCCGGTAATCACGGCTTCATCGGTGTTCGATTCCCCCTCGACAACCACGCCGTCGACCGGAATGCGCTCGCCTGGCCGGACCCGCACCAGCATGCCGGCCGTCACCTCCCGCACCGGACGGCGGATCTCTGCCGCGCCATCGACCGCGGTCGCGCTCTCGCTTTCTGCGGCCAGAAGAGGTTCGAGGTCGCGCGCCGCCCTGGCGCGGCCAACAGCCTCGAGATAGCGGCCAACTGTGAATAGCATCAGCACCATCACGGCGGTGTCGAAATAGACATGCGTGCTGCCCTCGAACACGGCAAATGCCGAATAGAGGTAAGCGGCAGCGACGCCAAGCACGATGAGTGCCGACGACGTCACTCGTCCCTGAATGCCATTGAGCCACATGTCGCGCAGATAGGGTCCGCCGAGAATCACCACCGCCGGCGTGGCGAAGATCCAGAGCAAAAAGTGAATCCACGGCAGCACGCCCGCATCGACGCCGGTGAACGCGTCCGAATAGAGGAGGAGGCTGAACATCATGATATTCATGGAGAGAAAGCCTCCGACGCCGAGCTGGATCAGAAGCCAGGCGGCTTCCCACTCTTCGTGTCTGCCGCTCTTCACCTGAAAGGCGATACAACAGCCGTAGCAGCAGAACGCGCAAGCCTCACCGTTGAGCCTGCGCTCCATCGGGCGCAGACCGACGGGGAGCGAACAATGGCTACAGAGGATATCGCCATGCGCAGTCATGCGGGATGCCCGCCCGGCCAGGCAAGGCCGATATGCGCGTCGGAAGGCAGGAGACCACGGCCGAGCGTGATGAGACCGAGCAAAAGAATAAAGCCACCAGCCAGCCGCACGCCGCGCCGCCGCCAGGCTGGCCCGAGTATCCGGCCAACGCCGCCCATCATCAACATCGCGGGGAAGGTTCCCAGTCCGAACGATGCCATGACGAGAAACCCGGGAAGCGCTCCGGCGGTGCTCGCCGCCTGAGCGGCGAAGGCATAGACCAAGGGACATGGCAGGAAGCCGTTGAAAACGCCAAAGGCGAGGGGTGCGGCGCTGCTCCGGGCCGTCAACAGACCGCGCAGGGACAATGCAAATGTGCTGCCGCCAAATCCGATCGCAAGGCGATGAAAGACCTGCAGCAAGCCGAAGAACTGCAACGCCATGGCAATCATGAGCAGGCCAGCGACGATCGCGAGAATTCGTTGGGCGATGTCGAGGGAGCCGTTCAAGAGCGGCGCCGCCGTTAGCCCTTGCGTGGTGCAGATGACCTGACCGATCGCGCCCGCGAGCCCGCCCAGAAAGCAATAGGTTGTCAATCGGCCGGTATTATAGAGCAGGTGGCGAAGGACGGTTGCGCCTCCCCCTCGCTGATCGCGGCCCAGCGCGCAGGCAAAGCCGCCGCACATGCCGATGCAATGAAAGCTGCCTGCAAATCCAGCGGCGAAGATCACGAGGTAGTACATCATTGGCGTTTGCGCAGTGGCGCGGACGCGGCGCTATTGCCGCACAAGATACAAAAGAAAGAGGATAAAGCCGACGGTGCAGCCGCCATAGATGAGGAAGCCAAGCATCTGCGGCAAGCCGGCGTCAGCAAGCTTGAAGACGGTATCATGTAGCATCCGCTGCTCCTATGTCAGCCGAAATAAAGACGAAGCACGTTTATCGCCAGCTCGAAGCACAGGAAAAGGAGGTTCAATGCGGCGACCCCAAGGAGAATTTTGGCTATCATCGTCTCCATCACTCCTGTCTTACTGGCCCTTGCGACCGCCTACTTAGAACAGACGGCCGGGCCCGAGCCCGCCCCAATAAACATACATGTAGTACAGCCCCCAGGCGAACAGCAGCACGTAGACGACGAGAAGCCATAGCGGAATGAATCCCACACGCGCCTGTATCAGGCCGCCGGCATAGTCCTCCAGTTCAGGGTGCGAGCTTTGACGCACATCCAGTTCCGGATGCGTCGGGCTCTCCGGATCGCTGCTCTGCAGATCGCTCATTCTCCATTTCCCTTTCAAAAAACCCGTTGGCGGCTTTATCGGTGCCGCTCAACGCGCCGGATAGGACGCCCCAGATGAACAAGAACAGGGCCGCCAGGCTCATCAGCATGGCGCCCGCATAGGGTCCGGTGACTTCAAAACCGAGCATGCGCTAACCTCCGGTGGGCGCCTGTTCCTCGCCAGGCGGAGCTGGCGGGCCGGACGCCGGCACCGACGGATCGGGCACATAGGCTCGCTCCGGCTTGTCAGCGACCAGTTTCAGATCGTTCAGCGCCGCGCGGGTCTCCTTCTTGATCGACAGCGGCTGCAGCGAGAGCGGGTCTTTATAGGCGGAAAGCGCCACCACGAAATAGGAAAGCGCCCACCGGTCCTCGTCCGGAAAGGCATCCCGATAGGACGGCATCGGCGTGCCGCTGAGGCCGGTAGTTATCGTCCGGAAGATGTCTTCGACGGCCGGGCCAGACTTGAACTGGCCGCTGGTGAGGTCGGCCGGCACGGTGGCGAACCCGATATCATCCTTAAGGCCCGCCGCCTTCTCGCCGTCGCCCTTGCCAGCTTGGCCGTGGCACTCCCAGCACTTCGCCACCTGCCAAACCTCCTTGCCACGGTCCAGCATCGTCTGGGACGGGGTCGGCGGGCGCCCGATATACAACGGTGGGCCAGGCGGTTCCTCGACGAAGAAAGCGTAAGGACTGGCGGGATTGGAACGGTCAACCGCTAGCTCATACTTAATGTACTGGATCACCGCCAGGCGATCGTTGAGCGGCAGTTCGTACCAAGGGGGCATTGCCGTGCCGCGGATGCCGCGAGTAATGGTGCGCAGCATGTCGCCGTCCGTGGGCAGGGGCTCCTTTGTCAATCTGAACTTGAAGACTGCGGACGTGAAATTCCTGGGCCGCTGGTTAAACATAAAGGTGGCGGCCGGCCCGTTGCCGTCGCCTTTGGCACCGTGGCAACCGATGCAGCGGCGCTCATAGACTTCCTTGCCATAAGCAATCCATTCCTCGGAGCGCGGCATCGTCGCATCCATGACCTCCAGGCTTTGCGGCTCGAAAAGATCGCGCCATTTACCCCGGTTCGTGCCGAGCTTCTGGACGTAGGAAACAAGCGCCGCCAGCGATTCCGTCTCCGCCGCGATGCTGACGGTTTCGCCTGTGTATTCGTCGTTCGGCGTCAGGATGATCGGCTTTCTTTCGCGCGCCTTCAGCGGCACGAACAGCAACCCGTACGCATTGGGCGTCAGCTGGATCGCTTGCTTGCTGTCGAAGTCGAACAGGCCTTTGGTGACCTCTGTCCTTTCCAGGGTCCGATTGCCAGCGCCGTCGTCAACGATACGGACGGCTGCATCGGGCTCGTGGAAGAGGCCGCGATACGGCGCCATTATCGAGTCCGGCACCAGCATCCGCGGATTGTAGAAGTGCGCCAGGTGCCATTCGTCGCTGTATTTCAGGCCGACGCGCGTCAGGTCCGGTCCGATCCGGCGTGTGCCTAACAGGTGCGGCACGTCATAGGCGTATTCGCCCGCCTCGCTGACCGGTCCCCAGCGGCGGATCTCGCCGGTCACCGGCCGCACGAATTGCGAATGGCAGTACCAGCAGCCTTCGCGCAGGTAAATGTTGCGGCCGCGACGCTGCTGCTCGGTGTAGTCCGTCGCTTCTGAAACCGTCCATTTCAGCTGGCCGAAATCCGTGCGCACCACCGAGGTCACGCGCGTAGTTCGCGAGGACGGCTCCACGAAGGGCAGCACGCCCTGCGTGATCACCGCAAGGGTGATGCAGAAGACGCCGGCGAACAGCGCGAAGAAGCGAACGTTCACTGCGCGGGCCCTCCCGCCGGGGCCGGGATAGGCGCCTCCACCGGCCCGCGGGCGCGTCGCGCCTCAGCCGCCGGGCTGGTCAGTGCGGTCAGCATCAGATTCACCACCAGCAGCGACATACCGGTATCCATGCTGATGCCTGCCAGGGTCCGCGCCAGCCAGTAGGGCTTCACCCAGACGAGCGAGTCGAGCCATTCGACCCCATTCATCCATTGATAACCCTGCTGCAGCCCGCCGGCTGTGAGGACCAGGCCCATGGTCGTGATGCCGACGGTGATCAGCCAGAACGACCAGTTGCCGAGCTTGAAGGACCAGAGTTCGCGCCCGAACAGCCGCGGCCAAGTATAGAGGAGGCCCCCCATCGCCCAGACGACGAAGGTGCCGAACACGGTGAGATGCGAATGCGAGATGACGAAATCGGTGAAATGGGTCGGCTGCTGCAGCTGCCGCAGCGCCTCGGTCGAGCCCTGGAAGCAGCCGACGAGATACATGAGCGAGCCCATGATCAGGAACTTCGCCGGCAAGTTCCTGCCGAACTCATGCCACCTGCCCATCATGGTGCCGAAGAAGTTCACCAGCACCGTCCACACCGGAATGATCAGCAGCATCGACGTGACGACGGCCAAGGTCTCGGCCCAGTCCGCGATCGGGCTGTAGAGGTAATGGTGGATGCCGACGAACGGGTAGAACAGTGCCAGGGACCAGAAGCCTACCAGCGAGAGCTTATGGGCATAGAGCGGATTTCGCGCGCTGACCGGCAGGAAATAGTAGATGATCACGTAGCCCGCGGGCGTTATCCACAGCCCGACGATGTAGTGGAGATAGAGGCCATGGAAGGCGGCGCTGTTGATGCCCGAGATCGTGTATGGCAGGATGAAGCTTCCAAGCACGAAGTTCATCGTCGTCCACACGAAAGTGGCGATCAGGTACCATAGCGCGACATAGATCGCCGGCTCCAGCCTTCGACTGATCGTGATCAGGAACTGCGCGGTAGCAACAGCCACCACGATGAAGAATGCGACCTTCGCGTAGAGCGGAAGCTCTCCGGCTTCCAAACCGTCACTGTCGCCGAGCAGCAAGCCGACCAAACCGGCAAGCGTTGCGACGTTCCAGACCCATGCGAGAAGAACCGACCACTCCGACCATATCACCCGCACCCCCGACAGACGCGGCACGAGATAGTAGCAAAGGCCGATGAAAAGCGTCGAGAAGGCGCCGAAGATGACACCGTTGACGTGGACCGGGCGCAGCCGGCCGAAGGTGAGCTCGAGGTTCCCCGATCCGAGATAGTCGGGGTAGTTGAAGGTGCCCGAGATCATGACGCCGACGGATGGCGTCACCATCAGCCAGAACATGCCGAAATAAAGCCAGGTCCGCACGACCCGTTTGTCGACCAGCGCATCCAGGTCCACATTCGCGAACTTGCCGCGCAGCTCCATCGCAGTCTCTGCCAACGCATGGCCCTCCCCGCGCGGTTCAAGGGCCGCACGACTGCTTTAAGCCCACCGTTCCCCATCGAGGTGTCACTCCGATGGCGGACTCGCTTCGCGCTCCCTGAAGCCGGTGCCCCCGGCTATCGACGAGACTAGTATTTGCCTGGCACCAACACCGAGCCGCTGTTCGACCAGGTGATGTACGCCTCGAGCGCCTTCATCGCCTCCGATTCGGGATCGATCTTCTCGCCCTGGCTCGGTTTCTCGATGCACCAGTTGATCATGTCGCGCAGTGTCGCGAACTTGGCCATCGACGCCTGGAACTTCGGGAACGCCTGCGGGTGGGTATCGGAGGCCATCGGATGGCACATGGCGCAGGCCCACCCGGTGGTCGACAGCTTGACGCCCAACTGCTCCTTCATCGCCGCATCACCATGGAACAGGAGGTCTCCTTTCCTGACCTCCTCCATGAACGCTTCTTGATAGAGTTTCAGCTGCTTTGGCGTTACCGGATCCTTGTTGGCACTGGCCGGCCCGACGACGGCAGCTGCGACGACTGCTCCGGCGACGATGGAACGCCTCAGAATGCAGAGGAATGTCGATGTGTTTATCATAGCCACCACCGTTATGGATTTGCCCATGGGTACTGTTTGTCGGCGATGCGTGACCGTATGACCTCCGCAATGCTCTTGTCGTGGTCCTCCGGCGACTGGACGAACACCTCCTTGCGGCCCCACATGATGTACTCGACATCGACCTTATCGTCGGCGTTGACGTTCACGGTTTCCCAACCGACCCCGTCGAAGGGATCGCCCGGATCGACACGGATCATCGGCTTGGTAAGCTTGGGCAAGCCTTCCGGCGCATACGGCCACGGCCAGGAGGTCGCCAGCATGCCGATCGAGCGCATGCTGCCGATCTCGTTGTAGAGCACCTGGTGCACGTGACCGTGGATGTTGGTGACCTTGGTATAAGGCTTCAGCACGTCATTCACTTCGCGCCAGTCGCGCACCCAGAAGTTCCAGGGCGGGTAGTACTCGTACAGCGGATTATGGCTGAAGATGACGATCGGTTTGGACTTATCCCAGTCGGCGAGTGTCTTCTGCATCCAGTCGAGCTGGTCGCGGCCGACGCCGGCCCACGCGCCGGCAACCGTGCCGTCGAGGGTAGCCATATGGCCCATGCGCTCCTCTGGCGTCATCTTCTTCGCTGTCCAGTAGTCCGGTCCCCGGCTGACCGTATCGAGCCCAATGAAGCGCACGCCCTTGTGATCGAAGGTCCAGTTGGGTTGGCCGAACAACTCGCCCCACTTCTGGCCCATATCCAGATACCAGTCATGCTCGCCCGGGATGTAGTATTTCTTGATCGTCAGATCCTTGAGGAGCTCAACGCCAAGCTCAAGTTCCTCGATCTTTCCGAGCTGGGCCAGGTCGCCGCCGAAGATCAGGAAGTCGGCCGGCGGATCCATGGCCTGGACCTCTTGCACGGCGCGCACCACCTTGTCGACGAAGCGCGTGTTGAGGGATCTCTCGTAGAGATGGGTGTCCGAAATCCAGGCAAACTTGAAGGGCGCTTCGGCGGCGTGAGCGACGTCGATGGTGTTGAGCAGCGGCCACCACGCGAAGGTCTGGCCGACGGAAGCAGCGCCGAACAGCAGCGATCTGTGAATGAAGGTGCGGCGGGTGATTTGGAGCGAGTCGTCGGGGCGTACGCCAGGCTGCTGCAGCACCGCATGCATTTCGCGCCGAATGCGGTCAAGCTCGTCAGACATCAGGGTTCCTCCTCAGTGCAGACCGTTTCTTAAAGCGTCGGTCTTCTCGCAGGAACGCGACCCTGTTGAATCAGTGGGTCGCCCATTTTGTTATTTTTTCAGTTCAATCGTCAGACTGGTGGCCTTATTCTCCTCTACCGTGACGGGCTGCTCGATGGGCCCGGTGAAGGGATGGATCGCCACGAGCTTGTAGTCCCCCGGCGGAACATCGGTTATGCTGAATTTGCCATCGGCGCCGGTGACCGCGTAGTAGGGATTGTCCACCACATAGACCCAGCCCTCCATCCAGCCATGCGCGTCGCAATCGATGCGGACAGTGCCGGCACGCTTCAGTTCGACCGGTATGCGCTGGCCCTTATTGGGCAGCGCCAGGTTGAAGGCGGTGCGCTTGCCATAATAGCCGTGGGTGTTGTGGAGCACTGGGTCGCTGTTGACCACCTCCAACGAACCGGCCGGTATCATCTGCACCGCGGGCTCAAAGCGACATTTGAGGTTGTTAAGTTCAGGCAGCTTTCCGGGCTGCGGCCAGGCCTTTCCCTGTGCCACGTCGACCAGCTGCACCGCCGCGTTCAGCACGGCCTGATCGCTGCCGACTTCGATCAGCGGCTCCTCGCGGGGGTCGCCGCACACCTCGATATTCTTGGTGGGGATGATCTTTGTTGTCGGCACGTCGCCGCGGTAGACGATCGTACCCTCGATCGTTCCGCCTCCCGTGACCGGACCCACTTCGTAGGCTTGCGCAGACGCGGACATTATCGCAACGAAAGAGATCGCCGCTAGTCCGCTCATCAATTCGCGAATCATCATAAAAGCCACCTCCTTCAAGAGAGATGAGGGGCAACTCTCAAAAATAGAGCCAAACCAGTGCCATGTCTAGCCATCCAGCAACAAAATATGATAAAGTGGGTTGGTTTAGGCGAGTTTGTTAATCACAAACACACGCGGGGGTTTTGGCGCGTCATTCTCGAAGTGCCGGAGGTCCTTGATGAAGCGACGGCATCGACTCCTCCGCCCCTGGGCCTACGGTCCGCATCCCCTCTTCTGCATCATATTCGCAGCGGCCCTGTCGATCTGCCAACCGCTCGTGCGAGCTGACACGGCGCCTGTGACGGTCGGTGGCCCATTCACGCTCACGGCGCCGGACGGAACGACGGTCACCGATGAGACTTATCGCGGCAAATGGCTGCTGGTTTTCTTCGGCTATACGTCTTGTCCCGACATCTGTCCGACGACTCTGTCCGAAATCGCCGCGGCGATTGAGGAACTCGGCCCCGACGCCGCAAAACTGCAACCGCTCTTCATCACCGTCGATCCCGAACGCGACACGCCTGAGGTGATGGGAAGCTTTACCGCGGCGTTCGATCCGCGCATCGTAGGGCTGACCGGCAGCGCACAACAAATCGCTGCGGTTTCGGAGGCATATGGCGCCTACGGCGTGGCGCGCCAGGGCGAAGCGGGCGGTGACGACTACCTAATGGATCACGGCACCTACATCTACATCATGAACCCACAGGGGCAATTCGTGGAGGGGCTAGACTCTGACACACCAAGCAGCGGCATTGCCGCTAGGTTGGGTGAACTGGTGCGATGACACGATCCCTGGGATGACGCAGATCACGATTATGCAGTTGATCGATCCATAGAAAGTTGTCTTCCGGAAGGAGAGCGGCCATGCAAAGACATACAAAGGAAGCTTCGGAGCTTAAGGCATTGATCCTCGCGGATCTTCATAAGGAGCCGGGATGCGGGGACGTCACCGATTTTGTGATTCAGCGGCTCGAAACCAAGGAGAACGGGGCAAACTGGACTGTCAAATATCTGGATCCTAATCAAGATAAGGTCTGCGAGACGATTCTGATAAACATAGCGCGAATGTTGCAGCTCAACTTCGACCTTCCTGAACGCGGGTCGTGAGGAACGATGCGAGCGGGATCGGCGTGGATCGCGCTTCGACATAATTCGTATGCAAGCAGGGGAATCGGCGATGGCGGAACCCACAGCGTTGCACACCGGCAAATCTGGCGGCGTAAAGAACGTCATTGCGCCGCGACGATTTGGACCTCCGATGACCGGAGATGCGGGCGATACGGCCGATGGGCAAGGCGGTATCTTGGAGCCAGGCATTACGAGTTATGACGGTTTCTTTGCGGATGCGATCGCGCGTCTGCAGGGGGAATGGCGCTACCGTGTGTTCGCGGACCTGGAGCGCATCGCCGGACGCTTTCCCAATGCCGTGTGGCATTCCCCGCGTGGACCGAAGGACGTCGTGATCTGGTGCTCCAACGACTATCTCGGGATGGGGCAACACCCAAAGGTGGTCGCCGCCATGGTGGAGACTGCTACCCGCCTGGGAACGGGGGCCGGCGGGACGCGCAATATCTCCGGCACCAGCCATCCGCGCGTAGAGCTCGAGGGCGAGCTTGCCGATCTCCACGGCAAGGAGGCGGCACTGGTCCTCACGTCCGGCTATGTTTCGAACCAGACTGGCATCTCGACCATCGCCAAGCTGATCCCCGGTTGTCTGATCCTGTCCGATGCGCTCAACCACAATTCGATGATCGAGGGCATCCGCCAGTCCGGTAAGGAGAAGAGCATCTTCCGCCATAACGACGTCGATCATCTCGAGGAATTGTTGAAGGCGGCGGGTCCGGATCGGCCAAAACTCATCGTCTTCGAAAGTCTCTATTCGATGGGCGGCGACGTCGCGCCAATCAATCGCATTTGCGACATCGCCGATCGTTACGGCGCAATGGCCTATCTCGACGAGGTCCATGCTGTGGGCATTTACGGCCCCCGCGGCGCCGGCATCGCTGCGCGCGACGGCGCCATGAACCGGATCGATGTGATCGAAGGCACGCTCGCCAAGGCTTTCGGCTGCCTCGGCGGCTATATCACGGGAAGTGCTGTGCTGATCGATGCGATTCGTTCCTATGCTCCGGGTTTCATCTTCACCGCCGCGTTGCCGCCGGCGATCTGCGCCGCGGCCACAGCGGCGATCAGGCATCTGAAAGCCTCGCAGTGGGAGCGCAAGCGCCAGCAGGACCGCGTCCGGCGGGTCAAGGCGGCGCTAGGGGCCGCTGCGCTGCCGGTCATCCTGGGCGACACCCATATCGTTCCGGTGGCTGTCGGCGATCCGGCGCATTGCAAAGCGGCGAGCGACCTGCTCCTGAGCGAGCACGGCATCTATATCCAGCCGATCAATTATCCGACCGTGGCGAAGGGAACTGAGCGGCTGCGCATCACGCCGACACCCTGTCATGAGGACATCATGATTGATCGGCTCGCGGCAGCTCTGTTCGATGTCTGGAACCGGCTCGGGCTGCCACGGGACAATCTCGCCTGAGCGGCCGAATGAGGCGTCGCCGTTCCCGAAAATTGGGTCTTAAGGATCAAGGAAATGGCTGCCAAGGAAATCATGTTCTCGTTCGAGGCTCGCGACAGAATGCTGCGCGGCATTGACACCCTGGCGAATGCGGTGAGCGTCACGCTTGGCCCGCTAGGGCGCAACGTCGCGATCGGTAGGGAGCACGGCGCGCCGCGGGTCACGAAGGACGGCGTGACCGTCGCCAGAGAAATCGAACTCGACAACAAGTTCGAGAACATGGGCGCCCAGATGGTGCGCGAGATCGCAACAAGAACTTCCTATCAGGCCGGCGACGGCACGACCACCGCCGTCGTGATCGCGCATGCGATCGTCCGGGAGGGCGCCAAGGCGGTGGCCGCCGGCATGAATCCCATGGACCTGAAGCGCGGCATCGATCTCGCGGTCGAAGCCGTCGTCGCGGAACTCAAGAACAACGCCACGAAGGTCACCTCGAACATCGAAATTGCGCAAGTCGGCACCATCTCGGCCAACGGCGATAGGGAGATTGGCCGCTGCCTAGCCGACGCCATGAAGAGGGTCGGCAATGACGGCCTGATCACTGTCGAGGACGGGAC
Organism: Mesorhizobium sp. M0028; assembly: GCF_040323855.1. Classification (NCBI taxonomy): domain Bacteria; kingdom Pseudomonadati; phylum Pseudomonadota; class Alphaproteobacteria; order Hyphomicrobiales; family Phyllobacteriaceae; genus Mesorhizobium; species Mesorhizobium sp. M0028. The sequence goes on from NZ_JAMYVG010000005.1 coordinate 59,186, forward strand.
GTCGCTCGAAACCGAACTCGAATTCGTCGAGGGCATGCAGTTCGACCGCGGCTACATCTCGCCCCATTTCATCACCAATCGCGCAAAGATGCGGGTCGAGATGCAGGATGCCTATGTCCTCATCAGTGAGAAGAAACTGTCCAGCCTGAACGAAATACTGCCGCTGCTGGAGAAGGTGGTGCAGGCCGGCAAGCCGCTGCTCATCATCGCCGAGGATGTCGAGCGTGAGGTGATTGCGGCGCTGGTGGTCAACAAGTTGCGCGGCGCTCTCAAGGTTGCAGCAGTCAAGGCGCCGGCCTACGGAAACCGCCGCAAGGCGATGCTGCAGGATCTCGCGCTGATGGCCGGCGGAACGGTGATCTCGGAGGATTTGGGCATCAAGCTCGAGCATGCTTCCCTCGATATGCTCGGGCGCACCAAGAAGGTGATGATCGACAAGGCAAACACCACGATCGTCGGCGGCGCCGGCAAGCGGGCAAGCATCGAGGCCCGCATCGCTGAGATCAAGCTCGAGCTTGCGGAAACCACCTCCGATTACGACCGCGAGGAGCTCCAGGAGCGGCTGGCCAGGCTCGCCGGTGGCGTCGCCGTGATCCGGGTCGGCGGTGCCACCGAAGTCGAGGTCAGGGAAAAGAAGGATCGCATCGATGACGCGATGAACGCGACAAGAGCCGCGGTCGCAGAGGGCATTCTCCCGGGCGGCGGGGTCGCCTTGCTGCGCGCCGGCAGGGCGCTTAAGAAGCTCAAGGGCGGCAACGAGGACCAGCAGGTCGGCATCGCGATCGTCAGGAAGGCGATCACCTGGCCGGCTCGGCAGATCGCGATCAATGCCGGCCTGGAAGGCTCGGTCGTCATCGCCGGGATCCTCGAAAACGACGACAACGCCTATGGCTACGATGCCCAATCGGGCGTGTACGGGGATCTGGTGTCAAAGGGCATCATCGACCCGGCCAAGGTGGTGCGAACGGCGCTCCAGGGCGCGGCCTCGGTTGCGGGTCTTCTCCTTACAACGGAAGTCATGGTGGCCGAAGTGCCTGGCCCGCCGCCGCCGGAGCTTCCCGGTCACGAGCATCATCATCACGACATGGATATGGATTTCTGAGCGCATTGCGGGCGGCGGAAGCACCGAAGTGTCCGGACTGGATCGCCGCTGGCGACTGCTAGAGAAAGCCCACTCGTCCGAACCGCGGCCAACACAGCAGTATTCGGGATCAACTCCTGGAGGCACTCCCGGCTGAGCCATGATCATCGGTCGGCGATTCCGACGTGACGGTGACAGGCGGGGTGGTTCAATTTTGGGGTGCCTATCGTCCAAAGAGGACCGGGCTGCATCGCGCGTTCTGGCCGAGACTATCGCGGGCCTGCGCGAAGTTCAGGATCATCGGGTCTCGATCGAAAAAATCCCCCCAACCGCGTCTGACGCCACCCGGCAAGCGCGTCGCTTGGTATCCTATCCGTCCGTGTGCGGTAGAGATCTAGCTGCACACAGCCGCATCTTCCGCTTACTGTCGTGGCGGACGGTTGTCCGCGCGCGCAGTGGCTACCCGCTGCGCTGCGGCAAACAAATCCGGTCCATGGCCGCAGCGGCGCACTGCATTCGGCTCCAAGTCGTGAAGAGTGAGGCCTCACAATTCCAAGGGGATATGCTCATGAAAGCGTCGCCGCCGAGCTTTTCGGCACCTTCTTGTCTTCGGCTGCGCGTCAGTGGTGACAGGCGGTTTTGGCGGGCTGCTGCCGGCTCGGTCGCTTGGCATCGGCCTCAGCTTCGGCATCGCTGTAACCGCCCTGGCTTACGCGATTGGGCCACTCTCGGGCGCGCACCTCAATCCGGCCGTCACGCCGTGGACGCCTCCCACAAGGGCCACTTTGTATCCTGTTTCCCACATCGCCGCAGTCCTCAACGAAGGTCTACAGATGGCGCATTTGGTCCTTATCGGCTGCCGCAGAGCCAATCGCTCTCGAGTGCAGGCACTCCAGTGGAGTCCAGACGTTGGATTGGACCTCGACCTCTACAAAAGCACACTGAGCTTCCGGTCGGGCTACGACGGCATTCCGAAGCGATCGCTTCGGCGAGAAGTCGTCGTTCTCAATCGGGCGACCGGGGATACATCGGCGAAGACGGCATAAGGGAGGATGGGCCAGACCGAGCCGACGGAAAGGTCGTAGCCAAGGCCTTGGGGCGCATAGCGCCTGGCCGGGAGGCCGCCGCCAGTCAGACTGACGCGACGCGTCGTTGAGCGAGGTGGAGACCCGAGCGGGCTCGACGAGGGTCCACGGCGGTCACAATGTTGTGGTGATGATCGCAGTAGACGCGATCCGGCGAAGTTGGCCCAGCACAAAAACGATAACCGCCGGGTACTGACGGGTCTTCGCTCACCGGGAAACGGCACTGATAGAGGCCTAGCTGAATGAGGGGGACGTCTCTCGAAGTTAGTCTGATATTTTCAGGCATGATGGTTTCCTAGTTCATAGCAATTGCCGGCTGACGGCCGCAGTGCGACCCGTCGGGGCGAGCTAGGACAACGGTCGAAGCCAGTCCGTGATTTGAACCTATGGCTTCGGATCGACAATCAGCGGGTTGGCCGCATCCAGGTGGCAAGTGTCCAACAAACTCAGCAGATGATCTTGCTGGCGGCTGTCCTTTTCACACGTCGTCGCATCCGATCTGTACGACCATGCGCCTGGCCCTCTTCCTTAGCACCGCACGGCCTCACATCCTTCACTCCGATGAAACAGTCGGAGAACAAACGGAATGCTGCGGGGCCAAGTGCTTGCATGCGTCAGGCGTTGGAGCATGCGCTCGATCCCACGTTAGTTCAGTTCGTGGAAGCTCTTGCGATTGCCGACGCTAGGCGCGATCATCTCGCTGTGAGGCTATCTGCTTCGACACCTAACTTGGATGTCGTCGAAGCAATTGGCTGCAACGGCGAGGTTCGTGAATGATACGCGCAGCCATTTACGCCCGGTTCTCGACCGAGCTGCAGAACGAGAAATCCACCGATGACCAGATCGTCCTTTGTCGCGCGTATGCAGCACGGCATCAGCTTGATGTGGTTGCGGCTTACGAGGACAAAGCTCGCTCGGGAGCTTCGATGTTTGGCCGTGCCGGCCTCATGAGATTGATGGATGCGGCGCGCGAACGAAAGTTTGATGTCGTCATTGTTGATGCACTCGATCGCCTTTCGCGCGACATGGAGGATCTCGCTGGACTGCACAAACGACTGTCATTCCTAGGGATCGAGATCCAAGCTGTTCACGACGGCACAGCTGACGCAATCTTGATCGGAATACGAGGTTTGGTGGGCGAGGATGGCGCAAAAAAGGTACGTCGAGGAATGGCCGGAGTGGTTCGCGACGGGCGCCACGCCGGCGGTCGCGCATTCGGGTATCGGGCAGTTCTTGGGCGTCCCGGTGACTGGAGATCGTTGAAGAGGAGGCTGAGGTAGTTCGCCGGATCTTTGCGGCCTACACCTCTGGCCGGCCACCACGCGAAATCGCACAAGATCTCAATCGCGAGGGGGTTTGTCCGCCTCGCGGCACTCGTTGGAACGCCTCTACCATCAACGGAAACGCACAACGCGGCGCGGGGCTGATTTTGAACGAGCTCTATTTTGGGCGCATCGTCTGGAACAAGGTTCGGATGGTTAAGGACCCAGATACCGGCAGGCGTCTGTCCCGTCCGAATAGCCGCGACCAGTGGCAGACGATTGATGTCCCACACCTGCGTATCGTTGACGAAGAGATATGGCGACGCGCGCAGGACTTGAAGACAGAAAGATCTCGTCTGAAATTGAACGTGAAACGTCGGCCACCGCATCTCCTCTCGGGCCTGTTGCGATGTGGCTGCTGCGGTTCGGGCATGTCGGTGCACGATCGCGACAAGACTGGCAAAACACGAATCCGCTGCTCGACAGTTCGTGAGAGCGGCAGCTGTCCCAATCGTCGCATAGTTTACCTGCGGAGCGTGGAGAATGCTGTATTGGATGGAATGCGTGACGAGCTGAAGGACCCGCGTCTCATTGAGATCTACGTCCGGAATTATAATGAAGAGCGTCAACGGCTAGCAGCCCGTGCGTCCAACGTTCGGGTCACCCTTGAGACAAAGATCGCACGGATTGAAGCCGAGCGACAACGCAGCATTGACCTGGTGGTCAAGGGAATTATTGGTGATGACGACGCCCGAGAGCGTATCGCCGAGTTGAAAGATCGACGCATCGAGGCGGAGGCAGAACTTGCCAGTCTTGAAGAGGCGCCATCGACCCTTACTCTGCATCCGGCAGCGATAGAGAAGTATGTCAAAACGGTCGATGAGCTCGCTTCGGTCTTAGCTCATCACGCCGAGGCGGATGACGATCGGGGCGTGCTGGTCAAGAGCTTCCGCGCGCTCGTTCATTGTGTGACGGTTCATCCCAAAGGGCCGCGACAGGATATTGAGATCGAGGTCAAAGGCAAGCTTGCCGCCCTCATCGGCGGCAACACATTCCCCCAAGCGCGGTATGCTGGAGAACGCGCGGTGGCCGAGGAGCGCCACAGGCAAGATCCCACTATTACGTACGATAGTGGGTTTAGGGTGGTAGCGGGAGAGCGCTACCGCCTTTCCCCCCACTCATCGAACCACCAGTTCCGGCTTCGTTGCTGCGGCTGAGCGAGATAAGTCGAGCGGCGACAATGCCTTTGGTCGCCGAAGGCAGACCGTCGTCGCCGATCAGCCGCCGGACTTGTCGAGAACTGGAACTGTGCGCGATTTCGCCCGGTCGGCTTCCATCGTGACGCAAAAAATGCGGACCGCCGCGGACGGGTACAGTCGGTCCCGCGTCTCGGTCTGCGGCCGGCGCTATGCTGACGCTCCTACGGCTGTCCCGTTCACCGCCCGCGGCGGGGGCGAATTTCCTCCGTCCCGCGCGCGACAACTGTCCACTGTTGCGGACGCGCGCAGGACTGCGGGTTATACGCCATCTTTCTTAGAGCGCCGACGACCGCCGGCGCGAAGATCAACGCGGTGCGTCGTTTGGAAAGACGAATGAGGACGGCGTCATCGCTACTATTCGCTCCCGTCGATTCTCTCCTCGATGGGACGCACCGGGAGATAGGCGTTCGTCTCCAGCCATTCGCGCAATAGAGAGCCCATCCAACTACAAATTTGGGAGGCAGGGCTTGCTCTCCGAATTCTTGCATCCAAGGTCAGCGATGGGAGTGTCGTGCGCACCCGATGGTGAGGTTCACTATCGGCCGTTCCCGCTCGCATCGGGTCAACTCCCCAGGCCACCATCCACCACGTGCACCTGGCCGGTAACGTAGCTGCTCATTGAGGATGCCAGATAGAGGGCGACGCTGGCCACCTCGTCAGGGTCGGAGTGGCGCTGCAACGGAACGGCCTTGTTCACCGCCTCCGTGACATTGACGCCGCTGATCGCGCTGATGCGGTTCTCGATTTCGTGCTGGAACGTGTTGTGGATCGGACCTGGATTGAGGCATTGACGCGGATGCCGCGCGGCGCGAGCGCCCGGGCCGCCGCGCAGACCACGCCGACCTGCGCATGCTTGGCGACGGTGTAGCTGATGTTCTGCCCCGCACCTTCGCCACCACGCAGGCCGGCGAGGCTTGAGATGACAATGATGCTACCGGGCACTGTAGCCGCCGTCGGCCATCAAGATATGCCCTGTCACGAATGACGCGTTCGGACCAGCAAGATAGACAAGGGCATCGGCGATTTCACTAGGTTCGGCCCAGCGGCCAATGGGATGGGCGCTCTTGATGGCCGCCTCGCCTGCGGCTGGGTCGTCCAGGCCTTCGAGGTAGCGAGTCAGGAACGGCGTATTGATTGATCCTGCTCCAACAGCGTTCACACGGATGCCTCGGGAAGCATAATCTACGGCCATCTGTCGTACCAGTTGAAGCAGGGCGCCTTTGGCCGCGCAATAGGCTGCCTGTTCCGGCAAGCCGACGACGCTTGAAATGGATCCCGTCGCGACGATCGAACCGTGGCCACGCGCGAGCATCGAAGGCAGCGCGCGCCTCGACATCAGGAAGAAGGATTTGGCGTTCGCATTCATGACAGCGTCCCACTCATCCTCGCTGGTTTCGTGAGCGGACTTCGAAATGATGAAGCCGGCGTTGCTGACGAGCACGTCGACCGGACCGAACCGCTGTTCTGCCGTCGTGAATATTTTCTCGACGTCAGCGACCTTGGTGACATCAGCGGCAACCGCGACGACATGATCGGGCGAGTCTCGTTCCAGTTCGTCGACGGCCGGGTTAAGATCTGTTGCGCATACCTTGGCACCGTTTTCGATGAAAAGTGAAACTGCAGCCCGGCCGACACCTCCCGCCGCTCCTGACACGACGACGGTTTTGCCCTCAAAGCTACTGGTCATGATGGTTCTCCGATCGTTGATGTTGGTACTAAATTGTAAGCGGCTGGCTCGGGGGTCGCTCACAGAGAGAAAGCAACCCTGTCTATCAGGCGGCCAGAGCCGAAACCGACGGATCAGCCCGACCCACGTTCCTTTCGGCCGTCGTATCCTCTCTTCGTTTTCAATCGAGCCTCGCAAGCGCTTCCGCAAAGAAGTTTACGTCGCCGAAATTGCCGGATTTGAGTGCCATCATCAGTTCGCCTCCCGGGTATCCGATGGTGCGCAGCATCGGGACGCCGGGGGCAAGTTCATCGCCGACCTCGAACGAGCCGATCGCCAGCTTGTCCACCACGGCGCCCGAGGTCTCGCCTCCCGCCACCACGAGCCGCCGAACGCCGGCGTCGACGAGCCCGATGGCGATTTCCGCCAAGGCGTTCTCGATCGTCTGCCCGGCCTCGTGCTTGCCGTGCTGCCGCTGGAGGGCTGCAACCGCATCGGGGCTGCCGGAGGACGCGATGAGCACTGGCCCAGCCGCGAGCTGCCGTCGAGCGAATTCAAGGGCCTCTTCGACGGCGCCGCCGCCGCCGGAGACAATGCGCTGCGGATCAAGGCGTAGCACCGGCATATGTCTTTCGGCGGCATCGATCTGCTCCAGTGTCCGGGCGGAACAGCTGCCGGCAATGACCGCCGATCGGCCACCGACAGCAGCAAGGTTCCATTGATCCCCGGGCTGGGCGTGCGGCCAGAGCGGCCCTTGCGAGTCCGTAGCCAAGTCCGGACGCACCCGTCGAAACGGCGCCGCCGGACGCCAATTGGCCGAGGACATCGAGATCGCTGTCCCAGATGGCGTCGGCGATGATCGATTTCCGCCGGCCAGGCATTGCGGCGATCTTCGCTCTGCAGCTTTCCAGGCCAAGTGCGACCGTCTGGCAGTCGAGACTGTGAACAGCGTGCTTGGATTGCCTCGCAAGAACACGCGTAAGATTGGCGTCATGCATCGGGTTCAAAGGATGGTGCCGCAAGGCGCTTTCGTTGAGTGGGACATCGTTGACGAACAGGTGCCCCTTGTAGACGGTGCGTCCGGTTTCCGGAAACGCCGGCGTAACCACGGTCCAGTCCTGTCCAGCCCGCTCCATGAACGCATCGGTAACCGGACCGATATTGCCCGCATCGGTCGAATCGAAGGTCGAGCAAATCTTGTACATGACGTGGCGGGCGCCGATCCGCCGGAGCAATTCCTCGGCGGCGAGCGCACTTGCGACCGCATCGACAGCCGGCACGGAACGGATCTTCAGCGAGACCACAAGCGCATCAATCGTTTCGAACAGACGGCTATCGACCGGGACTCCTATGGTCTGGACGGTTCGAAGGCCGCATTTGCGCCAGGTGTTCGCAAGATCTGAGGCCCCGGTGTAGTCGTCGGCTATGGCTGCGAGAATGACCGTCACTGCCTGCGCCCCCTATACGGCGCAAACCAGCCAAGGCCAGCTTTCGTCTCGCCAGCGGGCTGATACTCGCAGCCGACAAAACCGGAATAATTGCTCGTCTCAAGCTGTTCGAAGAAGTGCCGATAGTTGACCTCGCCGGTATCCGGCTCGTGCCGTGCAGGCACCCCAGCTATCTGGACGTGCCCGATGAGCGGCTGCAGATGCCGGAAGCTCTCGGTGATGTCACCATGCATGATCTGTCGATGGAACACGTCGAACTGAAGCCTGACGTTCGGGTGATCGAGTTCCTCAATAAATGCTGCGGCACGCGCAAAGTCGTTCAGGAAATAACCGGGCATGCTGCGGCCGTTGATCGGTTCCAACAGAAGGTTCAGGCCTTGGGCGGCCAGCTTCGATCCGGCGAAGTCCACGGCACGCCTGTAGCTTCTCAACGCTTCTGCGTCTGACGGGTCCGCAAGGCCGGCCATCATGTGGAGGGAGCGCACGCCAGTCGCCGGGGCGTAGTCCAGCGCCTTGTCGACGCCTGACTGGAACTCTTCGAAGCGATGCGGCAGGGCAGCGATGCCGCGTTCGCCCGCAGCCCAGTCTCCGGGAGGAAGATTAAACAACGCCAGTTCGAGTTCGCATGCCCTCAGTCGGCTGCCTACGGTTTCGGGTGCGAATTCATAGGGGAACAGGAATTCCACGGCTCCGAAGCCGGCTTCCGCGGCAGCCTCGAAGCGGTCAAGGAACGACCATTCCGTGAACATCATGGTGAGGTTGGCGGCGAAGCGTATCATGCGGCGAGATCGATCATGATGCCGCCTTGGCTGTTGGCAGCGATGCGCCGGACAACTTGGCATAGGTGCGTGCAACCGACGCGTCGTCGTCATGTCCCATGCCTGCGCCCGAGGTCGCGAGATACATCTGGAGGGCCGCCGCTGCGAGCGGCACGGGATATTGTTCGGCCCGAGCCATGTCCTGGAGAATGCCCAGATCCTTGACGAATATTTCAACCGAACTCAGCGGCCTGTAGTCGCCATCGAGGATATGCGGGACACGGTTCTCGAACATCCAGGAGTTTCCCGCGGACGCGGTTATGACCTCGTAGACAGTGGAGAGGTCCAAGCCGAGCTTGGATGCGAGCACCATGGCCTCGCATGCGGCCGCGATATGGATTCCTGCCAGATGCTGGTTGATCATTTTCACCGAAGCGCCGATGCCGGGTTCGTCGCCCAGGCGATAGACCTTCGCCGCGACCGCATCCAGGACATGCCGCGCCCGTGCGAAGGCATTCGGGCTGCCCGACGCCATGATCGTCAGGGCGCCGTTCGCGGCTTTCGCTGCGCCGCCCGAGATCGGGGCGTCGAGATAGAGGATTTCGCGCTCCGCGAGGCGCGAGGACAGGCGTTTTGCCTCCGACGGCGCCATGGTCGCTGACGAAATGAATACCGAGCCCGGTGGCATCACCGGGAACACGCCGCCGTCGCCGAAAAGCACCGCGTCGGTCTGCGCGCTGTTCACGACGACGCAGAGGACGACGCTCGCATTGGCAACAGCTTCGCTCGGTGATTCCGCTATCCGCGCGCCGCTTGCAACCAGCCTTTCCGCAGCGGTCGCGGAGGGATCGTAGCCGACGACCGCGTGTCCGCGTCGCACAAGCGAACTCGCCATGCCAAACCCCATCGAGCCCAACCCGATGACGGCGACGTTTGATTTTTCCGCGCTTTTGCCAGCAGACATGCGTATCCAACCTCTTGCTTTCAATCCAATCATAATGCAGATTATCTACAATCTGCAACGGGCTGTCGCCGCACTTTTGAGATTTTCAGGTTGGCGTCCGTGGGTAAGCTCAGTGCGTTTGGCTTCGTGCCATGCGCCTAGAATCTCGGGTGATATGGATCAGACGAAACTCTGTGAACAGATTGTCCGCTTCGGCAGGTCGCTGTTCGATCGCGGACTCACCCCCGGTTCCTCGGGAAACATCTCTGTTCAGCTCGACGAAGGCGGCTGGCTTGTGACCCCGACAAACGCGTCGCTCGGATTTCTGGATCCAGCGTCCATTTCCCGCCTTGACGCAAAGGGCAATCTTGTCTCGGGCGACAAGCCGACGAAGGAGATCCCCCTGCATTCCGCGCTCTACGACACAGTCAAAGGATCTCGGGCTGTGGTGCATCTGCATTCGACGCATTCGGTCGCCGTCACGATGCTTCCCGAGATCGATCCGAAGTCGGTGCTGCCGCCGATGACGCCGTACTATCTCATGCGCGCTGGCCGAACGGCGCTGGTGCCGTATTTCAGGCCGGGCGATCCGGCGGTCGCCGGGGCCATCAAGGGATTGGCCGGCAAATATACGTCGGTCCTGCTGGCCAACCATGGGCCGGTCGTGACCGGCAAGGACCTTGAGGGCGCCGTCTTTGCGATCGAGGAACTCGAGGAAACAGCAAAGCTGTACCTTCTGCTGCGCGGTCTCAACCCGCGATATCTATCTGCGGAGCAAGTCGAGGATCTGGCCAGGCAATTCCCGCTCCCGGGCCCTGACGGAGCGCACGACCACCATTAAACAAGGCAGTTTCGTCTGGAGCGGGTGGTCCAAAAACACATTGACAGATTGTAGACAATCTGCAATTTTGAAGATGGGAACAAGGAAGCAAATAATGCTCTCGCAGGACCTGAGTACCGAGCATTTCCGGCAATCGATGCGGCGCGTGGCGTCGACGGTCTGCGTGATCTCGTGCAGGCACGACGGGCGCCGATATGGCATTACCGTCACGTCGGTCACGCCGCTCAGCTTCGCTCCCATTTCGATCCTTGCGTGCGTCAACCGCAACTCGTCGATCAATGTGCCGCTCAAGGAAGAGGGGCAATACTGCATCAACGTGCTTCGGGCCTCGCAGGCTGACATATCCAACTCTTTCAGTGGCGGACGGCCGTCCGAGAGGCGTTTCGACATTGGCGAGTGGACCGAAAAGGACGGCATCCCCTACCTGGCAAGCGCGCAGGCGAACCTGTTTTGCGAGATGGATCAGGCGATCTCCTATGCCACGCACGACATCATCATCGGGCGGGTCGCAGGGGTGGCATTTGCCTCCGATGTCGACCCGCTGATCTACCATAACGGCGCCTACGCGCTGACTTCACCCATGGTCCTGCAGAAGGCTGGATAGGACTGTTTACCAACGTCGACAGCCGTCGCCGAGGGATCTTAGGAGCAAATGAATGCAGCTTGGCCTTTTTAACCTGATGACGCTTCGCGATCATCCCGACGGTGCCCAGGGCGTGATGCGCGATACCCGCAAAATGGTGGAGACCGCCGATGAGCTCGGCTTCGATGTCGCGTGGTTCGCCGAACACCATTTCGCCAACTATTCGAGTTCGCCGTCGCCGCTGATGATGTGTTCCTACGCGGCCGGATGGACCAAGCGGATCAAGCTAGGCCCGGGCGTTATCGTGCTGCCGCTCTACAATCCGCTTCGTGTCGCCCAGGAGATCGCGGTCGCCGACACACAGACCGAGGGCCGCCTCGTCATCGGCCTGGGTACCGGCTATCAGCGCTATGAGTTTGATCGCTACAACATCGTGCTGGACGACAGGGTCGACGTTTTCCTTGAGTATTGGGACGTCATCGAAAGAGCGCTCGTCGATGGCGAGGTCGAGTACAAGGGAAAGTACATTTCCCTCCCCAAGACCAGCTTCGCGATCAGCACCCAGCAGAAGCCTCTTCCCCCGATTTTTGTGACCTCCTCCCACCCGAAGCTTCTCGATCGCTTCAAGAAGTGGAAGGCGGTCCCGTTCCTTGCAGCCAGCACGCTCGGATCGCCCGTGCTCTACAAGATGGTCGACGGGCTCAACGACGCCTGGACATCCATCGGCGAGCAGCCTTCGACCAAGCCCTTGGCGATCATGCAGTACCTGGCCATAACCGACAGCCGCAGCGAGGCATTGGTCGTGGCGGAGCGGGCCCGGTACGTGGGGCGTATGGCGCATTATCTGCGCCAAGCCTCGCCGCCGCTGGACGACAACAGCTACATCAGCAACCAGACGTTCGAAGGCGAGTACACGCTCGACCAATATGCGGACAACATGGTGGTAGGCGATCCGCACGCCGTTGCCGAGAAGATGGTCGCGGACATCAAACGTCTCAATCCAAGCAACTACACCTGCAACTTCTCCTTCGGCTGCATGCCAATCGAGTTGGCGCATCGCTCGCTCGTTCGATTCAAGAACGAAGTCGTGCCCCTGATCGAGAAGGAAGTGGGACCTATCGAAGCTCGGCGTGACACCCAGGCTGGCGAGAAAGGCGAGTTGAGCGGTCTCAATTGCTCAGCCAACAAACTACTTGGTCTGCAACAAAGAAAAGGGGAATGAAATGAAAATGGTTATGAGGGCTCTGCTGGCTACGGCGGTCGCCACATTCACGCTGGCTGGTCAGGCGCATGCCGACTCCGCGCTCGACACGATCATCAAGAACAAAAAGCTGCGTTGTGGCATCATGCTGGACAGTCCGCCTGCCGGCTTCCGCGACTCGAACAACGAGCCCGACGGGTATGACGTGACGTACTGCAAGGACATGGCAAAGGCGCTTGGCGCAGAGCCGGAAATCATCGAGACGCCTTCGCCGGATCGTATCCCGGCGCTGGTTTCGAACCGCATCGACGTCCTTATCGCCTCGACTACGCCGACCCCGGCACGTGCGCTGACCGTGGCGTTCACCCAGCCATACACCAACAACGTCATGGCAGTCGTGACCCGCAAGGACACCGGCATCGCCAAATACTCTGACCTGGCATCCAAGAAGCTTGGTGGTGTCGTTGGCACCACGCCTGAGCAACTCTTCAAGGATGAGCTGGGCAAGGGCTGGGAGGGTACGGGTGCGACCTACACCGGCTTTGCGAGCGATGCGGAAACCTTCCTGGCTCTGCAGCAGGGCAAGATCGACGCCATCGTGATCAATGTCGCCGTCTTCAACTCGCTATCGCAAAGTGGTCAGTTCCCAGAGTTCGTGATGGCCGGACTTGCCCCTCTCGCCGACTTCGGATCGATTGCCGTCAAACGTGACGACCAACAATTCCTGAACTGGGCGCGGGTTTTCGTGTTCACTCAGGTTTCGAACGGGCGTTGGGCCGAGGTGTACCACAAGTACTACGGCAATGGTCCGCTGCCGCCGCTGACAGCTGAAGGCATTAACTTCTAAGCATAGAGCTTATGCCGGCAGGAAAACCCTGCCGGCATGAGCATGGGATGATTGGCATGAACGGCTATCAGTTCTACTGGTCCATAGTCTGGGATTCACTGCCCCTGCTGCTGGCCGGAGCCTGGGTGACGATCCAGATCACCATTCTCGCCTTCATTATCGGCACGCTCATTGCGATGCCCATGGCTGTCGCGCGCCAGCAGGGCGAGGGATGGGCCTACCGGTTTTCGACCTGGTGGGTGGAGCTGTCGCGCAACACGCCTGCTGTCTTTCAGCTCTATCTATTTTATTTCGGGCTGGGCGCCTTCCACATCAACATCCCCAGCTACGCCGCCGTCCTCATCTCCGTTTCCTTCAACAACGCCGGATACATGACAGAAATCTTCAGGGGTGGTCTCAACGCCATCCCGCGACAGCAGCTGTCGGCTTCGCGCTCACTCGGCATGACCAGCCCGCAGAGCTTCATCCATGTGATCTTTCCACAGATGTTCAAGGTGATCTTCCTCGCCTATGTCACTCAAGGCATCTGGGGAATGCTGAACACCTCGCTTGGCATGCTGGTCGGACTGCAGGAGCTCTCGGGCGCCACGCAGTACGCGCAGTCCGCATCCTTCCGGACATTCGAGTTCTTTCTGGTCACGGCGCTGATCTATTACCTCATCGCCAAAGGGCTGCAGTTCTCGTCCCACCTGGCCTTCCGCCTCATATACAGGAGCTAGGCGTGCAGTTTCAGTTCGCAAACCAAGGCCTCGCCTGGTCGGATGCTTATTTCCTGGCTCAGGGGCTGCTCAACACCGTCAGGCTGGCCGCCGCAGCAACCCTTGTCGGCACCCTTGCCGGGATCGTCCTTGGCTGGTTGCGCACCGTGTCAATGACCGTGAGGATCGCCACGGCCCCCTTCATCGACATCCTGCGCAGCGTGCCGATGATCATCCAACTGATACTCGCCAACAGCCTTCTATCGATCCTGGGCTTCGGCACTTCACCCTTTTGGTTCGGTACCGTCGCACTTGGTGCCTGGATGTCGGCAGTAACTGCCGAGGTGGTCCGGGCGAGCCTGCTCTCAGTCCCGGTTCAATACCGCAAGAGCGCTCGCTCGCTCGGCATGAACGGCTACCAGGAGCTCTTGTACATATCCATGCCCCTGGCATTCAGGACGGGTCTGGCTCCGTGGATCGGGCTCGTCCTCAGCCTGATCAAGGACAGCGCTCTCGCAGGCGTGGTCGGCTACATCGAATATATGCGTTCCACCCAGATACTCATCACCAGGACACATGAGACCTGGCTGCTGCTGATGGGTGCGGGGCTTTTCTATTTCCTTATCTGCTATCCTGTTTCCCGGTACAGCCGGCACCTCGAAAGAAAGGTCCGCGTATGATCCGCATCAGCAACGTCCAGAAGGCCTTCGGATCGGTGATCGTGCTCAAGGGCATCGATCTCACGGTCGAAAAGGGCGAACTCGTCTGCCTCATTGGCGCGAGCGGGTCGGGAAAATCTACGCTCCTGCAATGCATCAACGGGCTCGAACCGATCCAGGGTGGCGAGATCCTCGTAGACGGCATCAGCGTCCACGATCCGAAGACGGATATCAACAAGCTGCGCAGCAAGCTGGGCATCGTCTTCCAGCAGTACAACGCCTTCCCGCACCTCACGGCGCTGGAAAATGTCGCGCTGGCACCCCGGGTGGTCTCAAAGCGAAGCCGCGCTGTGGCGCGCGCACTTGCGCAGAAGCACCTCGAGCATGTGGGGCTGGGCGACAAGGGCGACAGCTTGCCGTCTCAGCTCTCAGGCGGCCAGCAGCAGCGTCTCGCCATCGCCCGAGCGCTTGCAATGGAGCCGAGCTACATGCTCTTCGACGAGGTCACCTCCGCCCTGGATCCCGAACTTGTCGGCGAAGTGCTTGAGACCATGCGCCTCCTGAAGAGCGAAGGCATGACGATGGTGGTTGTCACGCACGACATCAATTTCGCTCGGGAATCGGCGGACCGCGTGGCCTTTCTCTGCCAGGGCGAAGTCTGCGAAATCGGCACGGCCGAAGAGGTGATCGACAATCCCCGCAAAGAACAGACACAGAAGTTCCTGCGGCGCGAGAATCGTAAGCCTATTGAAATCGTCAGAAGCTCAGTCGCCTAGCGAATTCCATCCAAACGCAGCATCGAAGGGTAACTCATGATCTCGTTCAATCTCACGGGAAAGGCGGCGCTTGTCACCGGGGGCGCGTCGGGCATCGGCCTCGAAACCGCGCGGATGATGGCCAAGGCAGGCGCCAAGGTCGCAATCAACTATCTACCGGCCGACCAGAGGGGCGAGGCTGCTCTCGCTGGGCTCCAAAGAGAGGGGCTCGACGTCATCGGTGCTCCAGGCGATGTCGGCGACGGCGGGCAGGCCAAGGCAATGGTGCTCGAGGCGGTGGCGAAGCTCGGCCGTCTCGATCTGCTTGTCAACAACGCGGGAATACCGGGCGTGAAGGTCCCGGTGCCGATCAACGACCTGGACAGCATAACGGAGGAGCTTTGGGCAAATCTGCTGAACGTCAACCTGATGAGCGTTTTCAGGTGCTCGAAGGCCGCGGCGCCTGCTCTCAAGGTGGCCAAAGGTTCGATCGTGAACACCGCTTCCATCGCCGGCTTCGGCGCCGTGGCCAGCACCATAGCCTATAGCGGCTCCAAGGCCGCGGTCATCAACCTGACGAAGAACCTGGCGCGTCCGCTCGCGCCCGATGTGCGGGTCAACGCGGTGGCGCCCGGCGTCGTCGAAAGTTCGTGGGCGATTGAATGGTCGGAGGAGCGTCGCCAGAGCACCCTCGCCAGCACACCTCTGAAGAAAGTCTGCACCACTGCGGATGTCGCGGAGCTTATCGTCTTCCTCGGTTTCGCCGGCGCGCTGATCACCGGTCAGACGGTGGCGATCGATGGCGGCATCTCGATCTGATCAGCACTGGAGAACGGCATGGAACTCGTGAAGCTAAAGTCCGGCAGCATCCTGGAAGAGAAGGAAGGCTATTCGCGGATCGTCGCCCTCGACAACTGGATCTTCATGTCCCTGACCGCAGGACGCGACTACAAGACCCGTGTGATGCCTGAGACGGTCGTCGAGCAGGCAAGGCAAGCGATGAAGAACGTCGAAGGCGCGCTTGAGGCGGGTCGGCAGCAGCCTTGCGGATGTTGTGCGGCGACGCATCTTCATTCCGCGCCAGGAAGACGTCCCGGAAGTCATGGCCTATATGGGCGAGAAGTTCCGGGACATCTCTCCGGCAAGCTGCGTCAGCTGTGGTCCGTTGGGCGGACCTGAGTATCTCTTCGAAATAGAGCTCACTGCGTATCGTGGTGCTGGCTCCCGGCGAAGAACCTGGTGGTCTCGCTCTAACGGCAAGTCAGGCGGGACAGAACGTTTTCCACTTATTCCGTAAGGATAGCTTAGTGGCAGGCTTCTCATTAGATTATCGCATTCGTATATAGTCTACATTCCGAATGCCTGTGCAGCCGATCTCCTGCGGTCGCCTTATGAGGATCTTGATGCGACACGCGAATGAAACAGGCGCCATTCTGGCTCCCATGACGCAGATGGAAAGCACGCAGTTCGCTGCGGAGCAAATCCGGAACGCGATCATTGCCGGGCACTTCAAGCCCGGCGACCGGCTCGTCGAGCAACAGCTTACCGACATGTTGAACGTCTCCCGGCATCCGGTCCGGGAAGCATTGCGCCTGCTTGCTCGCGAGGGGTTCGTCGAGATCAAGCGGAACAAGGGAGCATCTGTCAGGGCGGTGGACGCAGACAGCGTCATCGAAGTCTACAATATCCGGATGGCCCTAGGAAAAATTGCCCTGGACCATCTGCTCGCGGAACCAGGTAGCCTAGCTTCGGTTGACCTCAAGCGTCTCGAAAAATTGGCTGAGAATGCCGTCAAGTTTGCTAACCTCGATAGCCAGGTCGAGACCGTTCGCAACGATCTTGAGTTCCAGCAAGCGATCATTGACGCGACGGGATTGCAGCGGACCATCCGCTACTTTTCCGAGCTGACCGCAGATGTGAGGCGCTTCAACCATCAGTTGGGCGTTGTCTATACAGACCGAAAGGGCGACGCCGAGAAGTATGTCGTCAAGCTACTCGAAAGCTTGCGCGACGGAGATCTCCGCACTGCGCATGAGATCTGGCAAGCCAAGTTCTCGAAGGCTCTCGAGCGCTACCTTTCGCTGATTGCCGACAGTGAATCAGATGGGGCGAGCCGCAACAGCGTGAAGACCGGTCGACCCTCACGTCGGTAGCAAGGGACGGCCTCGCACGAAGCATCTTCGCGCGTTGATTGTCCTCCCGATTTCGGCATCTAGGTCATGATGCGGCTCGGGCTTGATCGCCAACATGCACGCGCTTTTGCTTAAACAATGTTGCACCTGATTTCACTAGCAGAATCGACGCAGACGCGTCATTGTGCAATGAATATTGCGAAAGAGTGCAACATGAAACCGACCGCTGAAGCGCCGCGTGACTATGAAGAGCTCATCCGGCTCATCCACGACCGCTACGACGAAATGAGCAAATCCTACCAGAAGATCGCGCTCTATCTCACCCAGAATCCTAACGACGTTGCTGTCAGGTCGGTGAATGCAATTGGGGATAGCAGCGGAGTGCATGCCTCAAGCTTCGTGCGCTTTGCGCAGGCGCTCGGTTATGAAGGCTTCAAGGAACTACAGTCTCTCTTTCAGAAGCGCCTGTCGACCGCCGCGCCCGGCTTCGAGGCTCGTATCAAGGCGCTGGAAGGCGAATTGGGAGCGCGAACAGATCGTAGCGAAGTCGGATTCATGCGCGACCTCGTGGTTCGCGACATTGCCTCGCTTCAGGACATGCTGACACAGATACCACCCGAGGATCTGGCCAAGGCAGTGACCCTTCTCGAAAAGGCCGACGCGATCTACCTGATCGGGCAGTTGCGATCGACGCCTGTGGTCGAACTTCTCCGCTATATCTTGACGATGCTGGGCAAACGTTGCGTGCTGCTTGATCCCGGCGGCGGACTTGCTACGCATATGGCGCGCATGATCCGCAAGACCGATGTCTTGTTTGCCGT
This sequence comes from Mesorhizobium sp. M0028, assembly GCF_040323855.1. NCBI lineage: Bacteria > Pseudomonadati > Pseudomonadota > Alphaproteobacteria > Hyphomicrobiales > Phyllobacteriaceae > Mesorhizobium > Mesorhizobium sp. M0028. Next base: position 77,225 of record NZ_JAMYVG010000005.1, read on the forward strand.
GTCCTTTCGCTTCTACGCCAATGAAGTGGTCAATGTCGTGGAAGAGGCCGCTCGCAGCGAAGTTCCGATAATTGCTATTTCCGACAGCACGCTGTCTCCGCTAGCCAAGAACGCCAGTGTTCTCTTCGCCGTACCGGAGCATGAATATACCTTTTCCCGTTCGCTTGCCGCCCCAATGTGCCTCGCCCAGGCGCTGACGGTTGCACTCGCGGCGCGACTGCAGAACAACGCTGTCAGTCCGCGCATACCCACCGTCACCGGGCAGTAGCGGTTCCCCGACAACAACCCGGGCGTTCCGCGTCCTTGGCATTCCGGTTGCGAACCAAGCGCGCCAGGTGCACTCGAGCCTGGATGTCGCAATAGAAATTGCGCGTTTCGCATGATGCAAAGATTTCATTGTCGCATCGTTGACACATCGTTCATTGCGGAATATTTATATCTTGCAATTTTCGTTGCAGCCTATCCTTAAACCGGTTCGGGGGTGCCCCGTGCCGTCGTGAAGGGGGGCGAACTGAGTATTCCATGGGAGGAAACTATGAAGCGACTTCTGACCGCATTTCTGACGGCAACCGCTATGGCAAGCGCCTTGGCGGCGGCACATGCTCAAGATGCCAAGAAAGTGTTCTTTTTACTGCCGAATACCACGACAATTCGCTTCACAAGCCGGGACGCGCCGTTCTTTGTCGCGGCAATGAAGGAGAAGGCGCCGGACGCTCAGGTGACCGTGCAGAATGGCGAGGGGGATCCGGCGCGGCAGCAGCGGCTGGTCGAAGACGCCATCACCCAAGGCGCCAGCGTGATCGTGCTCGCGGCGACGGACGCAAACCTCGCCGCTGGCAGTCTTAAGGCGGCAGCTGATGCGAAGGTGCCGGTGGTCCTTTATGATCACGACGCGGTCGGCGGCAAGGCCGAAGCGCACGTCGTCTTCGACTCATTGTCAGTTGGCCAAGCCCAAGGCAAGCGCGCCGCCGAGCTGATCAGCGCAATGAAGAAGTCGCCGGTCAAGGTTGCGCGCGTGAAGGGTAATGAGGGCGAATACGGTACAGGCCAGTATGAAAAGGGCCAGAACGAATTCCTTCAGCCGTTGATCGATTCCGGCAAGGTGAAGGTCGTCTGCGAGCAGTACACGCAGAACTGGGATCCGGCGCTGGCTCAATCTTTCGCCGAAGACTGCCTGACCCGCAATGGCGGTGATGTCGATGTCTTCCTCGGCATGAATGACGGTACCACCGGAGGCTCGGTTGCCGCTCTGATCAGCCAGGGGGCCAAGCCTGGCGACAAGCTGGTGACCGGCGGACAGGACGCGACCGTTGAAGCGTTGCGGTACGTCGCACAGGGATGGCAGGACAACTCCGTGCTCAAGGATCTCAAGGTTGAAGCGACCTATGCGGCGGACGTCGTGGCTTCGATCCTGGATGGCAAAGGAGTGCCAAAGGATCTGATCAACGGCAAAGTGAACAACAAGTTCATGGATGTGCCGGCTGTCTTCCTGCCGGTGAAGAACATCACCTTGGATAATCTCTCGGACGTCGTCACCGCCGGCGTCTGGACCTGGCCAGAAATCTGCAAGGGCATCGAAGACACCGAAGTCTGCAAGAAGAACAACAAATAGCGAGATCGACCGAAGGACAGCGGCGCTCGCTGTCCTTCGGTCACCTGATGGGAGGAGCCTGATGGTCAAAGCGGCAGCAACGCGCGGCGGCGCCGATGTTCGTGCGGCGCATAAATCCACGCCGCTAATTTCGATGCGCAATATCCGTAAGTCGTTCGGGTCGGTCCATGCTCTTCAGGGGGCTTCGGTGGACGTCCACGCCGGCGAGGTGGTCGCCCTGGTCGGCGACAACGGCGCCGGCAAGTCCACGCTCGTCAAGATCATGGCGGGCGTCTTCGGCTTCGACTCTGGAGAGTACACCATCGAAGGCCAACCGGCGAAAATCGGCAATCCTGCCGACGCCACTGCCCTTGGGATCCAGACCGTCTATCAGGATCTAGCGCTCTGCAACAATCTGGACGCCGTGCAGAACCTGTTTCTCGGGCGCGAGCTGACCGGTCCGACATGGTTCGGCCGACGGATCCGGCGTGCCGAGTGCGAAGTTCGTGCCCGCGAGGTGCTGACGCGCATGCGACTCGGCCAGCTGTCACTGACGCGTCCTGTCGGAGCAATGTCTGGCGGCCAGCGACAGAACATAGCCATCGCACGTTCCATTCTGTGGACGCCGAAGGTCGTCATATTCGACGAGCCGACAGCCGCACTCAGCCACTCCGCAGCCGAACAGGTCTCGGCCCTGGTCCGCACGTTGGCCGACGAAGGGCTCGGCATAGTCGTGGTTAGCCACGACATCCACAATTTCGTCGTCAACGCCACCGACCGCATAGAGGTCATGCGCCTGGGCGCGAACGTCGCGAGTTTTAAATCGAGTGAAGTGACAGGCGAGCAAGTGGTCAACGCGATGGTCGGTGGCAACGAGGCAGTCAACCTCGCTGGCTGAGCCCCGCGGGGCGAAAAGTATCAGAAGGATACGTCAAGAATGGCAAACTCGGCCGCCGCTTCCGGTGACGTCAAACGCCGCACCATCGGCGAAGTGCTCAACAGCGACATGCGTGCGCTGCCCGTCATAATCGGGCTGGTGGCGCTGTGGGTGTTCTTCGCGCTCCAGAGCAATGTCTTCCTGACACCGCAGAACCTGTCGAACCTGCTCGTCCAGAGCACGGTTGTGGGCATCATGGCGATCGGTCTGATGTTCGTGCTGCTGGTCAAGGAAATAGACTTGTCGGTCGCAGCGATCAACGGCGTGACATCGGTCCTGATGGCCAAGCTGGTTGTCGACTACGGCGTTTCGCCCTGGCTGGCGGTGACGGTCGCAATCGTAATGGGTGCTGCTATCGGCAGCTTTTCGGCGCGCTGGGTCACGTTTGTCGGCGTACCGTCCTTCGTGGTGACGCTGGGGCTCGGACTGGCTCTCAATGGCTTGCAACTCGTGCTTTTGCCTCCGACCGCCCGCTACGGTTTGATGGGAACCGGTATCGACAAGATTGCAGAGACTAAGATTTCGGGGATCACGTCATGGAGCGCGCTGGCGATTGGGCTCGTCGCGTTTGCCGCTCTGGTCCTGTCGGGCATTGCCCGCAGAAAGCGCGCCGGTCTGGAAGCTTCCCTGTTCAGCCGATTTGTGCTGCCGCTCGGCGCGGCCGCGATTTTTGGCGCCATCGTCGTGATGATCCTCAACGCACATCAGGGCATACCAGTTGTGGTTTTGATCTTTGCGATCCTGCTCGGGATAGGCGGGTATATCCTCAAGGAAACCCGGTTCGGCCTCTATCTTTATGCGGTCGGCAACAATGACGAGGCTGCGCGACGGGCCGGCGTCAAGGTTGCGCGCATCAAGATGGCGGCCTTCGCTATTGCCGGCGCTATCGCTGCGCTGGCTGGCGTACTGGGCGCGTCGCGGGCACTAGGCGTTGGCGTCTTCTCCGGTGGCGGAGTAGGGGGCGGCACGCTGCTGCTGGAATCAATTGCCGCCACCGTCATCGGCGGCGTCAGCCTGTTCGGCGGCCGCGGCTCCATTCACGCGGCCCTGTTGGGCGCGCTTGTTATCGGAACAGTCCAGAACGGGCTCAACCTGATGGGCGTCGAGAACTACGTTCGCCTCATCGTGACGGGACTGCTTCTCGTGCTGGCGGTATCGATCGACAAGCTGATCGAAAAGGCCATGGGTCAGCAGAATTTCTGATTTGCTTCAAACCCACTCTGAACGACCGAATTCGATACCTTGGCGGTCGTTCAGTTTCGAAGGTTCGATGACGCGATCTGACCCGAAGCAGACTCGCAGGTGAAGCAGGGCATAGCCGCTCCGCGCCCAAATATAGCCGTTGAGGTCCGTTTGTGCGTCACCTGAAAGCGACATCCTATCGGGTCGCAGGACGCCCGCGCCAGTAGCTGACATCTGCGTCAGATATTCTCCGGCGTGACGATTTCAAAAGGTATGGATCGCTGAAGGGTGGCAAATGGTGCTTGCGGTCCAATGACATCGATCATCGTTTGGACAAGAAGGGCCGAGGTCGATTCGAGCGGGTGGCAAAGAGCTGCAGTGATCAGGCCCTCAGACAGTCCCTTTCGAGTTTCGGGTCCAATGTCACGGCATACTACTTTGATACCCGACCGCCGCTCAGGAGACACCTCCCTCAAGGCACGAAGTACACCAGTTATTCCGCCGCCGACGATCAGAATTCCGACAAGATCGTCAGTCGATTTCAGAAGCTCAGTCACCATTCGATAGGCCTCACTGGCTTCCTCGTGGGTCGGACGGCTTTCCTCTACCGCTAGCCGTGGAGCGTGCTCGCGCAAATAGGAACGGAAACTGGCGTCTGACACATCCTGGCATTGATACCGGTGGTTGCCTATGAAAACCGCTATACGACCCGGTCCGTGAGTGGTTTGGGTAATCAGGAAGGCTGCAGTGCGCCCCAGCTTCCAGTTGTCGGTGCCTACATATGCGGCCCTTTCCGGCGCGGACTGATCCGTGATGTAGGAGACAACCGGTTTGCCCATCTCGTTCAGCGAACGGATGGCCTGGCCAATGATGGGATGATCTGCCGCGACCACCGCAACGGCGTCGCATGAATCGCCCAGCGCAATCAGACCGCTCGCGATTGTCTCCGGCGTCAGCAGATCCACGAAGTCGACTATTGGATCGATGACCTCGTCGCGACGCTCGCGACAGGCGGCAATAATCTTCTTCCCGAACAATTGGTAGAGATCACGGGTCGACTGCTGAAGCAGGAAGCCCAATCGGTAGTGTGGAGATATTTTACGAGCCCGATCATCAATGGCTCCGATTCCGTAAAACCCAATTTCCTCCGCTGCGCTTTGTACTCGTTGGACGGTCTTCGGGCGTACTGAAACGGTGCCACTTAGAATTCGATTCACGGTCGCCACCGAAACGCCTGCCGCAGTAGCGAGATCGTGGATTGTCGGTCGCCTCATGAGCTCCATCCCATCTATATCATCATGACTGATATTAAATGATACAAATGTCGCTTTGATACTATTTTCGCCTTCTAGAAATATCAAGCCTCCGATATGAATGCCACCCAATTGAGGGCCGATGTTTGGACGAGCCCAGTTGGGAATAGCTCCGCAGGGAGGCGCTGTTACGATGGATGACCTTCAGTATGGAACGCGCGATAAACGCGGTAACTGGGCTCCGCATCGCCGGGCCGAGCCGGCGCCAATCTGGCATCATCCGTTCAATGCAAAGAAGGTGGTGGCGTGGATTCCTGAATTTCTCTGGCCGTGGAACGCCTTTCATATTGCCACGTCGATTATTTGGGTGAACTTCCTTATCCCAAGCTGGCAGAGCCTCGCGACCTTCTCAGTTCTCAACTACTTCTGGCTATACGGCCTAAACGCCGCCGGCATATTCCTTTTCTATGGCTTCTTCGAGCTGCGCTATTACTTCCAGCGGAAGCAACAGAACCGCTTCAAATATAATCCAAAATTCCCTTCGGACGCGCCGTCTGACGTGTTTTGGTTTCAAAGCCAGAACATCGACAATTTCACCCGCTCGTTTTTCGTCACGATACCACTATGGACAGTGGTCGAGATCGTGATGCTGTGGGTCTATGCAAACAGCTGGGCGGTCTGGCTGCCATGGACGACGAATTGGCTTTACCTCTCGTTCCTGGTGCTTATCGCGCCGGCCGTGCATGAGGTCTATTTCTTCTTCCTTCACCGGGCGATCCATTGGCCGCCGCTCTACAAATGGGTGCATTCGGTCCACCATAACTCGATCAATCCAAGTCCCTGGTCGTCGCTGTCGATGCACCCAGGCGAAGGCTTCCTCTATCATGCTGAAGCCTGGCTGCACCTGTTGATCCTTTCTAATCCGGTCTGCGCCTACTTCACGCTGCACGGAGCGGGATTTGGAGCGGTGAACGGCCACCTCGGCTTCGAGACATTCGAAATCACCGACAAGGTTAAACTCGATAGCCATTCGTACGTGCACTACCTACACCACAAGTATTTCGAGGTGAACTACGGCGGTGATGGGCTGGTACCCCTCGATAAGCTGTTCGGCACTTGGCACGACGGCAGCAAAGAAGCCGATGAGGTCATGAAGGCCCGCTTCCGCAAGAAGAAGGAAAAAATGCGTGGCCAGCAGGAAGGCCGCAGCGATCCCACGTCTGGAATGCCGGCGGAATAACGATCCAAACGCTGTTTCGACTGCGCCTGAGAGGAGTGGGCCCGGGACAGCAAGACTTTTTTGTTGAGACCCCACGGGGTAAATTGGGAGGAAGATTATGAAGCTTTTCAAGACACTCGTGTCGACAGCGGTGCTGATTGGATTCAGCGCCGGCGCGACGCTCGCTGCCAATATCTTCGTGGTTGGCGGCAAGCCGGACGATCCGTTTTGGTCGATCGTAAAGCGCGGTGCTGAAGACGCTGGCAAGGTCGTCGAGGCCCAAGGTGGCAAGGTCACCTGGCTCGGGCCGCAGAACTATGACAATCTGGGCGTGGACGCCGCCGAATTGATCCGTCAGGCCATCGATCAGAAGGCCGACGCCATCGTCGGCCCGGACTGGGTGCCGGAAGCGATGGACCCGGCGTTCAAGGCAGTGAGGGATGCTGGCATTCCCCTGATCATCTACAACGCCGGCGGGCTGAAAGCGGCCGATCGTCTTGGCGCCATGAACTATGTCGGCTCAGACGACTACAAAGGCGGTGTCGCGGCTGGCGAGTACCTCACCAAGGCCGGCAACAAGAAGGGCGTCTGCATCAACACGCTGCCCGGCGCCGCCAATATTGAGGCCTTCTGCGGCGGCTTCAAGGAGGGGATGAAGAACGGCGGTGGCGAAGCCGACGTCCTGCCATTGCCCGCTACATCCTTCGGCTCGGCAACGGCCGTCGCCCAGGCGGTCAAAGCCTATCTGCTGCAGCACCAGGACGTGAATGCCGTCTTTACCATCGGCAACGTTGACGCCAACTCGGCCATGAACGGCCTTACCCAGGCCGGCAAGGTTGGGAAAGTGCAACTCTGCGGCATGAACTTTGACGAAACCATCCTGAACAACATCAAGGATGGCAAGCAAGCCTGCGCGATCGACCAGCAAGGCTACCTGCAGGGATACCTAGCTGTAGCGATCCTGAACGGCCACGTCAATTACGGCTTGGCGGTGCCCACCCGCGAAATCCTTACGGGACCAGGCATCATCGACAAGACAAACGTCGACGCCACCATCGCCGGTGTGAAAGCAGGGGCGCGATAATCCTCCCGCCTGGGCCGCCCTCGCTTTACAGCGGGCGGCCCTTTTTCCCTCTCTCTGCGGCGGCCACATCGCGGCCGGCCGCGTGATCGCGGATTACCCTAATGGCACATCCCGTGACGTCCACATTAACCCCGGCGCCTCACCGCACGCGGTCCGGACTAGCCCTCGGCCGGCTGGCGCGTCGACCAGAGGCGGGCTCGTTCCTCGGGCTGGTCGCAGTTCTGCTTTTCTTTGGCCTGTTCGGCGGAAGTGCCTTCACGTCGGCAGCCGGCACGGCCAGCTGGTTGAACATCGCGTCTGAGATCGGGATCATCGCGCTGCCGATAGGGTTGCTGATGATCGCCGGGGAACTCGACATCTCGGTCGGTGCCGTGATCCCCGCGGCGTCTCTCACCGCTGCCATCGTCTCGGGTCACTATGGGTTGCCCAACTGGCTTGGCATAACGGCCGCGCTTGGTCTCGGCCTCGCTGTCGGCTTTCTCAACGGGCTGTTCGTGACGAGAACCACCATCCCGTCGCTCACAATCACCATTGGCACCATGTTCCTCACGATGGGTCTGACGCTAGGTCTCACCGTCAAGATCGCCGGCAGCACCGGCGTCTCGCTCGTGCCGGACCCGCTCACCAAGGTAATCTTCGGCGACTATCTCGGCGGCATGTTTCAAGTCACGATCCTATGGTGGGTGGTGTTCGTGATTGGCTTGTTCTGGCTATTGCACATCTCCCCGATAGGCAACTGGATCTATGCACTCGGCGGTGACAAGGAGAGCGCGCGTAATGTCGGCATTCCGACCAAACGGCTGACCATTGGTCTGTTCATGCTGTCCGGCTTCAGCGCCGCTTTCGTTGGGGTCAGCGAGGTGATGGTTTACCAGAGTGCGCAGGTTCTGGCCGGTCAGTCCTTCATCTTCAATTCCATCATGTGTGTGGTCATTGGGGGCGTTCTGCTCACGGGCGGCTTCGGCTCGATCGTTGGCATCGTGTTTGGCACGATTACCTTCTCGATCGTGAACCAGGGCATCTACTTCACGAGCATGGATCCCAACATCGGTAGCGTCATAATTGGCGCGCTTCTTTTGATCGCGGTGCTGACCAACGACACCTTCCGGCAGCTGGCGCTCAGCTATTCGTCGAAGAAGGGGCCGCAGTCATGATGGACGCAATCAAATCGGTGCTGCGCCGTCCCGAAGCCGGCTCGATCCTCAGTCTTATCGGCGTCGTGCTGTTCTTCGTTCTGTTCGGCGGCGCCAGTTTGGGCACGCTCGTTGGTGCAGCGAGTTGGGTCAATTTCGCGGCCAATCTGGGCATTGTCGCCATTCCAGTCGGGCTGCTGATGATCTCGGGCGAACTCGACATCTCCATCGGCGCTTTGATCCCCGCGGGTTCCATGACAACCGCCATACTCACCGGCTATTACGGACTGCCCATTGGGGTGGGAATTGCTGGGGCGCTGACAGTCGGCGTGGCGGTCGGCCTGGTCAACGGCCTGCTGACGATCCGCACCTCCGTGCCCTCGCTAATCATTACTCTGGCCACGCTGGTCGCCATGCAGGGGGTGGTGCTCAGTGCTTCGGTGCTTCTGACCGGGACTGCCAGCGTTGCCCTGACCGCGCCGGGCTGGGCCAAATTCCTGTTCGGCCAGTTGATCGGTGGCAGTCACCAGGTCATCATCATCTGGTGGATCGCATTCGCCGTGATCATCGGCTTCGTTCTGCACAAGACCCGTTACGGCAACTGGCTGTTTGCAATGGGCGGCGATCGTGTCAGCGCCCGCAACGCCGGAATTCCGACAGACCGCATGACCATTGCGCTGTTTGTGTTGTCCGCAGTCAGCGCCACCTTTGTTGGCATCTGCCAGGCGATCCTGTTCAATTCCGCCCAAGTCTCCGGCGGCATGAACTTCATCTTCAACGCCATCGTGTCCGTGGTGGTGGGCGGCGTATTGCTGACCGGCGGTTTCGGGTCGGTTGTTGGTATCTTCGTCGGCACCATCACCTTCGCCATAGTCAGCCAGGGCATCTACTTCACCCAGATCGACCGAAACTGGTCGAACCTGATCATCGGTGTGATGCTCTTGGTGGCCGTGCTGATGAACCAGTCGTTCCGCGATTTGGCTTTGTACTTCAGACCGCGGGGTAAGCGAAGCCTGCCGCGGGAGCCAGCAAACCCATGAGAAACGAGTTGTTACAGCAGCCGGGCCCTGAACTCGTTTCCGTCAACGGGCATCGAGCTTCGATGAATACCCTGGCCGATCAACCGCATCAGCCAAGCCGGTTCGCAGATGAAGAGGTGCGCACGCCATGAACGACAAACCTGCCATTCTCGAGCTGAAAAGCCTCAACAAATCCTTCGGGCCGATCGATGTCCTGCACGATATTTCGCTGAGGGTGCGCGCCGGCGAAGTGCTTTGCCTTCTCGGCGACAATGGCGCCGGCAAGTCCACCCTCATCAAAACCCTGGCCGGGGTCCACAAACCAACCAGCGGCCAGATACTGATGGATGGTCAGCCGGTGACCTTTACTGGGCCGAGTGATGCGCAGGGACGGGGCATCGCCACGGTGCACCAGTTCGGCGGCACGTTTCCGCTGATGAGCATCGGGCGGTCCTTTTTCGTCGGCGTCGAGCCGACCAAAGGTTGGGGACCGTTCAAGATCTACGACCGCAAGCGCGCCAACGAGATCGCGGTGAAAGCGGTCCGGGATTTCGGAATTACCCGCATTGATGACGGTGACCGCCTAGTCGGCGGCCTGTCGGGCGGAGAGCGCCAGTCGCTTGCCATTGCCCGCGCTGTGTATTTTGGAGCGCGCGTGCTGATCCTGGATGAGCCGACCGCGGCGCTCGGCGTCAAGCAGGCCTCCCACGTGCTGCGTATCGTCAATGAGTCCAAGAAGCGTGGCTTGGCGGTGGTCTTCATCACCCATCAGGTCATGCACGCCATGACTGTCGGCGACCATTTCGCGGTGCTGATCCGCGGCGCCATCGCCGATGATTTCCGCAAGGGCCAAAGGTCCCGCGAGGAGATCACGGATCTGATGGCTGGCGGCGAGACCATGGCCGGCCTGGAAGCCCAGGTCGAAGGTTACATGGCCGAGCATGAAGGCCATCCGCCGTCCTTCCAGGTGCTGGAGGGATCAGCCGCTCCGTAGACCCTTCCCTGGAGCCCCGGCAAGTCGGCTGCGCATCACGGCGCGCCGCTGCCCGGTAAATTAGAAACGCAAAGAATAGGACTAAGATGACAATCCGCATTGCGGTGATCGGCGCCGGCCTGATGGGCGCAGATCATGCCAAGATAGTCGCCGAGGAGCTTCCAGGCGCAAAGCTCCAATTGATCTGCGACATGGATCAGCAGCGCGCTCGCCTGGTCGCCGATGCATGTGGTGCCGTCGACATTGCCACCGACCCCAACGGCGCCATCGCGCGGCACGACGTGGACGCCGTGATCATTGCGAGCCCCGATTTCACGCATGCACCTCTCTCGATGGCCTGTATTGCCATGGGCAAGCGCGTTCTGTGCGAAAAGCCCCTTTCACAATCGTCCGCTGACTGCATCGCCGTGATGGAAACCGAACAGAAGGCAGGGGCGAAATTCGTCCAGCTCGGCTTCATGCGGCGTTACGACCGCTCCTATCAGGAAATGAAGCAAGCGCTCGATAATGGTCATCTCGGCCGGGCGCTGATGATGCACAATTTTCACCGCAATGTTGAGACACCTGCGGCCGATTTTACCGGCGCTATGGCCATCACGAATTCGGCACCGCACGAATTCGACGTCGTGCGTTACGTGCTCGGGACAGAATATGCCTCTATTTCCGCGTTCCAGCCGCGCCGCTCGGACGCGCGTGTCGCACCTGTCGTCATGGTGCTGGAGACGGTGGACGGGCAGCTCGTCAATATCGAGATCAACAACAACGCCGCCTACGGCTATGACGTCCGCGCCGAACTGATCGGCGAGCGCGGAGCGGTGGCGACGAACAACATTGCCTACACCCACAGGGAGTCGGCGCTTGCCCAAAGCACAAGCTACGACGCCGACTGGCGGACCAGGTACTATGATGCCTATCGCCGCCAGAACCGCGACTTCCTTCGCTTTGTCATGACCGGTGAGTTCCCCACGACCGCCTCGGATTGCTGGGACGGCTATTGCGCCGCAATCGTTGCCGAGGCTGGCGTGAGTGCGTTGAAGGAAGCCCGTCGTACGCCTGTGCAGATGATTGCAAAGCCGGAGTTCTACGCGTGAAGCTGGGTTTCGTTTCAGACAGTCTCGGCAATCTGCCGTTCGACGCGGTGCTTAATCATGCCCAGCGCATGGGGGTATCCGGCATCGAAGTAAACGCCTGCGGCTGGTCGACCGCCCCGCATTTCCGGCTTTCGTCCATGCTGGGTAACAGGGAAGCGCAGAAGCGGTTTGCTGCAGCCTTCGAGGAACGCGGCCTGGAGATCATCAGCCTCAACGCAAACGGCAATCCGCTGCACCCGACCGATCCGGCCCAAGGCCAAGGATTGAAAGACACGATCCGCGTCGCCGGAGAGATGGGCATTCGCACCGTCTGCACCATGAGCGGTCTGCCGGCTGGCAGCGCTGGCGACAGCATGCCGAACTGGGTCGTCTCGTCTTGGCCGCCGGAAACGCAGACCATCCTTAGATATCAATGGGAAGATAAGCTGATACCCTTCTGGACCGAGATCGCGGCGCTGGCGAAGGAAAACGGTGTCGATCGCATCGCGCTCGAACTCCACGGCAATCAGTGCGTATACAACGTGCCCTCGCTCCTGAAACTGCGGGAAGCGGTCGGACCTGTCCTAGGCGCCAATCTCGACCCCTCGCACCTGTTCTGGATGGGCGCTGATCCTCTCGCTGCCGCCGACGCGCTAGGCGAGGCCGTCTATCACGTTCACGCCAAGGATACGATGCTCAACCGGCCGGTTCAGGCAACGACCTCGCTGCTTGAGAATGGGAGCCTGATGAACATTCCGGCACGGTCCTGGAGCTACATTACACTTGGGTTCGGGCACGGCGAGGAGTGGTGGCGGCAGTTCTGCTACCGACTCAAGATGGCTGGCTATGACGGCTGGCTTTCCATCGAGCACGAAGACGTCCTTCTGAATTCGCTGGAGGGACTCGAGAAGTCCGTCGCGCTGCTCCAGGGCGTGATGCCGTCCGCTCCCGCAGACTTCAAACCGCAAGATATCTGAGGAGAGAATCAATGCCCTGGGTTGACGCTTGTGCCGCTGATGAAATCGAAGCCGAGGAAGCTAAACGCTTCGAGAATGGCGACCGTACCTTCGCAATCTTCCGCAACGACGCGGACGAATTCTATTGTACAGACGGGCTTTGCACGCATGAGAAGATCCACCTTGCCGACGGTCTTGTCATGGGGAATACGGTGGAGTGCCCCAAGCATGCTTCCGTTTTCGACTTCACGACCGGCGAAGTAGAGACGCCACCGGCGTGCGAGAACCTCAAGACTTACAAGACAAAGGTCGAGGACGGCCGCGTGTATATCGAGGTCTGACATGTCCGATACCTTTACGCTTGCGGCATGCGCCGAGATGCTCTGGCGCGACCGGCCGATGGAATGGCGCGTCAAGCGCCTCACCGAAATAGGCTTCCAGGTCGGCCTCTGGAACTGGCCCGATCACGACCTCGCAATGCTGGAGAAATCCGGCGCGATCTTCTCGATCATGAACGGCTATCTGCGCGGCAGGCTTGCCGACGACGAGGGTGCCGCCGAACTGTTGAAGACAGCAAAGGAGACGGCGGCGGTTGGCAAGCGCCTCGGCGTCGCGCGGCTCAATTTGCACGGCACCGGGCTCGGCGATGGCGGCATGCCGGTCACGCCTTGCGAAACGATAACCGGCGCGATGTGGCTGAAGGCGCGCGAGACGCTGAACCGTATCGCGGATCTAGCCGAGGCCGAGGGAGTGACCTTCACGCTGGAGAATCTGAACCTTCCGGTCGACCATCCCGGCGTGCCGTTTGGGCGCGCCGAAGACACACTTGCGCTGGTGTCGAGCGTCAACCGACCGGGCCTGCGCCTCAATCTCGATCTCTACCATGCGCAGATCGGCAAAGGGAATCTGATCGCGCTCTGTCGCGCCTGTCTGCCTTGGATCGGCGAGGTCCAGGTGGCCGACGTTCCCGGACGCATGGAGCCCGGCACCGGCGAGATCAATTACCGGGGCATCGCCCGCGCGCTTAAAGACATGGGCTACCGCGGGCCGGTTGGGATGGAGGCGTTTGCCTCCGGTGATCCCGAGGCGGCGCTACTAGCCTTCCGCGAAGCTTTCACCGTCTGAGGAACAAGAATGGTCACCAAGAACACCCGGCCCACCGTCGCAGACATTCGCGCCATGAAGGCGCGCGGCGAGAAGATCTCGATGCTTTATGTCACCACGGAAGAAGAGGCCGCGGCCGCGAACGCGGCGGGGATCCAGATGCTGTCGATCGAGGGGCGCTTTTTCAGTCCTCAAATGCGTGAGGCGGCTGGGCGCTGCTTCGTCCAGGTCGGTCTGCCGTATGGTGGCTGGGGAACCTTTGAGGGCCGACCTCTCGCAACTGCCGAGGACTATCTGCGAGCAGCTTTCCACTTCGCAGCGATGGGAGGTGACTGCTTCTATTGCGCTGCCTCCTATGACATCCAGAAGACATTATGCGATAATCACGTGCCAATCGTCGCACATGTCGGCCTCATTCCTTCCTACATCACCTGGACAGGCTTTCGGGCGGTGGGCAAGACCGGGCAGGAAGCCCTGAAAGTCTGGCAGCAGGTGAAGCAGCTTGAGGCCATCGGCTGCTTCGGCGCCGAGCTTGAAGTTGTCCCTGACAAAGTCGGTGCATTCATCTCGAAGAACACTTCGATGATCATGCTCGGCATGGGGGCCGGGCCGGGAGCCGATGCGCAATATCTGTTCGCCGAGGACGTGCTTGGCCATACCGATCGCCATAAGCCGCGCCATGCCAAGACCTATCGCAATTTCGCGGCCGAGTATGCGCGGCTCCAACAGGAGCGGATTGCGGCGTTCAAGGAATTCGTCGCCGACGTCGGTTCGGGAGCCTACCCGCAGCCGCAGCACAATGTTGCGATCGCGGAGGCGGAATACCGCCAATTCCTGGAGCAGGCGAAAGCCTAAACCAGATCCAGAGACATCCTTCAAATGGGGAGGGACGGGCTCGTCCCCCATCAGCGGGCAAGCGCGTTCAAAACTTTCTCGCTGATCTAAAGATCAACCAGACACACAGCAAAGCTAGAGGACAACTATGCTCAAAGTCGGCCTTCTCGGTGCCGGACGTATCGCCGGCGTTCACGCGACGGCTATCTCGTCGCATCCCGACAGCACGCTCGTCGCGGTGTCGGACATCAATGCCGCAGCCGCGGAAAAGCTCGCTTCCCAGTATGATGCCGAGGCTCGCACCACTGACGCCATACTCAACGATGTCTCGATCGACGCGGTGCTAATCGCAACTTCGACCGATACTCACTCCGACCTGATCGAGCGGGCGACTGTCGCCGGCAAGGCCGTGCTTTGCGAGAAGCCTGTGGATCTGAGCCTTGCCCGCGCACACGCTTGCCAGAAAGTTGCCGCCGGAACTGGCCGCCCGGTGATGATAGGATTCAACCGCCGCTTCGATCCGAACTTTGCATCTCTGAAGGCGGCCGCTGACAGAGGTGAGATCGGCAAGTCCGAACTCCTGTCGATTACGTCCTTCGACCCGGCGCCGCCTCCGGTTGCCTACATCAAGGTATCTGGTGGCCTGTTCCGGGACATGATGATCCACGATTTCGACATGGCGAATTTCATCATGGGAACTGCTCCCGTAGCGGTCACGTCGGTGGCATCCTCTATCGTCGATCCGGAGATCGGGGCAGCCGGAGACGTCGACACGGCTGTCGTCACGTTGACCTACGCGGACGGCCGGATCGCGGTCATCAAAAACTCCCGCCGCGCTGTCTACGGCTATGATCAGCGCGTGGAACTTCTGGGGTCCGAAGGGCTACTGCAGGCGCAGAACATGCTGGAAAACACGGTGGTGAAGTCCACCACCTCTGGCGTGACGGGGGCCAAGCCGACCTACTTCTTCCTGGAGCGCTACATGCCGTCCTATGCCGCCGAATGGGCCGGTTTTGTCGAGGCAGTCAATGGTGGCAAGGCGGTTCCCGTCACCCTAGACGACGGCATTGCCGCGCTGGCGATGGCAGAGGCAGCAACGGTGTCGGCGAAGACCGGTGCCCCCGTCAGTCTAGCGAGCGTTCTGGGCTGAGCCGGCGGATCACCAAACGTCGGGACTCTTGCCGGATCAGAAAGCATGGGCCCTCCGGCTTCGTCATTCGGAACCGGTGCAGGCAGTATCTAGCGTTTTGGAAAACAGGATTTGCCATGGAAAGTCCACGTCCTGAAATGATCATCGACGGGAAGGCCGCTGCGGCCGTTCTGGCGGGCAAGGTCACCGCTGATGTTGCGACACTCAGAGCGAAGACCGGCCTGGTGCCTGGTCTGGCGGCCGTACTGGTGGGTGACGATCCGGCCAGCGCCGTCTATGTCTCCTCAAAGCATCGCCAGACTGTTGCCGCGGGGATGGCTTCCTTCGAGCACCGGCTGCCCGTGCGGACCACCGAAGATGACCTCCTCGGGTTGATTGAGAAGCTGAACGGCGATCCCGCAGTGCACGGCATCCTCGTGCAACTCCCGTTGCCGCCGCAGATCGATGCAAGCGCCGTGCTCAATGCCATTGTGCCGAGCAAGGACGTTGATGGATTTCATATCCAAAATGCCGGCAGCTTGGCGACCGGCCAGGAGGCGCTGGTGCCGTGCACACCACTTGGTTGCCTGATGCTCCTGAAGGAAAGGCTCGGCGACCTGTCCGGACTGCATGCCATCATCATCGGCCGCAGCAACATCGTCGGCAAGCCGATGGCCCAGTTGCTGCTGTCCGAAAACTGCACCGTCACCATCGCGCACTCGCATACCCGCGATCTGGCGCCGGTCAGCCGACATCCTGGTGGCAGCAGTGGGAAGGGCAGAGATGATCCGAGGCGATTGGATCAAGCCAGGTGCGGTCGTGATCGATGTCGGCATCAACCGCGTGACGCGAGACGGTAAGCCGCAGCTCGTGGGCGATGTCGCATTCGCAGAGGCGGCCCACGCCGGCGCCATAACGCCGGTCCCTGGCGGCGTCGGCCCCATGACGATCGCCTGCCTGCTTTCCAATACGCTGACGGCGTTCCGCCGCAGCCTTCAGGCGTAAGTCCGCCCAGGAAGAGAGCCAATGTTGAACTTTGCACTTCGCGTCAAATGCCGCTCGACCAGGGGGATTGTCGCGGCGATCTCGACGTTCCTCGCCGACCAAACCTGCAACATTACTGACAGCGCGCAGTTCGACGACGCCGACACCGGCAACTTCTTCATGCGGGTGAGCTTCCGCTCCGAAGGCGGATGGGGGCTGGAAGAACTCCGTTCGGGCTTCAAAGCAATCGCCTCGCAGTTCGGCATGGAGTGGGAATTCTTCGACGAGAGCGTCAAGCGCAGGGTCATCATAATGGTCTCGCGGTTTGGCCATTGCCTCAACGACCTTCTGTATCGCTGGCGTATCGGAGCGCTTCCGATTGACATCGTCGGAGTGATCTCCAATCACATGGACTACCAGAAGGTCGTCGTGAACCACGACATCCCGTTTCACCTCATCAAGGTAACGAAAGAGAACAAGGCCGAGGCAGAGGCACATCAGATGCGCGTGGTCGAGGACGCGGGCGCCGAGTTGGTCGTCCTGGCGCGGTACATGCAGGTTCTCTCGGACGAGATGTGCCAGAAAATGTCTGGCCGGATCATCAACATCCACCATTCCTTCCTGCCCTCGTTCAAAGGCGCCAATCCGTACAAACAGGCCCACGACCGAGGTGTGAAGCTGATCGGGGCTACGTCGCATTACGTGACGGCTGACCTGGACGAAGGACCCATCATCGAGCAGGACACGATCCGCGTGACGCATGCGCAGTCCAGCGAGGACTATGTCAGCCTCGGCCGCGACGTCGAGGCACAGGTGCTCGCCCGGGCAATCCACGCCCATATCCATCGTCGGGTTTTCCTCAACGGGAACAAGACCGTCGTATTCCCCGCGTCGCCTGGATCGTTTGCTTCAGAGCGATTGGGCTGACGTGGCTCGTGAACGCCTTGCCGTCATGGGCTGGATTTCAGGGCTAGCTGGCTACCGATTCTTCGAAGGTCTGGAGGGTTTCGGATGAAATCGCCTGTACTTGCACACAGACCCAAATGTCTTGATGAGATCAAAACTGCGATCGCGAAGCGCGAGCTTCGATTGACCCCCGCTCTCGAGAAGGTAGCTCGGCAAGCACTTGAAAAGCCGGAGATCATTGCATTTGAAAGCGCGGCCGCGATTGCCCGCCGCTGTGGCGTGGGCACTACTGCGCCGACAAGGCTTGCCCGCTGTTTTGGATTCTCCGCTTTTCGCGAGATGAAGAAGTTCTTTCAGGATAGTATGCGCGTTCGGGGCGGGCGTCCTTTGCCGCCAAGCCACGAACGTGGTTGACCAGCCTGAAAATCTTCGACACGCGTGCAGAGCTAGCGTTGGTCGTCAGATTGCTATGCCGACTAATCAAATCGCATTGAGTAGCGCCGGCGGCATGATCGCGTTCCGTTTACGCCGCAGACCGGCTGGAACTCAATGCTAGAAAAGGTCAGGTGGTGACGACGTCCACCCCACCTACGGTCCGCTCTCTAAGGTCAGTAGCACGAGAGCTGCCATTCCGCGTCCAGCCCCAATGAAGTCATTCCGGAACATGCCTCCGAACGGCCGCCATTGGCGCTAACTTCTCGTTCCGGCAGCGGGCAACTCCCCTTCCATCCTGACCACTTGGGTAGCCAGCTACTTGAGTTTTGACCCAGACTCCCCGGAAGGATTGAGGGCCCGCCGACCTTGCGTCGGCGCACCCCCGATGGCCTGTCAGACGGCGTGAGGTTTCAGCCATGGCTGCCCTTCGGCTTCGGCGCTATCGACGACTGCATCGACGAATGCCACACCCTTCAGCCCGTCATAAGCGGTCGGCACGTTCAACCCTATTGCCGCTGCCTTGCGCCCCTCGCGACGGGCGTGGATGGCTTCGGCAAAGCCGCGATAGAGATTGGCGAAGGCCTCCAGATAGCCCTCGGGATGGCCGGGCGGTGTGCGGGTTCGCACCTTCGCTGCCTCACTCAGATCGTCAGCACCCCGCTTGATGGTCTCGGTGCGACCGAACAGCGGTGAGAAAATCAGCTCGTTCGGTTGCTCCTGGAACCAGGTTAACCCGCCCTTTTCGCCGAAGACACGCAGCCGGATCCCGTTCGAGCAGCCGAGTGCGACCTGTGACGACCAAAGCAGCCCTCGCGCGCCCCCTTCGTAGCGCAGCAGCACATGGGCGTTGTCGTCAAGCACGCGTCCCTCGACGAAGGAAGCGAGGTCTGCTGTCAGGGACTCCAGCTTCAGCCCGGTCACGAAGCCAGCCAGATGATAGGCGTGCGTGCCGATGTCGCCGATCGAGCCGCCACGCCCCGATCGCTTCGGGTCGGTGCGCCAGGCGGCCTGGACATTGCCGGCGGTCTCGATGGCCGTCGCCATCCATTCCAGGGGATACTCCACCTGCACGATGCGGATCGCGCCAAGCTTGCCTGCTGCCACGATCTCGCGCGCCTCATGCACCATCGGATACCCCGAATAGGTATAGGTCACGCCCATGAAGCGTCCGGTCTCGCGCACCAGCTGCTCGAGCGCGATCGCGTCTTCGAGTGTGTTAGTCAGCGGCTTTTCGCAGATCACCTCGTAGCCGGCCTCGAGAAAAGCCTTGGCGATCGGAAAATGGGTGTGGTTTGGCGTGCAGATCGCCACCACGTCGATGCGATCCTCGCGATCGTTTTCCGCGGCGATCATGGCCTTGAAGTCGTCATAGGATCGGGCGGGATCGATACCTTGGGTTGCCGCGAAGCGGTGGCCGCGCGCTGCATCCGCGTCGAACGCGCCGGCTACAAGCTGGAAGGCGCCATCGAACCGGGCGGAGATGCGATGGATGTTGCCGATATAGGCGCCTTCGCCGCCGCCGACCATGCCGAGCCGAAGCGGTCGCTGAAAATCAGCAGTCACGAGCGTGCCCCCCTGTCGATACCTAAAATGGCATCGTTGATCGTGCGGTCCGCACTGGCCTTGACGAAGTCGTCGAAGGCGCGTTCGGAAACGCGGATGATGTGATCGGCGATGAAGCGGGCTCCCTCAGCCGCGCCGTCCTCTGAATTCTTGAGGCAGCATTCCCACTCGAGCACCGCCCAGCCGTCGAAGTCGTAGCCGGAGAGTTTCGAGAAAATCGCCTTGAAGTCGATCTGTCCGTCGCCTGGGGAGCGGAAGCGGCCGGCGCGCCGGATCCAGGGCTGGAAGCCGCCATAGGCGCCGGTCTTACCGTCCGGCCGGAACTCGGCATCCTTGACGTGGAACATTTTGATGCGCTCGTGATAGTGGTCGATGTAGGCGAGATAATCGATCGCCTGCAGCACGAGATGGCTGGGGTCGTACATGATGTTGCAGCGCGGATGGTTGCCGACGCGCTCCAGGAACATCTCGAAGGTCAGCCCGTCATGCAGGTCTTCGGCAGGATGGATTTCGTAGCACAGGTCCACGCCACTCTCGTCGAAGGCATCAAGGATTGGCCGCCAGCGCCGAGCCTGCTCATCGAAACCGTCGTCGATCAGCCCATCCGTCCATTGCGGATAGGGATAGAGGAACGGCCACAGCAGCGAACCTGAGAAGGTGACATGGCGGTCTATGCCGAAACGCCTCGACGCCTTGGCGGCGAGATGAAGCTGCTCGACTGCCCACGCCTGCCGTGCGGCCGGATTGCCCCGCACCTCGGGTGCGGCGAAGGAATCCGCCGGATGATCGTAGGCGGGATGCAGGGCCACAAGCTGACCTTGCAGATGCGACGCCAGTTCGGTGACAACCAGGCCGTGTTCGGCGAGCTTGCCGGCATAGTCATCGCAATAGGTCTGGCTTTCAGCCGCTTGCTTCAAATCGATGACGCGCTTGTCCCAGGTCGGTATCTGCACGCCCTTGAAGCCCTTGGCCGAGGCCCAGCCGGCCAATCCCTCGATGCTGTTGAACGGTGCTTCGTCGCCCGCGAATTGAGCCAGAAACACAGCTGGCCCCTTAATGGTCCGCATCTTGCTCTCCTTCTGGCGGCAGGGCCGCCGGTTCATCCGTTATCGGAGCCGCCCAGAAGAGTGATGTGGGTCCTCACAGGGCAGCTGCTTTCTTTTCCGTCTCCGCTTCGACGGTTCCAATGGCTTCAGAGCGCCATCGCCTTCTCAGGCACGGCCATGGGACCGGGTGCGGCGCCAAGCACGGTCTGGTCGTAATCCACCACCGCACCCGTCATGAGACCCGCATCGTCCGAAACGAGAAAGTTGACCGCTCGTGCCGCCTCGCGGGGGTCGATCAGGCGTCCGAAGGGCAGGTGTGCAACGGCTTTCGCTTCCCAGTCGGGATCGCCCTTCTCGCTCGCCTGCAATTCCCGCTCGTGGTCGGACGCCATCCAGCCGATATCCAGCTGGTTGACGCGGATGCGGTTCTTCATGACGGAAAATGCCGTGTTGCGGGTCAGTGTCGCCAGTGCCGCCTTGGTGGCGCAGTAGACGTTGATGAAGGGCTGGCCGGCCTGCTGCGAAATCGAGCCGATGTTGCAGATCGCACCCTCGATGCCATGGCCGATCATGTGCCGGATGGCTTCCTGCATGAGGAAATAAGGTCCGCGTACATTCACGGCGAACAGGGCGTCGAACAATTCTGGCGATGTGTCGAGGATCGTGCCTCGGTCCGTCCGCGCGCCTGCATTGACCAGCACGTCGATTCTTCCGAAAACGCGCTCCGCTTCCGCGATCACGCGGCGGCAATCCTCGACATTGCCAAGATCGGCGTTGACATAGTGCACGGGCACGCCCGTGGCGTGCGAAATGTCTGCGGCCACCGCGCGGCCCTTGGTTTCGTTACGACCAAGTGTGACGAGGCCAGCGGCTCCGGCTCGGGCGAGCTGGCGAGCGATAGCCGCGCCCAGTCCTTGCGTCGATCCGGTGACGACGCAGATCTTACCATCCATCCGGTTCATGCCTTGTCCTCCACTGTGTAGCCAGCCGCGGCCATGACGCGCAGCAATTCCTTGTGACCTATCTTCGCCATTTCGAGCGGCGGGCTTTTGACGGGATCCTGCTCGGCTTCAACGACGAACCAGCCTTCGTAGCCGTGGCTCGCCAAGCGCTTGATCATCGCCTCGAAGTCGAGCGAGCCGTCGCCGGGCACGGTGAAGGCTCCCTTGACCACCGCGTCGAGAAAACTTTCCCGGGTGCGGTCGAGCCCGTCCACGACTGCCTGGCGGATATCCTTGGTGTGTACATGCGAAATGCGGGCGTGGTGCTTGTCGACCACCCGCAGCACGTCGCCGCCGGCAAAGGCCATGTGGCCGGCGTCGTAAAGCAGGGCCAGACCCTCGCCGGAATGTTTCATCAGGAAGTCGAGCTCTTCCTCGGTCTCGATCGGCGCGGCCATGTGGTGGTGGTAGGAAATCGGCATGCCCTCGTCCGAACACCATTCGGCGAAGGCAGTCATCTTGCGACCATAGATTCTGATCTCGTCTTCCGAGAGCCGCCGCTTGGTGGAAAGCGGCGCGGAGCGATCACCCTGTATGGTGCCTGCAGTCTCGCCGTAGACGATGCAGGGGGCATCGACGGCCTTGAAGAGCTGCATCTGCTGGGCGATGCGGTCTTTCTCCGCTTCGATATCGCCGTCAAGCAGCAGACCGGAGAACCAGCCGCCGCAGACGCTCATGCCGTGCTGCCTCAGAATGGGCTCGAGAACCGCCGCGTCCATCGGGAAGCGGCGGCCGGTCTCCATGCCGGTGAAGCCGGCCTCACGGGCCTGCCGCAGATACTCCTCCAGCGAAACGTCGTCGCTCAATTCGGCGAGGTCATCGTTCCACCAGGCGATCGGCGCGATGCCGAGCTTGGCTCTCATCTTGATCTCCATCATCATTCCAGCTGCCGCCGCCCACTTTTGGCGCCGCGAAAAAACTGCCGGAACAATGCTCAGGGAGTGTGGCATCGTTCCGGCAGAGGACGCCCCAGGGGGCGTCCGAAAAACCTAGACTCCGATGCGCTGCCGTTTGCGGCCTTCGGCTTGAACCGAATGGGCCTCGCGCACCTCGGCCCGCTCGCTGACCTGCGGCACGCCGACATCCCACCAGGCGTCGCCGGGTGTCCAGGTGTAGCCATCGGAGACGATGGTGATCACGGTGGTGCGATCCGTCCCTTTGGCCCACTCCACAGCCTGGCCGAGATCGGCAAGGCTCTCTACCCGCCGCGTGAGGGCGCCCATGGCCTCGGCGTGCTTGGCGAAGTCGACCGAAAACGGCTCCTTGACCCGGCAATCCTTGATCATGTTGTTGAACGACGCGCCGCCCTTGGCATTCTGCAGCCGGTTGATCACCGCATAACCGCCATTGTCACAGACGATCAGGATCATCTTGTGGCCGGCGAGGACCGATGAGTAGACGTCGGAATTCATCATCATGTAGGTGCCGTCGCCGATCATCACGATTGGCGTGCGGCTCGGATCCGCCATCGCCGCACCCCATCCGGCTGAGATCTCATAGCCCATGCAGGAAAATCCGAACTCGCAGTCGAAGGTGTTCGGCTCTTTCACGCGCCAGTTCTTCATGACTTCCCCGGGAAGCCCGCCTGCCGCGGTGATCAGCAGATCCCGCTCGCCGGCCTTCGCGTTGACCACGCCGACGACCTGCGCGTAAGTCGGAACCGGGTCATTCGTGGGTTTTTGGAATCCGTCGAGCGCGGTGTTCCACTTGGCAAACTCGACCTTGCCTTTTTCGGTCCAGCCGCTTTCGGCTTTCCAGTCACCGAGCGCGGCCTCGACCTCGTTGATGGTTTCCAGCGCATCGCCGACCACGGCGAGAGCCCGGTGCTTCGTGGCATCCCACCGCGCGGCGTTGATCGAGACGAATTTGGCGTCGGGGCTGAACGCACTCCACGATCCCGTCGTGAAGTCCATGAGCCGCGTGCCGACGGCCAGGATCACATCGGCCTCACCCGCAAGCGCGTTCGCCGATGTCGAGCCGACGATGCCAATGGGCCCGACATGGGCAGGATGGTCGTGCGTCACCGTGCCCTTACCGGCGATGGTTTCGGCAAGCGGAATACCGCGCGCCTCGGCGAATTTCGCAACAGCAGCCTCCGCACCGGAGTAACGCACGCCGCCGCCTGAAATGATCAGCGGACGCTTTGCCGCCTTGAGAAGACGCACCGCCTCTTCGAGACGCGCGCGATCCGGCCGGGGGCGCGGAATCGCATGGACCGTGGGTTCGAAGAAGGACTCGGGATAATCCCAGACGACCTCCTGCACGTCTTGGGGAAGGGCGATGAAAGCCGGCCCGCAGTCGGCCGGATCAAGCAGAACCGCGACCGCCTGGGGCAGCGAGGAGATGATCTGTTCGGGATGGACAATACGGTCCCAGTAGCGAGTCACCGCCTTGAACGCGTCGTTGACGTTTACTGTAGGATCGCCGAAGTGCTCGACCTGCTGCATCACCGGATCCGGCCGGCGGCTGACAAAGGTGTCGCCGGCAAGCATCAGTACCGGAAGCCGATTTGAATGGGCGACGCCTGCGGCGGTCACCATGTTCAGAGCGCCCGGGCCGATAGAGGTAGCGGCGATCATGATCTGGCGCCGGCGCTTCGCTTTCGCGAACCCGATCGCAGCCAGTGCCATCGACTGCTCGTTCTGGCCGCGCCATGTTGGCAGGACGTCCTGCGCGGCCTCCAAGGCCTCGGACAGGCAGGTGACATTGCCGTGACCAAAAATGGCGAACACGCCCGCAAACAGCGGAGCCTTGCTGCCGTCGATAACGGTGAATTGATTGCTTAAATAGCGCACGAGCGCCTGCGTCATGGTCAGACGAATGGTCTTCGTCATCGCTTCCTCCCTGGCGAATTTCCGTTGTGCAGACTATTACGAAATAGCCATTGACAAATCAACCTCTTTGCAACGATCATTGCAAAAATATTGTTGCGGAGGAATGCAATGCTGAGAATTGGCGTGCTCGGTTGCGGGCGCATCGGGCGCATGCATGCGGCCAATATCGCTGCACACCCACGAACGAAACTGGCGGCGGTGTATGACGTCAATCGCGCCGCCGCCGACGAAGTGTCAGCCATGCTCGGCCTTCCCGCGTTGGACTCGGCCGACGCCATGTTTGACACGGACGATGTGGACGCCGTGTTGATCGCGACGGCCACCGATACCCATGTCGACTACATTGAGCGGGCAGTGGCGGCCGGAAAGCCAGTGTTGTGCGAGAAGCCCATCGACCTTGACCTGATGCGTGTCGATCGCTGTGCCGCGAACATCCGTGGAAGCAAGCTGCCCATCATGATTGGCTTCGTCCGCCGCTTCGATCCCGGGCATGCTGCGGTGCGGGCGGCTCTCCAGAGTGGCGAGCTCGGCGAGCGCCACCAGGTGATCATCACGTCGCGGGATCCTGGCATGGCGCCAGCTGCCTACATACGCGTGTCCGGCGGCATATTTCGCGACATGACAATCCACGATTTTGACATGGCTCGCTTCATGCTCGGTGAAGAGCCCGTTGAGGTCTTTGCGACCGGCAGCCGGCTGGTCGACCCGGACCTGATGGCCGAGACGAATGACTGGGATACGGTGACCGTGGTTTTGCGCACCGCCAGCGGCAAGCAGTGCATCATCAACAACTCACGACGCGCGGTCTATGGATACGATCAGCGCGTCGAGGCTTTCGGATCGGCCGGCATGGCGATTTCCGAGAACCGACGCGCGCATGAGGCCCGTATCTATGCCGATGGGCTGAGCGATCGGGCGCAGCCATACCTTCACTTCTTTATCGAGCGATACAGGGAAGCGTTCAACGCTGAAATCGACGACTTCGTCGACGCCATCGAAAATGGACGCCAGCCGTCGGTCGTATTCGAGGACGGACGCCTTGCGCTGGTCCTCGCCGAAGCAGCGATCAAATCTGTCGCAGAGCGTCGGGTGGTCAGCACCAGCGAGATCGGTGACGGCAATGTATGACAAATACGGACTTTTCATCGACGGTGAATGGCGCGCCGCTTCCGACCGAAGCACGGCGACCGTAGCCAGTCCCGTCACCGAACGCTCACTGGGCGACACTCCAACCGCGACGCTGGACGATACACAATCTGCCTTGGCGGCCGCCGAACGTGGCCTTTCTGCCTGGCGAGCAAAGAGCGCGTTCGAGCGCGCCGACGCGCTTCACGCTATCGCCGACGAAATGGGCCGGCGCAAGGACGAAGCCGCCCGCATGATTACGCTGGAGACGGGCAAGCCCATTGCCCAATCCGAACGCGAGTGGGTTCTGGCGACGGATCAGTTCCGGTGGTACGCCGAGGAGGCTCGGCGTGTTTATGGCCGTATCATCGAGAGCCGTGTCCCCGGAGGTCGCTTCGAAGTGCTGCATGAGCCGATCGGCGTCGTGGCGGCCTTTACGGCATGGAATTTTCCGGCCGCGCTCGTCGCCCGCAAGGTCGCCCCGGCGCTTGCCGCCGGTTGTTCGGCCATCCTTCGGCCTTCGAGCCAGACGCCAGGGGTCGCGATGGTGATGATCGACTGCCTGCGTGCGGGCAGGCTCCCCCCAGGCACGGTCGGTCTTCTCGTCGGGTCCACGGCCACAACCTACGTGCCGCTGATGGCGTCGGCGCTTGTGCGCAAGGTTTCGCTGACCGGGTCTACACGGGTCGGGCAGCAAATGCTGCGCGACGCAGCCGATACGGTGAAGAAGGTGTCGATGGAGCTTGGCGGTAACGCGCCTCTCATCGTCTTCGACGACGCGGATATCGAAAGCGCGCTCAACGTGTCCGTGCCCACGAAGTTCGCCAATGCCGGGCAGGTTTGCGTCACGCCAGACCGCTTTTTCATCCACGAAAAGGTCCATGATGCTTTCGTCGACGGGTTCGTCACGCGGGCGAAGGCCCTGAAGCTGGGTGATGGTCTCGATCCGACGGTGCAGATGGGCCCCTTGATCAATGCCAGGAGGACCGACGAAATCGAACAAATCGTTACCGACGCGGAAAAGGCCGGTGCCAGGATTGCCGCAGGCGGCCGCCGCTCGCCGGCGTTCAACGCCGGTCATTTCTTTGAGCCGACGGTCCTTACCGATGTTGCTGACGACATGACCGTGTTTGCCGAGGAGAATTTTGGTCCGATCGCGGCCATCACCCGTTTCTCGTCCGAAGAGGAGGTCCTGGGACGGGCAAACGCCTCGAAGATGGGGCTTTCTGCCTATGCCTTCACCCGGGATGCGGGGCGCGCCCGCAGAGTTGTCGCGACGCTCAAGGCCGGAATGGTCGGCATCAACAGCTTTGCGCTAGCGGCTTCCGAGGCGCCGTTCGGCGGGACCAACCATTCCGGCATGGGCCGGGAAGGCGGCGCGGAAGGTATCCGGGACTATCTCGATACCAAGCTGGCTCATATCGTATTCTAAGGAGCGTTTTTCATGATCAAGTACAGGCTCAAGCAGCTTTGGGCCGATGGGAAGCCCACCATCAATGGCTGGCTTTCGATCGGCAACAGTTTCACCGCCGAGATCATGGCGGCGCAAGGTTACGACTGCATCGGCGTCGACCTCCAACATGGAGCGCTCGATTACAGCGGCCTGCTGCTAATGCTCCAGGCGATGCGTGCCTCCGCTACGGTGCCGCTCGTCAGGGTGCCTTGGCTGGAGCCAGGCATCATCATGAAAGTGCTCGACGCAGGTGCTTACGGCGTCATCTGTCCGATGGTGAATACCGCCGAACAGGCGGCCGAGTTTGTCAGCTACGTGCGCTATCCGCCACTCGGCAGCCGAAGCTTTGGTCCGACACGTGTGAATTTCGCGGCCGGTGCCAATTACGCTTCTGAATCCAATGGCGAGATACTTGCCTTTGCCATGGTTGAGACGGCCGAGGCGATGGACAATCTCGACGCGATCGCTTCGACCCCTGGACTGGACGGGATCTACGTTGGTCCGGCCGACCTGACCCTCGGCATGACCCAGGGCCGCTTGCCGCCTGCCTTCGACCGCGAAGAACCGGAGATGATCGAGGCCATCCAGCATATCGTGGCGGCCTGCAAAAAAGCCGGCATAGCCGCGGGATTGCACTGTGGAACTCCGGCTTACGCGGCGCGTGCGATCGGGTGGGGCTACAACATGACCACCGTCTCCAACGACGTGCGCATGCTGGCCGGTGCGGCGGAAGCGAACGTCAAAAAGTTCAGGGAACTCACGGGCGGATCAAGCGTCAGCGCCGGTTCCAAGGGAGGGTACTGATGCCGCATGTTCTAGTTGCCGGGAAACTCCATCCGGCTGGAATTTCCTTGCTCGAACAGGCCGCCGGCATCACCTACGATTACGTGGAGGAAGTCTCCGAGCCAAGTTATGCCCCGCTGATCGACAAGGCCGACGGGCTGGTGATCCGCACACAGCCTCTCTCGGCGGCGACCGTTGAGATGGGGCACAGGCTCCGGATCGTGTCCCGCCACGGTGTCGGCTACGACTCTGTCGATTTGCCGTCCCTCAACAAGCGTGGGATCACGCTCGCCGTCGTCGGAGACGTCAATTCCATATCTGTCGCCGAGCACACGATGATGATGCTCCTTGCCTGCGCCAAGCATGCTGTGCGCGGCGACCGGTCAGTTCGCGAGGGTGTGTGGAATTGGCGCAACCGGCTGGAAGCTTCGGAACTGGCCGGCAAGCGCCTGCTGATTCTTGGCTACGGCCGCATCGGCCGGCATCTCGCGAAGATGGCGGCTGCCTTTTCCATGGAAGTCGCCGCCTACGATCCGTATCTCGAAAAAATCGGATGGCCGGAAGGCCCTGCTAAAGCCGTCTCCGATCTGGCGTCGGCCCTTCAATGGGCGGATGCGATTTCCGTCCATGCTCCCAAGGGCGATGCTCCTGTGATCGGCGAGCGCGAGTTCGCCCTTCTGAAGCCGGGAGCCTGGCTCGTGAACACCGCGCGCGGCGGCGTCGTCGACGAAAAGGCACTTCTTGCAGCCCTTGCGTCTGGCAAGGTGGCGGCCGCTGGCCTCGACGTGTTCGACGAGGAACCCCCCGCCGCCGACAATCCGCTTCTGTCCTGCGATCAGGTGATCCTGTCGCCGCATATTGCCGGCCTCACCGCCGAATGCGGTGAACGGATGGCCGTGTCAGCTGTGCGCAATGTGCTCGATTTCTTCGAGAGCAGGATCGACCCGATGCTCGTGGTCAACGGCAAAGAGCTGAACGGCCATTGATAGCATCGCAGCCGCTAAGCAACCACCGGAAGCCGCTACCCAAGGTCTGTCAGTCCGGTGCAACAGGAAACCGTTGCAACAAAGCAGATGCCGCAATTGGGCAATCGCTTGAAAGCGATTCCGCATGAAGTCGCGCAAAAACATATCATATTAAAAACAGTTAGTTAATTGACATCAAAATAGTTGTTGCAAATTATAAAACTCTGCAATAAGCATTGTTGCACAAGAACTTCATATGCAATTTCCGTTGCAAAATGAGGCGAGGCGAGACTCCAAGAGCCGCCGGTCCACGGGAGGATGAACCACGTGTCTTTGCTTGAAGTGCAGGGCGTCGGCAAAAGCTTCGGAGCAATCCGCGCGCTGTCCGACGTCAGCTTTTCGATCGAACCCGGTGAAGTGGCCGGCCTGATGGGGGACAACGGCGCCGGCAAGTCGACAATGGTCAAACTGATTTCGGGAAATTTTCCCCCGACCGAAGGGCAGATCAGAGTCGGCGGCAAGGCCTGCCACTTCCATAAGCCGCTCGATGCTCGCGCCGAGGGGATCGAGGTCGTGTATCAGGATCTCGCGCTGGCGGACAATCTAACCGCCGCGCAGAACGTGTTTCTAGGCCGAGAACTCAAAAAGGGCATCTGGCCTTTCCGAATACTCGATAAGCAGGCGATGATCGATCGCTCCGCGGAGCTGTTCAGCGAACTGAAGTCAGAAACGCGGCCACGCGATCTCGTAAAAAAAATGTCGGGCGGTCAGCGCCAGGCAATTGCGATTTCACGGACCCGTTTGTCCAACGCCAGACTCGTCATTATGGACGAACCGACCGCTGCGATTTCCGTGCGCCAAGTTGCTGAGGTCCTGGAATTGATCCGGCGCATGAAAGCGCGCGGTGTCGCGGTGATCCTGATTAGCCACCGCATGCCAGACGTTTTTGCCGTGTGCGATCGCATCGTCGTTCTACGGCGCGGAACGAAGGTTGCCGACAAACCCACCCTTCAGACATCTCCGGAAGAAATCACCGGACTAATCACGGGAGCGATCCGTGCAGCCTAGTCAACCCGAAGCGATCCAGGAAAGCCACGCCTCGATTGCCGACGTCGTCGGCATCATGGAACAAACTGCGCTTCAGAAGTTGAGAAGTAGCCAGGCCTTCTGGGTCTCGGTCGCGCTCTTCGTCCTTGTCGCGTTTATGGCAGTGTTGGAACCGAGCTTCGGCACAGCCGAAAACGCAACCAACATCACCCGGAATTTCGCGCTGATCGCCATCATGGGCCTGGGCATGACCGTGGTGTTGATTACGGGCGGGATCGATCTTTCCGTTGGGTCAGTCATGGGCCTCGTGGCCATCGTGGCCGGTCTTCTACTGACCTGGCATTATCCTTGGTACGTGGCGTTCGCCTCCGGCCTTCTCGCTGGAGTTGCCTGCGGCGCGTTCAACGGCTTTTTCGTCGCCTATATCGGCATGCCGTCCTTCGTGGTCACACTCGGCATGTTGTCGATCGCTCGTTCCCTTGCCGTGGTGCTGTCAGGCAACCAGATGCTCTACCAATTCGGACCTGACGCGCCGATCGTGAAAGCGATCGGCCAAGCGAAGTGGCCGGTGCACTCGCTGGAGGGATGGGCTCCTTACTGGATACCGCAGTTCTCGTCCCATTTCTGGGTGATGGTGATCATGGCGCTAGCCCTCGGCTGGGTATTCATCTTCACCGCGTGGGCCCGCCATCTGTTCGCGATCGGCGGTAACGAGAATGCGGCACGCATGACGGGCGTGCCCGTCGATCGGATCAAGTTCCAGGCGTATGTTTTCTCGTCCTTCTGCGCCTCGATCGCATCCCTGCTGCTGCTTGGCTATAGCGGTTCGGCGATCAACGCCGTCGGCACCGGGTATGAATTGCGCGTCATCGCCGGCACAGTTATCGGCGGCGCAAACCTGATGGGGGGCTACGGCACAGCCTTCGGCGCGGTCATCGGGTCGGCCTTCCTCGAGGTCATCCGCAACGCCCTATTGATGGCAGGCATCGATTCCAACTGGCAGGGTGCCTTTGTCGGCATCTTCATAATTCTCGCTGTGCTTCTGGGTCTGGGTACTTCCGGCAAATCGCTGAAGTCCTTCTTCACCATCAAGCGTGGCTAGAGCTCTGCCGGCTTATGCCGGTGGAATATCCTGAGGTGAACACAACAAACGGAGGAACATCGATGAAGAAATATCTGTTGGCGGTGTCGGTCGGCCATATTGGGGCCTCTCGATGGAATCAAGTTAGCATGTCCTTTAGCCGATAATAGGTGCCTACCATCGGCAGGAACCACGGCCTGCCGGTATGCAGCGGGACTGCATTCCAGTGCATGCCATCGATTGGATTGGTATCCGTGCGGCCCATTGCAATGTCTGCTAAAACACTTCCGATCAGCGTCGATAATTGCGCGCCATGCCCCGAATAGCCCATGCCGTAGATCAGGCGGCACCGAGTAGCTGGGGGCTGGCGCCACCGGCCTCCGGAGCACGATGCCCGATGCTGGTCAGCGTGTCGGCGAACCCATGCGCAAGGCCGGCTTCGTCACGCAGATCGCGTAGCGATGTTGCATCGACCGTTCCAGGACCTTGAGGAAGTTCATGTGCCGCGCCTGCGCGCGATGAATCGCGCCGAGCCGGGTGTCGACCACAGGTATTTCGAAGCCAGCCTCGACGAGAAGCACGCAGACCTCGTCCGCTTTGGCGCCGTGCGAAAAGTGGAGCCGTGACAGGATGCTGCGATGGCGGCCCACCATCGCCTGATCCACTCCGTGGACTGGCCCGACTGTCCGGCCAACAGCCCTTTCCAGGACTTGTCGCAGAGGGGTTACCCAGGTCCTACTGACGAAATCACCATCAATGATCAGCAGCCGTCCGCCAGGCTTGAGCAGCGACAACCATTCGGCGAACGCCGCTCGCGGATCCACCAACGTCCAGACGAGATGACGGGTGACGAGGACGTCGTAGCTTTCTCCTTTTTCAAGGGTGCGCTCGGCGTCGCCGATCAGAAACCGGATGCCGCTTTCCCTCTGCGTCGCCTTTGCACGCGCGCGGGCAAGCATGGCCTCTGACCAATCGAGCCCGGTCACGGCATAACCCAGGTCGTGCATGAGATGGGATACAACCCCGGTGCCGCAAGCGAGGTCGAGCGCGCGACGCCCATCCCCGGGGCCCAAGTGCTTGAGCATCAGCCTGTGCCAGGCCATGCGTTCCCGCTGTGAGAAGATTTCATGCCCCACCGAAAGGTCGAATGTTTCGGCGCGCGTCGACCAATAGTCGCGTATCTCGTCCCGCAGCGAATAATTGGGCTCGCCCGCCATTCCAGACCCCTTGTCGTCGTACCAGTCTGGAATTGCTCTAAAAGATATTTCTTGAGAATTGAAGTCATCTTTTATAAGGCACCTCTGGCTAATCCACTTCAAGAGAGGGCGCGATGAATTTCGGAAAGGTCCCAGCAGGGACGATGGCGGCCGCTATCGTCGCCCTGTCGATGACGCTGGCCGCCAGGGCCGAAATGGTTGCAGTGACTGACATCACGGGCCGCCAGGTCGAGGTGAACGTCCCGGTCGAGAGGGTAATCCTAGGTGAGGGCCGGCAGGTCTATCTCGTCGCGGCGCTCGACACCGAGGACCCGTTCAAGCGCATCGCTGGCTGGCGCGAGGATTTTAGCCAAGCGGATCCGGACAACTACGCCGCCTATCTCGAAAAATTCCCCAGGATGGCGGAGATCCCCACCTTCGGCGGTTTCAAGGACGGCACTTTCGACGTCGAGCAGGCGGTGTCGCTCAAGCCCGACGTCATCCTGATGAACATCGAGTCGAAGCAGGCCACGGAAGACGCCAAATATATCGAGAAGCTCGCCGCCGCCGGCATTCCGTTGGTCTATGTCGATTTCCGCGAGCGTCCCTTTACCAACACCGAACCCAGCATGCGCCTGTTCGGCAAGCTGTTCGGCAAGGAGGAGCGCGCCGAGGAATTCATCACCTGGCGCGCCGCCGAGATCGCGCGCGTTACCGACGTCATCGAGAAGGCCAAGCCGGAAAGGCCCAAGGTCTTCATCGAACGCGCCGGCGGCTATTCGGACGATTGCTGCATGAGCTTCGGCGACGACAATTTCGGCAAGTTCGTCGAGATGGCGGGCGGCGACAACATCGCCAATGACATCATCCCCGGCACGTTCAGCACACTCAATCCCGAACAGATCATCGCCTCCGACCCGGATCAGATCATCGTCACCGGCGGCTCGTGGGAAGCCTATGTGCCGGGCGGTGCCTGGGTCGGCGTCGGCCCCGGCCGTGATGAGGCAGAGGCGCTGCGCAAGCTGAAGGCGCTGACCGAGCGGCCGGCGCTGACCGGCGTGAAGGCCGTCGAGGACGGCGCCGTGCATGCCATCTGGCATCAGTTCTACAACAGCCCCTATCAGTTCGTCGCCATCCAGCAGATGGCGAAGTGGCTGCATCCGGATCTTTTCGCCGATCTCGATCCCGAGGCGACCTTCAGGGAGTTGCACGAGAAATTCCTGCCCGTCGCATACAGGCCCGGCCACTGGGTCTCGCTGACCGATGTCGATTGAATCGACGGCCATCAGCACCGCGCTCGACAGCACCGATGGACGAGGGCGTTACCGCGCTCTCGTCTGGCGGCGGCAGTTGATCCTTGCCGGCCTCGGCGCTGCCCTGCTCTTCAGCCTGTGCGTCGACCTTGCGGTCGGTCCCGCCCGCTACGGACTTGCCGAGGTCGTGCGGGCGCTTGTGTTTCCCGACACGGTGCCGCAGCAGGTGCGCGTGGTGCTCTGGGACATCCGCATGCCGGTAGCCCTGATGGCCATCGTCGTCGGGGCGGCGCTCGCCGTGGCCGGCGCACAGATGCAGACCATCCTCAACAACCCGCTGGCGAGCCCCTTCACGCTCGGCATATCCGCCGCCGCGAGCTTCGGCGCCGCGCTTGCACTTGCCTTCGGGGTGAGGCTTATCCCCGCCGCAGTCGAATATGTAGTGCCGATTAACGCCTTTGTGATGGCGATGCTGGCGGCCTTCCTCATTCACGTGCTGAGCGTAAAGCGCGGCGTCAGCGCGGAGACCATCGTGCTGCTCGGCATCGCGCTGGTTTTCACCTTCAATGCGCTGCTCGCGCTCGTCCAGTTTTTCGCGTCGGCGGAAGCGCTGGCGGCGGTCGTCTTCTGGACAATGGGCAGCCTCACCAAGGCCACCTGGCCCAAGCTTGCAGTCACCACATTCATTCTCCTCGCAGTCTTACCCATTTTCGCCCGGCGCACCTGGGCGCTGACGGCGTTGAGGCTTGGTGAGGACAAGGCGGCCAGCTTCGGCGTCAAGGTCGGCCGCCTGCGGCTTGAGACGCTGATTCTGGTGAGCCTTCTCGCCGCCATCCCCGTTGCCTTCGTCGGCACCATAGGCTTTATCGGACTTGTGGGCCCGCACATCGCGCGCATGGTCATCGGCGAGGACCAACGCTTCTTCCTGCCCGCCTCGGCCCTGTCGGGTGCGCTCATCCTGTCGGCCAGTTCGGTCGTCAGCAAGTCGCTTATCCCGGGGACGGTCTTCCCGATCGGCATCGTCACCTCACTCATTGGCATCCCGTTCTTCATCTCGCTCATCCTGTCTAGCACGAGGCGCTCATGGTGACGATCCGGCTCGAGGCGCTCGGCGCGCGCTACGGCACGAGCCTCCGGCTTCGGGATGTGACGACGCCAGCGTTCGAGGGCGGAGACATCGTGGCGGTGATCGGTCCGAATGCCGCCGGGAAGTCGACGCTCTTCAGGCGCATCGCCGGCCTCCTGCACGGACCGGGAGCAATGCATGTCGAGGGGGCCATTCGCGGGAAGAGCGGCATCTGCTACATGCCACAGGAAACGTCCGCCAACGCGGTGCTCACCGTCTATGAGTCAGTGTTGCTCGCCCGCAAGCAGGGTATGGGCTGGTCTGTGAGCGACGATGATCTGGCTCGCATCGACGAGACCCTGGCGGCGCTCGGCATCGCCGATATCGCTTTCCGCAACATCGGCGAGCTTTCCGGCGGCCAGCGGCAACTCGCCAGCCTGGCACAAACGCTTGTGCGTGAGCCCGAGGTCCTGCTGATGGACGAACCGACATCAGCACTCGATCTGTCGCGGCAGGTGGAAGTGCTCGGTCTCATGCGGGAACTTGCTCAGGCGCGAGGCATGGTCGTGCTGATCGCCCTGCACGACCTCAATCACGCCCTGCGCTTCAGCGATCAGACAATGGTCATCGCGGACGGCCGGCTGGTCGCATGCGGGTCATCGCCGGACGTCATCACATCCGATCTGCTGCGGGACATTTATCACCTCAACGCGCGCATTGAGCCCTGCTCGCGCGGCATCGGCCATGTCATCGTGGATGGCGTGGCGGATGGGCGTCGGACGGTCATAATGCCGGCAGCGGAAACCGAATCCGGGATTAGGAGCAGATTCGAAGCGGCAGCCGTTCCGGCCGCGTGACGGCAACCGAATTATGCCGGTTGATCGACGCGCGCACTGATCGACCTGATCCTCTGGCCGCTGGTTGAAGGCGACAGTGTGCTTGCATTCAACTCAAGGCGTGGCCGGCCAATCCATAGACCCAAGGCCCATTGTCTTCCCGGTTCAGAAAGCGGTGCCCTTTGGACATGGTCGTAACGGTCTCGGCGATGCCGAGGCCGCACTGCTGGAGAAACGCGGCAAACACGCCATCCTTCTCGCGCGTATCGACGCGGGCGAACCGTCCTGCCAGTTCCTTCAGATGCACGGCTGTGAGATGGACCGCGTCTAGATCGTTGCGCGCGACCATGGGGCCGATCACGTGGCCACGCCCGAACTCGCGACACATGGAATAGCCGACGATCTCGCCGCCACGGCTCAAAGTGCAGATTGAGGCATCGGCCGCGAGCAACGCGAGCAGCCTCTCGCGGTTTGTCCCAAACGCGCGCGTATCCAACGCCGTGATCTCCTTCAGCCTGTCGCTCGATAGCGCCTGCAATTGACCGTCCAGGGCCGGCATTGTTGGGGGTGTCTGTGGGACCTCCCCCTGGCGCATGTATACGATCGCCTCGGTCGTGAAACCGAGTGAGACATAAAGAGGATAGGCAGCATGGGTAGCATTGAGTGCCAAGTTGCGATCGCCGCATTGCTCGAGCACCAAGTCCATGAGCCATCGGCCGCCTCCTTGCGCTTGCGTGCGCGGCGTTGTGATCACTACGCCGATGGTGGCGAAATCGTCCCCGTGGGGAAACCACATCGCGCTCCCGAAAACGCGTCCAATACCATCAACGGCAACAATGCCGCGGCCGGCGCGGCGCAGAAAGTCCCAATCCTTCGGCCGATGAGGCCAGCGGACTGAGATCGACAGCGCGTGCAGTAGCTTGACGTCGACATCATCAATGTCCCGCGCGACCAGTTCGAAGGATTTCAGGCGTACTGATCTCTGCATCTCAGTCGATCCGGTCCTTCAACGAATGCGCAAGGCACGCGGTGCTAAGGCTCCGATTGCCATGTTTGCGACAGGCCTCTTTTGCAGCATCTTTACAGGGGAAAGCCAGCAGGTTTCGCTGGTTTGAGGTGCTTTTTCGCAATCTTCGGCCAAAGCACGGCGCGATTCGGCAGGGAACACTTCTCCATACGGGTAGGCTGGTCGCGACCGGTGATAGTGTGCAAGCAGAGCGACCGCCATGAACGTGGAAGAAATCCTCGCGACTCTGGTTGCATTTCCCTCTGTTGTGGGCACGCCAAACAGCGCGATCGTCGATTGGATCCGCGACTACTGTCAGGCGGCAGGAGCCGAGGTGACAGTTCTCCCCGGACCCGAGGGTGACCGGTCCAACCTCTTCGTCACGATCGGCCCGCGCCAGGCTCGGGGCTATATCATCTCTGGACATATGGATGTCGTGCCGGCCGGCGAGCCGGAATGGAACTCGGATCCGTTTGTCCTGCGCCGCGAGGGCGGCAGGCTTTACGGCCGCGGCACCACCGACATGAAGGGCTTTCTCGCCTGCGCATTGGCCGTGCTTCCCGAACTTTTGGCGATGAATCTGCGACAGCCAGTTCATCTCGCGTTCTCCTATGACGAAGAGGCGGGTTGCCGTGGCGTGCCGCACCTCTTAGCGGCGTTGCCGAGCTTATGCGAGAAGCCGCTTGGCGCGATTATCGGCGAGCCGAGCCGGATGCAGCCTGTGCGCGCGCACAAGGGGAAGGCGGCCGCACGGCTCGAGGTGATCGGGCGATCCGGCCATTCGTCACGCCCCGATCTCGGACTCAATGCGGTGCACGCCATGGCCGGTGTCATCACGCACGTCGTGGCCTATGGCCAATCCCTCGCCGACGGGCCGTTCGATGATAATTTCGAGCCCCCATATTCTTCCTTGCAGGTGGGCGTCATCGCCGGTGGACAAGCCGTCAACATCATCCCCGACCGTTGCACCGCTGACGTCGAGGTGCGTGCCGTGCCCGGCGTTTCTCCATCCTCCCTGCTTGAGCCGGTCAAGGCCCGGCTTTTCGATCTGCGCGACAGTGGCTTCGATGTGGCGTGGCACGAGTTGAGTTCCTATCCCGCCCTTGCGCCCGCGAATGGGAGGGATCTAGCGGCCGTTATGACGGAGCTGACGGGGCAGGAGCCGCTGGCAGCCGTCAGCTTCGGTACGGAGGCCGGGCTTTATCAGCAGGCCGGAATCGATGCGGTCATTTGCGGCCCCGGCGATATCGGCCGTGCCCATCGTGCCGACGAATATATCGAGATCGGTGAACTCGCCGCTTGCCGGAAGATGATCGAGGGGCTCGGCGCGCTTCTTGCGGCCTGAAGGAAGGGGCGGTCACCATGGCGTTTCTTTTCAATTCCGATGCCGCGCGTGCCGCGGTCTTCCGCGAGATATTTGCGCGCCAGATCCCGGATCTGGAATTCCTCCATTCCGGCGATGAAATGGAGCCAGAGAAGGTGCGCTATCTCATTACCTGGACGGTGCCGGACGAGATTTCGCGCTGCCGCAATCTGGAAGTGCTGTTTTCCACCGGCGCGGGCGTCGACCAGTTCAAGCAGGACGTGGTGCCAAGCCATGTGAAGCTGGTGCGCATGGTCGAGGATGGCATCATACGCATGATGCAGGAATACGTCGCGCTCGGCGTGTTGGCGCTCCACCGGCAGATGCCCGCCTATCTCGAGCAGCAGAAAAGGTGCCTCTGGCAACCGATTGCCGGTCGACAGGCGGCCGAACGCCGGGTTGGCTTCCTCGGCCTTGGCATGCTGGCCCGCGCGGCTATCGAGCGCTTGAAGCCGTTCCAGTTTCCGCTTGCCGGGTGGAGCCGCAGCGAAAAGCGGATAGAGGACGTCGCCTGTTTTCACGGCAGGGACCAACTCGCGGGCTTTCTGAAGCAAACGGATATTCTCGTCTGCCTGCTCCCGCTCACGGAACAAACGCACGGCATGCTCGATGCAGAGTTCTTCGACTTACTGCCCGTCGGGGCGCAGCTGCTGCATGTCGGCAGAGGTCCGCAACTAGACCAGGCCGCGCTGATCAACGCGCTCGACATCGGTCATGTATCTGCGGCGATGCTTGATGTCACTGATCCAGAACCGCTCCCGGAAGACCATCCGCTCTGGTCGCATCCGAAGGTGATGATAACGCCGCATATCGCCTCGGTGACGCAACCGCATACGGCGGCACAATCCGTCGTGGACAATATCCGGCGCCACCGCGCCGGAGAAGAACTGATCGGCCTCGTCGATCGGACACTCGGCTACTAACCAGGAAACATCACATGTCACTTCTGATCACGATCGACACAGTTCCAGACTTCGCGCCGAAGGAGGCATTACCGGCTCCGGAGCGGCTCATTTCCGGCACTCCATCCTTCAAGACCTGGGCGCAGGATGCCTCAAAAGGTGAGAAAGTTCTGACCGGCGTCTGGGAAGCGACGCCCGGCGAGACGCATTCGATCAAGGGAACTATCTACGAGTTCTGCCACATCGTTTCGGGTCTCGTCGAAATCGAGGAGAAGGGCGGTGAGACCAAGACCTACCGCGCCGGCGACAGTTTCGTGATGAAGCCGGGTTTCGTCGGCGTCTGGCGCACGATCGAGACCGTACGCAAGATCTACGTCAGCGTTTATGACTGAGTTCAGTGCTCAAGGTCCGGCCGAATAGAGCGCGCGGCGGTTCCAGAACAATCGGCTTTCCAAGTTCCGCCTGACGCGATTCGACGCCGTCGGGCGGCTCATCCTCGACCGAAAATGCGGCGGGCGATCCACTATTGTTCCGATGACGCTAGTGCGAACGAGGACCTCCATCAATGAAGACCTACAAGATAGCGCTCATCCCCGGCGACGGCATCGGCAAGAACGTGACGCAGGCGGCATGGCAGGTGCTGCAGGCGGCGGCTAAGCGGGGCGGTTTCGCCCTTGCTGACACAAGATTCCCATGGTCGTGCGCCTACTACCTGGAGACCGGTGCAATGATGCCGTCAGACGGCATCGAGACACTTCGAAAATTCGATGCGATCTATCTCGGCGCTGTGGGCTGGTCCGCAGAAGTGCCCGACTCAGTATCGCTTCACGGATTGCTCCTGCCGATCCGCAAAGGGTTCACGCAGTACGCCAACATACGACCGCACCGGCTGTTGCCGGGCGTTCAGGGGCCCCTCCGCTCCGATGGTTTCGACATCCTGTGCATCCGCGAGAATACGGAAGGCGAATATTCCGGCGCCGGCGGGCGCGTCCATTCCGGCACAGCCAATGAGGTCGCGATTGAGACAGCAATCTTCACGCGTGCGGGTGTCGAACGGATCATGCGTTTCGGTTTCGAACAGGCGCGGGCGCGCCGCAAGAAGCTGGCATCTGTCACCAAATCCAACGCGCAGAAACATTCCATGGTTTTCTGGGATGAGGTCACGCGCGAGATAGCGAAAGACTATTCCGATGTAGAGGTCTCGCACTACCACATCGACGCCATGGCTGCCCGCATGGTGCTGGCGCCGGAAAGCCTCGACGTAATCGTCGCCTCGAACCTGTTTGGCGACATCCTCACTGATATTGGAGCGGCCATCCAGGGCGGGCTGGGTTATGCCGCCTCTGCCAATATCAATCCCGATCGCAGCGCGCCTTCCATGTTCGAGCCGGTCCATGGTTCGGCGCCCGACATCGCGCATCTCGGCGTCGCCAATCCGATCGCCGCGATCTGGTCCGGTGCGATGATGCTCGGGCATCTGGGTGAGGGGCAGGCTGCGGCAGAAGTGATGTCGGCGATCGAGTCCGCAACCGCGCGGGGGATTGGCACGATCGCAGGCAAGGACAGGACTGAAACAATCACGCAGGCCGTGCTGGCAGGATTAACCTGAAAGAGCAGAGGAAAGACCATGAATGCGATGACGAAGATTGGTATGTTCAACGATTCCGACCTTTTCCGCCAGCAGGCGCTGATTGGCGGTGTCTGGTGGGATGCGGAAACGAAGGGCGTGGTCGATGTCATTGACCCTGCCAGCCAAAGTGTTCTCGGCACCGTTCCCGAAATGGCGGAGAACGAGACGAGAGCCGCAATCGACGCTGCGGCTGAGGCCTTCAAAGGCTGGAAGAAAAGGACCCATGCCGAGCGTGCAGGATTTCTGGAGCGCTGGCACGACCTCATCCGCCAGCACGAACAGGATCTCGCGCTCCTGCTGACGCTGGAACAAGGCAAGCCGCTTGCCGAGGCGTTGGCGGAAATCCGCTACGGCGCATCTTTTGTGAAATGGTTTGCGGAGGAGGCGCGCCGGATCGGTGGCTCGACCATTCCGTCACCCACGGCCGATCGCCGCATTCTGGTGCTGAAAGAACCCGTCGGCGTCTGCGCCATCATCACGCCGTGGAATTTCCCCAACGCGATGATCACGCGCAAAGTAGCACCGGCGCTGGCCGCAGGTTGCACGGTTGTCATCAAGCCGTCGGAATTTACGCCATTCTCGGCGCTCGCGCTCGGCGTCCTGGCGGACCGAGCCGGCATCCCGGCAGGCGTTATCAACATCGTAACCGGCATGCCGGCGGAGATCGGCAAAGAGCTGATGGCCAACGAGACGGTGCGCAAGATCTCGTTCACCGGTTCGACCCGCGTCGGTGCGCTGCTCATGCGTGGCGCGGCCGATAGCATCAAGCGGCTGAGCCTGGAGCTTGGCGG
Organism: Mesorhizobium sp. M0028; assembly: GCF_040323855.1. Taxonomy (NCBI): domain Bacteria; kingdom Pseudomonadati; phylum Pseudomonadota; class Alphaproteobacteria; order Hyphomicrobiales; family Phyllobacteriaceae; genus Mesorhizobium; species Mesorhizobium sp. M0028. The sequence goes on from NZ_JAMYVG010000005.1 coordinate 117,996, forward strand.
CAACGCGCCCTTCATCGTCTTTGACGACGCCGATCTGGATAAGGCAATTGAAGGGGTGATCGCATCCAAGTTCCGCAATGGCGGTCAAACCTGCGTTTGCGCGAACCGGATTCTCGTGCAGGAAGGCGTTTACGCCGCTTTCGCCGAAAAGCTGAGCCAGCGCGTCACGCGGATGAGGGTTGGCGCAGGGACCGACGAGGGCACTGAGATCGGCCCGATCATCAACGCGGCCGCGATCGACAAGATCGAGCGTCACATCGCGGATGCACAGGCGAAAGGTGCGCAGATCATCGCCCAGAGCGAGACGGTGCCGGAGGGCAAGCAATATGCACGGCCCGTCGTGCTGGGAGAGGCTACTACCGAGATGCTCCTGGCATCGGAAGAGACGTTCGGTCCGGTGGCGCCGCTTTTTCGCTTCGAGACGGAGGAAGAGGCCATCGCCATCGCGAACGGTACGCCGTTCGGCCTTGCCGCCTACTTCTACACCGACAACCTCCAACGGTCATGGCGTGTTGCCGAGGCGCTGGAGTTCGGTATGGTCGGGCTCAACACAGGCATGATCTCGACCGAGGTTGCGCCTTTCGGCGGTGTCAAGCAGTCAGGAGTGGGGCGCGAAGGATCGCAGCTCGGCATCGAGGAATATCTCGAGGTCAAGACGCTTCATGTTGGCGGGCTTAACTAGTTATCTTGCAAGCAGGTGGAAACACTTGCAGCCCCTAAAGCGTTGGAACAACAAAGAAAGGGGCGGTGAAAACCGCCCCTTTCTCTATTGCGACCAGTGATTATTAACGTTTTGGGAGCACCTCAGTCTGGCGCGACTGCGCCAGCAAACAGACGTTCAGGCGAATTCCCGAACGGGCTCCAGTCCGATGGCGCCGGCCAGACCGCCGATATCCTTGATTTCGGTATATTCGTAGAAGGGGTTTGCAGGCTCGTGGCCGCGGTTCACCCAGACCTTGCTCTTGATACCGAGATCATAGGCGGTCATGAGATCATAGCGAAATGAGGACGACACGTGCGTAATGTCCTCCGGGCCGCAGCCGAGCTTCTCGAACATATATTCGAAGCCCTTCATCAAAGGCTTGTAGGCGCCGGTCTCCTCGGCCGTGATGACCATGTGGAACGGCGCGCCGAGTTTTTCCACGTTCGACATGATCAGGCTCTTCATGGAGTTCGACAGGATCACCAGCGGGATTTCCTTGGCGACCTTGGCCAGGCCCGCCGGGACATCCGGGTGCGGACCCCATGTCGGCACTTCCGCATAGATGCGCTGGGCATCCTCGGGCCGGAATGCGACGCCGTTGCGTTTGCAGGTCCGTTCCACAGAATTGTGCACGACCTCGCTGTACGGCTTCCAGGCGCCAAGAACCTCATCGAGGCGATAGGCCGAGAAATCCCTGATGAACTGCGCCATCCCAGTTGGAGAGAGCTGCGCGCCGTATACGCGTCTCGCCGCGCCCGCCATGTCGAAGTTGGTCAGTGTACCGTAGCAGTCGAAGGTGATGTATTTCGGTCTGAACTGGGTCATGAGCGTCGATCCTTCCAATCCTGTCGGCACAGCGTGCCTTTAACAGCAAGGATCATAGTGAGAACCGAGAAGACTAGTCGCCGCATTCGATGTGCCCTGAAGCAGATTGTTTTGTATTGCGTGAGAGCTTTGGCAGAGAGTTGCGCCTGAGTTCGTTTCGAGCTTCGGCGGGAGCGCGACCTTTCAGCCGTGCGTCGGCATAAGATACGGCGCCAGCGGCAAAGGAAAGTCAAAACGCCTATCGCTCAGGTTCTGGTCGGGAGGAACTGCTGTCCGCGGCAGCCTATCTTGGGCCTAGGAGAATTCAGGCCCGGAATGAACCATGACCGCGCAGCAGATCACGCTGGAAACGATGACAATGGCGCATCTGAGCGGTGTTGTCGAACTGTCGCGGCAGGTTGGTGGGCCGGTGGTGGCGAGAAGCAATTCCGAAGCACCGAACCTGATCGACTTCCTGCTGGCCGACAGTGCGGGCGAGTTTGTCCGTATCGACACCGAATCTACAGATATCGGCGAATGGCTCACCCGTCCTGCCTGGCTCACGTCGTCGGTGGCATAATGATGCGACGAACCGCAGATGAGCTGAAGGACGAAACCACACCACACCGGACTTATGCTCTCGTCAGTCAGGCACTACGCTGAATCGGAGGAAGAAATGCTGGCAAACTCACTGATCGAACTCGATCGCGCACATCTGGTTCACCCGTTTTCATGCTATCGGAGCCACGAGGAGACGGGCGTGCGGGTGCTCAAATCCGCCAAGGGCGCAACAGTGACCGATGCAAGCGGGAAAACCCTGCTGGACGGATTCGCCGGTCTATGGTGTGTAAACATCGGATACGGCCAGGAAAGCGTCGTTGAAGCAGCCGCAAAGCAGCTAAGAGAGCTTCCCTATGCGACGGGATATTTCGGGCTAGGATCCGAGCCTGCCATTCGCCTTGCTGCCAGGCTTGCCGAACTGGCGCCCGGCGATTTGAACCATGTCTATTTCACGCTTGGCGGCTCCGACGCGATAGACAGTACGATCCGCTTCATTCGCTATTACTACCATGCCACGGGTACGCCGCAAAAGGACCAGTTCATCTCGGTCGAGTATGGCTACCATGGATCCTCGACGGCAGGGTCAGGTCTGACCGCGATCCCGGCTTTCCATGCGGGTTTCGGCGTGCCATACGACTGGCAGCACAAAATTCCTTCGCACTACGCCTATCGCAATCCCGTCGGTTCCGACCCGCAGGCGATCATCGATGCATCGGTCGCGGCCCTGCGGGCCAAAATCGCGGAACTCGGCGCGGGCCGCGTTGCGGCCTTCTACGCCGAACCCATCCAGGGTTCGGGCGGTGTCCTCGTTCCACCAACGGGTTGGCTGAAGGCTCTGCACGCCGTGTGCAAGGAACACGACATTCTGTTCGTTGTCGACGAAGTTATCACTGCCTTTGGCCGTACCGGCCCCCTCTTCGCCTGTGAGGAAGACGAGGTCGTGCCGGATTTCATAACCACGGCGAAGGGACTGACCTCGGGCTACGTGCCGATGGGCGCCGTCTTCATGTCGGACCACGTCTACAATACCATCGCGGACGGAGCCGGCAAAGCGGCTGTCGGCCATGGCTATACTTATTCGGCCCATCCCGTGAGCGCGGCGGTCGGGCTCGAATGCCTCCGTCTCTATGAAGACAGCTTGCTCGAGAATGGGCGCAAGGCCGGGAAGCGCCTGATGGACGGCCTTCGCTCGCTCACCAACCACCCGCTGGTTGGCGACATCCGCGGTCGCGGCATGCTGGCAGCAATTGAGTTGGTCACCGACAAGGAGCGCAAAACGCCGCTGCCGGCGGCGGCCGATCCGGGGCGCCGCATCTTCGAGCGCGCGTGGGCGAACGGCCTTGTCATCCGCTCCTTCAACAGCGGCATCCTCGGCTTTGCGCCGCCGCTCTGCTGCACCGAGGACGATATTGATGGAATCCTCGAACGTACCCGAATGACGCTGGATCAAACCCTCGAAGACAAGGACGTTCGGTCAGCGATGAAGGGATGATCATTGCCATCGCCGAAGCGACCTCGGTCACTGCGGTAGACGCCTAATGCATGTCGCGCAAAAGTGTGCAGCGGTTTTGCGATAACGACATGCATCAAAACAAGAACCTAAAGAAAACAAGAACCTAAAGCGCGTCGCACGAGGCCGGTCGAACGCGACGCGCGTTAGCGGCCCCAAAGCAAATCCTCAGGTGATGCCGCCGTCTGCCAAGTGCAAAGCAATTTGCCGGTATGTGGATTCTCTTGCCGTTGCACAAGCGCAGCGAAAACAGCAACAGGGAGCGCTGGCGCGCGGCTCTCCAGGTCCAAGACTGCGGAGCAGCTTTCTCATTTGTCGAAAATGATGTCGAGAGGCAAATGGGATTTCACGATTGGGGACTTCAGCACGACGAAGCTGAAATATTTGTCGATTCCGATATCCAATTCGATCATGCGCTCCATGATCGTCTGGTACTCGCTGATGCCCGCTGTGACAAACTTCACTAGGTAGTCGTAACCGCCTGAAACCAGATGGCATTCGATGACAGAATCGACTTTCTGAATTGCGGTGAGAAATCTCGCGAAGTCGTTCTGTTGATGGTGCTTGAGCGTGACTTCGGTGAAGATCGTTAGAGTCTGTCCGAGCTTGGACACGTCGATCTGGGCGGAATAGCCGGTGATGAAGCCTTCCGCCTGAAGCTTCTTCACCCGCATCAGGCAAGGGCTCGGCGAAAGGTTGACCAGGTCGGCTAGCTCGACATTCGTGACCCGCCCGTTCTTTTGCAATTGGGATAAGATCTTGATGTCGATCTTGTCGAGCTTCATTGGAAATCTGTCACACGTTCGAACCGCGGATCGTCCGGCAGACGGCGTCCGTCACTTCCTGCGTGGTCGCTGTCCCTCCCACGTCGGGCGTCAGCACCCCTTCACTCGTCGCCGTTTCCACAGCGCTCATCAACCGGACGGCCGCTGCGCTCTCGCCCAGATGTTCGAGCATCTGGGCAGCGGTCCAGAAGGTGGCGACCGGGTTGGCGATACCCTTGCCGGCGATGTCGAATGCCGAGCCGTGAATTGGCTCGAACATCGAGGGATAGCGCCGCTCGGGATCAATGTTGGCGGTCGGTGCAACGCCGAGACTGCCCGCGAGCGCGCCTGCAAGGTCCGACAATATGTCGGCGTGAAGATTGGTGGCGACGATCGTATCTAGGCTCCGAGGTTTCAACGTCATACGCACTGTCATAGCATCGACTAGCATCTTGTCCCACTCGACGTCGGGGAATTCCCGCGCCACCTCGGCTGCGATTTCGTCCCACATTACCATGCCGTGACGCTGCGCGTTGGATTTCGTAACAACAGTCAGGAGCTTTCGCGGCCGTGACTGCGCCAGCCGGAATGCATAGCGCATGATGCGGGTGACGCCGACGCGCGTGAAGATCGCGACCTCGGTTCCGACCTCCTCGGGGAGGCCGCGATGGGCGCGGCCGCCGTGGCCCGAATACTCGCCCTCGGAATTCTCACGCACGATCACCCAATCCAGATCGCCAGGGCCAACGCCCGCCAGCGGCGAAACAATCCCGGGCAATATCCTGGTCGGCCGCACGTTGGCGTACTGATCAAAGCCTTGGCAGATCGGCAGCCGGAGGCCCCAGAGCGTGATGTCGTCGGGCAGATCGGGAGCGCCTACCGCGCCAAAGAAGATGGCGTCGAAGCGCTTCAGTTGCGCCACTCCATCTTCGGGCATCATCCGACCATGGGCCTTGTAATAGTCTGAGCCCCAGTCGAAGTGCTGGACGCGCAGCTTGAAGTCGCCGCAGCGCTGCTGCAGCACCTCAAGCGCCTGGAGACCTGCGGCAATCACCTCCGGGCCGATCCCGTCGGCAGGAATGGCGGCAATCTCATATTCGCGCATCGTTACTTCCCTGTTTTTGGTGCTGGCCGCCTCGTGACCTCAATCTCGTGCGCGACCGATTGTACCTTGGCAAGACGGTCTTCTCAGAATTCAGTGACCTGGCCCCACGCCACGGTCTTCAGGCGCTTCGGTCAACTAGGACGCGGATCGACACTGGTCTCGCTGCCCAAGCGCAGCCTAGCGTATGGGCCTCAGCCGTAAGCCGTGAACTTTGTACGAGGGCGGAACATCCTGCCGTTTGAGGGATGAAAGACGGGCAATTGTTGCGACGAATGACCGGTTGGGTCGCACCTCACCTGCGGAGTCGATCATACACTCATTGCATCGGATCGACCCCGGATGAGTATGAGGGTGACACGGTAATGAAGTTTGCTTCCTACTGGCACGATACTTCGGTTCCATTGGCGGATCCGTGGCCGATCCGGTCTCGGGGGATTTCGAGGTGGCCGTGATTCACACCGGCAAGCCATGGTTTCCTCCCATGCCTCCCACGGTAGGCACATACTATCGTCTGAAGGATGCGGTCGCGTGACCCGGGCGGCGGAAAACGCGCAGAGTGAAATGCCAAATTTGGCCTCCTTTGCAGAAGTTCCTGCTGCCTGCGTGCTAAGTTTCAACGACTCTGCCGGCCAGAAGGGGTCACACTCATTGTCGACTAAGGTCCGTTACTCCCCGGACATCCGCCAAGAGGCAGGCAGGCTCCGCAGGGCCACGACAGGGAGGCTTGAAAGTGAGCCGGAGAGCTCACGATAGGGAACAGTTTGACCGATTGATCGCCACGAGGCGGAGATCGAAAACGCAATCCGCAGCGGGCTAAAGAGCGCGGCTGAGAAGGGAGAGGTCTCGATGATCGCCAGCATCCAAGCTGTAGCTCCTCATGAAGTTGCGCTTTCGGTGCGCGACCTGACCGTAAGCCTGCCGGCCGGCATGGAGCGGGTCCATGCGGTCGAGAATATCTCGTTTGATCTGAAACGCGGCCAGATCCTCTGCATCATAGGCGAGTCCGGATCGGGTAAGTCGGTCACGGCGAACGCGATCATGGGGCTTCTGCCAAAGGTGATCCGCCTCTCATCGGGTGTCATCCAGCTGGAGGGGATGAACATCATCGGCATGTCGCCAGACAAGCTGCGCAACCTGCGTGGACGGGTCGTATCGATGATCTTTCAGGATCCGCTCTCAGCGCTCAATCCCCTGATGACGGTGGGCGCGCAGATTGACGAGGTCATGGCCGCGCATGGCTTCGGTACGCCACAAACCTGCCGCAACCGCGCCGTTGAGCTGCTCACTGAAGTGGGCCTACCAGATCCCCAACTCATGTATCACCAGTATCCTTTCCGGCTTTCGGGCGGGCAACGGCAGCGCGTCATGATTGCCATGGCCTTGGCGCTCGAGCCGACGGTGCTGATCGCCGATGAGCCAACCACCGCCCTCGACGTCACCACCCAGGCACAGATCCTGCAACTGATCAGCGACATTCAGCGGCGCAAGGGCATGAGCGTGATGTTCATCACCCATGATTTCGGTGTGGTGGCAGAGATCGCCGACAGCGTCGTGGTGATGGAAAAGGGCCACATCGTCGAACAGGGTAGCGCCGAGCAGGTGTTGAAGTCGCCCAAGCATCCTTATACCCGGCGCCTGATCGCGGCCGTACCGCATTTGACCGGCGAAGATCGCCCTCGTCTGGAGTCGGCCAGCAAGGAGCCGATCCTGAAGGTTGAGGGTCTGGTGAAGACCTATCGTGGTGGCAGCGCGCTGTTCGGCGCGCAGCGGACTGTGACAGCGGTGAACGAGGTCTCGTTCGAACTCGCGCCCGGCCGCACGCTGGGGGTCGTAGGCGAGAGCGGTTCGGGAAAGTCGTCGCTGGGCCGGCTGTTGATCAAACTGCTGGACAGCGACGGCGGCGGGATTTTGTTCGAGGGATCTGACATAGCCAAGCTTTCCGAAGCGAAGTTCCGCCCTCTTCGACCGCGGATCCAGATGATCTTCCAGGATCCCTTCGCGTCGCTGAACCCACGCTCAACGGTTGGCCACATCATGACGGTAGGGCCGGTGGCACACGGGATGCCTTATGCCCAAGCGCGCGAGGAAGCGCGTGCGCTCCTGGCTCATGTCGGTCTCGATGCCGGCGCCTTTGGCCGCTATCCGCACGAGTTCTCGGGTGGGCAACGCCAGCGCATCGGCATCGCTCGTGCGCTGATGTTCAAGCCGAAGCTGCTCATTGCCGACGAGGCGGTCTCCGCACTCGACGTCTCGATCCAGGCGCAGATCCTGCAGCTTCTGGACCAGATCCAGCGCGAGACCGGCGTGTCGATGGTTTTCATCACACACGACCTGCGCGTCGCCAGCCAGATCTGCGACGAAATCGCTGTGATGCAGAAGGGCCGGATCGTCGAGCGCGGACCGCCCTCGCAGATATTCCTGAACCCGCAAGCAGCCTACACGCGCCAACTCGTAGCGGCAATTCCAGGAGAGCGGCCGGGCAATGCCCGTCCAGTTGCAGCAAACGCATAAGAAATAACAAGAGAGGAACTACCATGACCAGAAATTCATCGACTACGTCCAACTACTCGAGGCGCGAAGCGCTGCGACTGATGGCGATAGGTGGGGCTGCAGGCCTCATCGCGCCCAACCTGCTGGGCAAGCCCGCCTTCGCCAAGACCCCTCCTGCGGGCCCGGCCGGTCGCGTCGTCGTCGGCCTCTCGCAAGAGCCGACCGTGTTCAATCCGTTGATGGCGCATATCGAAGTCGATGACGCGGTCCATTTCTCGGTTTTCGACGCGCTGGTCCGCATGGATCCCCAAGGTGGCCTACATCCAAACCTCGCAGCCGAGGTGCCAAGCCAGAAGAATGGCGGCATTTCGGAGGACGGTCTCAACTGGCGCATCCGGTTGCGTGACAATGCCCGCTGGCACGATGGTGAGCCCTTCACGGCCGAGGACGTGAAATTCACCCTTGAGCTCATCACGAACCCGAAGTTTCGCGCTTGGCGCACGAGCGGCCATTCGCTCGTGCAGGACATCACAGTGGTTTCGCCCACCGAGATCACTTGGCGGATGAAGGAGGCTTTTGCGCCCTATCTTTCGTTCTTGGCCGAAACCTTCATCGTGCCCAAGCACATTCTGGAGAAAGAGGCCGATCCGAATACAGCCGCGTTCAACCAGGCGCCAGTCGGCACCGGCGCATTCAAATGGAGCCAGCGCGTCGCGGGCGATCATATCGAGCTCGTCGCCAATCCTGAGTACGCGGGCGAGGGCCCCTATATCGAGCAGCTCATCTTCAAATACATCCCCGATATGACGGTGCTCTACACGCAGTTCAAGAGCGGCGACGTGGACCTGGTCGATCAGTCGTTCATCACCGCCGACCATTATACTGAAGCCCGCGAACTACCAGACCGCGTGGTGACACTGGAGACAGGGGCATCCTTGGAGTCGATCTACCTCAATTTGGGCCGCCCGCAGTTCAAGGAGTTGGCAGTGCGCCAGGCGCTCTACGCCGCGTTGGACAGGAAGGCGATCGTCGACACGATCTATTACGGCGTGGGCACTCTCACCGAGACCTTCATGCCGAAGGAGTCCTATTACTACGACCCGAACCTGCCGGTTCAGGAGTTCAATCTGGACCGGGCGCGCCAAATCCTGGATGAGGCCGGCTGGGCGCCGGGGCCGGATGGAATCCGCGCCAAGGATGGGGTGCGACTGTCCTTCTCCAACTCAACAACTTCTGGCAACAACCTCCGCGAGCAGACGCAGCAGTTCCTGCAGCAGACGTTTGCCGAGATCGGCGTCGAGATGACGATCTCGAATTTGCCGGCTGCAGTCATGTGGGGCGAGTTCTGGCTGAAGTCGCAATTTGACACCGCCATGGTGGGCGTCACCTATCTGATTGCCGCGGACCCCGACGCCACAAACCGGCTCCATACGAAGGCAATCGCCGCTCAAGGCGGACACGGTTCGAACACCGGGCAATATTCCAACCCTGAAGTCGATGCCCTGCTCGAAAAGGGTGCTCGCAGCTTCGATCCGGAAGAACGGCGCGGGATCTATAATCGCGTGCAGGAAGTGGTGCGCCATGATCTGCCCTTCCTGCCGCTGTTCGCGTACACAATCGTCCTTGGGCGCAAGAAAGGGTTGGACGGCTTCGAGCCCAACGCCAACACCCGCACCGCGTCGTGGGATGCCGCGGCCTGGCAGTGGAAGGCCTAATCCACGCAGTTGCCGCCGCCCGATCCACTGCGGCGGCGGCAACACACTAAGATCATCAACCCACAATGGAGGACTCGGATGCGCGGCTTCCTGCTCAATCGCCTCTCGCAGAGCCTGGTGCTGCTTGTGATCGTCTCGATCATCGGCTTCGGCATTCTGAACCTCCTCCCCGGCGGCCCCCTGGCACAATTCGGACTCGATCCCGGAATGACCCAGCAGGATATCGAGCGCCTCAAGGGGCTGCTGGGCCTTGATCGCCCTATATGGATCCAATATCTGGACTGGGCATGGCGGCTGGTGCGGGGCGACTGGGGTCACTCCTTCCGCGACGGAGCGCCGGTATTGGAGATCATTGGCAGCCATCTGTTCGCCACGCTGCTGCTGATGGGGTCCTCAACCGCGATTGCGATCTCCATTGGCGCCTGGATTGGAATTCGGGGCGCCACGCGCCGCTACTCACTATTCGACTATCTCGCAACCGTTGGCGCCATGGTCGCATTGTCGGTCCCTACCTTCTGGTTCGGCCTCGTAGGCATCTACATCTTTTCCTTGAAGTTAGGCTGGCTGCCCGCGGGCAATATGTCCGAGATCGGCGATAGCTCGATCCTGGGCTATCTCCACCATCTGATCCTGCCAAGTGTCGTATTGTCGCTGGTCCATGTCGCGATCTGGAGCCGCTACATGCGGACGGCGACACTCGACGCCATTAGCCAGGACTTCGTTAAAACGGCTCGGGCCAAGGGGTTGAGTGAACGCCGGATTCTGATGAAGCATGTCGTTGGCAACGCGCTTTTGCCGATGATTACCTTGGCCGGGATGCAGCTTCCCAGCATTCTGACCGGCGCGCTGGTGACCGAAACCGTCTTTACCTGGCCGGGAATGGGACGGTTGTTCCTCGATAGCCTTGGTTACAGCGACTATCCGGTTGTGATGGGGCTACTGATGTTCTCCGCCATCCTCGTTCTGCTTGGAAACCTGATCGCCGACATTGTCGTCGCTATTGTCGATCCGCGCATTCGTCTGGCCTGAGCGCGCAACTTCCCCGACAGGAGACAGCCGATATGACCGCTCTCACCGCAAATGCAGCTCCAAGCCGATGGAGAAACAACCGCGCGGCACTTCGTTTCATGCGGCATCGCTTGGCGCTGCTCGGGTTGGCGATGATCATCTTCCTGAGCCTCGCTTGCGTCCTCGGCCCCCATCTCCTGCCTTATGACTCCCTGTACATCGATCTGCGGGCCCGCTTTGCCCCGCCGCTGACGGGTTATCACTTTCTAGGTACCGATCCGCTCGGCCGTGACCTTGCGGCAAGACTCTTGATGGCGGGACGAATCTCGCTGCTGGTGGGTTTCTTCGCCATGGTGTTGTCGACGCTCATCGGCACGCTGGTCGGCGTGATTGCAGGCTATCGCGGCGGCTGGGTTGGGGCGGCGCTGATGCGCACCGTCGATGGATTCCTGTCGTTCCCATCGATCTTTCTGCTGCTGGCGCTGGCTGCGGCACTGAAGCCCAGTCCTGTGATGATCACCATCATTATTGCCCTCACCAGTTGGATGGAGGTTGCCCGCATCGTCGAAGCGGAGGTCCGCTCGTTACGCGAACGCGAGTTCGTCCTGGCTGGCCGAATGCTGGGGCTGAGCGGCACGCACATCATGTTCCGCGAGATACTGCCCAACGCAATGGGCCCGATTATCGTCGCTTCCACCTTGACGGTCGCGCGCGCCATTCTCATGGAAGCCTACATCAGCTTCCTCGGCTACGGGATCCAGCCGCCACTGCCCAGCTGGGGCAACATGCTCAATGGCGCCCAGCAATATCTGGGCAGCGCACCTTGGCTGGCAATCATTCCCGGAGCTGCAATCACCATCGCGGTAACCAGTTTCAATTTCATTGGTGACGGACTGCGCGACGCGCTGGACGTACGAGATGACCATATTTGAGGTACCGCGACCGATCGCTTTCTTAATCCCTGGAACATCAAGAGAAGTCAGTCACGTGCACGAGCCCAAAATCGAGAAGAACACGCCCTATTGGTGGGAAGCGGCGCCCGTCATGCCGCTGCCGCGGAAGCCCCTCGCAAAAAAGCTTGACGTGGCAATTGTCGGCGCCGGTTATGCCGGGCTTTCGGCCGGGCTTGTGCTGGTGCGCGAAGGACGCTCGGTCGCAGCCTTTGATACGATGAATCCGGGCGAGGGTGCTTCTACACGCAACGGCGGAATTACCAGCGGAAGCATCCGGCCGGACTATGCCACGATCACCCGGCGCTTCGGTGAAGAGAAGGCCATGGCGATCGAGGCCGAGGGCAAGATCGCGCGCGAATTCCTCTACGACTTCATCAGGACCGAAGGGCTGGACTGCGACTTCCGACTGGTTGGCCAGTTCAAGGGCGCTTTTGGATATCAACAGTATGAGAAGATGGCGCGCGGCGCCGAGACGCTGGCGAAGAAACTGGGGATCGAGTCCTTCGCCGTTCCGCATGCTGAGCAGCGAAATTATATCGGAACCGATTTCTACCGCGGCGGAACCGTTCGGATGGACATTGGCGCGCTGCACCCCGCAAAATTCCACGCTGAACTCCTGCGGGTGGCGCTCGCATCCGGGTTGACGGTCCATTCGCATACAGTGGTCAAGTCGATCGAGAGGAATGGTTCGGGGTTCCGCGTCGCGACTTCGGCAGGGACGGTGGATGCACGGCAGGTTCTGGTCTGTACCAACGGCTATACCGACGGCGCCGCTCCCTTCCTTCGGCGCCGCCTGGTTCCGGTCCGCAGCCGGATCATCGTGACCGAGGAACTTGCGCCCGATGTCATGGCGCGACTGATGCCGAAGCTGATGACGATCACCGAGAACCGGCAACTCGGTTTCTATTATCGTCCCTCGCCCGACGGAAAACGCATTCTGCTGGGGGGACGTGACAGTTCTCGCGTCGGCGACCCGGCGGCGCCGAAACTTCTCCTACGCAAGGGCCTCGTGAACCTTTTCCCGGAGTTGGAGAACGTGCGCCTTTCGCATTGCTGGTTCGGCAATGTGGCGATGAACCGAGACATGCTGCCCCGCATCTTCGAAAAGGACGGTATGGTCTATGCAACCGGCTTCTGCGGTTCGGGCGTGGTCTGGGCGCCATGGATCGGTATGCGTGCGGCGCACAAGCTGATGGGGCATGGCGAGCAGTCGCGCACGGCGTTCGACTTTCGACCGCCTTCGGCCGTCCCGCTCTATCGTGGCAATCCGTGGTTCATGCCGGCGATTATCCAGGGCTATCGGTTGCAGGACCGTCTCGCCTTCTGGCGCGCCAGACGCTAGTCGCCGACATCGGGGGCGATCCGTGGTTCATGCGGGCACCCTTTGGCGCGCCCGCCGCTGACACGACTGCGGGATCGCGCGGGGTCACCTTGTTGCCGTGTCGAAAAATCCGTCGGGACTGGGGCCTGGGGCGAAACTGATCAGCGGTGGGACGCCTTTGCGCGGATCAGCGCGTCGGCCATGTAGAGGTCCTGCAGGGAGATGCCGGAACTGTCGAAGACGGTGATCTCATTGTCGAAGCAGCGTCCGAGCGCACGCCTTTCAATAACGTCGCCGATTGGTGTTACCGCAAGCACGCCGACGTCGATCTCGTCGCGCACGTATTGGAACTCGCCGATCTGGACGGACTGGGAAAGCAGATCACAAAACAGACGTGCCTTGGGAAACAATTCGCTCGGCAATTCGCGTTTGCCTGGAGCATCCGACCCGATGCTGACGATATGGGTTCCGGGTCCCACCCAAGCGGCATCGAACAGCGGTTCGCGTGCGGGTGTCGCCGTCACCACGATGTCGGCCGTGCGCACGGCATCTTCCGGCAAGGCAGCGCGCGCCTTCAGTCCCCTTTCGCCGATCTGATCGACAAAAGCGTCGCGCCGCGGCGAAGGCCGGGCCACGACCAGCACGGTTTCGATTGGGCGGCTGCGTGCCAGCGCCATCCACTTCGAAGCTCGCCTGGTTGCCGGCCCCGAAGATCGCCAGAACCTTGGCTTGCTTGCGCGCAAGAAGATCGGCCGCAACCGCGTCGGCGGCGGCCGTCCTGTAGGCGTTGACCTTCCCGGCCTCGACTACGGCGCCGAGCCGACCTGTATGCTGATCGAGCAGCACGATGGTCGAGTTGTGGCGGGGAAGGCCACGTGCCGGGTTGCCCGACCAGAAGGAGCCAATTTTCACGCCGGTCAGTTCGTCCGACGAACCGGATTTGATTGAGAAAGTATTGGTCGCATCATGCGTGCGCCCGAGAACAGCAGGAAAGACCCAATTCTGCCGCGATGCTGAGACGAGGGCGGCTGACTCCTCTTCGCTGATGTAGATCATCCAAAATTCCTCCTGAGCATCAAGCGTTTCATCGCCGGGGAGTGTTGCGGCTATGCCATTGCCATTGGGGATCGTGCGGACGTGACGCCGATCACGGGCAACCACAAAGCGGCGATTCAAAGTGCCAGGTATTCCTCGCCTGATTTGCGCGATTTGGCATGCCGAGGAACTGCTTAAAACGAACAATCCCGCTGATTTGAAGGGGCAAAACAGCAGCGAAATCTGTCCGCCGGGCGCGACTCTAAGGTCCGACTTCAATCCGACTCTGGATCAAGTGACAGCGTTGCACCTTATGACCGTTGAGCATGACAGAGATATCGTCAGCGCCCCGACCGAGCTGATGAAATTGGAAACCCGCCATTTGCCGGGCGCGCTGAAGCTGTCGCAGGAGATGGCCTGGCCCTACCGCCAGGAGGATTGGGAATTTGCCCTGATGGTCGGCAATGGCCTGGTCCTCGAGAGGGCAGGACAGGTGATTGGCACGGCCATGTCCTGGAATTACGGACATTCCTATGCCACGGTCGGGATGATCATAGTTACTGGCTCCGCGCAAGGCGGTGGCAACGGCGCCCGGCTCTTTGATGGGTTGCTTGAGGCGACACACGGCCGCAACGTGCTGCTCAACTCAACCGAAGAGGGGCTGGCGCTCTACAAGCGACGCGGCTTCACTGCCTGGGGCACGGTGCTTCAGCACCAGGGCTCGCTGACTGTCCCCGTGACGCGGAGTACCGGCGACGACATCCGTCAAGCGACAGCCTCCGACCTCACGCCGATCCAGGCCTTCGACGAATCGGCCACGGGCATGCCCCGGCTGGCGATGGTGGCTGCGCTCGCCGATGTGGGCAACGCACTGCTCATTGAGCGCAGGGGACGGATTGCAGGCTACGCTATCGCGAGGAGGTTTGGCCGCGGCTATGTGGTCGGCCCTTGTGCAGCCGAGAGCGACCAAGACGCGCGGCTTCTGATCCTGGCCCAGCTTTCGAAGCTTCACGATCAATTCGTTCGCATCGACGTCTATGCCGAGGATGGATTGGGTGACTGGCTTGAGAGCCTTGGCCTTCAGCGGTCCGGCAGTGCGACCGCCATGGTCAAAGGGCAACGGCCCGCCGTCGAGGGGCCAGCCCATATATATGCATTGGCAAACCAGTCGTTCACTTAGGAAATGAGATTATGAACAAGGTGGCGGCAAACCTGGCAGTGAGCGAGACGGCTAGGACGATCGACGCCTTGGTCACCCCGGCGCTGCTTCTGGACCGTGGCCGGCTCGAGCAAAACATCCAGGGTCTGGCTGGGCGCGCCAAGAAGCTTGGCGTGGTGCTGCGCCCGCATATGAAGACGGCCAAAAGCATCGACGTCGCCCGATACGCGTTCCACCGCGAACCCGGTCCGATCACGGTTTCGACCATCGCCGAGGCGGAGTATTTTGCGGGCCATGGCTTTCGAGACATGACCTATGCGGTCGGCATCTCGCCGGCCTCGGCCATGCGTGCCATGGAGCTTTGTCGCCGAACCGGCGCTGATGTGAAGCTGTTGCTCGATTCCGTGGAGCAGGCCGACGCCCTGGCCGGCGTGCGCGAAGCCACCGGCATGACGCCATCTGTTTTCATCGAACTGGACTGCGATGACCATCGCGGTGGCTTGAAGCCGGACGACCCGAAGTTGCTCGACGTGGCCAGCAGGGTCGTCGCTGCCGGTGCCAACCTCGCCGGCGTCCTCGCCCATGCAGGCGAGTCCTATGGCTTGAACACGCCCGATGCGCTGGTCAAGGCAGGCGAGAACGAGCGTTCAGCCACCGTTCGCGCCGCTGAAATCCTGCGCGCCCATGGCCATGCCTGCCCGATCGTCAGCGTCGGCTCGACGCCGACAGCGCATTTCGCCGACAATCTTGATGGAGTCACCGAGCTGCGCGCTGGAGTCTACATGTTCTTCGACCTCGTCCAGCACGGGGTTGGGGTCTGCAACCGCGACGATATCGCCATTTCCGTATTGGCCACGGTGATCGGCTCCAAGCCGGAAAAGGGATGGGTGCTGGTTGACGCCGGGTGGATGGCGCTTTCGCGCGACCGGGGAACCGCAAACCAGCAGATCGACCAGGGTTACGGGGTGGTCTGCGACGAAAAGGGACGGGTGCTTGAAGATGTGATCGTGGCCCAGGCCAGCCAGGAACACGGTATCCTCGCTATTCGTGCCGGTTCTGGAAAGTCCATGCCCGAGTTGCCGCTCGGGTCTCGGGTCCGGATTCTGCCCAATCATGCGTGTGCGATGGCCGCCCAGCATGATTTCTACAGCGTCGTCAACGGAGCCAGCCCCAAGATTGAAGCGCGTTGGGAGCGGATGCGCGGCTGGTAGGCGCGCAACTTCGCTCGGACGTCGCCCTACTCAAATCAACACTGGTGGTCAAGAAAATGAAGTTTACCTCTTATTGGCTGGATACGTCTCAGCGGTTCAATGAAGGGTCGTCCAAACCGCTCGAAGGCCACTATGACGTGGCGATTGTGGGCGGCGGCCTGACCGGCTCCTCGGCCGCGCTGGCCCTTGCCAAAAAGGGCGCCAGGGTTGCCCTGTTGGAGGCCGAAACGATCGGCAACGCCGCGTCCGGCCGCAATGGCGGGATGTGCAACAACGGCTTTGCCCAGAATTATGCAATCATGGCTGGCAAGCACGGCAAGCCCGCCGCAAATGCGCTCTACAAGGCTTTCGACGCTGGCGTCGATATGGTTGAGCGGTTGGTGCAGGAAGAAAAGATCGACTGCAGCTTCTCCCGCGTCGGCAAGCTCAAGCTTGCCGCCAAGCCCGAGCATTACGACATGCTGGCGCGCAGCCAGGAACTGCTGGCGGCCAATGTCGATCCCGAAACGAGGATGATCGCGCGCGACGACCTGCGAACCGAAGTCGGCACCAACCGCTACCATGGCGGGCTGCTCTTTCCCAAGAGCGCGGGCATGCATGTCGGCCGGTTCGTCCGGGGCATCGCGACCGCCGCTGCCCGGCGTGGCGCAGACGTCCATGAACGCTCGCCCGTAATGGCGATGCGCAAGGTTTCAGGCGAGCATGAGGTAACGACGCCAAAGGGCAAGATCGTCGCGCGGCAGGTCCTGTTGGCGAGCGGCATTTCCCAGGTTGGTCCGCTCGGCTGGATCCGCCGGCGCATGATCCCGGTCGGCGCATTTCTGATCGTGACCGAGCCGCTATCGCCCGACCACCTTAAGCGCCTCATGCCGACCGGGCGCATGGTCGTCGACACGCGCAATCTCGTTGTCTACTGGCGGCTCACGCCGGACAATCGCCTTCTGTTCGGCGGGAGGGCGCGCTTTGCCGTGTCCAATCCTCAATCCGACGAAAAAAGCGGCCGGATACTGAAGGCGGCGATGGTCGAGGTTTTTCCGGAACTGGCCGGCACCCGGATCGATTACTGCTGGGGCGGCATGGTCGATATGACCCGCGACCGCCTGCCGCGCGCCGGAGAGCGCGATGGCATCTATTACTCAATGGGCTATAGCGGACACGGGACCCAGATGTCGACGTTGATGGGCACCATCATGGCCGACGTCATGGACGGGCACCCCGAGCTCAATCCCTGGAAGAATTTCGACTGGCCAGCGATCCCCGGTTATTTCGGGCGTCCCTGGTTCCTGCCGATTCTCGGCGCCTATTACCGCATGAAGGACCTTGTAGGGTGATGACGCCCCTCGAACACCTGTCCCGCAATGGCCACCTGGACAGGTTTTTCATCGACGGTCAATGGGTCGAGCCGAGCGGCACCGCGACGGGCGTCGTCGTCAATCCCGCCACAGAAGAGGTCGTGAGCCAGTTTCCGCTTGGCAATGGCGAGGACGTGGACGCGGCCGTTGCAGCGGCTCGCAGGGCATTCGCCACCTGGAGTCGGACCACGCCAGAAGATCGCGCGGGTCTGCTCGATCGCCTGCAAGCGCTGCTTGAGGTGCGCGGCGAACTGCTGGCTCAATGCCTGAGCCTCGAAATGGGCGCGGCGATCGGCTATGCGCGCAGCGCGCAGGTGCCGCTGGCGATCACGCATGTTAAGGTCGCTCGCGATGTGCTGACAGCCTTTCCCTTCGTCAAGCAGCGGGGTCAAACCGCCGTCACTCACGAACCGATCGGTGTCTGCGCCTTGATCACTCCGTGGAACTGGCCACTTTACCAGATCACCGCCAAGGTTTCGCCGGCGCTCGCGGCAGGCTGCACGATCGTGCTGAAGCCGAGTGAGCTTTCTCCCTTGGACGCCCTGCTGTTCGCCGAGTCGATCGAGGAAGCCGGCTTCCCTGCCGGGGTTTTCAACCTCGTGCAAGGTGACGGTCCAGGCGTGGGTATGGGTCTCGCCTCCCATCCAGATGTCGACATGATCTCCATTACCGGGTCCACCCGCGCGGGCATTGCTGTGGCCCAGGCGGCAGCGCCAACGGTCAAGCGTGTCGCGCAGGAACTCGGCGGCAAGTCGCCGAACGTGATCCTGCCGGACGCCGATCTCGATCGCGCCGTTTCTCTGGGCGTAGTCGCCGCCTTCCGCAATCTCGGCCAGTCATGCAGCGCCCCGACGCGCATGATTGTGCCACGCGTGCTGCTCTCCGAGATCGAGGAAATCGCCAAGGGGGCCGCGGCCCAGATCGTCGTCGGCGATCCTCTTTCGGAAGCCACAACTCATGGTGCAATCGCCAACCGCGCCCAATTCGATCGCATCCAAACCATGATCGGCGTCGGCATTTCTGAGGGCGCCAGGCTCCTCACCGGAGGACCGGGTCGTGCGCATGATCTGAACGTCGGGTTCTATGTGAAGCCGACCATTTTTTCCGACGTGCGTACGAGCATGCGCATTGCCCAGGAAGAGGTCTTCGGGCCAGTTCTCTGCATCATCCCCTACGCCACAATCGAGGAGGCCGTCACCATCGCCAACGACACGGTGTACGGCCTGGGGGGCCATGTGCAGGGCGAAGATGTGAACGCCGTCAGGGACGTGGCCTCACGGATTCGCTCCGGTCAGGTGCATCTCAACTACCCGGCCTGGGATCCGCACGCCCCGTTTGGCGGTTTCAAGCAGTCCGGAAACGGACGCGAATATGGCATCGAGGGCATGTTGGAGTATCTCGAGGTCAAATCCATCCTCGGCTATTTCTAGGCGACATCTTCACCCAGCGCAGACGGCGGGATGCCGAGCAACATGGGCAATCCGGGCTCAACCCGGCGATGTATCGGCTCAGGAACCGGATCGGACGACCAGTCTGGCTCTGTCGTCGGGACCACATCCGTGTGACCGGACAAAATGCAGCCGGCGACGTCAGGCGGGCCTACCGTTGCGAAAAGGTCGCTACCGTCGCGCTGCCGGGCCGGGGCAACACAATCGCGGCAGCGCCGCAGCTGGCGGCATCTTGCTGGAGTCCACGATTTCCCCATTGAGCCTGCCAAGGACCGTGGGAAAGACACGAGGCGCAGCGATTTTTCGGCAGTCCACGGAGCACCAGGACAGTTCGAGTGGGAAAACTGACACTACGAAAGAAGCGCGCGTTCCGTGTCACGATATTCGGCGAAAAATACCGAAAATCGGCGCCAGTTGGAGCATTTCTGCGGCACCAATCGCCGATACTGCTAGCTCCATTGATCGCCGAGGCCGCCATGTCCCCTGTTATCCACCAAATCAGTAGCGATAAAGCGCTACCCGAGTCAGGAGACGTCGTGGTGGTCGGCGGCGGGATTGTCGGCGCCAGCGCAGCCTATTTCCTGGCGCGGCGCGGCCTGTCGGTGGCGCTTGTCGAAAAGGGGTATGTCGGCTGCGAACAGTCGAGCCGGAACTGGGGCTGGTGCCGTCGGCAGAACCGCGATGCACGTGAGTTGCCGCTTGCCAATCTGTCGATGCGCCTGTGGGAAGAGCTCACCAAAGAGATTGGGCACGACCTTGGCTTCCGCCGTTGCGGGCTCACCTATGCGACAAACGATCCGAAGCGGCTCGCCGAATGGGACAAGTGGCGCGAGGTTGCGCGGCGGTTCGACGTCAATACGCGGATGCTTACCGCCGCCGAGGCTGCTGCCGCCGTTCCAGCGGCGGGCGGCAAATGGCTGGGCGGCGTCTACGCAGCAGACGATGGCAAGGCCGAACCCTGGCTTGCCGCCCCTCGGATCGCCGAGGGCGCGCGCAAGCATGGCGCGACTATTCATCAGAACTGCGCGGCACGCGGCCTGGATATCACCAATGGGCAAGTGAGCGGCGTCGTCACCGAGAAAGGCCTTATCCGCACCAGCGCGGTGCTATGTGCCGCCGGCGCCTGGGCTTCTGCTTTCCTGCGCATGCATGCGGTTTCGCTGCCGCAGGCCAGCGTCCGTCAGACCGCCTTACGGACCGCTCCTGCACCGGATTTTGGCGAGGCTGTCTATACTTCCGACTTTGCCATGACGCGCCGGCTCGATGGCAGCTACACGATCGCGGTCAGCGGCAGGGCGACCCTCGAGATCACGCCGCAGGGGATCCGCTATGTCCGCCCGTTTCTGCCGATGTTCATGAAACGGCTGAAGGCCGTCGAGATCGGCATAGGCCGCTCGTTCTTCCAGGGCCCGGAAACACTCCGTCGCTGGCATCTCGACAGGCCGACCCCCTTTGAGCGAATCCGCGTCCTCGATCCTGCGCCGGACAAGCGAATGGTGGCAACCATCATGACGCGGGTAAAAGCCCTGTTCCCCACCGTTGCCGATGCCGGCGTCGTGTCCTCCTGGGGTGGATATATCGACTCCACACCGGACGCCGTACCCGTGATTTCACCGGTGGACAGCATCGGTGGAGTGTTCGTCGCCGCAGGCTGTTCCGGACACGGCTTCGGCGTCGGCCCTGGAATTGGCCATCTGGCGGCGGATCTGGTCGCAGGTGACGCGGCAAGCGTCGACCCGACTCCATTCCGCCTGTCGCGCTTCACGGACAGATCGAAAATTGAAGTTGGCGACTTCTGATGCAATTTTGCCGCGTAGCGGCAGCAAAGAGCGCTGGGTCTGGCCGCATATCTACGGGCTCAAGCGCGATCTGGACCGTTTCGTGACCGCTATGGCCGATGCGGTCGCACAGGTGCATCGCAGGGAACTCGCACTGCAGGAGCTGACGGTCGCGGATACGTGCGGCCAGGCGATCAGAAGATGGGCGAGATGATCCGTGATCTTCCTGGCAACTATGCCGCGGTCTTCTGGCAAATCATGGCTCGGTATTGCAACCCAAGACCTGGAGAGCGCCGTCGACGGAGCCGATGAACTGGAAGAAACCGCCAACGTCTGCTGCAAGGCGCCGGAAGAGGATTCTCGCGCGAGACCAGGTTGATGAACTGGTCCAAACATCCGGTTCCGCCGCCGATCCATGTGACGAGTGCGCCCGATCGTGCAAGGGCAATTCGTGAAATAAGCGCGACTGCAATGGTGCTAGGCAAGCCCGACCGCGTGTCGGGAGGCAGTTGTGAAAGTTGCGATCATCGGACCAGGCTCGCTCGGCAAGGCCTTGGCGAAATGTCTTGGCCTCGCCGGGCACGAAATTCGCCTCAGCTTCAGTCGTGACGAAGGCAAGTTGCGCGCAATCGCGGCAACCCTCCGTGTTGACTTCGGTGCCCCTGACGAAGTGGCGAGATGGGCCGACGTAATTGCCCTGGCGACGCCATGGCCGGCTCTCGAGTTGGCAATGGACGCGCTTGGCGATTTGTCGGGCAAGATCGTCTGGGACAATACCAATGCAGTCGCGCCTGATCTTTCCACGATGCTGGTCGGCACTACGACGTCGGTAGGCGAGGAGGTTCAGAGGCTCGCGCCGGGCGCGCTTGTCGTCAAGTGCATTCCGACCTTTGCCGAATTGCTTGACAGGGATGATCCGCGTCTCAACGGCGATCCGGTAACGAGCTATGTCGCCGGCAATGACGCAGATGCCAAGGCGGCGATTTGCCGGCTTCTCGCCGATCTACCGACAATGCCGGTCGATGTCGGCGATCTCACGGCCTCGCGCCTGATCGAGCCGATGATGCTGCTATTGGTCCAACTCGCCTATCGGCGCGGGATGGGGCCGAGAATTTCCTTCAATCTCATTCGACAGGACGGGACCGGTTCATGACTGATTATCTACCCGCGCGGCGCAAGGCGATTCCAGTAGGACGTCTGCTGATCGATGGCCAATGGCGCGATGCTGTCAGTGGCGAGACGTCGACGACTTTTGATCCGACCACGGAGGCGGCGATCACCAATATTGCGAAGGCTGGCGTCACCGACACAAGCGATGCCGTCGCGGCCGCGCGGCGGGCTTTCGAGCAAGGACCCTGGGCGCGGATGCATCATGAGGAGCGCGCGAAGGTCCTGTTCCGCATCGCCGATCTGTTGGACGAGCGCGCCGAGGATTTCGCGGTGCGCGAGGCGATGGACATGGGTATGCCCTATCGCGATTTCCGCGATATCATCATGCCGCACTGCTCGGGACTGTTCCGCTTTCATGGCGGGCTCGCCATGAGCGCAATGGACGGCGCCTATCGTACCAGCTACGAACCAAATATCAGGATCCTGACGCGGCGTGAGCCGCTCGGCGTGGTCGCTGCGATCACCCCGTTCAATTTTCCCCTCGCGCTGTCCTGTTCGAAGATCGCGCCGGCACTCGCGGCGGGTAACACGGTCGTTCACAAGCCTGCGACCGACACGCCCCTGACGGCCCTCGCCTTGGCGCAAGTCATCCTCGACGCAGGCGTGCCGCCAGGCGTCTACAATCTCGTCACCGGCCCAGGCGGCACCATCGGCGACGCGCTGGTCAACGATGCCCGCGTCGACAAGATCGCCTTCACCGGGTCGACCGCCGTTGGCCAGGGCATCATGCGCAACGGTGCCGGGACGATGAAACACCTGACCATGGAGCTCGGCGGCAAGAGTCCCAATATCGTTTTCGCCGATGCCGATATCGATGCCGCGATACAGGCAGCCTTCTGGGGCATCTTCTGGAACAAGGGCGAAGTCTGCGTGGCCGGATCGCGCCTGCTGGTCGAACGCGCCTGCTATGACGAGGTCGTCGAGAAGCTGAGCGCCATGGCGAAGTCGGCGACGCTCGGCGATCCGCTGGACCCTGCGCCGATGATCGGGCCGATCGCGTCGCGCGGCGAGTATGACAAGGTCTTGAGCTATATCGAAGAGGGCAAGCGCACCGCGCGACTGACCGCGGGCGGCGGCACCCGCCAGGTCAACGGCAAGGGCCTTTTCGTCGAGCCGACTATCTTCGCCGATGCGACCAACGACCTAAGGATATCGCGCGAAGAGATTTTCGGCCCCGTCCTGCCGGTGATTCCATTCGACAGCGAGGAGGACGCGATCCGGATCGCAAACGACACGAGCTACGGGCTCGCCTCGGGCATCCAGACCAGCGATCTCGGCCGCGCCTTGCGGCTCGCCGACCGGATCAAGGCAGGCACGGTCTGGCTGAACTGCTGGCACAAGTACCATACTAATGCGCCGTTCGGAGGCTTCAAGATGAGCGGCTATGGCCGCGAGCAGGGCCGCGAGGCGTGGGAAAGCTACACCCAATACAAGACGATTTGGGCGAATCTTGGCGAACCAGTCGAGATGGCGCGATGAGCGTGCGTGATCCCAACCCACTCGACCCGCTGCATCCAAAGCGGGTCGCGATGGTCCTTTCAAACCCGGCTGTATCAACCACCACAGGCTGGCCGGTCGGGTTTTGGTGGAGCGAGTTAACTCATCCCTGGCTCGCCTTCACGGAGCGCGGATACGAAGTCGCGATCTTCTCGCCTGAGGGCGGCAAATGCGAGGCGGATGTGTTGAGCGACCCGCGTGATCCGTCCGGCTATTCGGATACGGATCTGATCTCGCTCGGTTTCCTGTCGACGCCGAAACTGGCGGCGCTGGTGGAGACGACCCGGCCCATCGCAGAGCTGTCGTTCGACGCGTTCGACGCGATCGTCGTCGCTGGCGGCCAGGCGCCGATGTTCACCTTCCAAGGCGCGACTGAGTTGCAGCGGCTGTTCGTCGCCTTTCTTGCGGCCGGCAAGGTCGCGGCCGCCTTGTGTCATGGCGTCGCGCTGCTGCGCTACGCGCGCCTCTCAACCGGCGAGTTGCTGGCCAAAGGGCGCACTGTCACAGGTTTCGCCAATGTCGAGGAAGACTTCGCCGATAATGCCGTCTGGGAGATGGGCGCGCTGCCGCACGGTACGCATCTGATGCCATGGCGGATCGAGGATGAGATGCGTGCGCTCGGCGCGAACTATATTCAGGCCGGGCTGTGGCGCGATTTTGCCGTGCGCGACGGCAATTTGATCACCGGCCAGCAGAACTTCTCCGGAGCTGCGACCGCCCGTCTTGTCATCGAGGCGCTCGGTGGCTGAGGACCAAAGGCCGCTCCTGTGGGTGAACTTCGGGAGTCAAACTCGCGGTCAGGACAGCGATGCCAAACGACATCGGCCCAATAGATTCGGGGCCCGTCCAAGAACTCCACTTCAAACAACCATTATCAGCAGCGAGGATGAACCATGGCCGTAGTGACGACACTTGATATTGCCGGCCTGACGGCCGAAGATTATAGCCGCATCCTCGATCGGATCGGCGTGGAGAAACGGCCCGCTGGCGGCATCTACCAGCACATCGCGCATGCCACCGACGATGGCTATCGCATCATCGAGATATGGGACGACAAGGCAGGCCTGGAACTCTTCTTGCAGGACACATTGTTTCCCGCCGCACAGGAACTGCAAATTCAGCGTGAAATGACCATTATGACCCAGACACTGCACAACATCTTTGTGCCCCGGATCGGTGACCTGACTGCCCTGGCAAATGATGCCCCTGGTGGACCAGTCAAACGGGCAAAAGTGTAGGCGTCAAGGATCGAGGATGCGGCGATCGATCATCGAAGTCCTGGAGGAACTTGCGTCCGGACGCCCGGTACACGATGGTGACCGCGGCAAGTGCAAAGAGGTTGTTCTTTCCTGCCGGCGACTATCGCCATGCACCGGCCGGAGTCGTTCAGCTGCGTGTGATTCGCAGCGGTTCATCCTATGCAGAGATCGATCTTGGCCGCGGGCTGCGGCGCGTCTTCACGCGCCCCGGTGATCTGCTGCTCAGTCTTCCCGAGCGGGCCACGCGGTTCAAGATCGAGGAGCCGCGAGAGCTGACGATGATCACCGTTGACTCCGCGCTGGCGTCAAGGCTCCTGGTATCCGCAGCCGGGACCCTTGAGGACCTGGTGATCCTGACCGATCGACCGATACGCGATTCGCTGGTTGCCGAGTTGTGCCGACGCCTCGAAGGCGACCCGCCAGCCAATGCCATCGTCCGTGAATGGACGCTGGGCCTGATTTTCGTGAACCTGCTCCGTCTCGGGCATGCACGCCAGCGGCGGCAGAAATCTCCGCTCCTGACCTCGCAGCGGTTCGACCGGGTCCTCGCTGCGATTGACGGCGATCTGGAAAAGGGGATCTCGATCGACCATCTTGCCGGAATCTCGGGAATGCCACGACGCGTCTTCACCGCCGCCTTTCGCGAGGCGACGCAATTGCCGGTACATCAATTCATTTTACGCCGCCGCGTTGATCGCGCGGTCGAGCTTTTGGAAAATAGCGATCTGCCGCTGGCCGAGATTGCTCAACATGCGGGTTTCACTCACCAGGCCCATATGAATCGCGTCGTGACCCGATTGAAAGGGCTGTCGCCAGGCCGGCTGCGGTCTCGCAGGCGCGAGGGCTGACTTGTGATCTATTCCATCATCAGAATTCGAATAGCGGAGACGTGATTTGCTGAAACGTCCGTTGGCTAAAATGCCCGACAGTTTGCGTGCAGAGCTCGAGGCCGCAAATCTGATGCCTGCTTTCAAGCAACGGCCTCCCTATCAGCGCAATGATTACTTGCACTGGATCGCGCGCGCCCGTCACCCGGAAACACGCCGAAAGCGCATAAATCAGATGATTGAAGAGCTTACGAAGGGAGGAATCTACATGGGCATGCAATAAGAGCTGGCATCGCCACGAAGCTAGCAGGTCGGTCAACGATCATTTTCCAATCCGTCGCTTATCGAGATCTGATGCTTTCCGGATTGATCTTCACCGGTTTCCCCACGACTTTGCGTAGAGGGTGCAGAGAGCCAATAGTGACAATCGAACCTATCCTCCATTTTCGTTTGCGGCAGGTGGCCTTAATGATCGTGACATCGCAAAGCAGCAACGTGCTTGGCAGCACGTCGGGAAGGTGGCGCGTCTGGTCGCTCTCGGACGGTTACATCGAGATGCCGGCGGACCTTCTGCGGGATCCGCAGGATAATCCGGTGCCGCAAGCTGCGCAGGCAGGGGCGCTTCGCCTGTCTGTCAATTGCTTCGCCCTTGCAGGTCCAGGCGTTGACGGCGTTCTTATCGACAGCGGAGGAGGGGGCTGGGCCCCGACAGTGGGGCGTCTTGAGCAGGCCATGGCGGAAGCCAGGATTGACCCGGCTTCGATCACGGTCTTGGCGCTCACCCACGCCCATCAGGATCATGTGCACGGACTTTTGACCCCCGACGGCCGAGCGCTCTTTCCAAACTTGAAGGCGATCGTAATTCCCGAGGCGGCTGTGGAGAGCTTTTTCGCTTACGCGCACCTTGCGCAGTTCCGGCCCCTGCTGAAGCCCGTCCAGAATGGCGACCAGGTGGGTGAGCGATTGAGGGCGGTCGCCCTGCCCGGTCATGCTGCCGGCCATACCGGCTACGCGTTCGACGCGGACGAGGACCGTTTCCTATTCTTCGGGGACATCGTTCATGTGCCGGCCTTGCAGTTCGGCAATCCCGCGTTCAGTTGGGGCTATGACGACGATCAGCTGACCGCGCGCGCAACCCGCCTAAAGGTTTTCAGTGACGCGGCCGAGGCGGGGACGTGGATCGCCGGCGCGCACCTTGGCTGGCCGGGCATCGGTCGCGTGGCGCGTAAGGGCGAAGCATACGGCTATGAGCCGGCTCGAGCGATGCCGCCGCGTTCAAAGTGATACCGCATCTTTCCCGTCGCGCTGTGCCTTGGCTAAACCTCGATCCCTGGCCATGAAATGCTCTATCACGAAGGAATGCGCTTTATGGGACGGGAGACGTGTTTGCCTGGCTCCAGCGCAGGACTTCAGCATAAGTGACCAACGCCCGATGCACCGCCGCCGAAAGCTCTTGCGTCACCTTCATTTTGGCACACGAAAAGATCAATTAAATCAACGGCAGCGGCATCTCGTCCGGCCCACCAAAGTATTCTTGATCCACTGCGGCCGATCGACACCTGAGGCTTACCGGAACGGCGTCTCGCCACGAAACAGCGGCTGGTGCGCCCGCATCAAGGCGACAATCCGGTCGGCGACTTTTCGTACCGGCGGCGAGTGACGTTCCTCGTGATGGGTGACGATCCATTGGTCGGTTTCGAGTTCGGGGATAGGCTGAGCGACGCGAACCAGCCGCGGATCACTGTCACCGACGAAGCACGGAAAGATCGAAAGGCCGGCGCCGGCGGCTACCAGTTCGCGCACCGAATGGGTGTTGTTGCCGCGAACGGCGATGCGGTCGCCGTGGTGGGCTTGCAGCCAGCGCGCCGAGGCAATGTTTGCCCCTTCGCCGGTGACGCCGACGAACAATCCGGCGGCGATGCCGTTGATCAGGTGGCGTCCGGAATAAATGGCGTGGGCGACCTTGCCGCTCAGACGGCCGGCCAGCCACTGCTCGGTCGGGCGCTCGCTGCGGATGCCGATGTCGGCGGCGCGGCGGCCGATGTCGACCCGGTCGGTGGTGGTGACGAGTTCCACCCTTATGCCATCATCGACCGTCCAGATCTCGCCGATATGGGCGGAAACGAAGGCCGAGGTCCATGGCCCAGCCGAGACGCGGACAATGCGGTCGGGCAGGTTTCCCTCGCGCCAGCGGGTCAGCGACTGCATTGCTGCCTCGACGTCTTCGGCGCGCCGCAGCAGTTCTTCCCCGACCGGGGTCAGCCGGTAGCCGGTCTGCTGGCGCACGAACAGCGGTTCGCCAATCTGCTTTTCGAGCGCGGTGACGCGTCGTCCAAGGGTGGCTGCGCTGAGGCGCGTGGTTCCCGTCGCTGCGCTCAAGCCACCCAGCCGCGCAACGTCGAGAAACAACCTCAGATCGTCCCAGCCAATATCCATTTTGCAGAAATGAAAAACTCCTTGCGACCGTGGCTGTAGCGCGAAGCGGGCATCGCGCGCAAGTATGCAGGAATTGGAGGCGTTGGATATAAGCGCCTCGGCTGGCCAAGAAGCGAGCGCCATCTTTTCGATCGAGCATGCGATTCGCGCAGATGCTTTGCGCTTTCGATCAACCCAGGCGCGCGGGCATTCTGCGCGCCAAAGGAGACGACCATGTTGTATGAACTTCGATACCGTTTCACCCGCTGGATTGCCTATCGCCAGACGCTTGCGAGCTTGAGGCAGGCCCCGGACAGCACACTGGTGGATGCTGGCATTTCCCGCGATGAGATCCGCGAGCGTGCCCGCCATGCCAGCCTGCGTCATTGAGGAAACGGGCATGGAGATGATGGAGCTTTGGGATGGCCGATCGGTGCCGCGCATCGGGATCGGCACCTGGGCAGCGGGGGGTGCCGCGCGCTGGCGCGACACGGCGACAATCTATGGCGAGGTCGACGATATCAGGTCGCAAGCCGCGCTGGCGATGGCCTATGACATCGGCGCGCGGGTGTTCGACACGGCTGCCGCCTATGGCGCCGGCAATGCCGAACTAATCCTCGGGCGGGCGTTGAAGGGTAAGGACGAAGCCGTCATCGTCACCAAGGTCGGCTATTTCGGCGATCCCGAAACGCGCAAGATCGCTCCCGAGGATGCCTCTGCCGCGGCGATCCGGACATCGATCGACAATTCGCGGCAGCGCCTGCAGCGCGATTTTGTCGACGTCGTGCTGCTATACATCAACGAATATCCGATCGAACGCGCCGGCGAGGTGTTCGATACGCTCGGCCTGTTGCGCCAGGAGGGCAAGATAGGCGGCTTCGGCTGGAGCACCGATCACTGCGAACGGCTTGCGGCCTACGCGCCGCGCGAGGGTTTCGTCGCCGTAGAGAACGACTTCAATGTGTTTACCCCGGCGAACGAGCTGATGGCCGTTGCGGCGCGCGAGCACCTCGTCTCGTTCAGCCGGCTGCCGCTGGCAATGGGACTGCTCACCGGCAAATACACGCCGGCCATGAGGCTGCCCACCGATGACGTGCGCGGCGGGAATGCCGATTGGATGGTGTTTTTGAGGGATGGCGCCGCCAACCCGCAGTATCTGTCAAGGCTCTCGGCAATCCGCGACCTGCTCACCTCGGGCGGACGCACGCTTGCGCAGGGTGCGCTCGGCTGGATCCTCGCCAAGTCGGCAATCGCCTTGCCGGTTCCCGGCTTCACGCGGCCCGAGCAGGTCGCGGACAATCTCGGTGCGCTGGAAAGAGGGCCGCTGCCGGCAGCGGTGATGGCCGAGATCGACGCCGTGCTGAAAATTGCCGAGACCGCTTAGTGTTGCGAATCCGAAATTCGCATTTGGTGATGATGCCGACCAACTTCGATCTCTCCGATGTCCGCCGGTATCTTATCTTCCCTTGGCCAAGCTTCCGTGGCGCAATTGAACAAAGACGGAGCGGCGGACCCGACTCCATTTGAAGGTCCGCCACTCCGGGTTTTCAGATCACAAAGACTGATGCTGCCACGGGAAATGGGTAGCGAGCTGCGCTTGAGCTGCGCCGCCGACTTCATCGCTGTCGATAGAGAGCGATCCGGTTGTACTGTCAAAGATGATGTGGTGGGAACCATCATCGGCGGCCGTATCAGCAGAGGAAGCATGCAATGAAAGCCCGCCCGACTTAAGCTCGGTAAGAGCGGGTTGATCGAGGTGGAGCTTGTCCTGGAGCTTGCTGAAGTCGAAGGCGTCGTTGCCTCCGTGGCCGGACATGATCTCGGCGGCGCCATTTTTTGCCTGGGCGCCGACATTTTCATCGGGCTGGACGGTCTGCGCGAACCCGTGGCGAACCAGGCTGGTTGCCGTTGTGTCGGACGGGTCGTTGGTCGGGAGAAGCTCCGAGCCGGCCGAAAGAGAATGGTTCAACGCAGCCAATATGCGGTCAACGCTGCTGCCCTCGCTTACCTTGTCGCCGGCATTATCGTGGGTGGTGTCAGTCGAACTGCCGTCGCTGGCAAGGAGGTGCGAAAGCGCGGTCTTGCTATCACTGCCATCGCTTGTGGTGGCGCCGGAAGCGGCGGTATCAGTCGAACTGCCATTGCCAGCGAGGAGGTGCGAGAGCGCGGTCTTGCCATGACTGCTATCGCTGATGGTGGCGCCGGAAGCGGTGGTATCAGTCGAACTGCCATTGCCGGCGAGGAGGTGCGAAAGCGCGGTCTTGCCATGACTGCCATCGCTGGTGGTGGTGCCCGAAGCGGCGGTAGCAGTCGAACTGCCGTCGCTGGCGAGGAAGGGCGAAAGCGCGGTCTTGCCATGACTGCCATCGCTTGTGGTGGCGCTGGAAGCGGCGGTATCAGTCGAACGGCCATTGCCGGCGAGGAGATGCGAAAGCGCGGTCTTGCTATCACTACCATCGCTTGTGGAGGCGGCGGTGTCGGTCGAACTGCTATTGCCAGCGAGGAGGTGCGAAAGCGCGGTCTTGCTATGATTGCTATCGCCGGTAGTGGTCTCGGCAGGGGCAGTCGCAGTCGAGCTGCTATCGCCGGTGATGGCCCCGGAAGGGGCGGTGGCAGTCGAGGTGCTGTCGCTGGGGGTGGCCCCGGACGGGGCCGTGGCAGTCGAGGTGCTGTCGCTGGGGGTAGCCTCGGACGGGGCCGTGGCAGTCGGGGTGCCATCGCCGGTGGTGGCCTCGGCAGGGGCAGTCGAGGCGCTATCGCCGGTGGTGGCCTCGGACGGGGCCGTGGCAGTCGAGGCGCTATCGCTGGGGGTGGCCTCGGACGGGGCGGTGGCAGTCGAGGCGCTATCGTTGGGGGTGGCCTCGGACGGAGCCGTGGCAGTCGAGGCGCTATCGCCGGTGGTGGCTTCGGAAGGGATGCTCGCCGTAGAACTGGGATCAGTAGCCGCGGCTTCGGAAGGAGCAGTCCCTCCAGTGTTGAGATTGTGTTCCCGGAAAACGGCCTGCAGTTCCGAAGAGCTCTCCAACGCTGTGTCGCCTCGCTGCGAACCCCAGGCGTATGCGTAGTCGAAGGCGGGTGACGGAACCAGCTTGGCCCAGTGGTCCATCATGGTTTCCATCTGGGTGGCGGTGG
Organism: Mesorhizobium sp. M0028; assembly: GCF_040323855.1. Lineage (NCBI taxonomy): Bacteria > Pseudomonadati > Pseudomonadota > Alphaproteobacteria > Hyphomicrobiales > Phyllobacteriaceae > Mesorhizobium > Mesorhizobium sp. M0028. The sequence goes on from NZ_JAMYVG010000005.1 coordinate 149,213, forward strand.
GCACGACATATTTGCCACCCATGTCGGTGTTATAGTCGCCACCTCCAAACGTCTGGTAGCCTGGAATGATCTGGCTCGTCGGGATGCCCGATGCCTGAGCGGCGGCGACGAATTTGTCGATCATGTTGTAGTCGACCGCGCCATCCGTGCGGACAGGATAGACATCCACGCCGTAGTAATCGATACCCGTACTGGCGGGATTGTAGGTGTTCGAAAAATCTGGATTCGCCGACGTCCCCAGGCTCATCATCGTGATATAGGTCTTGGCATCCGGCACATTGGAATGAATCCAGTCGGATTCTGCCTTCAGATTTGCGGCAGAGGCGTAGGTACCCCATTGGCCGGTGGGATCCGGCTCGTCAACCAGGAAGAATCCGAACAGCTTTGGATTACCGATGAAGGGCGTGACCTTGTCGACAAAGGAGGAGGTTACTCCGTCGGTTTCGTTCAGATAGACCATGCCTTTCATACCGTCCGGCAGCGCATTGAGTTGGTCAACGGATGAAACGTCAGCCAGATTGAATCCGGCTTGAGCAATTTCCGTGCCCGATCCACCTGACGTGTAATGCAGAGTTGTCATCCAATATTCCTTTTTCTGTTTCGACAGCGCCCTACCTACAGACTGCGTATATTAGCGCCAAATCACATACCGGCACCCCGTGAGAGAAACTTTGATCGTAAGTTGATACACACAGTGCGACCTTCTCCCCGATAAGCCCTTCGATGCGGTGCCAGGTCGCAAGAGAGTCTTGCGCCATGTGCCGGACCTGGCGTGCGCTATTTGGAGTGCGCTTCGCTGCTCTTGAAGCCTCGTCATGCGGGGTGCTGGGGAATCGGCTGAGCCGTCAATGAAACCGGAAGCGGGACACATCCAGTGTGCCGTACAGCGTGCCAAGCCCGGATACCCCGGTGTTTCGCGATTAACGCGAATCTTTCTGGGACACCCGCCGAGCGCCTCTGATCACGATGTTCGTGCGGACGAGGTTGGCCGGATTGGCTGCGAGGCTGGTGCAAGGCGATATATCCCAGACACCAGAGCGCGAACGAGCGGCTTGCGTACCGGCGTCTCGATGAAGCGCCAGACGAGAAAAGAGGCAAGAAGAATCCCGGCAAATACAACGAAGAATGCGGCGTTCTTTCCGACATGCGGCGCCAGCGCGTTAAGCGAGATGTAGCCAATATACTGATGCAAAAGATATAGCGGATAAGTCAATCCTCCGAGCATCATGACAACCTTGGATGGAGCAATCACGGAGCGGAGCAGTATCGCGCCAGAGAAGACTCCGTAGACCACTATATTGGCAGCGAGGAGAGCAGGATACGAAATGGCAGCGCCAAAGTGCTCATGCATCCAGTTGTGAGAGAAGATTATGGTCTGGCAAGACACCAGGAATGCGACGGCAAGAAGCAGGAACGCAGCCGGCGAACGGCCCCTTGCAACGATGTCTTCCGCGAGGATGCCGGCGGCAAACAAAGGCGCATAGTTTGTAATAAAGAGAATGCGTATCACCGCGTTCTCAAAGAAGAACTCGTTGCTTGCCGAAATTGCGAGCCAGATGGCAGCGATAGGTATTTTCCAGCGCTGAAAGGCACCCGCAAAGATCAGCACTGCAACCCAGCCGTAGAACAGGATCTCGAGCATGATCGACCAGTAGGCCCCATCCATGGATGGTCTGCCGAAGAGGCGGGCGAACATAGAGAGATTGGCTACATAGGTCGCAATATCGGTCGGAAAACGCTGGTCTTTGGCGACGACGAGAACAACAAAAGTTGCGGTCATGCAGACGAGGAATCCGGGATAAAGCCGGGCGAAGCGGGCGACCGCGAATTCCTGCCAGGTTCGACCTTCGGCCGACCACGCGATGACGAAACCGCTGATCAGGAAAAACAGATTGACGCCGAGATAGCCATAGATGGCGTAAGGTGCTGCGGCAGGATATTCCACATCGAGACTTCCGGCGATCGCGCCGCCAAAAAGATAATGATAGAGCACGACCGCGAGGGCTGCGGCCAAGCGCAGCAGGTCGAGTGATGCCATGCGCGCCGGAATGGCCTTGCCTGCCGGTTCCACAGCCACCTCCCGTCGCCGTTTCAGCTTTTGACACCCATCAGCGGCTTGATCCGCAATGCCAGTGCTAACGCAAAGGCTGCAAACCGGCGGCAGGCCACGCCTTTACCTTCTCAAGTACGAACAGCTGCTCGCAGGACAGGAACCGGAGGACGCTGAAAGAGCGTACCAGTTCGAGCCCCGCCTCTGCGAAATCCTGTCGTGCAACGTTAAGATTGACGGGATGAGGCGCCGACAGCCTTCCGGTGATTATCTTCCGCAGCCTTAGTCGCATTCTCTGGAGGCGGGTGCCAACGCCGTAGGATACGATCAGACGGCGGCTGGCAACGCGCGCGAGCTCCATGATAATGTCGCGCCTGAGATGTGGCGGGATAAGATGGATGAGGCGAAGACAGACCACCGTGTCAAAGCTTTCGTCGGCGAACGGCAGTTGCGTCACGTCACATCGGATGAATCCCCGAAATCCGGGCTGACCTTCATATGCTGACTTAGCCAGGGCCATCATTTCCATTGAAATGTCTGCAGCCAGCACCTGACAATCATGCCGGCCCAGCACGCCAGCCAGCTTCCCGGTTCCGCATGGGATATCGAGCACCTGGGATGGAGGCGGGCTGCACCTCTCCAGCGCCTTGGCGATGCAGCGCTGCTCCCGTCGCGCAATGACGTAGGATGCAATTGTAGACAGCTTCAAGCGGCCTGCATATCCGTCCAGGTACCAGCTCGCAAAGCTCGGATCCTGATATCTCTGCTTTGTTGGGAGATCATAGGCCGCGGCCGCGACTTCGGCGTCGTAACTAGTAGGCATAGCGGCTGTAGCCCCTGCTGACGGATATGACTTGAGGTCCTCGCTCATCTGCCCGCTTTCATACGATTTCTCCTGAGATGGAATCGAAGATTTTTTGTCCAACCTATTCATTGGATGCCCCACCAAGCTGTTCTATTGGCGATAGAGGCGGCAAAAGATCAGTTCTGGGTGGGGCCATCGCAGAGGTAAGGTTTCCAGATGGCTGGGTATCTCGCATCCCCCGAACGGATGAGACATGCCGAACTTATGACTACTGAGCCCCGTGGAGGTGCGCTGGGGCATTGGGCTACTGCACAGCCCTGTCGGGGACGGAACGGCAAACGGATGGAAGGCAATCGGGAAGGATAGTGACCGAAACGCACTCCTTCCGTTCACGATTATGGCCTTCGTCGATATCCTAACGTGACCACACCGTCATTCATACGGATGGCGCGAATTCCTGGCTCGTCGGCTAGACATCCCGGGAAGAGATGGGCGTTCGCTTCAGCAAATGGACATAACATCACTGCCGGAAGGCTTCCCTCAGTCTGGATTGAAAGATGATCTTGGAGCTATTTGGGCCGTCCGGTGCTGGTAAGACGACGTTGGCGTGCGAGCTGGTGCACGTTCTGCGAGCTCAGGGCTACTCTGTTGTTTTGCAGACCGGCGACCGTCGACACCCGGTTAGAAGAGCCGCCTTCAAACTAGTCTCCGGCTTGCATTCAAAGTGGATTGGACAGCGTTCTCTCGGTGCAGAAGTGCTTAAGATCCTTCCACCCAAGAATGAGCTGTGGGCCGCTCGTCTGAACTGGCATCTTGAAGCTCTTCTACAAGCCTGGCGCGCGGCAATAGCGTCCAAGGACACGATCTCAATTTTTGACCAGGGTATGGTGCAATTCGTGTGCTCGCTGGTTTTGTTCAGCGGCATAACGGATCGTGAAAGGGTGTCGTGCGCCCTCGAGCTTCTACCCAAACCGGACCTGCTTGTCCGATTGCAGGCGCCACGAGAGATTCTAGAGGCGCGGTTGAGGGAACGCCGGCGTAATCTCGGCATCATTCAGAAGTTCCTCGAAGTTGATCTGCAGAGCAGTCTTGATCATATCGACCACGTTAATCTTATCGAGGAACAACTTGGATCGTTCCCGGTACCGACAACTTGCGTTGAAAGCTTAGATTCAGACGGGCTCGCTGCCGCCACCGAAATAATAGCGCGTGGAGTAATTGACAAGTTTGGCGCGGCGCGGGCGAAATTTAAAAGGGTTGAAGCTTAGAGAGATACGGTTTTGAAGCGTCGAGAAGAAGGTATCCAATAAAAACGGAAATCGAACTATTGAGACGGAACCGCGTGAGTTGACACGACATGCGCTTTTTTCGCTACCAAATTGTCTTGGCGTTGACGCTAGCTGCCAGCGCGACATCCATAGATCTGCGCGGAGCGGTGAGTGAAGAGGATGTGGCATCGACAAAGTTCGTCGCGCCGGTGGCCATGGACCTGCCTGATTACCTGCACCCGGCGAAGGATGCGGCATTTGGCACAACTTTCACGCGAATAACCAAACCCGGAATCCTCGGCGCCGGCGTCGCATGCGGGAGCAAATATTGCAGCCACCGCTATTCGAGCGCTCAGGCCTGGAATTCGGATCAGAGCCTTCTTGTCATCAGCAACGGCTGCGGCGGCTTATGCTTCCTGGATGGGCGCACCTACGCTCCGCTTTTTCGCCGTGTTCGATCGATCGAATGCGAATGGCACCCTCGCGATCCCCACCTGATGATCTGCGTCGGTGGTCGGAAAATCTCGACGTGGGCGCCACGCACCAATCATGAGGAGGTCCTGTTTGTTTCGACTGACAGTAGCGATCTCCAGTTCGGCCCTTATAAAGGCAATCCGAGCCGTGACGGCAGCCGTATAGCCGTGCGCGCGGTTCGCGGGGACGGCAAAGCGGTCGTCTTTGCCTACGATCTCAAACAGCGGCGGAAGTTTCCGGAAATCGATCTCGCACAGCTTGTCGGGACCAACAGCGCCTGCTCAATCTCGCCGCTAGGCGTCAACATCTTATGCATTCAGTACCTAAAAGACGAAACTGAACAGACGTTCATCTTTTCGGTTGACGGCGTTCTGCGCCAAAAATGGACCGAGCATCATCGGCCTGGCCATGGGGACATGACGGTCGATGCCGACGGCAGCGAAATCTATGTGGGGATCAGTAAATCCGATCCGGACATATTCCAGGTGGTCAAGCGAAGGCTGTCAGATGGGAAAGTCACCTCGCTGATGAGATATGGCGAAGCACAGCATGCATCGCTCAGGTCACTGGACAGGCCGGGTTGGGTGTTCCTTAGCTATTCCGGCGACCCGGACGAAGTATCGAAATATCCGAATTGGGCGCCGTATGCGCGGGAAGTCATCGCGCTGCGCATCGACGGCAGCGGAGAGGTTCGACGTATTGTGCAGACGAAGAACGCTCCATTCGACTACTGGAGTGAGACCCACGCCTCGCCGTCCCCAGACGGTTCACAGGTGGTCTGGTCAAGCAATTGGGGAGTACCCGGCGGTCCGGTTTACGATTTCGTCGCCCGTATTGACTGGCCGGAACGGTCAAACACTGGCTCGAGAGCATTAACCGCGAGCGGTCTTCAATAACGAAACCTTCCGGTCACCTATCACGGTTGTCTCCGATCGTGCTTACCCATTGTGCGTTCAACACCTCACCTCCAACTTCGCCGCCACGCAGCTCCGTTCAATGTCAATTCATTCAAACAGACGACGACAGGTGGCCAAGCCTGCACCTACCGTGAAAGTGCAGTTTGCAAGGCTTATGACACTTGCCGGAACTCTACGATTTACAGAAATGACTCGAACGTCGGGTGATGGCTTTTGTGCGAAAGACGCTCGCGTCGGAGCCGAGAAAGGAATAGCAGATGGATGCGGATAGGCGAGCCGAAGAGAATGCCTCTTTCAATCCTGAGTTGTTGAAACGGTTAGTATGCCCAGTGACCAAAGGCTCACTTGCCTGGGATGGGGATCGCGACGAACTCGTATCGAAGAGCGCAGGACTTGCCTACCCGGTACGCGACGGCATTCCGATCCTGCTAGCATCGGAGGCACGGGCGATCATCTCCCGCGTGGTCAAACTTCGCGCATCCAGAGGATGAGCTAGCCGCGCAAATTAGGCGGCATTCCGACGGCAACCAGCACCAAGACAGGAAAGTGCCGCGGAGCGCGAGCCGTTTGTCAACGGACCACTCCGTGCTCGGGCATCTGGGCAGTGCCGACCTTTTTGATGCAACGCGCGGCTACCTGAACCGGCTGGGCACGGCGATCCGTTTCCGGGACACGGTGTGTGTCATTCAAACAGACGAGGACAGTGGCAAGGCCTGCCCCTACCGTGATCTTGGGCGTGATGGGTAACGAAACCAACACTATGAAAGCAAATTCAACGGCCGGCCACTTCGCGCGATCGGGCTACGGCGAACGGTCAGGAGACGCAGGATGAATCCGCACCTCGTGTGTGTTGGAGGCGAGGATCACGCCCTGCGAATCCCCTTCCTGATGTCGCTGCGAGAGAAGGGATTCCAGGTTACTGCGGTTTCGAGCGGCGGTGAAGCCGCATTCCTGCGGCATGGCATTCCGCATCGCAGCTACGGTTTCGACCGCTTTTCCAGCAGCAGCGGGGAATGGGCCGCCATCAAAACCATTCGAAAGCTGATGGCGGAACTCCGGCCGGATATTATCCAAAGCTTCGACACCAAGCCCAACCTGGTGACGCCACTTGCGGTGCGCGGGAGCGTTCCAGTCGTGCGCACAATCAACGGTCTGGGCTGGACGTTCTCGTCCCTGGAACCGCGCGCCCTGGCCCTGCGCCCAATCTTTTGCGGACTGCAATGGCTTTCGTCCTTATGGACGGCCGCTACGGTGTTCCAAAATCGGGACGATCAGTCATTCTTTGAACGCTACCGACTGATCATACGTGGCAGCGGACGAGTGATCCGCAGTTCTGGAATCGACGTCGATGCGTTCGCCATGGCAAGGCATCTTGCCCCGTCGGCGATGAAAATGCGCGAGGAGCTTGGGCTCCAATCCGCCGAGATCGTAATTTTTGTCGGCCGGCTAACTCGCCAGAAAGGCATCCCGACACTCCTCAAGGCAGTCCCTCGCATTTTGGCTGAAAGGCCCTATGCCCGTTTCGTGCTTGTCGGGCCATTGGAATCCGAGGGCCCATTTGCGGTGGACAAGGCGGAGATTGATCGACATGCGCCCCATGTCATCGCCTTGGGCCCACGACGCGACGTTCCTGCCCTGCTTGGCATGGCCGATCTGTTCGCCTTTCCGACACAATATCGCGAAGGGATTCCGCGCGTCCTGCTGGAGGCAGGGCTTGCAGGATTGCCTATCGTCGCCTCAAGGATGCCTGGCTGCAATGAGGTGGTCGAAGACGGATGGAACGGCCATCTCGTCCCACCGCACGATCCGAACAGCCTTGCATCTCGAATTATAGACCTCTTGTCCGACCGCCGGAAAGGAAGGACCATGGGCGCTCGCTCTGTCGAGCTGGTCCGGACGCAGTTCTCGCTGCCCTGGGTGGTCGAGCAATATTGCGATCTCTACGACAATGTCCTTAGCGCCAAATCCCATGGCGGCTTCGCTCGACCGGCGTCGCCCGCGTTGCTTGAAGAGGCTGCTGCAAACCGCGCATTGGGTGGAGCGCGCCGATGATCCGCGACGCGTTGCTGGCCTGCGGCGTTGCGATGTCCTATGCGGCGCAGCTCACCATTCCGGGAGTGCCACTCGGCTATGGCGAGCTGTTTCTCGCGCTTTGGATCATGCTGTCGATCGGCCGGGTGCTCGCCGGCGGTCATTTGGTAGTCAGGCCCGCCCTGATCCGTGTCGCGGGCTTCTGGCTGATCATGACGCTTGCTCTGGGGATTGGCACCATCGTCGGCTATCTGACCACGGTGCTGTACCTGTCGGTGGTGATGCACGATATGATAGCCTACCTGCTGCTGATCTGCGTCACCTGCCTAGCCGCCGCGGAGCCCGAGGCTGATCGTCATCTGCGCAGTACTGCCTGGTGGGTGGTCGCGATCGCGAATGCAGGCTTTATTGTTCAGCTGGCACTTGGATGGGGTTGGATCCACCAATCCGGCGTCGATCCGTGGTACTGGGATCGCTTCCGCGGCTGGTCCGAGAACCCGAACCAGCTCGCGCTCTATTGTGCACTCTTTGGCCCATTCGCCTTGCATCTTGCGACGACCACAAGCAATCCGTGGGCGAGATTGGCCGGGCTCAGCAGCCTTATCCTGACCATCTATATCGGAAGGCTGACGAAGAGTGATACCTATCTGTACACGACGGTCCTGGCCTGCTTGATATTTCTTGGGCTGCGGGTTCGGACATGGCTCGCAACCGGTGACGGCAAGGCCAGCTTTTCCCGGCAAGTTACCCTCCTGTTGATGATTGGCTTCCTTCCGTTGGCCTTGTCGATGACGCCCTACATTCTCACGGAAGCGGGCAGCGTCGAACAGTTCGCCTTAAGTCTCACCAAGGACAAGGGCGGCGACGCAACCGCCGAAACCGCCGCACTTCGCCTCCATCTCTGGGGAGATGCATTGGGCAAGGGCCTGACGTCAGGATCCCTGGGCCTTGGTCCTGGGCCGCATCTGGAGCGCCCGCCCATTTCCTACAGCCAGTTTCTGCCCCGGCCTTTCGAGGCTCACAACACGATTCTCGATCTATACACTCAAGGTGGTTTGATTGCGGTCCTAGCCCTGGCCTGGATTGTCGGCGCGGCGGCTTTATGCGCATGGCGTGCAAAGCTCGATGCCCTGTTCGTGCTCGTCGTGTCGATCGTTATCTTCGGGATGCCACATCTGATCATCCGCCATCCAATCGTGTGGTTTGCGCTGACCATTTGCCTTGTTGCCGGAACGCCGCAAACGGTTTCGGCAACCTCGAGCGACCGGAGGTGATGGCATGTGTGGGATTGCCGGAATTCTCCTTGCACCCGATGCAGCCAGTGCCAGGCCGCTCACGGCCATAGGGCAGATGACGACGGGCCTTCGTCATCGCGGGCCTGATGGTGAAGGCTTCTGGGTCAACCGTGAAGCCGGCATCGCCTTCGGCCACAGGCGTTTGGCTATCGTCGATCTATCGGAGGCGGGACGCCAACCAATGCATTCGGCAAGTGGCCGATATGCCATTACGTTCAACGGCGAGATCTACAATTTCCGCGATCTGCGCCGCGAACTTGAAGGCGCTGGCCATCGGTTCCGTGGCGCCAGCGATACCGAAGTCATGCTGTGCGCAATCGAGAGTTGGGGTCTCGACACCGCACTGACGCGCCTCGCTGGCATGTTCGCATTTGGATTGTGGGATCTGAAGACCAGGACCCTCCATCTCGCCCGCGACCGAATGGGCAAAAAGCCGCTCTATGTTGCTGCAACACGCGATGCGCTTGTTTTTGCCTCCGAGTTGAAGGCGATCAATCGTTTTCCAGGGTTCTGTCAGGAGCTCGATCTCGACGCGGCTGCGACGATGCTTTCGAAGGGATGGGTGCCGGGTAACAGTTGCATCTGGCAAGGCGTATTCAAGTTACCTCCTGGCTCGGTTCTGTCTGTGACGGCGGCAGATTTTGCCGAGGCGCGCAGTGCCGCATCCCTTTCGCAACGCGTCCGACACTGGTGGTCGCTGCCTGAAGTCGCCGCGAACGGTCGACTGAATCCAATCGCCGGCACCGACGAAGAACTGACCGACGAACTCGACGACCTGCTGCGACTTGCCGTTCGGGAACGCATGGTAGCCGATGTGCCGCTGGGTGCCTTTCTGTCTGGTGGCATCGACAGCTCCGCCGTTGTGGCGCTGATGCAGGCTCAGTCGCCGAAGCCGGTGCGCACATTCACGATTGCTTTCGGAGAAGGCGGGTTTGATGAGGCTCCCCACGCCGCGGAGGTTGCGCGGCATCTGGGCACCAATCATACTGAACTACACCTTTCGGCCGCCGCTGCGCGCGAGGTCATTCCAGAATTGCCGCAGATCTGGGACGAGCCGTTCGCCGACGAATCGCAGATACCAACTTTGCTGGTGGCGCGGCTCGCCCGCCAGCATGTTACCGTGGCCCTGTCAGGCGACGGTGGCGATGAATGCTTCGCCGGTTACGCCCGCCACTTCATGGCGGCGCGGTTGAAACGACAGCATGCGCTGCCGTCGCCGCTGCGTCACACGCTTGCTGCAGGGGTCGAATTGCTGGCCCGTGCGGCGCGCTACGATCTCGTCAGCAAGCTGCCGCTTTCGGCGAGTGCACGGCTCGCGCTGCGGAGCGATCGGCTGCACCGCCTCGCTCGGCTGCTCGCCGCAGCAGATGAGGACGAATTGTATCAACGGCTGACCGGAGTATCGACCGAGAGCCTCACACTCCACAAGCCGCCCACATCAATTCAAGAGTCACCCCGGCTTGATGGCCTGCTGTCCCGTCTCTTGTACGACGACATGGCCGGCTACCTGCCCGACGATATACTGGTGAAGTTGGACCGTGCCAGCATGGCCAACAGCCTCGAGGGCCGGTGCCCGCTTCTCGACCATCGGGTTGTCGAATTCGCTTGGCGGCTGCCCGCACATGCGAAGGTTCGCAATGGCAAAGGCAAGTGGATACTTCGTCAGTTGCTGAGCCGCTATCTTCCGCAACGGCTGATCGACCGGCCGAAGCAGGGTTTCGATGTTCCCATAGCGGTCTGGCTGAGAGGCCCGTTGCGCGACTGGGCCAGCGATCTGGTCGCCGATATGCGCCTCTCCGGAGATGGGATCTTCGACTTTGCGAAGGTCGCGATGTGCTGGCGCGACCACCTTGACGGAACACAGGACCATTCTCGTGATTTGTGGCCCGCATTGATGTTCCAGGCCTGGCGCAACGAGGCCGGGCGGCCCCCAGGGCCGGCAACGGGCATGTCTACAGTGCTCGAACTGACAGGAGTATAAGATGGAAGGTTCCATAGTCAGCCGCATTCACCTTCCGCGCGCCACTGAAATGCACGTGCCGACGCGCGAGATCAACCCGCGCATGAGGCCATTCCTGCGCGAACAGATCGACGCGCAGACCCCCTTCCATCAACTCCTTATTACCGTCGCGAGGAGAAAATGGTTCCTGCTTGCAATGGTGATTTTGGGCGGTGTGTTGGCTGGGCTTGCGGGTTTTGCGCGTCCCGTCCTGTTCGAGTCGACCGCACAGGTGATTGTCGATGCTCCTGGCAGGAATGCGGCTCCCGGAGGCGCAGATTCTGCGCAGGAGATGCTGGATGCGAGCATTGATGACCACTTAACCATGCTCTCTTCGCAGGGGCATCTGCGTCGCGTGGTGGCAGCCCTGCGCAAGACGGAGGTTGGTAACATTGCTGAGCAAGGGGATGTCGTAACCGGAAATTCACGCCCCGCTCCGGCCGGCGGCGACTTGCAGAACATACGCACCTTCGCAGCCGGTCTGCTGGAAAGCATTTGGCCGCAGGGCAAGCCGGCGGCCGCCGATGAAGACGAACTCAAGGCATTACGGAAGGGCATGAGGGTTGGACAGGAACTGCGATCAAGAGTGATCACGGTCGGCTTCACCGACAACGATCCGGCGCGAGCCGCCCTTGTGGCCAATACGTTCGTCCAAGTATACATCGACGATCTCGCACAGAAGCGCAGGGCGTCAGACAGACTGGAACTCGCCTCGATCGTCGCTAGCCTACCGGTCGTACAAAGCGACTTGGCGAAAGCAACCGACCGCCTGGAAAAGTATCGGCTGAGCCATGGCGCGGTCGATCAAGGTGCGGCGGACAACGCTGCCAAGGAGACAGCCGAGCTCAGCCAGCAGATATCTTTGTCGAAGGCGGATCTCTCCGCAACGGAATCTCGCCTTCAACACATCGAGGCTTTGCGAAAGGAAGGAGCATCGGTCGCGGCGCTCGCCGAAGCGATCGGGTCACCGGTACTGGCCGACATGGCGGCTCGCCAAGCCAACGACAATGCGGATGCGGGCCTGAGTACTGCAATCAACCGCGAGATCGAACAAGGCACTGGTCGCATTGCTGCGGAGGCGAACATCTACCGTGCCCAGATTGCGGCTCTGGAGGGGCGCAAGAATGTGCTTGATGCGGTGGTGGCCGACACAGCCGGCCGGCTTTCCGGCTTGCGTGCGCTCGAGCCGCAGGTCAGCATCTTGACGCAGCGATACAACCAGCTACTCACGCAACAACAGGATCTGGTGCAGCGTATCGCAACCCCCTTGCCCGGAGTCTCGATCCTTTCAGCGGCGTGGCCGCCGACGAATCCAAAAACCCTGCCGCCCATCTTCCTTATTCCGCCCGGCATGATCGTGTTTGGTCTCATTGGCGGGATCTTCGTGATGGTCCGCAGCCGCCTCAATCAGACCTTGTGCGGCGAGGCCGAAGCTGAAGCCGCGCTCAGGGTCCCATGCCTGGGGCTGATACCGGAAGCGCCCACAATACACGCGAAACGACTTCAGCAGCTGGTTCTTGGCCAACGAAAGTCCAGCTACAGCCGAGCCATCACTTCCCTCCTCGTCACCGTGACACTCAACAAGGCGAGGGGCCGCGCTTCGCACGTCATCCTCGTAACGTCCAGTATCCGGCATGATGGCAAGACCGAGCTTGCATGGAGCCTGGCGTTGGCAGCTACCCGACTTGGGGGACGAGTGCTTTTTCTCGATCTTGACAGCACGGGGGCCCGCCTCACGAACGAGTTCCTGAACGAATTCGGCGCGCTCCGGCCGCATAAATCCTTTGGAGACTATATGAACGACCGTTGTCCCCTGCACGACGCGGTCACGGGAATGCCTGAAATTGGAATCGACTTCATGGCGCTGGCACCATCAGAGGATCTGCTGCCGCAGCTGTCCATGATCGACGGATCCCTGGTCACAGATGAGCTGCGCTCAATCTACAGCGTCGTCATTATAAATGGACCGCTGGGACTTGGAGGACCTGAGGCCAGGCTACTGACGGGCTGGGCTGACGCGGTTCTGTTCGCCGTTCGCTGGGGCAGGACGCGTCGCAGCATCGCGCGCGGTGTTCTGCAGCTGCTGACGGAGGACGAGACGGCTCAGGTCCCCGTAGGCAGCGTTCTCACGCACGTCAATCTACAGAAACACGCTGGCTATCGGTTTGGGGACAGCGCAGATCTCTTGCTCGAGAGAACATCATGAGTGTCACATGCGGGCTTCCGCGTAACGACCGTCGCGGCAGTCAGTCTGTCGAGCGGAAGATAATATCGAAGAGTTCGCAGACCGGAGCTGGGCCCGCCGGCGCAAGAGACATCGACGATTGCAGCGATCCGAAGCTCGCCCGCTTCCCTGCGGCCTCCGTTGCTCCAACAAATATGGTTTTGCCGCACAAGGAGGACACGGGCCGGGGTCTCGGCTATGCCAGCATCTTCGCTCTTTTGGTCTATATCGGGGGTGCGGGCTTGACCAGCTTGGCGCAGTTATTGATTGCGCGCATCGTTGGCTCCACCAGCTATGGCATCTACTCCTATGTTCTGGCCTGGACCTCGGTGCTTGCCTATCTTGCAACGCTTGGGTTCCATGTATCCTTGCTGCGTTTCGTCTCCGCCTACAGTGCCAAAGGGCGGCTTGACCTGGTACACGGGGTAATCAGGTTTGCTCTGCAAAGGTCGCTGGCGGCAGCGACACTATTCGGCATCATTGGCGCCGCCTTGGTCTTGTTCTTTTCGGATTCTTCTCACAAGGAGCTTCAAACCAGCCAGCTGCTAGGCATGGCAGCAGTGCCTTTGGTCACCGCCTACGCGTTGGGCGCAACACTTGTTCGTGCTTTCGGCGGCGGTGTCTCGGCCCTCATGCCGGAACGCATCGTGCGCGACGGCCTATTGTTGACGTTGCTGGGAATGGCGGTCTTATCCGGATCATGGACCCCCAACGCACCGCTGGTGATGCAGGCGGTGCTGGCAAGTTCAGCCATCACGGTCGGCCTGGTGTTCATCATGGCGGCAAAATTTCAGCCGCCCGGCTTGCGGCAGGTTCAGCCAGGCAACGAGTCGCGGGAATGGTGGTCCGCGGTTCCGCCAATGATGCTCATGGCCGGGCTCGATGTTTTCATCAGCCGGGCCGGGGTCATGGTGCTGGGCTGGACGCATCACATTCGCGAAGCGGGCATTTTCGCCTTGGGATTGAACGTCGCATTGCTTGTGAGCCTTTCCCTGGTCGCTGTCTCGACGATGTTTGCGCCGACAGCGGCCGCCCTTCATGCCCGAGGCGATCGGATGGCTCTGCAGCAGCTTTTTTCACGGGCCGCCCTACTTTCCTCTGGCGGCGCCATAGCGATGGCCATCCCGATGCTTGCGATTATTGAACCTCTGTTGAGCTGGTTCGGCGGAGATTTCAGTACAGCGGCACCCGTCGCGCGGATACTCATTCTCGGATATGTCTTTGTCGCGCTATGCGGACCCCAGATGCTCCTCTTGATGATGACTGGAAACGAATGGGCGGCAGCCGCAACCATGATCGCCGGCGCCGCGGCCAGCATCATGGGCTGTGCCGCAGGAATTGCACTCTACGGCGCGCCGGGCGCCGCAGTGGGCCTCGCGCTTGCGTTGGCGATTTGGAATGTGGCGATGTCGATTTATATCAGCAAACGGCTGAAAATTATCCCTGGGCTGATCTTTGCGCTGGCGTCGCTCAGAACGCGCGCAGTCGAAGGCCAGCCGCCTCATTGGTTCCTGCGCTGATCTGATGTTATCGCGCCCGATACTCGACGGCATCAGCGTTCAGGAATTTCGAGTCCAAGATTGTGTCGGATAGAGGCTGGCGGGGGCGGCTTTGGGGCCGACACTCGCTTTATTCTCTGTCCGAAAAAAATGCGAAATCTCAAATTTGCCGAGTGGCAGATCGTTGCCCGACAAGGCGCGGCCTACACTGTGGCCTCATCATTCACCGACGTTTGTTGCCGTATGCTGACCGCGTCATCCGTTCCATGAAAGTCCCGGTACCATTCGACAAAGCGTTGCACTCCGTCCTCAAGCGGTGTCGCCGGGGCGAAGCCGACGGCCTTGCGGAGATCGCTGACGTCGGCGCGCGTCTCCAGAACGTCGCCAGGCGGCAACGGCACATCCACGCGAAGCGCCCGGCTGTCAAGGGCGGTCTCGATGATCGAAATCAGTCGGTTGATTTCCTCGGGCCGGTCGTTGCCGATATTGTAGACGCGACACGGCGCGGAACTTGTAGCAGGGTCGGCGGTGCAAGGGTCCCAATTCGGATCGGGCCGCGGCGGTGCAGCGAGTGCCCGAACCACGCCCTCAGCGATATCGTCGATATAGGTGAAGTCTCGCCAGACGCGGCCGGCATTGGCTACTTCGATTGGCTTGCCCTCGATGATCGCGCGCGTGAACAAATAGACTGCCATGTCGGGCCTGCCCCAGGGGCCATAAACGGTAAAGAAGCGCAGTCCCGTCACGGGCAGGTCGAACAAATGGCTGTAGGAATGCGCCATGAATTCATTCGAACGCTTGGTGGCGGCGTAGAAGCTGACGGGATGATCGGCGCCGTGGTGCTCGGAAAACGGTATGGTTCGATTTAAGCCGTAGACGGAGCTCGAGGAGGCGTAGACGAGATGACTGACGCCGTAATGCCGGCAGCCCTCAAGGACGTTTAGAAACCCCACTATGTTCGATTGCACGTAGGCGTGCGGGTCAACAATTGAATGACGCACGCCGGCCTGAGCCGCGAGATGGACAAAGTGTGAGGGGCGAACGTTTGAAAACAGCAACTGAACGCGCGCGGCATCCGCCAGATCCATTCGTATCGGCGTGAACTCCGCCTCGCTACAGAGGCGTGCAAACCGCGCTTCCTTGAGCCGCAGATCGTAATAGGGTGTGAAATTGTCGACGCCCACGACTTTGACACCCAGACGCAAAAGCCGCGAGGCCACGTGAAAACCAATGAAACCTGCTGCGCCGGTGACGACGATCGGTCCTGTCCGTGCAAGTCTCTTCACCGCTTGATCCGAACGCGATCGGGCGATTTCCACCTTCTCCGTTGCGGCAAGGACAGACTCGCTGCATAGATCGTTGTCCAACTTGTCGCCTTTCGAATTCCGTTCGACAGTACCGAATTGCCGGTCCGAGATTCCAGCTTCCGATATTTACGTCAGCGCATCGAACCTGGTGGAGTTCAGGCGACGTCGGTGCCACGAACCGCGCAACGCGATGCACGACCTGCCAAATCATGACACTCCAAATTGCGTCGTCTGGATCCCGGGCGGACGCCGACGTCCGGCGATTGCATTTAAGTGGCCGGCCCTTATGGCAGGACCGAAATACGCCCAAGAAGGGCCACCAGTTCCGCCTGGCGTTTCGTTTCGGTCTTGGCGAACAGCGAGGCAAGCTGGGAGCGGATCGTGGTGCGGCTGAGACGCCAGCTGCGAGCGATCTCCAAAGGTGCGTCGCCCTGAGCCAAACGCAAGGCGAGGTGCGTTTCTGCGCTCGTCAAGCCAAACATTCTTTGCAACGTGCGAGGATTTGGCCCCGACCTGTTGTCCCGGTCCAGCAACGCCACGATGCTCGTTCCGTCGGGAGCAATAACTCCGTTCTCGTTCAATATCACCGGCCGGTCGCCCCTGCTGCGGATTACCACCCAGGATAACGAGCCCGGCAGGAATTGGCCCGGAACATTCGCGATCAGCCGCCTTAGTGCGGCCGTAAGCCCGCTCGCCGTGTCAGCCGCTTCGCCCTGGCGCTCAAGCGTGGTTTGGGCGGCTGCGTTCCACTCGACTACTTTTCTTTCGCGATTCAGCACGAGATAGCCACAGCCAATGCGATCAAGCACGCCGGTTATGGATTCCAGACTGCGGCCTTTTGGTTCCCCAAGCCGTGCGTCCAATGGATCCGATGCGCGATCGGGAAGGTGACCAGAAGAGGGTCGCGTATTCCGCGCGTCAAAATCGTACTTGGTCCTCGTAGCAATGTACCTACCGCCCGAAGAAGCATCAACATGTCTATCGATCAGATTCATTTTCTACCCCTAACCCAAAGTTTCACACACGCCCGAAAATAAGTATTCGGGATTCGGATAGTCTTTTATGTTTAGATGGATTCTAGTCTTCTATGCGCTGACGGATAACGTGTTCATCACCACCTTGAAAACTCAATATGATCTGACAGTTCTAAGGCAGCTCATAGCCCCTGCTGCATCCGATAAAATGCGCGCTATGATAGCGGTATGGCAATCCGGCAGTGGTACTAAGCTGTACGTTTTTTGCTCTAGTCTCGACGGGCTAGTCAGAAGGTTGTAGTCTGTGTCCATGAGCTCGCAGTCGCGCAGGTCGAATTCGAAACCGTCGGGCAGATTGCTAACTCATATTGCCTCTGCATCCGTACTAGCTGCCACACTGATATTTGAAATAAAATCGTCAGCCTATATTGGGCAAGGCGCCAGTTTTCTGGAATTTGTTCCGGCTATTATTATTATCGCTTATCTCGAAGATCGTGTGCCTGCGCTCGCTGCGACCATTCTGATGGTGGCGGTCGGCCTTTGGGCGCGAGGATACGATCAGATTTCAAATGGCGATTGGGCACGCGCAATCCTGCTTCTGGTTTCGGGTGGGGTGATTGCCATGACGTTCCATCGCCTGCGGCAGGACTTGCGTGAGCTGCTGGAAGTCGCGGAGGCCAGGCTCGCTGCCGTCGAGGCGACCGAAAGCCGCTATCGTTGGGCCTTCGAACGTGCTGCCATGGGATTCGCGAACACCAACGAGAAAGGTGAGTTGCTGCAATCCAACAGACGCCTTTGTGAGATGACCGGGTACAAGGAGGAGGAGCTTGCCCAATTGCAGCTCGATACGCTCGCCCACCCGAACGACCGGGACACCTTGGCGCAATTGTTGGCGGGCCTAGGCAACGACATTGCTTCGTTCGTTTCGGAGGTCCGTCTTTTAAGAAAGGACGGTACGGCATTCTGGGCCAGGCTAACGCTTTCTTCGTCCGTGCCCGAGGGGGGACTCTCGGAGAGCATCTTCGTGGTGGTCGACGATATTTCGGAACGACGAGCTGTTCACGAAGCGCTTCGGGCTCAGAAGGAATGGCTAGACCTCGCTCTGTCTGCTGGACGCTTGGCCACGTGGCGGATCGACCTTAAAGACGGGACAGTCACAGGCTCGGACACGTTCTGGGACGTTCTCGGCTTGGCCCAGGCCAATAGCCGCAGTTTGGAGGAACTATCAGCTGTCGTTCATCCGGCGGACTGGCCAAAGCTGGCGGCATCGAGAAAGTCCGCATCATCGGTCATGAATTACGATGTTGAGATACGCGTCCGTCGACCGGACGGGCATATCCGCTGGGTTGCCCTGCGCGGAAGGGAGGAAAGACAGGGTGATGGAGGACAGCGGCTTGGAGTGGCTGCCGACCTGAGCGAGAGACGACAAACCACGCTGCTGCGCGCCGCGGCAAAGAAGCGGGAGCGCATTATGCTCGAACAACGCCACAGGTTCGGCAACGTTTTCGCGGTGATCACGGCGCTCGTGAAAATGGTCGATGTTCCTGGAAACAATGTTGCCAAATACAAGGAAATGCTGATCGACCGGATACGCGCGCTCGAGGCAACCCATCTGCTTCTTTCACGCAACGGCAGCGTATCGGGGGCGCTAAACGATCTCGTTGCTCAAGAGTTGCAACCATATATGGGAACACGCGCCATATCGGTCAGCGGTCCTTCCGTGGTGATGTCGGGAGGCGCCGCCGAGAGTTTTGCAATGATCGTCCACGAGCTTGCCACCAATTCCATGAAATATGGAGCGCTTGGCGATCCAAAAGGCCGGATCGACGTAAGCTGGACATTTGCACCTGAAGACACAGGCAGTGAGATCGTGTTCGAGTGGGTGGAATCGGGACGGCGGCGGACCTCGAGCGTAGTCCGTCATGGCTTCGGTTCCATGATAATCGGAGTAGATGGAGCGCCGCTTGTCGGTCACTCTCCCAAACTGGAAATAACTGACCACGGGTTGCGGTATTCGCTGCGGCTATCACGCAAGGAAATCGGATCCTAGTGCAGTGCTCCGATCGAAAAGCAGATACCTAAAAGACGCGTCGCGCTGAATGGCCTTGGAGATGCGCTTAGGTTCTTTTCCAGGGATGTCGTTGGCCAAAGGCCGCAGCGCAGTTTCGGTATATGCAGTATATGCATGAAACCTTGGGCGCCGTTTGCATGTCCAAAAGGACGCGCGGCGCTCTAGCTGGCATGTCTCGAAAGCCATGTCTTCAGCATAACGGCAGCTTCTGTCCGATTGCGTACCCCCAACTCACGCAGGACCGCAGCAGCGTGGATTTTCGTGGTCGCCTCTGCGATTTCCAGGTCGCGAGCAATTTCCTTGTTTGAATAGCCTTCCGCCATCAGCTTGAGGACTTCCTTTTGCCTCGAGGTCAGCCTGCCAAGGTTGAGGCCTGTGGTACGTCGCTGTGGGCCTTTCTCGGAGTGTGTATGCGCGTGGGTTGTTTGCGTTGCACCCGGGCGTGACAGAAGTGCAGGAACATAGATGCGGCCGGAGAGGATTTCATTGACAGCCAAAACGACCTCTTCGTCCGTCTGCGACTTTACGATGTAGCCATGAAGCCCGATCGAAAGAGCCGTGAGTATTTCCGAGCGTGAATCGTTTCCGGAAACGATCGCAAATCGCGTGTCCGGATAGGCGGACAGGATCCCGCCGAGCACCTCCTGATTGAACAGGCCCGGCATATTCAGGTCCAGGATCGCAAGATCCACGAACGATTGCTCTGCCAGCAAACTGAGCACCGCGTCGAAACAAGACGCTTCAAATATCTCCACACCTGGAATGCCTGCGGTCAGTGCCAATCGCAAGCCACGACGATACAAGCCGTGATCGTCGGCGATGACGATTCGATACATTGAACTACCCCAACGCGTATCTGAATGGATTGAACGGTGATGGGCCTGAAAGTCGTAGCCATTCACTCGTCGATTCATCCAGCCGACGCCGCGGCACCCCAACGCCGCAAACGCCAGATTTCTAATATAATCTTAAATGACGGGAAACGCTCCTCTTTTTTTGCCCCTTGTGAGCGAAACCCGCCGAACGTCGTCGAACATGTGTTCTGACCTCTTGGAAAGCTGACAGATCGGCTGGTCTCAGCACTGCCATAGGTCTGTAGGTATAGAACAGCAAAACGGCTGAATTGTTACCATTCGAATGCACGACGACACGCACCCCGACGGCCACATACCATCCAGATGCAATGTCCGGATCAGGGATCGGTGGGGAAATCTCACCGGTCTTCTACGGGAAATCTCACCGGTTCTTCTGAGGGGACAAGAACGCGTTTCCCGGGTGCTGACCAGGGTAGGATAACCGGCCCGTGACGATGGCGTTCAGGCCGAATGAACAAGGGAGGACCAGGATGAAAGCGGTGATTCAATGTGGTGGAATGGGAACACGCCTCCGCCCCTTCACTTCGATCTTGCCGAAGCCGCTCATGCCGATCGGTGCACGGCCGGTTCTCGAGATGCTTCTGAAATGGTTGCGACGCAACGGTATTCAGGAAGTCTATATTACAACCGGATATCTCGGCCACTTGATCCGCACCGTGTGTGGAGATGGCTCGCAGTGGAACCTGAAAATTCGATACACGCAGGAGATGGAGCCGCTGGGCACCATCGGGCCATTGTCTTTGATCAGGGACGAACTGACGGAGCCATTCATCGTTCTCAATGGCGATGTCCTTACGGATCTAAGCCTCAGTCGATTTGTAGCAGCGCACCGTAAGCACACCGATCCAGTGACGATCGCAACAGCCTGTCGCCTGATCAAGATGGATTTCGGCGTCATCGACGAAGTCGACAATACCGTGCAGACCTTTCGCGAGAAACCGACGCTGTCGCATCTGGTCAGCATGGGGATTTACTGCATGAATCCAGACGTTCTGCAGTTCATCCCGTCCGGCATACCCTTTGGGTTCGACGACCTGATGCTCCAGATGATGCAGAACGGCACAACCGTGCACGTGTACAAGCATGAAGGTCTCTGGCTCGATATCGGGCGCGTCGACGACTTTCAGAACGCACAGACCATTTCCTGGGAAGACCAGTCGGCCTCGATCGAGGTCACTGCGACGGCTGCATGATGAAGTCACCAGCGCGGTTCCCACAGTTATCAGTCTAGGAGGTTGTGATGCTCTTGGTCAGTGCCCCGATCTTGGGTGTGCCGGAGAAGACTGCTTTGACCAAGGTCATCGACAGCGGCTGGCTGACCATGGGGGAGCAGGTACGAGCCTTCGAACAAGCCTTTGCCGACGTGCATGGTGCGGAGGATTGCGTCGCGGTCAGTTCTTGTACCGCAGCGCTTCATCTCATTTTGCACGCACTTGGTATCGGTCCGGGCGACGAGGTGCTGGTCCCATCCTTGACTTTCGTGGCGACCGCAAATGCGGTCCTCTATGTTGGTGCGACCCCCGTTTTCGTCGACATCGAGTCGGCCGATGTGCCGCTGATGTCCATCGCGGAAGCCGAAGCGAAATGCACGGCCCGCACCAAGGCAGTCATTCTCGTCCATTTCGCCGGCTACCTCGCCGATCGGGAACAATGGCAGAAGTTCGCCCGTGCCCGTGGGCTGCATATCGTCGAGGACGCGGCGCATGCGCCCGGCCTGAAGGAGGTGGGGACATTTGGTGCCGCGGCCGCCTTCAGCTTCTACGGCAACAAGAACATGACCACGGCGGAAGGCGGGGCGGTGATTGCCAGGGATGCCGGTCTGCTCGAGACGATCCGCCAGGCGCGTGGACATGGGATGACCACCGGGACACGTCAAAGGCTGAACAGCCGCACCCCGCAGTATGATGTCACCATGCTCGGATTCAATTATCGCATGGATGAATTGCGGGCTGCGATCGGATTGGTCCAGCTGCAAAATCTGCAGGAGTGGAATGAGATCAGGCGTATCCTGGTGATGCTGTATCGCCGTCTCATCGCGAAGCATTGCCCGGCCGTGACCATCCCGTTCCACGAGCCGCGGACGTCGGCCTACCACATCATGCCTATCCTTTTGCCGCGTTACGCCGACAGGCAAGACGTCATCGACGCACTGCGCGCGCAAGGGATACAAACCACTATCCACTACCCGCCGGTGCACCAGATGACGCTCTATCGTGAGCTCATTCCCGGTACTCATTTACCGCGCACGGAAGATTTCGCCCAGCGCGAACTCACTGTACCGCTGCATCCGCAGATCACCGCACCTTTGGTCGAAACGGTAGTGGTCGCTCTTGCCGCGGCGGTCAATAACTGCGCTCAGACAGGAACAGCCGCATGAATGCCCTGGACCTAGCCATTCACCGGCCTAACGTCTCGAGCGCCGCCCACGGGGCTGTGAGACGAGCAATCGATCTCGTCATTGCTGCAGCCGCGGCGATCGTCTTCGCTCCGCTGATGCTGCTGATTGCCCTGGCGCTGCTGCTGGAAGGCGGTCGGCCAATCTTCTTTACGCAGACCCGCGTCGGGGCCGGTGCTCGCCCATTCCGCATGTACAAATTCCGCAAATTCAGAGTGCGATGCGATCCCGGTGGCCTGGCGCTGACCATGGCCGATGACAGCCGCATGACGCCAATCGGGCGGTTCCTCGCCGCCACCAAATTCGACGAGCTGCCGCAGCTATGGAATGTCTTCAGAGGCGAGATGGCAATCATCGGTCCACGCCCGGAGAGCCTTGCCTTTGCCGATTGTTTTCGTGGGGGCTTTGAGGACATTTTACAATACAAGCCAGGCTTGTTGGGTCCGGCCCAGGTTCTCTTCCGGAATGAAGCGCATTTTTATCCGCGATCCGTGGACCCGCTATTGTTCTACCGCCAGGTTCTGTTTCCTGCCAAGGCCAGGCTCGACCTTTCCTATTATCCGCAGCGCACGATCGTCTCTGATGTCGTCTGGATGGTGCGCGGCTTGCTGGCGGTGCTTGGCGTCGTTTCGCCGCCGCCGATCGGAACGTGAGAGCAGGTAGAATACCCGCGCTCTCGTGGATTTGCAAAGTCAGTGCCTCACGTCATAGGGGGAACGCTTGGGTCATGGCATACAAGGGCAGGAAAGTTCTGGTTACCGGTGCCGATGGGTTCATCGGGTCGCATCTCACCGAAGCACTCGTCCGTAGCGGCGCGGATGTCACTGCGCTGGCTCTCTACAATTCGTTCGACAGCCACGGCTGGCTGGACGATTTGCCGGACACCATTCGAAGCCAGCTGAACCTCATCCGCGGTGATGTTCGTGACAGCGCGTTCCTTAACCGGATCGTGCGTGGCCAGGCGGTGGTGTTTCATCTCGCCGCACTGATCGCGATCCCATATTCGTATGCCGCGGCCCAGTCCTATGTAGAAACCAACATCCTGGGCACGGTCAACGTCCTCGAAGCGGCGCGGCAATGGGAGACGGAGCGGGTGGTGCACACCTCGACAAGCGAGGTTTATGGCACCGCGCTGACAATGCCCATCAGCGAATCACACCCGTTGCAGGGACAGTCACCATATTCGGCATCCAAGATCGGTGCGGACATGATGGCGGAGTCGTACGCCAGATCGTTCGACGTCCCCGTGGTCATCATGCGGCCCTTCAATACGTATGGCCCACGCCAGAGCGAGCGGGCCATCGTACCGACCATCATACGTCAGGCTCTCGACAAGAAATGCTCGGCGATCATGGTGGGAGACACCAGCCCGATCCGCGATCTTACTTTCGTGGAAGACACTGCGGCGGCGTTTTTGACCGCAGGTTCGGCCGAGCTCGAATTTGGCCATGCCTACAATGCCGGAAGCCAGCGCGCCGTGACGATCTCGGACATATTGGATCTGGTGGTCGAGTTGAGTGGCTGCAAGAAACCAATTCACCGCGACGAGCGCCGCCTGCGGCCGCAGAATTCAGAGGTGCGTGCCTTGCTGGCTGATTCTTCGCTCCTCGAAAGCAAGACTGGATGGCGCGCCCAGACCAGCCTGCGCGAAGGGTTGGAGCGGACCATCGGATGGTGGCAGGGACGCCTCAGCGAAGGCCGGGTGCGCCATGAGATGGGTTACATGACATGAGCTTTCGCCTGGGTGGATTGGCTCCGCCGTTGTCGCTGGATTCGAACCAGAAGGAGATTGTCACCAATGGTCCTTGTTAACCGAATCCTTCTTGTCGTGCTCGGCATGCTGGCTGCCATGGATACGGCCGCTGCAGCGGAAGCGCAGGTCGCCTATCGACTTTCCGCCGGCGACACCGTCGAGATAGGAATTGCCTCCATCCCGGAGCGAACGCAACGTGCCGTGGTCCAGATGGACGGCACGATCGCGCTTCCCGAAGTCGGGATGGTTTCGGTGGGCGGCCTAAGCCCGGCCGAACTGCAAACACGCATGCAGACGATCCTGCCAACCAAGATATTCCACCATCGTCTGCCTGACGGGCGGGAGCAAATGATCGTCATCAAGCCGACAGACGTGACCGCCGTGGTCGCAGAATATCGGCCGATCTATGTGACAGGGGATGTGCTCACTCCCGGACAGCAGGCCTACCGGCCGCTGATGACCGTGCGGCAGGCGATTGCCGTGTCAGGTGGTTTCAGCCTTTTGCGGTCCCGGGCAAACCAGGTTGGCCCCGATCCGGTGGATCTGCGGCGCGATTACGAATCGCTTTGGGGGGAATACACGAGAGACTACTATCACAGCGCCCGCATTCGCGCCGAACTTCAGGGCAAATCGAGCTTCGACATGCAGCCACCACAAGGATCGCCCTTGCCGGCAGTTTTTGCATCGGCGATCGCCCAGGCCGAAGCAGAAGGGCTGAAGCTCTCGTTGGACAACTTCCAGCAAGAGCAGAGCTTTCTCGATAAAAGTGGCAAGGATGCCGCTGCACAAACCGAGACCTTGCTCAAACGCGAGCAGGCCGAAGCGGATGGCGTGAAGGCGGACGAAGACGAGCTGGCGCGCGTAAGGAAAGCGTTTGAGTCCGGAAATCTCACCAATAACCGGCTCGCCGACGTCCGGCGCGCTTTGGTACTCTCTTCCAGCCGGGCACTCGAAACGTCGGTTGAACTTATGAGAGCACGACGTCAGCAGGCTGATTTTGCCAGACAGCACGAACGCAATGACAACCAAAGAAGGATAGGTCTGCTGACTGAGTTGAAAGATACCAATGTGCGTCTTGCCGACATCAATGCAAGACTTCGCGCCGCCAGCCAGAAGTTGCAGCCCACGGGAGCTGCCGCCCTGCCGTTGCCGGTTGCCGGTGAGACGATCCAAGCCGAGGTCACGATCGTTCGCAGGGTCGGCGAAGAATGGCGGAAACAGCCGGCCCAAGAAGACACCGAGGTCATGCCGGGAGACACGATCGAGGTAAGGTTCAGCAGCGCTCTCGAGAGCGCGGCGATCCGATAGATCGGCTGCGCCTCGAGCCAAGCGGCCGCCACTGGGTTGGCAGCCGCTTACTGCCTGAAAGCTCTGGAAAATTGGTCGGTAAGAGGTTTCATCAAGTAGGACCAGACACTGCGCTCGTCGGTTCTTATATGGACTTCGGCGGGCATGCCCGGTTTGAGGATTTTCTCTCCTGTCAGGCAGGTCGCTTCGTTCTCGACATCGATGCGCGCCGAAAAATAGGAAAGCTGACGTTGCTGATCCTTGATCAGATCTGCGGAGACGCGGTTGACCGAGCCTTCGCAAGCCGGTGTAGTGCCGGCGTCGAACGCCGGAAAGCGGATCGACACCTGCTGTCCGGGATGGATCTCATCAATGCGCGACGGAGGAATGGAAGCGTCTACGACAAGGTTGTCGGAATCGGGCACAATCATCATGAGCACCTCTCCGGCGCCAATCACGCCTCCGACGGTGTGGACCGAGGATTCTTGTACCGTGCCTGATTGCGGGGCGCGAATGTCTGTCCTGCCGAGCTCGTCTTCGGCCACCACCTTGCGCTCACTGAGTTCGGTCTGCTTGGCTTCCGTTTCGCGAAGTTCGTTGGTCACGTCGCTCCGCATTTGTTCGTCGAGCTGAAGCACCTGCAGGTCCGTTTCACTGATGTGAGCTTGTACCTCCGCTATCGCTGCGACAAGGCGTCCCGATTCGCCGCGAGTCCGGGTCTTCTCCAGGCTGACAGTGCTCAACCTCTCCTTGGAGACCAACTTCTTTGCGTAGAGAGATTCAACGTCAGCAAGGTTCTTGGTCAGCAGATCCAGAGACTCATCCGTCGCAGACTGCTGCGATTTGAGGCCATCGATCTGACGTTCCAGCTGCTTCGCGCGGCTTTGCAATTGTGCCTTCTGGCCAGCCAGCGCCGCAGCACGGCTTTCGAACAAGGCACGTTCGCCACTGACAAGCGCCGCCACTTGCGGGTCACCCATTTGAACCCGAAGGCCAGGCGGGATCTGCATTTCCGGCAGACCCTGGCGCTCGGCTTCCAGCCGGGCCAGACGAATGGTGGCTCGATTGAGGTCCTCGGTGATTATCTGCAGGTTTGCTCGGGTCAATGTGTTGTCCAGCCTGACCAACACGTCGCCGGCCTTAACGTGATCGCCGTCCTGCGCGAAGATTCCGCCGATGGTGCCGCCGGTTTGATGCTGGACTTTTTTTATGTTGCTTTCGACCACCACAGTTGCAGGCGCAATCACCGCGCCGGCAATCTTGGTCAATCCCAACCACAGCCCTCCGCCAAAGATCAACAGCAAGCTGGTTGCCAAGCCCAAGAGCAGATTGGCCCGGATGCCATCCGGATCCGGCTTCGTTTCCAACGAACGGCTTTCGCCACCGGGCGCGGCGTATGGCGACACGGTAACAGTAGAGCGATACCTCACATATGCCCGGCTGCACCTCTGTGCAGCGGAACGAGAATGTTCTGCCAGGCTCCGGAGCAGATTGCCCCAGGGTAAATTGGCTCGAATGCCATCCGGCTCTGGCTTCGCCCCGGTCGGCTGGCCTTCGCCAGCGACCGCAGCATATGACGACATGGTCACGTTAGACACTAAGCAATACCTCACGCATGCCCGCTTGCACCGTGCTGCAGCGGAACGACAATGTTTGGCTTGTCCGGACGCGGGAAGGGCCGGATCACATTTGCCAGAACGTCTTCGCGCGAACCGAACGAATGGAGCATCCCGTTCGACAGGACGAGTACCTGATCGATGTTGACGAGAGCGGAGGGGCGATGCGCAACGACGATCACGATACCGCCGCGCTGACGCACTGCCAGGATCGCGCCGGCCAAAGCAGCATCGCCGTCTGCATCCAGATTGGAATTTGGTTCGTCAAGAACGACGAGGAATGGATCACCGTAAAGTGCCCTGGCAAGTCCGACGAGCTGCCTCTGCCCAGCCGACAGGGCTGCGCCGCCTTCTCCGATGCGTGTTTGAAAACCCTGCGGAAGACGCATGATCATCTTGTCCACGCCCGCAGCTTTGGCAGCTGCCAACACGCCCCTTGCGTCGCTTTTGCCGCCGAACCTTGAAATGTTGTCGGCGATCGTGCCGTCGAACAGCTCAACGTCCTGCGGCAGGTAGCCAATATGAATGCCGAGCAGCTCTGAATTCCACTGATCGAGCGAGGCGCCGTCCAATCTTACCGTTCCTCGAATCGGCTTCCATGCCCCGACCAAAGCGCGCACGAGCGTGGTCTTGCCGGAGCCGCTCGGGCCGACGACCGCCAACCCTGCGCCCCTCGCCAAGCGGAAGCTTACATTGAAGATTGTTGGCTTCTGCAGACTTGGTGGCGCGACCGTCAATTCCTCGACCGCAAGCTCCGCCTTTGGGCGTGGCAGTTCCATTGGCTCTTGCTGGCTATCAAAAGCATCCAGCGCTGCCGCCAGCTCGGAATAGCTTTTGCGGGTTGCCAGAAACCCTCTCCAATTTGCGATCGCCACATCGACCGGCGCCAGTGAGCGGCCCAGCAATATGGACGACGCTATGATCACACCCGGCGAGGCCTCGCCCCCGATCACGAGGTAGGCACCAAGCCCCAGCACGCATGATTGCAAGGCCATTCGGAGCGTCTTCGACAGTGAGCTCGCTGCGCCAACGACGTCGGAGAGCCGTTCCTGGTTCTTCAGATAAAGATGACTGACCTCGTTCCAGCGCCGGCTAAGCGGGGCGGACAGGCCCATAGCCTGAACAACCTCTGCGTTGCGGCGGCCGGAATCGGCCAGAAGCCGCTGCGCAACGAGTGTTTCAGACGCACGAGCCGCAGGTTTGCGGCCGATGATCTCCGCAGCCACCGTCAAAAGCACAACGGCGCATGCGCCGAGCGTTGCCAGCACGCCAAGCGCAGGGTGCAGCAGATAGATGACCACCATATAAAATGGTATCCAGGGAGCGTCGAATAAGACTGTCGGCCCCAGTCCGGAAAGAAAGCCACGTAGCTGGTCCAGATCACGAAGCGGATGTACCCGGTTCGCATCCGGCCCGGCAACGAGGGGCAGGGAAAGCGAGGCTGCGAACGCCTTTTGCTGCAGATTTCTATGCAGGCGGCTGCCGATGCGGACCAACAGGCGAAGCCTCACGAAATCGAGGAGCCCGTAGGCCGCGTAAAGTCCCAGCATCCCGACTGTAAATCCGACAAGAGTCGGCACGCTCTGCGAAGGCAGCACGCGATCGTAGACCTGGAGCATGTAGACGGAGCCGGTCAAGGCGAGGATATTTATCAATGCGGAGAAAACGCCTACGCCAACGAGGCCGTGCACACAGCCGAACATCGCGGATCGTAGATCGAGCGAGCGCCCTTTGGTTGACTTCATGATATGCGCTCTTTGACGCGAAATTGCCGCGCAATCTCGTCGGTTCTTTCGATGAGGGACAAACTTTAACCTTCCGGGAAGCAGCAGCTCCGCCCTTCGCTGCTGGAACATTACGAATTGCTTACATATGTGCCTTCTTTGATTAAAATGTAGCAAAATCGTGACGCCAGGCTGAGAATTCGGCAACTGGCTCGCCAGGCTGGGGATAACCGGGTCTGGTAAGGAGATATTCCTAATCATGACACAGCGCAGAAGCTTATGGTCATCTTTGTAGCATCAAGGCGTCGAAGCGTCTGGGGACGGATGGGTTTTGATTTTGTCGATCGAGAGTTAAACGGTTTTGAGATACACTTCATCGGAACGCAATTGTCGGCCACCAACGCCGGCTAAAACGGGGAGGCGAGTGTCGTGAGCGAAGAGATCAATGTTGCCGACGCCTACGGCAGGGGCCGCAGCACCTTCATGGGATTGCAGCTGCTGGTCTCGCCCGGTGCGCTTGTTCCTCGGCCGGAAACGGAACTGCTCGGCAACGCCGCTCTCGATGTTCTGAGCCAACTGAACTTGCCGGTGCCTCGCGTTGTCGACATGTGCTGTGGGGCGGGCAATCTGGCGTGCGCCATCGCGCACCACGCTCCCACCGCGCGCGTGTGGGCAAGCGATCTTACCGACGGATGCGTGGAGGTCGCGCGCCGCAACGTCACCCATCTTGATATGGAGGAGCGGGTAACGGTGCTTCAGGGCGACTTGTTCGGCGCCTTCTCCGGCTTGGAGCTTGACGGCACGATCGACGTGATCGTTTGCAACCCGCCCTATATTTCGGAAAAACGGCTCGAGGGCGATCGTTCGCATTTGGTCGAGCTCGAGCCGCGTGAAGCGTTCGCAGCCGGACCCTACGGTCTGAGCATCCATATGCGAGTGCTCAAGGACGCGCCGCGTTATTTGCGGCGCGGAGGCATCCTGCTTTTCGAGGTTGGGCTTGGCCAGGACCGGCAGGTCATGAGTTTGCTCGAGCGTTCCAAGGCTTATGAGAGTATCCGGGCAGTCACCAACCAGGCCGGCGAGGGCAGGGTGGTTGTGGGGCATACGAAGGCGCAGGCGTAAGCACCGCCGTCGCGACAGGCCTAGACGCGCTGTCGCAACCGGAAACGGTCGGGGACTTGAAACAGAGTTGCGCGAGATGTCGGCAAATCAGTTTCTCTTGCGCATGACATATTGCGCAATTCCCTCGATGGAATCGAGATTCTCGGGCAGCAGCTCGCTGTCTTCGACCGTGATGCCGAAGGTCTCCTCGATGAAGCCGATAACCTCGAGCACCCCCGTCGAGTCCACGATGCCTTGGTCGAGAAGCGAGGTGTCGCTCTCCAGGCTCTCTGGATCGGCTATATAGAAATTCGACGCCAGGAAAGCGCGAATTTGATCGCTGCAGGTATCGGTTCTATCCTTGGTAGACAACATTGATTTCGCCTCCGGTACAAAAAATGAATGCTGATCAACTTCGCCCTGATACCGACTCATGACAGGGCGGTTTTTTTGAGTTTGCCCGTGTCGGTCATCGGCAGACTGGGTACGATGACGATCGACTTTGGAACCATGAAGTTTTCCAGTCGTCTCTGGCACTCTTTCTGCAACTGCTTTTCACCGATCATGCTTCCTTGCTCCATCACGACAAATGCCTTCACTGCTTGTCCAAGCAACTCGTCCGGAACGCCGATGACCGCGGCTTCCCGTACGCCCGCAATCTCCATCAACACGTTTTCCACCTCCTTCGGCGCTATCTTCTCGCCCCGCGATTTTATGATCTCGTCGCCGCGACCGACAAAGTAGAGGTAGCCCTCGGCGTCCATCCGGCAGTAATCGCCGGTGTACAGGACCTGCTCGCCCGGCAGCGGTCCGGGCTTGAGCTTCCTGGCCGTCGCCTCCGGCTTGCCCCAGTAACCCTTCATCACCGTCGCTCCGCGGATGACGAGCTGGCCAACGACACCGTGGCCGACCCGCCTGTCATGCTCGTCGACAATCCACATTTCCGTATTGGGGATGGCGATCCCGACGCTCAACGGCTTTCGCTCGAGATCCTCCGGCGGCAGGTAGGTACAGCGCTTGCATTCGGTAAGGCCGTACATCGAATAGATACGGGCACGAGAAAATAGCTCCTGAAGCAGGAGAATGTGCTTGAGCGGCAGAGCGGCCGCAGTGTTCGTGACATAGCGAATACTCGAAAAATCCTGATCCCTGAGAGACTTGAGCTCCCCGAGTGCGGCGAAGATGGTCGGTACGCCGGGAAAGCCCGTCACCCTTTCTTGCTTGATCAGCCCAAGGATCTGCGCGGGGAAGGCGAACGAGCGTTCAAGCACCAGCCGGGCGCCCGCGCCGAATGCCATGATCATCTGGTACAGGCCGTAGTCGAAGGCGAGCGGCAGGACGTTGAGGATCACCTCGTCTTCAGCAAGCGCCAGGTATGAGGAAATCGAGGCGCACGCGGCAACCATGTTTCGGTGCGTCAGCATCACGCCCTTGGGCTCGCCCGTCGAGCCGGACGTATAAATGATTGCAGCAAGATCGATATCGATGCAGCGGCGCGCGGGCGGCGTGCTGCGGGCTGCCGCGACCGCAGTTTCCCAGCGCACAGCATGCGGCAGTTCTTGCAGGTCGTCGCGTTCGATCGGCCCGGAGACGATCATGCAGCGCAACGATGGGCAATTCCGCGCCGGCTCCCTGAAAATCGAATGCAGGTGGTTGTCGGTGATCAGTGCCGTCGGGCGGCAATCGTTGAGCAGATAACCAAGCTTGTCGCTTTTGGTGAGTGGATTGACGATGCACACCACGGCGTTGGCCTTGAGCACGGCCCAGAAAGCGACGACGGCCTCGACAGTGTTGTCGGCGAAGATCACCACCCGATCGCCGCGCGCGATTCCGGCCTGGCTCAAATGATGCGCTATGGCGTTCGAGCGCATATCGAGATCGCCGTAGGTGACACGTTGATTACCGCACACCAGGGCCACCTTCCCGCCGAGCCGGCTGGCAGAGTGGATGAGATAGTCGTGCAGGAGCGGTACGGCGCCATGCATCATGCGAGCACCTCTGCGCGATGCTCGCGGTCGATATCGACGCTGAGCTTGAGCGTGCGAGCTCCACTTGGTCGGCTCGCGATAAATTGCTCATGAAGAAGCTGCGTCGACAGCACCCCGACCAGCGCCATATTGTCGGAGTTGGACAGGTCGGCGCCGCCGGCGCTGGCCTGGCACTTGCTCAGGAGACGGGCAACCGACTTAGGATCGAAGACGTTTGCCTCGCGCAGCGCCGCCTCCGAAAGTGCTTCGCGAATATAGGCCGGAGCGCCATCGGCGACGAAGCAAAGCGCGTTGGGGGCCCGGTAGGGCTGCTTCTTGCGAGTGACGATTTCCGACGGCACAATCGGTTGCGCCACACGCTTCAGAACATGCTTTTCATCGAGCACGCGCAGCTTGTAGGCGGCCGGAAGCGAATTCGCGAGCCTCACGAGTTCATGATCGAGGAATGGGAAGCGCCCCTCGACGGAATGGGCCAAGAGCATCCTGTCCCCTTGCGATGAAAGCAGGTATCCCGACATCAGCGTCTGGATCTCGATATGCTGGTCCTGCGCAAGGGAGTCCCATCGCGAAAACTCCGCCGGCAGGCGGGCAAGCAGCTCGGACACGGCGTTGCGGCGCTCCGTTTGGGCGCGCATGTCTGCCGAAAACAGCCGCTTGATGGCGCTCGTGGTACGCCAGCGCGTGCCATGCGCAAAACCAGGTGCGTCATGGGCGTGGATGTCGCGCCCGAAGAACTGGCGTGCCATCGCCTGCTGTTGCACCGGCGAGCGGCTGAGATAGGGATAGAGGCGCTCCAGCAGCCGGGAGCGTCGCGTCGAGGCGGGCTGGCGTCCCCAGAAACGGCGGACCTTGCCCTCGCGGAACAGATCGTAGCCGGCGAACATTTCGTCGGCCCCTTCGCCGGTCAGCACGACCTTGATGCCATGCTGACGCACCAGTCTCGATAGCAGGAACAGCGGCGCCGGCGCGGTCCTGAGGATTGGCCGCTCGGTGTGGTAGATCACCTCAGGGAAGATGCCAGCGATATCGCTGCGCGAAACAACCACCTCATGGTGCTCGCTTCCCGCCACGCCGGCAACCAGACGCTGGAAATGAGTCTCGTCATACTCGGCGTCGGCAAAACGCAGGGAGAAAGTCTGGAAGCGCCCGCCGGCGAAGCGTCTCCCAAGCGCGGCGACCAGCGAGCTGTCGAGCCCGCCGGACAAATAGCAGCCGACCGGCACGTCGGCGCGTACTATCCTGAGCGCCGTAGCGGCTTCCAGGGCGCCGCGCACTTCCTCCACCGCGTCATCAAGTGAACCGGCGAATTCGTCATCGCCGGGTCCGTCAACCTCTGGATAGCTTGGCTTCCAAAAAGCCCGCTCGCGAACGATGCCACTGTCATAAATGCGAATGTGCCCTGGAGTGAGTTCGCTTACTCCTCCAAACACGCCTTGTGGCGGCACGACAGTCCAGAGCGTGAAAGTCTGATCGATGCCGGCTGGATCGAAGGCGCGGGGTATATCCGCATCGGCCGCGAAAATGGCCTTCACCTCGCTGGCGAAGTAAAGCCGTCCGCCGTGCTCGCAAAAATGCAGCGGACAGATGCCGAACCGATCCCGCGACAAGACGAGTCGACCCGCCACGGAGTCCCATATGGCGACTGCCCATTGCCCATTCATCCGCTCGAAGGCGGCCTCGCCCCAGGCATGATAGGCATGGACGATGACTTCCGTGTCGCTGCGTGTGCGGAAGCGATAACCGAGCGCGACCAGGTCTTGTCGCAGCTCGATGTAATTGAAGATTTCGCCGTTAAAGACGATCCACATTGTGTCGCCCGCGCCAGCGAGTGGCTGCTGGCCACTGGCGAGATCGATGACGGACAGACGGGCATGCGCCAATCCCGCACGTTTGTCCCGGTAAAGACCGCGCTCGTCCGGGCCGCGATGCGCCAGTGTGCCTACCATGCGCATCAGCGCATCACGGGAAGGGGGCGCCGCGGCGGCGCTCAGCGACACAATTCCGGCGATGCCGCACATCGCCTAGCCCTCGCCCATTGAAGAGGACACCAACGGCCGCGCGTGAAGATAGCGTGCGGCGCGCCGTTTGCTGTCGATATCCTTGAAAACTTTCTGAACCTGCACCACGGTGAGACCGGTGGCCTCGGCGACGTCTTCGCTAGCGATCCCGTGGTTTAACCCGTAGAGGCACAAATCCATCAGATAATAAGGCAGTGCGAAGTAGAACTCCTCCTGGCTCTGCGCCATCGAGAAGGTGTCCGTGGTGGGCGGTCTGCGCCGGACCTCTTCCTCCACCCCAAGATATTCGGCCAACTGGTAGACCTGGGTCTTGTAGAGGTGAACGATTGGCATCAGGTCGGCGATTCCGTCGCCCTGCTTGACGAAGAAGCCCTGGTCGTATTCCAGGCGGTTCGGCGTGCCCGCTACCGCGTAGTTGAGGCGGTCGGCATGATAGTACTCGGTCATCTTGCGCAGGCGCTGCTTGTAATTGGTTGCGGCGACGATCTGCAGATAGGCTGCCGACGGCAGACGCACCGTGTCGGTCCTGCCCTCAGGGTCCTGAACCGTGAGGCGCGTGATGTTGAGACCATTGCTCTCGAGAACTGAGGCCAGCACCAGCTTGCATTTCCAGCCGTCCCCATAGTCGGGAACGACAGTCTGGATTGCCTCGGTCTGCCGACAATAGGCGCCGATCGCTTCGAGGGCCGGTGTTATGTCCTCCAGGATCGCATCGATGCCAAGCTGTGCGGCGACAGTGCGGCCAAGCCTTAGCGAGTCACCGGAGGAGTGGCGCTCCGGCATGAATATTCCGAGGACCTTGTCTTTCCCAAAGGCGCGAACACACAACGCCGCGACGACGGAGCTGTCGATGCCGCCTGAGAGGCCGACAACCGCGCCTCGACGTCGCAGCGTGCCAAGGACCTGCTGGCGCAGGATCTGGACGATGCGATCGACCTCCGCAGCAGCGTCGAGCACAAGCGCGTCCTTGCTGAATGTTGAGATCAGGTCGATAGCTTGTACTCCAGTTTGCGAGACTCGGTTGGCGAATAGGTTTGCGCCACCGCTTTCTCGATAAGCGGGCGGTTGGTGGCGAGGTGAGGTTCTACGACCAGATCGATGTGGCTGCCGACGATCGGAATCACGTCCAGATGTCCGAAAGCGCGATCCCAGCCGATGGCCAGAGGCATTCCGGGTCGAGCACAGCGGAACAGGGTGCCTGTGATCGGCAGCGCCGGCTTTGGCTCGGCCACCCACTGGAAGAAGGCTCGCGCGCGCAAAACCTCTTGCAGTTCCAGTTTGGTTCTAAAACTCGTCGCGTTGAACTGTCCCTGAGCGAAACGATCGAGAAACCGGACCAGTTGCGCCTCGCGCCGCATTGCCACGGCGACTTTCGCGAGGGCCCGGCAAGCCATCCGATAAGCGGATACGCGGTTGGTTCGGATTCGATTGAATGTGCGCGTAAACGTCTCCCAGCGAGCGCTTCGCTCGCCGACGAGACTGGTGTCGAGAATGCCAAGGAACCTTACGGTCCGCCCCGCGGCCAGCAGCCGCGCCGCAACTTCGAAAGCGACAGCACCGCCGAGCGAATGACCGAGAAGTCGTATATGACCCGCGGGTTGAGCGCGGCGGATCTGCTCGACGGCGGCATCGGCCATGTCGGAGAGGCTGTTTTGCCCGCGCAGGATCATGGTCAGGGCTGGGTACCTGATCGGGGCAACGCGGGTGATCTTGCCCATCGCTGCTGCAAAGGCAGCAAGGCTCGGGCCGTAGCCGACGGATCCCGGGAACAGAAAAAGAATTGGAGGATCATGCTTCTGGGCGCGCGCGCTTTGGTCGCCTGCCTGTGCAGACGCGACCGCCTTGACCATCTCGTCCAGGCTCATTCCAACGGTGAACGCCTCAAGGCCGAGTTCCTGCCCGATGGCGCTTTCGATTTCCATGACGCAGTGCAGCAGCTTCAGCGAGTCTCCTCCGGCGTCATCCCAGCGTCCCGCCGCTACGCGCGTATTGAGGATGCTGGTCCACGCCCGCTGGACGATCTGCTGCGCCGTCAGCTTGCCTCGCGGCTCGAGCGGACGCGCCGTCGCTGCCGTCCCTCTGGCTGAAAGATCCATCTCTGCAAGTGTCGAGATGTCCACCTTGCCGCTTGGCAGACGCGGGATCTCGGCGATCGTGTGTAACCGCAAGGGACGCAGCGGCGGTGGCAGATTGGTCCTCACAAGCTGGCGAAGCTCGTCCGAAAAGCTCGCTTCGGCCGAGCGCCGAGGAACGGCAAAGGCGACAAGCTCATTGGCCGCAGTCACGATTGCCACGGCATCCGCAACAGCAGGCGCGCAACGCAGCACCCGTTCGAGTTCGGCTGGCTCGACGCGTCGACCGTTGATCTTTACCTGCCGTCCCTTGCGACCGACGATGTGCAGTAAGCCTTGATTATCAAGTCGGACGAGGTCACCTGTCGCGAAAATCCGAAGGCCTGGATCGTCCGGGTCTGATGTCGCCGGCATAACCGCCCCATCCTCCCAATGGCCAAGCAAGACATACGGGCTCCTGATCAGAAGCTCTCCGCTGCGGCCCGATTGAACGCAGCGGCCCGCTTCGTCGACAATTGCGAAGGTGATTCCAGGCAGCAGCCAACCAACTGGAACCGAATCTCCATGCTCCGGCCAGTCTCGCGGCAAGAACCATTGTGAGCCGGTGGTCTCGGTTGACGAGTAACCGATCTGGATGAGGCACGTATCGGAGACGGCCTTGCGCAGCAGTGCGATGTCGGTCCAGGGCACCTTCTCGCCACCGATCCGGGCGACTCTAAGCGAATGGAACGCTTCAGCAGGTCCGTCGGCCATGAGCGCGCGAAGCAGCGCCGGCACCAGATAGGTGATTGTCACGCCTTCGGATCGCACTAGGCGCTGAACGGCGCGCAAGCCGACCGCTTCGACTTCGACCAGATGCAAAGTGGCCCCGGTGAGAAGGGCTGCAAGAATCTCCCGGTACCCGGCGATTGTGGCGGGTCCGGTCAATGGCAGGAAAACATCATCCGAGTTGATGTGGCATGCATCGACATATTGCTGGACCCGGCACAGCAAGCTGCGCTGGCTGTTAACGATGCCTTTGGGGCGGCCTGTGCTCCCTGACGTATAAAGCACGATGGCGGGCGCATCGACCGAGACGGGGTAAGGCTGAGGCACTTGTACCGATTGCGAGGCCGCACTGGTGGGCACATCGATCCAACTGACTTGGTGAGGCAAACCGGCGGGTCGGACATTGCCCTCGCCCAGGATGGCCGAGAGCCGCGCCCCCGCCACGATTTCCAGGATCCGCGAGCTGGGATCTCGCGCGTTGAGTGGCACCGAAAGTCGCCCAGCCGTCATGCTTGCCAGGATGGCGATGGGATACCAGGCCGAGTTGGCCTGAAGAATCCCTATCGCCTGTCCGTCTGGGACGGCGGCAGCGATCTGGTAGGACAGCGTCTCAACTGACCGGAGAAGCTGGGAATAAGTCAGACGATTGGCGCCGTCGCTGATTGCGAGCTTGTCGGGGTACTGGCGGACCATATTTCTCAGGTGATCGAATACGGCAACGTTGGTAAAATCGGTGCCCAATCCTTGAAATGGGCGCAGTACCGGACCACCCTGATCCAGTGCGTATTGTGGAACACTTGACCATTTATTGGAGGTCGTTGTCTGACAATCCACCGCTAGATCCTGATCCGCGACTTCTGATCCCAAATATGCCGAAGACATGAGTTGCCCACGCTAAGATTAGGATCACTTATCGCCTCCCGCCCCAATCTTTTCATCGATCATTCTGATGATGCCCCGATCTTCGCCCAAGGACGCTTGGTTAGTCACTTCGCCTGTTTCGCAAGCCGCCGGCAGAGCCAATCATGCCGGGCTCGCGTGGTGCGCTTGACGCAGCGAGCACTGGCGTTCGTGCCAAGTTGGCAACGCCTGTTACACATCTGCCAAGGTGGGATCGAAGACGGAATCGCCGCTATTCAGGCACATTGCCTATTCTGTGGTTCTCCCGGGCGATACCGGCAATGGTTCAGTATCGGAGTAGCTGCCGGCGACAAAACAATATGCATAGATCTGTCCCCGATTTTCGTCAGTCACGCGGATCCAGTCTTTTTCCCACTTTCGGAAGGTAATATGTCCATCGGTCACCATGGCCGCAGCCTTGAACGGACTCGGCGCGTTGACGACGCGCACCGAGATCACATCGTCGCCGTCCATACGCTCGACGAGATACGTCTGCATGAAAGCCTCCCGCTAAACCACCCGCACTTTAACGCCGGCTAATAGATTCGGTTGCAACGTGCTTGGCGAAACTTGGGGTGGACACGTTCCATACCTGCAGGCACCTTCGCACTCGGCGTCGGCCGCGATGGTCTCGCCTGTCGGCAACGGTTCGCGCGCCCTGAGCGTCGAGACCAAAAGAAGCTCAAGACAGCTCAGCGGGCTGAGATATCGGCCGGATGGCTGAGCGCGCAGCCTGCGCGCCGCCCAGACCGGCACCATCGCCGCGCCGATTTCGGACGTCACCAATCCCTTTTTCGCCGAGTTCGTACGCGGACTGGAGACGCAGCCCACCAGCGCGCCGAGCGCTATAATATTCTGCTGTTCAGCACCGAGGAGAAACACGGCACGCGAAGCGCGCGAGATCGACCGGGTGCTGGAGCGCCGCATCGACGGCATCGTCATGGCACCGGCGGCGGCAACGAGGAGTTGCTCGCCGACCTCGCCGAGAGCGGACTGTCACTCGTCTTCGGCCACCGCAGGCTGAAGGGCGTGCTGGAACGTCAGTCGTATTTGGCCAGGAAGCGCCCGACGGCGGCGAGGCAGTCGTGCTTTTCCTCGACATGCGGCATGTGGCTGGAATTCGGGAAGACCAAACCTTCGACGTGCGGGATAAGATCCAGAAAGGGCTGGACGCAGGCCTCGGTCGCTTCGTCGTAGAAGCCGCGGAAAACCAGGGTCGGCGCCTCGATCTGATGCAGGCGGTCGACGATGGTCCAGTTCCGCATCGTGCCGATGACGTGGAACTCATTGGGACCATTCATGGTGTGATAGACGGTCGGATCTTCCTCGATTGCCGCAAATGTCCGGGCGACCTCTGGCGGCATCGGAACGACGCGACAGACATGGCGGTCGTAGAAAGCCTTCGTCGCCGCAACATATTCCGGATGATCGGTGGTTCCTGCCGCTTCGTGCCGGTCGAGCGCGCTTTGCACATCGGCTGGCAGCCCGGCGCGCAATTGCCGGGCTCCTTTCACCCACAGCACCATCGAGGCCAGCGAATTGGCCAGGATCAATGCCTTGAGCCCCTCCGGGCGGCGCACCGCGTGCTCGGCCGAAAGTATGCCGCCCCAGGATTGGCCCAGCAGGGCGTAGCGGCTGGCAATGCCGAGATGGGCGAGCAGCGCATCGAGTTCGCCCAGGAAGAAATCGACGGTCCAGAAGTCACCGCCCTTATCCGGCAGATGGGTCGATTTGCCATTGCCGATCTGGTCGTAGTGGATGACGGCTCGTCCGGTTTCGGCAAGCTCCTTGAATGAATCCACATAGTCGTGCGTGCAGCCCGGTCCACCATGAGCGACGATCAGGGGCAGCTTGCCCGAGGTGAGGTTTCCGGTCACTCGGTACCAGGTGCGATAGCCCTGGTATTGGCTAAATCCTTCGGTGATCGCATGCGCCGTCACAATCAAAGCTCCGCATCATGGCGCGGCAGGAGCCGAAGTGTGGACCCTCCCAAGCCTTGTTTTGCGGCCGACGGTACTAAGCGGCCCGGCGCATTTACAGCTAGCACTATTTATAGGTTTGCCGGTTATGAGTTTGCCCGAGGCAAGGCCGATCGCCCGCAGGTCGAGAGCCTCAATGCTCCGGTTCAAGCAGCCGGTAATGGGCGGCGAGCGCGATGGCATGGAAGCGGTTGCGCGCGCCAAGCTTTCGCGTCGCCGCGTTGAGGTGCAGCGTTGCGGTAGGCACCGCGCGGCCAATCTCACGCGCGACCTGCTTGGCCGTCAGTCCGGCAGCGGCCAGGCGCAGGCACTGGCGTTCGCGCGACGTCAGATGGACATGTTGGCAGGTGCGGATTCCAGCATCGAAACCGGCATAGACGGAATCATGCAGCAGATGACCCAGATCGCCGATCTCGGCGATGAAGGGTCTGGCTTCGGCCTCGAACCCGGCCTCCGGATCGGCACGGATAGCGGTGAAGGTGGCGAGATCGCCGCCGGCAAGGCGAATGGGTACGGTGACGCCGCAGGTCATCCTCGTGTCAAGCAGATAGCTGACCACAGGATCGTGCTTGGACTGAAGCACACGCTGCATGACGTTGCTCTGAACACCGTTGTGCGACCAGAGAAACGGTCTCGATACCGCGAGCGCGGCCTCCTGCACCGGGTCGAGCTGATAATATCCGCCCTTGCACCAGAGATCCTGCATGTCGCGCGGCACGTTGCGCAGAGCCATCAGCGAGGGCGTGATAAGCTCGCCCTTGTGGCTGACCGGCACCGGCGTATAGTCGTAGATGAATGCGGTGAAACCGATGGGCTCCAGCACCTCCGTCGCCATCGCCATGGCAGCGTCGATGCTCATTCCAGTTCGGAACCGGCTCTCTAGATCGCCTGGAAGGCTTTGCATCCGGCAAGCTTACCCGCTGATGATTGCTTGTCAAATAGCCATGTCGGGCGACTGCTCAACAAATAGGCGGGAATAAGCCTGTCCGACCCTATCTATCTTAATAGCTATCCCGTCCGGCTTCGCTCGCCGTAGTCTTTTGCGATTGGGCGAAGTAGCGAACGCCGTTCGCAAACCCAGGACTGTTTTCAGCCGCGCGGCGGTCGATCGACCGGATTCAGCGCGGCAAAAGCCGACACGCCTCCATGAGGGAACAAATATGCGACCCCAAAAAGCATTTGCAGCGTTGATACCCGGGCTGGCTCTGCTCGGCGTGACGATGATGTCGCCGGCAAGCGGTGCCTTGGCCGCCGAGGGCAAGCCAGGCGGCACGCTCCGATTGCTGGCCAATGCCGCGGCAGGCACCGCCGATCCGCACATCAATTACACGCTGCAGTATTTCCAGATCAATTATATCCTCTACGATGGCCTGGTGACCTACAGGAAGGCCAGAGACAAGACCGGCTTCGAGGTCGTCGCGGACCTGGCGGAAAGCCTCCCGCAGGTCGAGAACGGCGGCAAGACCTATGTCTTCAAGCTGCGCAAGGGCATCAAGTTCGCCGATGGCTCGGACGTCACGACCAAAGACGTGGTCGCTTCGTTCCAGCGCATCTTCAAGATCAGCGGGCCGACGGCCGGGACCTTCTACAAAGGCATCATCGGCGCGGATGCATGCTTGAAGGCGCCCGCGACATGCTCCCTCGAAGGTGGCCTGTCTGTCGACGATGCGGCCGGAACCATTACCTTCAACTTGGTCCAGCCGGATGCCGAGTTCCTGCAGAAGCTTGCCGTTCCACACGCGTCGATCCTGCCGGCGAGCGCGCCGCTCAAGGACGCCGGCACCGATCCGATTCCGGGCACCGGACCCTATATGATCGCCAGTTACGACCCCAACAAGCTGATGAAGATTGTGCGCAACCCTCACTTCAAGGAATGGAGCAAGGAAGCGCAGCCGGCCGGATATCCGGACGAGATCGACTATGAATTCGGCCTTACCGACGAGGCGGCGGTGACGGCGGTCGAGAATGGCCAGGCGGACTGGATGTTCGATCCGCCGCCGTCCGACCGTCTCGCCGAACTCGGCACCAAATATGCCAAGCAGGTCACGGTTCACCCGCTGACGGCGATGTGGTACGCGCCGATGAACACCAATCTGGCGCCGTTCAACGACATCCGCGTTCGCCAGGCGGTGAACTTCGCCATCGACCGCGCCGCGATCGTCAAGCTTTTCGGCGGCAGCAATCTGGCGCAGCCGGCCTGTCAGATCCTGCCGCCGGGCTTCCCGTCATTCGCAGCCTATTGCCCGTTCACCGCCAATCCGGGTGAGAAGTGGTCCGCGCCGGATATGGATAAGGCCAAGCAATTGGTTGCTGAATCGGGAACCGCAGGTCAGGAGGTGACGATCATCACCGAGGACACCACTGTCTCCAAGGCGATCGGCGTCTATCTGCAGGACGTGCTCAACCAGCTTGGCTACAAGACGTCGGTCAAGCCGATTTCGCAGAACATCCAGTTCACCTACATCCAGAACACCAACAACAAGGTGCAGATTTCGATCTCGCAATGGTTCCAGGATTACCCGGCGCCATCGAATTTCCTGCAGGTCTTGTTCAGCTGTGCCTCGTTTACGCCAGGTTCCGACGCCTCGGTCAATATTTCGGGGTTCTGCGACAAGTCGATCGACGCATCGATGGACGAGGCAGAGGCAGCCACCATCGCCGATCCGGCCAAGGGCGCGACACTCTGGACCGCCATTGACAAGGCGGTGACGGACAAGGCGCCGGTCGCCGTCCTGTTCACG
Source organism: Mesorhizobium sp. M0028 (assembly GCF_040323855.1). NCBI lineage: Bacteria > Pseudomonadati > Pseudomonadota > Alphaproteobacteria > Hyphomicrobiales > Phyllobacteriaceae > Mesorhizobium > Mesorhizobium sp. M0028. Next base: position 191,344 of record NZ_JAMYVG010000005.1, read on the forward strand.
CCGAAGCGGGTCGATGTCATCTCGTCCAGGCTGAAGAACTTCACCTTCAGCCCACAATTCTACTGGATCGTCAGCCAGTCTTGGGTGGAATAACCTCCCGGAGCCAATGCGACGGAGCGCCGCCGGCTCTCCGTCGCATTTCCTTTTCCGGCGGATCAGCGCATCTTTCAGGCCGAGATTTTTCCTAGGCAATCCTGTTCATGGTCAATGTCATTGCGGATCAGCCCGCCATCTCGGTTCGCCGGGCCACCGATGGCCCGTGGCGCACGGCATGGCGCAAGCTGAAAGGCGATCGTTCGGCAATATCGGCATTCGCCGTGCTCGTCGTCGTCGTGATCGCCTCGCTCGCGGCGCCGCTTTATGCGCGGTACGTCTCCGGCACCGATCCATTTGTGACCAATCTCAATGGCGAGGTCGTCGTCGATGGGGTGACCCAGCCGGTGCTGCAGCCCTCCACAGAAGGCCTTGGCCTCGGCATGACGCCGATCGGGCCGACGTGGCGCATCGGTCCCTACCTGCTCGGAGCCGACAACCAGGGCCGCGACGTCGCGGCGCGGCTGCTTTACGGCGGACGGGATTCGCTGTTGATCTCGGGTGCTGCAGCCGCGCTGTGTCTCGTCCTCGCGACGTTTCTGGGGGTCGTCTCCGGGTTCTTCGGTGGCATCGTCGACATCGGCCTGTCGCGCATTCTCGACGTGCTCTGGGCCTTCCCGATTTTCCTGCTGGCGATCTCGCTGTCGATCGTGCTGATTGCGCAGAGTATCCAGATCGGTCCATTCGAAATCCGCTCCGGCAGCCTGTGGCTACCGGTCTTCATCATCGGCATCGTCTATGTGCCCTATGTGGCGCGGCCGATCCGTGGCCATGTCCTGACCTTGATGCATGCCGAATTCGTGACCGCTGCGATCGGCCTGGGCGCGTCGCCCTGGCGCATCCTTTTGCGCGACATCATGCCCAATGTGGTGACCCGGATCATCGTTTTCGTGCCGTTGATCCTGGCGCTCAACATGATGACGGAATCCTCGCTGTCGTTCCTGTCGATCGGCGTGCAGCCGCCGGATGCCAGCTGGGGCACCATCATCCAGGACGGCCAGGGCCTGCTCTATTCGCGGCCGGTCGTTGCACTGGCGCCGGGGCTGGCCATCGTCATCACGGTCCTGGCCCTCAACATTCTGGGCGACAGCGTACGCGACGCGCTCGATCCGAAATCCTCGCCGAGGGGCGTCTAGTGGTTGCCGCGCTCGGCTTCCGGCTTGGCCAGATGGTGCTGGTCATGTTCGGCATAAGTGTCGTTGCTTTCCTGATTTTCTTTGCGACGCCGGGCGCCGATCCGTCGGCGCGCATTGCCGGCCGCAATGCTTCGCAAGAGACGTTGATCCAGGTGCGCCACGATTTCGGTCTCGACCGGCCATTGCCTGTGCAATATGGGCTGATGATGAACCGGCTTTTTGTCAGCCGTGATCTCACCTCCTTCGTCAATCGCGGGCAGCGCGTCATCCCGACCGTGATAAGCGCCATTCCGGTGACGCTGTCGCTGGTCGGCGGCGCGGCAGTGCTGTGGGTGCTGGGTGGACTGATTGTCGGGGTGATCGCAGGCGCAACGCGCGGTACATTCGTTGATCGCGCGCTGATGATCCTGAGCCTGGTCGGCGTGTCGATCCCGGTCTTCTGGCTGGGCGAGGTCGCCAACCTGCTGACACAAAGCCGCTGGCACGACAGCTGGCTGTTTTCCTGGGTTCCTCCGCTCGGCTACATCCCCCTGACCGAGAATCCCTGGGGCTGGTTCAAGGCGCTCGTCATTCCGTGGTTCACGCTGGCAACCCTCTATGTCGGCCTCTATGGACGGGTGCTGCGCGCAAGCCTGATCGAGATGATGCAGGAGGATTTCATCCGCACCGCCCGGGCCAAGGGGATCGGCGAGCGCCGGGTGTTGCTGCATCATGGCCTCAGGACCTCGCTGGTCGCGTTCGTTACCATGTTCGGCCTCGATTTTGGTGCCCTGGTCGGCGGCGGCGCACTGTTGACCGAAGTGGTCTTCGGATTGCAGGGTGTCGGGAAACTGACCTATGAGGCACTGCAGACCCTCGATCTGCCGATGATCCTGGCCACGGTGATCTACGCCGCCTTCTTCGTGGTGATGGCAAACTTCATCGTCGACGTCGTCTTCGTCATCATCGACCCGAGGGCACGCAATGTCGGCTGATGCTCCTCTTCTGGTGGTCAAGGACCTCACCGTCTCCTTCCGCAGCGACGAGGGCCTGGTGCGGGCGGTGGGAGGCGTCTCGTTTGCCGTCGAGCAGCGCGAGATCATCGGGGTGGTCGGCGAATCCGGTTCGGGCAAAAGCCAGACCTTGCTCGCCATCATGGGGCTGATCGACAGCCCCAACGCTATCGTCTCCGGTTCCATCCGTTTCATGGGACAGGAGCTGATCGGGCTCAGCCGGCGTGCGCTCGATGCCATTCGCGGCCGCCAGATCGCGATGATCTTCCAGGATCCGATGTCGGCGCTCACTCCTGTGCATACGATCGGCAACCAGATCGGCGAGCAGGTGCGCGCGCATGAAAAAGTGTCGGCGAAAGCCGCGCGGGCGCGGGCCGTGCAATTGCTGGATGCGGTCGGCATCGCAAATCCGGATCGGGTCGTCGACAGCTACCCGCACCAGCTTTCCGGCGGCATGCGCCAGCGCGCGGTGATTGCCATGGCACTCTCCTGCAACCCGGCGCTGCTCGTCGCGGATGAACCGACCACAGCCCTCGATGTTACCGTGCAGGCGCAGATCCTCGAGCTGATCGGACGATTGCGCGACCAGTTCGGCTCGGCGGTGATCCTGGTCACGCATGATCTTGGCGTCGTTGCCGAAGTCGCGGACCGGGTGCTGGTGATGTATGGCGGACGCTTTGTCGAGGAGGGCGGCAAGAGCAGCGTGTTCCGGGCGCCGCTGCATCCCTACACATGGGGCTTGTTCGGCTCGATCCCGCCGATGGGGGGACCACGTCCGGCCCGGCTTGCCGCTATCCCGGGGATTCCGCCCTCGCTCTCCAACCTGCCGAAAGGCTGCGCCTTCGGCCCCCGGTGTGCCTTTCGCCACGACGCCTGTCTGGTCCAGCTGCCGATCATGCAAGGCGAGAGCCATCGCGCCGCCTGCGTGTTGCCGGAGTCCACGCGCAGACAATTCACTGTCCAGAAGGCTGGCGGCGTGGAGATGCAACGATGAATGCCGTGCCGCGCCCGCTGCTTCGCGCCGGCGATCTGTCGAAACGTTATAGCGTCGGCCGGTCGATCTTCCCGGCACAGCGCCGGACCGTACATGCGGTCGATAAGGTGTCTCTCGACATCTGGCCCGGGGAAACGCTCGGCATCGTCGGTGAGTCCGGTTGCGGCAAATCCACGCTTGGCCGGTGTCTGGTGCGTCTGACCGAAATCAGCTCGGGGTCGCTGGAATTCGAGGGCCGCGACATCAGCGATGCCTCCCAGCGCCAGCTTCGTCCGTTGCGGCGGCAGATGCAGATGGTCTTTCAGGATCCCAGCGCTTCGCTCAATCCGCGCCGGCGGGTCGGCGATCTGCTGGCCGATCCATTCCGTATCCATGAACGCCTCTCGGCATCGGAAATGGCGGATCGCGTGGCCGACCTTCTGCGCCGGGTCGACTTGTCGCCCCAGCACGCATCGCGCTATCCGCACGAATTCTCCGGCGGCCAGCGCCAGCGTATCGGCATCGCCCGTGCGCTGGCGCTGCGGCCACGGCTGATCGTGGCCGACGAGCCGGTCTCGGCGCTCGACGTGTCGATCCAGGCGCAGATCGTCAATCTGCTCGCCGATCTGCGCGAGGAGTTCAACCTGACCTATGTGTTCATCGCTCACGACCTTTCCGTGGTGCGTCAGATCTCGAGCCGTGTGGCGGTAATGTATCTGGGATCGATCGTGGAGAGTGGGCCGACCGACGAGGTCTTTGCGGCGCCCAGACACCATTACACCGCGGCGCTGCGTTCCGCCGTCCCGATACCCAGCATCGACCGGGCGCGGCGCGGGCGGTTGGTACTCAAGGGCGACCTGCCCGGCCCGATGAACCCACCTTCGGGATGCCGGTTCCACACCCGCTGCCCAGCCGCCACCTCCCTCTGCCGCAGCGAGCGTCCGCTTCTTCAAAGCATCGGCGATGGCCGCCTGGTTGCATGCCATCATCCAGCCGGCGGTTGAGAACACACGTTTCTCGTTCAGCTGCATCATCTGATCACGACCGCTCGGGCCGGGATTTCATCACGGCACGTCGGCTTCAGAGAGATCAGACGCCATCTGGACCCTGCACGATCCGGCCCTATGTTGCGCTTCGACGTCCGCGGCATGGGCACCGCGAGCCTAATACTAAAGTAACTGTTCTCGCGTTGCCGCGCGATGCTACGATTTGAGGGACGGGCATAGGCGGCCGTACAGCGCTGCGATTTTCCGCCGGAGAGGACGGAATATGGGAGGCCACTCTTCGTGCCGCAGCAGGCAGCCGCCGACATGTTGCTCGGTTGTCGACCATAAGGGAGGAAGTCACCAATGAAGATATCGTACCTGGCCTCGGCCGCGCTTCTTGCAGCGACTGCGATGCCTGCCGCAGCCGCCGAGATTTCTGACGGTAAGGTCAAGATCGGCATTCTCAACGACCAGTCGGGCGTCTATGCCGATTTCGGCGGCAAGTGGTCGGTCGAGGCCGCCAAGATGGCGGTCGAGGATTTCGGCGGCAAGGCACAAGGCGCGCCGATCGAGATCGTCAGCGCCGACCACCAGAACAAGCCGGACATCGCCTCCAACATTGCGCGGCAGTGGTATGATACCGAACAGGTCGATTCCATCATGGAACTGACCACCTCCTCGGTGGCGCTGGCCGTCCAGGGGATTTCCAAGGAAAAGAAGAAAATCGACATCGTCACCGGCGCCGCAACCACCGAGCTGACCGGCAAACAATGCTCGCCCTATGGCTTCCACTGGGCCTATGACACGCATTCGCAGGCGGTAGGAACCGGTGGCGCTCTTGTCCAGCAAGGCGGCGACAGCTGGTTCTTCGTCACCGTCGATTATGCATTCGGCTATTCGCTCAAGGAGCAGACCGCCAAGTTCGTCGAGAGCCATGGCGGCAAGGTGGTTGGCGAGGTGCGCTATCCGCTCGGCTCGACCGATTATTCATCCTTCCTGCTGCAGGCGCAATCGTCGGGCGCCAAGGTCGTCGGGCTGGCGAACGCCGGCCTCGACACCTCCAACTCGATCAAGCAGGCGGCCGAGTTCGGTATCGTGCAGGGCGGTCAGCGGCTTGCAGCGCTTCTGTTCACGCTGGCCGAGGTGCATGGGCTCGGCCTCGAGGCAGCGCAAGGCGTGGTGCTGACCGAAGGCTTCTACTGGGATCGCGATGACAAGAGCCGCGAGTTCGCCCAGCAGTTTTTCAAGCGCACCAACCGCATGCCGAACATGATCCAGGTCGCCACCTACTCGGCAGTGACGCAGTATCTGAAGGCGATCGACAAGGCCGGCACCGACGCGACTGAAGCCGTCGCCAAGGAATTGCATTCGATGCCGGTGAACGACGTCTTTACGGCGAACGGCAAAGTGCAGTCCGACGGCAACATGGTCCACGATATGTATCTTTATCAGGTCAAGTCGCCGAGCGAGAGCACCAAGGAATGGGACTATTACAAACCCCTTGCCACGATCCCCGGTAACGAGGCGTTCCTGAGCCCCAAGGAAAGCGGCTGTCCTACGGCCAGCGAGTGATTGGCGGGCCGATGGCGCCGCCCGAACCGAATGGGCCGCGGGTGGTGCTTTCCGCCCGGGGCCTGCGGCGCGACTTCGCCGGTTTCGTCGCGGTCAGGAATGTCGATCTCGACCTCTACCATGGCAACATCCACGCGCTGATCGGGCCCAACGGCGCCGGCAAGACCACCGTCTTCAACCTGCTTACCAAGTTCCTGCCGCCGACGAGCGGCAGGATCGAACTGCTCGGCCACGACATCACCCGCACGTCGCCGGCCAAGGTCGCGCGGATGGGCCTGGTGCGCTCGTTCCAGATATCGGCGGTGTTTCCGCATCTCAGCGTGCTCGACAATGTGCGCGTTGCATTGCAGCGGCCGGGCGGGCTCAGCGTTCAGTTCTGGCGCTCGCTGGCAGCGCTCGATCGATTGACGCCGCGCGCCGAGGAGCTTTTGCGGTCTGTCGGCCTCGACGATGCCAAGAACAGGCCCGCCGCCGATCTCTCCTATGGCAGGAAACGCGTGCTCGAGATCGCCACGACGCTGGCCCTCGATCCGAAAGTGCTGCTGCTCGACGAACCGATGGCCGGCATGGGGCAAGAGGATGTGCGCACGGTTTCAGACATCATCCGCTCGGTCGCCAGGGATCGCGCCGTGCTGATGGTCGAGCACAATCTGACTGTTGTAGCCGATCTTTGCGACTGGATAACCGTCATGCAGCGCGGCGAAATCCTTGCCGCCGGCGACTATGCCACGGTCAGTCGCGACGAACGGGTGAGGATCGCCTATATGGGCACCGCCGATGAGTGACGCCGCGCCTCTTCTTGCAGTCCGCGGCCTCAACGCCTGGTATGGCGAAAGCCACGCGCTTCACGGCGTCGATCTGGAGGTCTTTCCAGGTGAAACGGTGACATTGCTGGGCCGCAACGGCGTCGGCAAGACCACGACATTGCGCGCCATCATCGGGCTGATCCGCCAGCGGACCGGCCAGATCGCTTTCGACGGCAAGGATCTGATGCCCCTGCCACTGCACCGGACGGCGCATCAAGGCATTGGCCTGGTGCCGGAGGAACGCGGCATCTTCGCGACGCTGACCGTGGACGAGAATCTGGTCCTGCCGCCGATCGTAGCCGAGGGCGGCATGAGCGTGGAGGAAATATTCGATCTCTTCCCCAATCTGAAGGAGCGCCGCAACAGCCCCGGCACCAGGCTGTCGGGCGGCGAACAGCAGATGCTGGCGATCGCGCGCATGCTGCGGACCGGCGTGAAAATGCTGCTTCTCGATGAACCGACCGAGGGACTGGCTCCCGTTATCGTGCAGCGCATCGGCGATCTGCTGGCGACGATGAAAAAGCGCGGCATGACAATCCTGCTGGTCGAGCAGAATTTCCGCTTTGCCAGCCGTGTCACCGATCGTTTCTATCTGATGGAGCACGGCAAGGTAGTGTCGGGCTTTCCGGTCGGCGAACTGCCTGATCGCATGACGCTGCTGCATGAAGTGCTGGGTGTATGATGGCGCCATGACGATGATCTTCGGAATACCCGTTCAGGCATTCCTCGGCCAATTGCTGGTCGGCCTCATCAACGGCTCTTTCTACGCCATGTTGAGCCTCGGCCTGGCTGTCATATTCGGCCTGTTGCGCGTCATCAATTTCGCTCACGGCGCGCTCTATATGCTCGGCGCCTTCATCGGCTATCTGCTGCTCACCCGGTTCGGCATCGGCTATTGGCCGGCTCTGATCCTGTCGCCGCTGATCGTCGGCGGCTTCGGTGTCGTGGTCGAGCGCCTGGCGCTGTCGCGGCTTTACGATATCGACCCGCTTTACGGTCTACTTTTCACCTTTGGCCTCGCGCTCGTGCTCGAAGGCGTGTTCCGGTACTACTATGGGGTATCGGGAAGTCCTTATTCCGTGCCGCCGCTGCTGTCCGGCGGCACCAATCTCGGCTTCATGTTCCTGCCAAATTACCGCGGCTGGGTGGTGGTCGCCTCGATGATCGTCTGTTTCGGCACCTGGGTGCTGATCGAGAAGACCAAGCTGGGCTCCTATCTGCGCGCGGCAACGGAGAACCCCCGCCTGGTCCAGGCTTTCGGCGTCAACGTGCCGTTGCTGCTGACCCTTACCTACGGCCTCGGCTGCGCTCTTGCCGGTCTCGCCGGCGTTCTCGCCGCGCCGATCTATCAGGTAAGCCCGCTCATGGGATCTGACCTCATCATCGTCGTGTTCGCCGTTGTCGTGGTCGGCGGCATGGGATCGATCCTCGGGGCGATCGTTACCGGTTACATGCTTGGGCTCGCCGAAGGCCTGACCAAGGTTTTCTATCCCGAAGCCTCCAATCTGGTGGTCTTCGTCATCATGGCGATCGTGCTTCTGGTCCGGCCCGCCGGTCTTTTCGGAAGGGACGTCTGAGATGGCCGAACTCTCACTTCGCGGGACGCGCGCCAAAAGTTCGGTATGGCTTGAATGGACGCTGGTGGGGCTCGGCATCCTAGCGCTGCTGGTGGCGCCTTTCTTCGTCTATCCGATCTTCCTGATGAAAATGCTGTGCTTTGCGCTGTTTGCCTGCGCGTTCAACCTTCTGCTCGGCTACACCGGGTTGTTGTCCTTCGGCCATGCGACGTTCTTCGGCGGGGCAGCCTACTTCAGCGCATATGCGGTCAAGGTCTGGGGCTGGCCGCCGGAAGCGGGCATCCTGCTCGGCGTCCTGGGTGCCGCGCTGCTTGGCCTTGTGATGGGCTTCTTTGCCATCCGCCGGCAAGGCATCTATTTCGCCATGATCACGCTGGCGCTGTCGCAGATGTTCTTCTTCTTCTGCGTGCAGGCGCCGTTCACCGGAGGTGAGGACGGCATCCAGGGCGTGCCGCGCGGCAGGCTGTTTGGAATGCTCGACCTGAACGTCTCGATGAACATCTACTATTTCGTTCTGGCGGTCTTCCTGATCGGCGTGTTCGCCATCTGGCGCATCATCAACTCGCCTTTCGGCATGATCCTGCGTTCCATCCGCGAAAACGAGAGCCGGGCAATTTCGCTTGGCTATTCCGTCGCCAACTACAAGCTGGCGGCTTTCGTCATGTCGGCAACATTGGCCGGGCTGGCGGGCGCGCTCAAGGCGATCGTTTTTCAGTTTGCCACGCTCACCGACGTCACCTGGCAGATGTCGGGCGAGGTGATCCTGATGACGCTCCTCGGCGGCATCGGCACCATGGTCGGGCCGATCATCGGCGCCAGTCTGGTCGTCGGCCTGGAAAACACGCTCGCTACCTCGAATTTTCCGGTGACCATCGCCACCGGCCTGACCTTCATGGTCTGCGTGCTGGTTTTCCGGCGCGGTATTGTCGGTGAGGTCTATGCGCGGTTTCTCGGGCCAAGGGGTGACGCGAAAGACTGAACGGCTCAGCGCCTCGTCGCTACGCGATACGTACGCCTTGCGCGTCGAGAAGCACGCAACCCAGCGGGTCGAAGCAGGCATCGACCGTTTCGCCTTCACGCAGCGGCTGGCCGTCGATCAGCGTGTTGGCGCGCAACGGCGTGCCAGCGCCGATGTCGATCTCGTAGACCGCATTGCCGCCGAGATAGGAGGTCGAGACTATTCGTCCCGACAGCCTGTTGGCAGCACCGGCGGTGCCGACGGTAAGCTTCTGCGGGCGAACGACGACGGTGATCGCGCTGCCGGCCGTGAGCGCCTTCGGTGCGGCCGCTTTTACGACATGGCCGCTGGCCAGCGCGATCGTTGCCATGTTGCCGTCCATCGCCGTCACGCTGCCGGGCAGCATGTTGGCCTTACCCAGGAAATTGGCGACGAATGCGGTGGCCGGCTGGTCGTAGACCTGCGCCGGGGAACCGATCTGCTCGATCAGGCCGGCGTTCATCACGACGATGCGGTCGGACATCGACAAGGCTTCTTCCTGGTCGTGCGTCACAAAGATGGCGGTGATGCCCGTCTCCCGCTGGATTTTCTTGATCTCGACGCGCATGTCCTCGCGCATATTGGCGTCGAGCGCCGACAAGGGCTCGTCTAGCAGCAGCACTTCCGGTTCGAAGACGATGGCGCGGGCCAGTGCGATGCGTTGCTGCTGGCCGCCCGAGAGCTGTGACGGCAGCTTTGTCTCACTGCCGGGCAGCCGCACCATATCCAGCGCCTTCTTGACCCGGCGCACGATTTCCGGTTTCGGCACGTTCCGGTATTTCAGCCCGAATGCGACGTTGTCGAAGACGTTCTTGTGTGGAAAGAGCGCGTAGTTCTGGAACACCAGGCCGATGTTGCGCTTGTAGATCGGGATGTCGTCGACGCGCTTTCCGCCGATCGAGATCTGCCCGCTGGTGATATCCACCAGGCCGGCGATCGATCGCAGGATCGTGGTCTTGCCGCATCCGGACGGCCCCAGCAAGGTGACGAAACTGCCCTTGCGGATCGCCAGTGAAAAATCGCGCACGGCGGCGAACTTGCCGTAGAAAATATCGATGTCGCGAAACTCGACCGCAGGCTTTCCTGTCGGCTGGCTTTCGCCCCGAGCGAGCGGGTCGCGATCAGCCCCGGCCGATGCCGGCCGGGGCTGATCGTGGCTGTTATCGTCATGCACCTTTCGACACCCTGTCCCATTGCTTGGTCCAGGCGTCTTCGTTCTTCGCCCAGTAGAGCGGATCGGCGAAGGTCAGCGACTTCATCGATCCGGTCGGGTCGAAGGCCGGAAGCGCTGCGATCTTGTCGGTCAGCTTCACCTTGGTCGGATCAAGCGAGGGTGGATAATTCTGGCCTTCGGCGACAGCGATCGACGTGGCCGGATCCAGCATGAAGTTGATCAGTTCCTCGCATTCGGCCATCGGCGATCCCTTGAGCACCAGCATGTCCTCCATCCATGCGTATGAGCCGGCGGGGTCGAGATAGCCGATCGGCTGGCCCTGCTGCTGCAGGGCGGCGACGCGTCCGGACCAGGCGTCGGTAACGACGATTTCGTTGCGCGACAGGAGGTCCATCAGTTCCGCGCCGGAACTCCAGAACTTCTTGGCCAGGTCGCGGGTCTCGCGAACCTTGGCCCAGACCGCATCCATGTCCTGGATGTTGTTGGGGTCCTGTTTCGTCTGCAGCGCCGCATACCAGACGCGCGTCGTCATATCGGCGTAGCCGCCGACCTTGCCGGCATATTTCTTGTCGGTAAGCAGGTTGGCGCCCTTTTCCTTGGCTTCCTCCGGCGAGATGACCTTGTTGTTGTAGGCGATGCCGGTGGTGCCGTAATCATATGGCACTGCCGACAGCTTCGGCGTGATCTTGCGGAACGGCTCGATCATGGCGGTCAGCACATTCGCCATGTTCGGAATGTTCGCCTCGTTGATCTCCGAGTTGAAGCCGCCATTGACGTATTTGATGTAGTAGTTGACGCCGGAAGAATGGACGATCTGGAAGTCGCCCGGCTTCGACGTCTTGATCTTGGTGATGATCTCGTTCTCGTCGCCAAAGGTGCCCTGGACGACCTTGACCTTGGACTTGGCGGTGTAGGGCTGGAACGCGTACTTATCGATCGCCTCCTGCACCACGCCGCCCCATCCGTCGAAGCGCACTTCCGAAACCGCGGCCAGCGCGCGTCCCATCCAGGGCATGGAAAGCCCGGTGGCGGCGGCAGCGGCGGCCGTCAGCGTCAGGAATGATCGCCGGCTGATGTCGCCATTGGCATAGCGTTCGTTGAGCCGTTCCAGTCGTTTGGTGGTTGTCAGTTTCATTTTCATTCTCCCATTTTCATTTTCACTTGCCTGCCTTGAACCAGGTGAGGCTTTGCAGGATGAGCCCACCAGCCAAGGGAATGCCGACCGTCAAAAGGATCATGACAGTGCCCAGCGCGTTCACCTCGGGGCTGATCGAGATCTTCAGCATCGAGAGGATTTGCGTCGGCATGGTCTCGACGCCCGCCGGTCGCCAGAACAGGCTGGCCGAGGTGTTGTCGAACGAGATGGTGAAGGCGAGCAGCACGCTGGCAAGCACTGCGGGAATGAGCAGCGGCAGCGTGATCTCGCGGAATGTCGACACACGCGGCGCCCCGAGCGACAGTGCCGCCTCCTCATAGGAACGTTTAATGCCGACCATGCGCGCCTGAACGATCAGCACCACGTAGGGGAGCGTGAGCAGAATGTGGCCGAGCACCAGAAGCGTCATGCTGCGCGGTTGGTCGACGGCTTTGATCATGACCAGCAGGCCGACGCCCAGTATCGTCTCGGGGACCAGCGCGGGAAGAATGACAAGCGTGTTGATCGCCTGCTTGCCATGGAACTCGAAGCGCACCAGCGCCAATGCCGCCATGATGCCGAGCAGCGTCGTCACCGTTGCCGTCACCAGGGCAATCCACATCGATGTCCGGAAGGCATCGAGGACCGGCCCGTTGGTGAGCAGCTTCTCGTACCAGCGCAGGCTGAAGCCGGTGAGGGGAAAGCCGCCAAACATCGAGGCGTTGAAGGAAAGCACGACCGTGGCGAGGATCGGCGCGAACATGAAGACATAGACGCACACCGTGATCGCGCCGGTTAGCCGCCACGCCCATCTGCCTTCGCGATCGGGATGCTCCGCTCTCATGCACTGAGACCCTTCATGATCTGCGACAGGCCCATATAGCGGCTGTAGGCGGCCGCGGCCGCACCGAGCAGAACGAACAGGACGATGGAAAGCGTGGCGCCCATCGGCCAGTTGAGCTGCCCCATGATGGTGTCGTAGATCAGGTTGCCGAACAGCGCGTCGCGGCTTCCCCCGAGCAATTGCGGCGTCACATAGGAGCCGGCCGCCAGCACGAAGCAGAGCAACAGTCCGGCGCCCAGCCCCGGAATCGACAGCGGCAGGGTCACTTCGCGGAACGCCTGTGCGCTGGTGCAGCCCATCGAGCGGGCGGCGGCGATCAAGGTGCGGTCGATGCCCTCCAGGCTGACATAGACGTTCAGGATCATGTAGGGCAGCAGAAAATGCAGCAGCCCCATGATGACGGCGCCCTCGGTGTAGAGCATCGGCAACGGCTCGTTGATGACCCCCAGCCGGATGAGCACGACGTTGATCAGCCCCTGTTCGCCGAGAATGTGGATCCACGAGAATGTCCGGATGGTGAAGCTGATCCAGAACGGCACGATGAGCAGCAACAGCAGCAGCCATTTGTGCTTGAAAGTCGTGGCCCAGATGAAATAGGCGGGGAAATAGCCAAGGATCGCGCAGATCACAGCGGTGATGGCGCCGACGCGAACGGTCTTCCAAAGAAAGCCGTGATAGTAGCTGTCGGTGAGGAATTCCTTCCAGTTGTCGAAGGTCAGCACCGCCGACTCCACCCCAGCGGTAACGAAGGTGAAAAACGTGTAGACAGTCATCATCGCGATCGGCAGCAGCAGAAGCAGGGTAAGCAGCAAAAGCACGGGCGCGACGAGGACCCAGGCCAGTCGCTGATCATATAATTTCCACCCTTTGGTCACGACCCGTCCAACCACTTCATGTCCAAGCCGCCATCACCGGGCTCGGCTCCGGACTAGATTGGGCGATCGGCGTTCAGGTGTCCACTCTGCATATGGCTCCTGCACAAATTCTGTGCAGGGCCACCGCGCGACCGTCGCCCTGCTGGATTTAACAAATTGCTCGGGTTCGCCTGCGCATTGATTAAATCAGATATCCCGATATACAGGATAATTTCGGATATAGATTTGGCATGGGCCCGGGCATTTCATGAGTCGCAATTTTCTGGTGATTGAACCTGAGGAAGGCATTGCCGTGCTCAAGGGGCTTGCCTCCTCGGCGCGTATCTCGATGCTGAAACTGCTGCATGAGAAGGGGCCGATGAATGTCAACGAAATCGCCGCCGTGCTGTCGCTGCCGCAGTCGACCGTCTCGACCAACATCCAGGTGCTGGAGGATGCGGGGCTGATCCGCACCGAGAACCTGAAAGCGAAGAAAGGCAGCCAGAAAATCTGTTATCCGACGGCCGAAGAAGTGCTCGTCGTGTTCAAGAGCGAATATCGTGCGGTCAAGAACGACGCGATCGAAGTGTCGATGCCGATCGGGCTTTACACCGGCTTCGAGGTTACCGCGCCCTGCGGCCTTTGTTCGCCGGACGGCATCATCGGCTTGCTCGATGTACCGAACACTTTCCTCGATCCGGATCGTATGAAAGCCGGGCTGTTGTGGTTCACCCGCGGTTTTGTCGAATACCAGTTTCCCAATAATGCCAAGCTCGCCAATGCCGAGATCACCGAGCTCGAAGTGGCGATAGAGCTGTCTTCGGAAGTGCCGGGCACCAGCGCCGATTGGCCCTCGGACATCACGCTGACGATCAATGGCGTCGATGTCGGCACCTGGACGTCGCCGGGGGATTTCGGCGACAAGCGCGGCGTCTTCACGCCGTCCTGGTGGAAACTCAAGGGTTCGCAATACGGCAAGCTCAAGAACTGGCGAATTGCCAATGACGGCACCTATGTCGACGGCCTCAGGATTTCCGAAACCGGCCTCGCCGCACTCGATCTGAAGAGCCATCATTCAATCCGCGTCCGTATCGGCGTCAAGGACGACGCCAAGCGCCCCGGCGGGATCAACATTTTCGGCAAGGGCTTTGGAAATTACGATCAGGACATCCTGCTCCGGATCAAAACTGGTTGATATCATGAAACCGGGTTCTGAAGATAACGCAGCAATTTCAATGAACTGGCTTTCTGCTGAGCCAAAACCTTCGTCTAATTGTCCTACTTTTGGCTATTTTGGCTTGACGAAGAGCTGCCAATTCCTCTTTGATATCGGGCAAGATGATTTAAATCATCGTTTGTGATATCGATGGGAGGAATGCATGAAGGCAGCCGTTACGGCACATCCGCATTATGTTGTCTCGGAAATCGATCCGAGGCTCTACGGATCCTTCATCGAGCATCTCGGGCGGGCAGTTTATACCGGCATCTACGAGCCAGGCCATCCGACGGCGGATGCCAATGGCATGCGTCAGGACGTCATCGATCTCGTCAGAGAACTTAATGTTCCGATCGTCCGCTATCCCGGCGGCAATTTCGTCTCCGCCTACAATTGGGAAGACGGCATCGGCCCCAAGGAAGAGCGCCCGGTGCGGCTCGACCTCGCCTGGCATACGTCGGAAAGCAACGAAGTCGGCCTGCACGAATTTGCCGATTGGTGCACCTCCGCCAACACCGAGATGATGCTTGCCGTCAATCTCGGCTCGCGCGGCCTTGACGAAGCCCGCAACCTTCTGGAGTACGCCAACCATCCCGGCGGCAGTACATGGAGCGACAAGCGCATCGCCAATGGCCGCAAGGAGCCCTTCGACGTCAAGCTCTGGTGCCTCGGCAATGAAATGGACGGCCCCTGGCAGATCGGCCACAAGACCGCGGACGAGTATGGCCGCTTAGCGCATGAGACGGCCAAGGCAATGCGCGCCTTCTCCAAGTCGCTCGAGTTGGTGGTCTGCGGCTCTTCGAATGCCAAGATGCCGACCTACCCTGAATGGGAAGCGACGGTTCTCGACCATACCTACAACGAGGTCGACTACATCTCGCTGCACATGTATTTCGACAACGAAGCCAACGACGCTTCGAACTATCTCGCCATGAGCGAAAAGCTCGACGACTACATTGTCTCGGTCGCCGGCGTCATCGACTATATCAAGGCCAAGAAGCGCTCCAACAAGCAGGTCTACATCTCGTTCGACGAATGGAACGTCTGGTACCATTCCAAGGAGCAGGACAAGAAAATCCTCGGCGGCAGCGACGGCTGGCCATTCGCCCCGCCGTTGCTCGAAGACATCTATAATTTCGAGGATGTGCTGCAGGTCGGCCTGATCCTCAACACCTTCATCCGCCGTTCCGATGTCGTCAAGATCGCCTGCCTGGCACAACTGGTCAACGTCATCGCGCCGATCATGACCGTTCCGAATGGCCCGGCATGGCGGCAGACGATTTTTTATCCCTATCTGTTTGCTTCTAACTACGGCCGCGGCAATGCGCTGGATCTCAAGGTGGAAAGCCCGACCTATAAATCCACCGTTGCGGGCGACGTCGCCTACGTCGACATTGCCGGCGTGCACGACACGAAGACCGGCCACGTCACCTTCTTCGCCGTCAACCGCCATTCGAGCGAGGCAATCGAAACAGTGGTCGACCTCACCGGCTTCGGCGAAGCGGAAATCGTCGATCACCGGGTCGTGGCGCACGCCGATCTGAAAGCCGTCAATTCGGCCGAGAACCCAGGCAATGTCGGCCCAAGGAAGGGTGAGGGCGCCTCACTCGCCGGCGGCAAGCTGAGCCTGTCGCTGCCGGCCTATTCCTACCAGGTCATTCGCCTGAGGCTCTGAGTTCAGGCGGATCATCGAGACAAGCGCAAGCGCTGAGGAGGAGCGTCGACGTGACGGCCGATATCGAGATCAGAAACGTGAGCAAGCAGTTCGGTGCCATGACGGTGCTGGATCATCTGTCGCTCTCCATAAGGGCACGCGAATTCATCGTGTTCCTGGGGCCGTCCGGTTGCGGAAAATCGACGCTTCTTCGAATGATTGCCGGTCTCGAAGCTGTCGATAGCGGCGAGATTGCCATCAACAATGAGCGCATCGATCATCTGCCGCCGGGCAAGCGCGGCATTGCCATGGTGTTCCAGTCCTATGCGCTTTATCCGCATATGACGGTGCGCGCCAACATGGCCTTCGGGCTTGCGAATATCGGCGTTCCAGGCAAGGTCATCGAGGCGCGCATCAACGAAGCCGCCCGCATCCTCGAAATGCCGCATTTGCTCGATCGCAAGCCGGGCCAGCTCTCCGGCGGTCAGCGCCAGCGCGTCGCCATCGGCCGTGCGATCGTCAAGGAGCCGAAGGCGTTCCTGTTCGACGAGCCGCTCTCCAATCTCGATGCGGCGTTGCGCACCCGCACCCGCATCGAACTTGCCCAGCTTCATCAGCGCCTGCAGTCGACGATGATCTTCGTCACCCACGACCAGGTCGAGGCAATGACGCTCGCCGACCGCATCGTCGTCATGAACAATCGCAAGATCGATCAGATCGGCACTCCGATGGAGATCTACGAGCGTCCGGCGACCAAATTCGTCGCAGGGTTCGTCGGTGCGCCGGCGATGAACTTCGTTGATGCGACGCTCAACAAATCCGGCGAGAACGCCACGGCCAGGTTTGCGGACGGCATCTCGGTGCAGACCGAGATCGCCTCCAGCCAATTGACCGATGGCAAGTACACTTTCGGCATCCGTTCGGAAGACGTCCGTATCGTTGCCGCCGGACAGGGCAATGCCGATGGCGTGGTCGATGTGCTCGAGCGGCTCGGCGAACGCACCCTGATCTACGCGCGGCTGGGCGATGGCCAGCAGATAGTCGGTTCCGATGCCGGCAACAGTCGCGTCGCCGTCGGCGACAGGATCGGGCTCGCCTTCGACGGCCAGAAATCGCATCTGTTCAATGAGACCGGCCGCGCCTGGCATGCGAGGGAGGCCTGAGATGGTTGACCGGCTGGCGATGTCCCCGACCGCGACGCTTGCTGTCGGCGCCAGAACGCCGACCGCCGACATCTATGCGCCGCAATGGCGAAACTTCATTTTCGTTGCGCCATTCTTGTTCTTCTTCACGACGCTGCTGCTCTTCCCGCTGCTCTGGGGGATGTGGCTGAGTTTCCACAAGGCCGACACGTTCTCGTCCGGAAATTTTGTCGGTTTCGGCAATTACGTCAGGCTGTATCACGATAAGGTCTTCCTGCAATCGATCTGGAACACCTTCTACTTCGTGCTGCTGACGGTGCCGACGCTGGCGCTGATCGGTCTTTTCCTGGCGCTTTGCCTCAATCGCCGGACGCGCACTGCTGCGGTTTTGCGGACGCTGTTCTTTTCCTCGTCGGTGCTGTCGGTCACCATCGTCACGCTGATCTGGCGCATCGTCTTCATTCCGAATGTCGGCCTGTTGTCGACGATCTACGGATGGTTCGGCGCGACCGCGCCGGCTTTCATTTCCGATCCCAACCTGGCGATGGTCGGCATCGCCATTGCCACCATCTGGTGGTGCATCGGCCTGCCGATGATGCTCTTTCTCTCGGCGCTCCAGCAGATTCCGCAGGATATCTACGAGGCGGCGGCGCTGGACAATGCCAATCGCTGGCAGACGCTACGCTCGATCACGCTGCCGTCGATCAAGCGGACCTTCATCCTGGTGATCATTATCCAGATCGTGCTGCAATTCCAGCTGTTCGGCCAGGCTTGGCTGATGACGCGGGGCGGTCCGAACAACCTGACCAAGCCGATCGTGCTCTACATCTACGACACCGCATTCCGCCGCTGGGATCTCGGCCTGGGCGCCGCTGCATCGGAAATCCTGTTCATCCTCATCCTGATCGCGGCCATGGCCCAGTACCTGGTGACACGCAGCAGGGGAGACCAGGCATGAGCGCTCCAGCCGCTTCCATCAAGGGACGGGCATTTGGCGACCATTTGTTATTGGCCCTGGTCCTCCTGCTTTCGATCGTCATGATCGCGCCGGTTCTGTGGGTCATCGGCCTGTCACTCAAGGACAATGCGGAGCTGATGGCAGATCCGAATTCGGTGTTTCACGCGCCCTATACGCTGAAGAACTACATCAACACGGTCGGCACCTCGTCGGTGTTCATCTGGGTGCGCAACAGCATCATCGTCTCGGGCGGATTGACGCTCGGCACCTTGATCCTGTCGTCGCTCGCCGGCTACGGCTTTGCACGGCTGAATTTCCCCGGCCGAGACGTGCTGTTCGTGATCGTGCTGTTCGGCCTGGCGGTCCCGGAGCAGGCCGTGCTCGTCGCCCGTCACCAGATCTTCAGCATGCTGAAGTTCCACAACACCTATCAAGGGCTCATTCTGCCGGGCCTTTCGGCTCCGTTCGGCGTCTTCCTGATGACCCAGTATTTCAAAGCCATCCCGAAGGAGTTGGACGAAGCCGCCATGCTCGATAACGCCAGCCGGCTCAGGATTTTCTGGAAGGTGCTTCTGCCGCTCACGCTGCCTGCGCAGGCAACGCTCGGCATCTTTACCTTTCTCGGCGCGTGGAACGATTATTTCTGGCCGCTGATTTCGGCAACGAGGAAGGACATGTTCACGCTGACGGTCGGCATGGCCTCGACGCAGACCAACTTCGCCCAGTCCGAAGGCATCGGCTTCCTGATGGCGCAGGCGGTGTTTGCCGGTGCACCGATCCTGATCGTCTACCTGTTTTTCCAGAAATACATCGTCACGGCGGTCTCCGGCGCTGCGGTGAGATAACGAAGATTGCCTGACGGCCGGGGGGAATGCGCAGCGATTGAAGCACGAAGGCCAATCCAGGGTGGAGCGGCGGAAACTCAGTAGGAGGAACTGATATGAAACTGAAGAAAATGCTGTTTGCCGCAGTCTCTGCGGGCGCAATGATGCTCGCAAATCCAAGCTTCGCGGCCACGGAACTGAGCGTGCAGCGCTTTTTCGGCGCCTGCGATGCCGATTTCGGCACCAACACCGATCCCACCAAAGCCGTTGGCGAATGCGGAATCATCACCTCGCTGATCAACAAGTTCAACGCCGACAATCCCGATGTCCACGTCAACGTCACCACCGTGGAATGGCCCGGCTACGATCAGCTGACCGCGCAGTTCGCTTCAGGCGACGCTCCGGACATCGTCACGATCCATGAATCCGTACTGTCGGATTATCAGTCGAAGGGCCTGTTGATGCCGCTCGACGATCTCTTGAAGTCAGTCGGCGTGACACCCGACGCCTTCACCGACGCGGCGCGCAATGGCGCCACCAAAGACAGCAAGATCTATGGCCTGCCGATCGACAGCTGGACGATGCTCTATCATGTCAACATGGATCTTTTCAAACAAGCCGGCCTCGTCAGTGCCGACGGCACGCCGATTTTTCCAAAGTCGCCCGAGGAACTGCTCGCCCAGGCCGAACAGTTCAAGCAGAAGACGGGCAAGCCTTATTTCGTCCAGAACCTGACCAATGAGACTGCGCTCTACACACGCAATCTCTACACTTATCTTTTCCAGCAGGATTCCGATTTCTTTGCCGATCCGAAGCATGTGAAGTTGAATACGCCGGAAGCCAAGAAGGTCGTCGAGATGTACAAGGCGATCTTCGAGAAGGGCTACACCACCAAGGACCTCGATTATGGCGGCTCGATCAATGCCTTCCTTGCCGGCGAGGGTGGCGTCCACCTCAACGGCACCTGGGTGGTCGGCGATTACAACGCCCAGTCCGAAACCAAGGGTACGGCGCTCAACAAGGGCGGCTATGCGGTTTATCCGTATCCGCAGCTGTTTGGCGGCACCCACGCGCAATATGCCGACGGCCACACCTGGGCCGTGTCGCAGAAAGACCGCACGCCCGAACAGATCGCGGCCATCGGCAAATTCCTGAAGTTCTTCGCCGACAACGACTTTGAGTGGTCGCGCACCGGTCACCTGCCCGCCTACAAGGCCGTCATCACCTCGGACGCCTTCAAGGTCCTGCCGCATCGCAACACGATCTCTGCGGTCGCCGACCTCGGCAAGCCGCTGCCGTCGGCCGTACAGCGCCAGTTTGCGATCCAGGACATTATCGGCGAAGAGATGAGTGCAGCAATCAGTGGCCAGAAGGACGTCGACACCGCCCTTGCCGACATGGAAAGCCGCGTCAACGAATTGCTCGCCAACATTTGACCACGGGTTTCGAAAGGCCCTCCCAAGGCGCCCCCGCGGCTGGAAACGGCCGCGGGGTTTTGGTGAGGCGGTGGTTGCAGTGGTTATTGCGTGACTTGCCCGTGGCGACCGGGTCGAACACGCCAATCACGGCGCCGCAACCTCGGCAGCAGCCGACGCGAGCCCTGACTGGAGGATTCCGCTAGAACGCCGCGGCCATGGGCATTGCGATCTTGTTGGGGATCTGGATGTCGATCTCCAATCTCGACGTCGTTTCGCCGTGATCCATGCTCACCTGCAGGAAATCCTGGTCGACCTGAACATGCCGGGCGATCACCGCCATGATCTCCTCGCGCAACACGGAGACGAGATCGGGCTGGTTGCGGCTTCGACGCTCGTAAGCCAACAGCAGTTGCAAGCGCTCGCGCGCCACGGGCGCGCTGCCGCGGCGCTTGAAGATATCGAGCAGGTTCATGCTGCCCTCCTTCCCAACAGCCGGTCGAGGAGGCCCCTCCGCTCGAAAGGCAGAACGACCGGCAGGTCCTCGCCCTCGAGTCTTCTTGCCGCGTCGATATAGGCGCGTGCGGCGGGGTTGGTGTTTTCGCTGAGCGTAACCGGCGCGCCCACATTGGATGCGCGCAGCACGTCCTGGCTCTCGGGAATTATTCCCAGCAGAGGCGTGGACAGGATCTCGAGAACGTCATCAATGCTGAGCATCTCGCCGCGGGCAGCGCGGGCAGCGTCATAGCGCGTGACGAGGACGTGTTTGGCAATCGATTCACCTTGCTCGGCTTTCATCGTCCTGGAGTCGAGCAGGCCGATAATGCGATCGGAATCGCGGACCGAGCTCACTTCCGGGTTGGTCACGATTACCGCCTCGTCGGCAAAGCGCATGGCAAGTTGCGCGCCGCGCTCTATGCCGGCGGGGCTGTCGCAGAAGACGTAGTCGAAAACCGATCGCAGCTTGTCGATGACATCGGCGACGCCTTCCTCGGTGAGGGCATCCTTGTCGCGCGTTTGCGAGGCCGGCAGCAGGAACAGCGTGTCGAGCCGCTTGTCACGGATCAGCGCCTGCGAAAGCTTGGCAGTTCCCTGAATGACGTTGACGATATCGAAAACCACGCGCCGCTCGGCGCCCATGATCAGATCGAGATTGCGCAGGCCGACATCGAAGTCGACGAGGGCCACCCGCTTGCCGGTTTTCGCGACCGCCGCGCCGAGAGCGGCCGTCGAGGTCGTCTTGCCGACACCCCCTTTGCCGGATGTGACAACCACTACCTTGCCCATATTTGTGCCTCCAATGTTGTTAGTTGAGCGGTGCGACGCAAAGTGCGCCGTCCTCGAGAAAGGCCTGTACCGGCCTTCCTCGCGAGGAGGCGTCCATCTCCTCGGCGGTGCGGTACCAGCCGTCTACCGCCAGAAGTTCGGCTTCATTTTTCCGGCAAAAGATACGAGCCGCAGAATTTCCCGTGGCGCCGGCGAACGCACGCCCACGCAGCGTGCCGTAGACGTGGATCGACCCCCCGGCGATGATTTCGGAACCGGAACTGACGGAGCCGACAATGACCACATCGCCATCGGGGTGAAAGATCGACTGGCCGGAGCGGATCGGTGCCTTGATCATCAATGAGTTCGGCGCCTCCGGCTCTTCCGTCTTGGCCTCAGCGGCGGCTTTTGGGTCCGGCTGCACGTAAAGCGCGTCAGCGGTGGCCTCCTTGGCGCCAACGAGGAGCGGCGGCAGATCAGCATCGAGACCAACATTGCCGTCCGCCTCGATCGCGTAGATGCGAATCCCGCGCTCCGCGAGCTGTGAGACCAGATCTTCGATCTCGCCCGCCTCGGGCTTGAGCATATTCAGGTCGAGCACGACCGGGCGACCGGCAAAGAAGCCGGGAGAGTTTTCGGTCCAGTGATCCAGGCTTTGCAGCCATTCCCCCAACGGGGCCTCAGGGGTGAGGGTGAAGGCTACAAACGAGCGCGCTCGAAAGCGTATGGACTTGTTTTGGATGGGAGCGACGCAGGTCACAGAGGCGACTCCTTACTGATTGGTTAAGGCTAGCCCGGCATGGTTAACGAACAGTTAATGGCGGCCTTCCGAGGCTTCCATTCTTGCTGTTTCGGAGCGCACCGACGGTCGATCTGATTGGACCCTGGAGACCCTCGCCGTTGCCGAAGACCGGCCGATGGGCGGAAATGAGGCGTTGCGACGGTGCGGAGGTGCCATTCGACCTCCGCACCGCAATCGCCATGGCACTTTTGTCAGTTACCCATCATCTGCTTGGCGTTTTCCGGCGTGATCGCCGTCGTTGCAACTGTGACCGTCGGCTCGACGGATGTGGCGCAATCGAGAAGAACCGAGTTTGCCATATCGATCGCCTCCTTGGCGCCCGTCGGATAAGTGAAGGTTGCAGCCCATTCGCCTTCGGCAACGGCCCGGATGCCGCCGGCAGGACCTGGCAATCCGTCGGTGCCGATGATCTTGATCTGCCCTTCCTTGCCGGCGCCCTTGGCGGCAAGGCGCGCTCCGGCGGCCATCATGTCGTTGCTGGCGTAGACCATCTTGATATCGGGATTGGCCTGCAGCATGGCTGCGAACGCCGTCTGTGCCTTGTCCGGCAGCCAGTCCGCCGCCTGCTCAGCGACGACCTTGATCTTGTCGTTCTCCTTGACGCCGTCCTTGAAGCCGTTGAGCCGTTCCACGGCAGGGGTCGAACTGGGCAGCCCTTCCAGAACGGCAACTTCACCGCCGTCAGGAAGCAGTTTCGTGGCGGTGTATTTGCCGGCTTCGAAGGCGATCTTGTAATTGTCGCCGCCAATAAAAGCCGTGTAGTCCTTGCCCGGATCGCCAACCGTCTTGCGGTCGAGCTCGATGACGGGGATGCCGGCCTCCATGGCCCGCTTCACCGCCGGCGTCAGCGGCGATGCTTCGAAGGGCGATATCAGCAGCAGGTCGACCTTCTGGGTGATGAAATTGTCGACCTGTGAGGTCTGGGTGTTCACGCTGCCGGCGCCATCGGCGATCTGCAAGGTGAACTGGGACACTGCCTTGGCGGCGGCGGTGAGTTCGTCATTGACGTGCTGGCGATACGGCTCGGCATTGTTGGCCTGAGAAAAGCCGATTACGAATTCGCCGGTCTTGGAGCAAGCCTTGACCAATGGTTCCGCAGCTTGAGCCCCTCCGGCGGCTGCGAGAAAGGTCCCGGCAAGCAGACACGTTTGCCAGGCCCTTTGTCTGCTATTGCGTGTGCTCCTGATAACCATGGTTGTTTCCTTCCTGTCGATGCCCTTGGCTCGACTGTTGGTTTGCTGAGCTTCACTCTCCCGACGCCGGGTAAGCTGGCGTTCAGGGGTCTTCCAATGTCGCCCACTTAACGGACCAGACCTTCGCGGCGACGGACGAGGGACTGAAGAACCGCCGCCAGGATGATGATCGCGGCTGTCGCGAGCAATTGCAGGGCGGGTGTGATGTTGTTGAGTTGCAGGACGTTGGCGAGCGCGCCGAGCATGATCGTGCCGGCGACCGTGCCGACCATCGATCCGGCTCCACCGAACAGGCTGGTACCGCCGATGACGACCGCGGCGATGGCGGTAAGTTCGTACCCGGCGCCGTCATTGGCACTGCCGAAGTTGAACTGCCCTGCATGGACGATGCCGGCGAGAGCGGCCGCGAAGCCGGTGATCGCATAGACGGTGATCTTGACGGCGGACACCGGAACGCCCGAGAGGCGCGCCGCCCGCTCATTGCCGCCGACGGCAAAGACATAGCGGCCAAAGCGGGTCGTGTTGAGAACCACTGTGGCGATCGCCGCAAAAGCGATGAAGACGATGGTTGCCACCGGCACCACATTGTTGAACAAGCGCTCGCCCAGAATGGCAAATACCGGAGGGGCAAGCCCGGGTCCGTCGCCATAGGAGATGTTGATGTACTCGTTGCCCGAGACGACCAGGGCCAGACCGCGCGCGGCCTGAAGGCCCGCGAGGGTGACGATGAAGGGCTCAAGGCGGAAGCGCGTCGAGATCGAGCCCTGAACGGCACCGAAGACCACGCCGGCAAGAAGCACGGCAAGAATCGTCGGCACGAGGCCAACACCGCCATTGATCATCATCGTAGCCGTGACGACACTGGCCAGGCCAAGCAAAGCGCCAACCGAGAGGTCGATCCCCGCAGTGATGATGACGAAAGTCATGCCGATCGCGATGATGCCGGTCTCGGACACGGCGCGTACGATGTTGGCGATGTTGTCCGGGGCGATGAACAGTATCTGTCCGTGCCGGCGCGGCGAGAAGATGATGCCGCCGATCACGACGACCACCAAGCCGATCAGGCTCTGGAAGCGGACGATGAGTGCAAGCGGATCGCGCCGCTTCTGAGCTGTCTTGCCGCTCGGCAGTTCGGTATCCGCCGTGCTGGTGTCGGACATCAGGAGGCCTTTCCGGTTGCGGCGGCAAGCACCGTGTGTTCATCGACGCCGCGCTCGAATTCCGCCACGTTGCGGCCCTCCCGAAGAACCACGATGCGATCGCATAGGCCAATCAGCTCAGGCATTTCGCTCGAGGCGACGAGTATGCCGAGGCCTTGCGATGCCAGATCGCGAAGCCTGGCATAGATTTCCGCCTTGGCGCCGACGTCGACGCCACGCGTCGGTTCATCCAGCAACAGCAGCCGCGGATTGCCGAGGATCTCCTTGGCGAGCACCACCTTCTGCTGGTTGCCGCCCGACAGCGCGCCGACCGGGATGGCCGCATTGCGCGGTCGTATGTCGAATTGGCCGAACGAGCGCGCCACAGCGGCTGCTTCGCGTGCAATCGACATGAAGCCGCGCGGTGAGATTCGTCGCAGCACCGACATGACCAGGTTGCGGCCGACCGTCGTACGCAGCATCAGTCCGCTTCCTCGCCTGTCGTCGGTGACGAAGGCGACGCCGGCCCTGCGCGCAGCTCTGATGGACTCGAGGCGCACCGGGCGATCGTCGACCTCGACGGTGCCGGCCCAACGGCCTGCCAGGCCGGTGCCATAGAGCGCGCTGAGCAACTCGGTACGGCCGGCACCCATGACGCCCGCCAGCCCGACAATTTCGCCCTCATGCACGTCGAGCGAAACGTTTTGGGGAACCTGCCAGCCGGCGCTGGCTCGAGCGGGATGGAAACGGGCGTCCTTGAGATGAAGGAGCCGGCGACCTACCGTGCGTGTGCGTTTCGGGTAAAGGTCCTCCAGAGGCCGGCCGACGAGAAGGCTGACCAGTTCGGCCTGTGGTGCGTCCGGGGCTGTCGTCCCGGCCACGCGGCCATCGCGCATCACCGTTACCCGGTCCGCAACTTGGGGAACCTCCTCAAGCCGATGCGAGATGTAGATGATGCCCACGCCGGTGGCACTGAGCTTGCGCATGATGGTGAAGAGCCTGTCCACCTCGCTGACCGTCAGGGCCGCCGTCGGCTCGTCCATGATCAGGACACGCGATGCATAGGACAGTGCCTTGACGATCGCCACGACCTGACGATGCCCGATCGACAGTTCGCCGACGGGCCGTTCGACATCGATGTCCAACTCGATGGCGGTCAGCCGGGTGCGGGCTTCTTCGCGCATCCTTGCGACATCGAGAAAACCGCCGGGCTTCACCAACTCGCGACCGAGGAAAAGATTGGCCGCGACATCGAGGCCAGGCACGAGATCGAGTTCCTGGAAGATCGTGGCGATGCCGGCGGCCTGCGCTTCGCGCGGATTGGCAAAATGCACCGGTGCGCCATCGATCGTGATCGTTCCTTCGTCAGGGGCGTGCACACCGGACAGGATGTTCATCAATGTCGACTTGCCAGCGCCGTTCTCGCCCAGCAGGGCATGGATCTCGCCCACGCGCAGTTCGAAATCGACGCCGCGCAAAGCGTGAACGCCACCGAAACGTTTAACGACGCCATTCATGGTCAGAAGCGGCGAAGTCATGCCGGTCTTCCGCAGGATGCGCGCAGGCGCAGCGTTGGCTCAAGGCGAACCGTGCGTCGTTGGCCATCTGGAAGTCCAATCCGCTCAATCAGCAACGCGGCTGCCTGCCGGCCCAAATCCTCGCAGGGCTGTTCGACCAGCGTCAGTCGCGGCTCGAAGTAATCGGCCCATTCGAAATCGTCGAAGCCGACCACCGATATGTCCCTGGGGACAGCGAGCCCTCGCTCACGGACCGCGCGCATCACGCCTATCGTCGACAGATTGTTGCCGGTCACCAGGGCAGTCGGAGGCACCAGCAGCGACAACAGCGCATGGGCGGCGGTGCTCGCACTGGCGGTGGTCGCGTTTCCCGTCACGACGTAGTCCGGCACAAACTCCAGGCCGTTGGCCTCCAGTGCCGCGCGAAATCCGTTCATGCGCTCCAGCGTGGTGGCAAATCCCCGCTGTCCGGCAACAAAACCGATGCGGCGATGTCCGAAGGACACGACGTGGTCGATCAGCGCGCGGATGGCCTCGAAATTCTCGACACCGACCTGATCAAAGCGATCGTCAGGTAGTCGGTCGATCAAGACGCAGGGCAGGGACCGTTCCGAGAGATATCGCAATGCAGCTTGCGGCGCGGCAGAGGGCGCCAGGATGATCCCGTCGACGCGTCGCTGGTGCAGTGCCTGGACGACAGCCAGTTCCTTGTCGGGATCGTCCTGCGTATCCGACAGGAACACCATGAGGCCAAGGCGCGCGCACTCGGTCTCGACGGCGCAGATGATGTCGCTGAAATAGGGGTTTGAGATCGCCGAAATCGCCAGGCCGACACTGCTCGTCGAGGCCAGCTTTAGCGAGCGTGCGACACTGTTGGGCATATAGCCGAGAGCAGCGATCGCCTCGCTCACCGATCTGGCAGTGGCCGGGGAGACATAGCGGGTTTGATTGACGACGTGTGAAACGGTCGACACCGACACGCCTGCCCTGCGAGCGACCTCGACGATCGTCGTCATCGCGGAGCTGTCGCGCTCGACGTGGTGACGGGCAAGCGCACGCACGCTCCTCCTCGAATCTTGCGTTTCCCAGTCTCACAATCTTTGAATCCGCCTGGGCGGCCGTTGTGACTTTCCGAAAGCTAGCGCCATCGAAACGTTTGCGCAACCGGTTTTCTGGCTTGATGTGACTTGCTTGCGCCGAAATCAGCCAGGACTTCCGTGCCGGCCATCAGCTGCGGCTGGATGCCACCGCGATCTGTTGGCCGGGCGCGACAACTAGAGCAAGGCTTCGTACCGATCGCCAATCGTGTCGACTGTGAAATCCGCCGCCCGGCTTTTCAGGACGGCAGCAGGGGTGGGGTGGTCCAGCATCTCGGCCATCGCCTTCGCCAGGGCTGCGGCGTCACCGACCGGCACCAAGGTGCCGAAACGGCCGTCACCGAGTATCTCGCGCGGGCCATGCGGAGCATCGGTGGAGATTACCGGGACACCGGCAGCCATGGCCTCGACCAACACGTTGCCAAAGCCTTCGCTGGTGGATGTAAGGACGAACAGATCGGCTGCGGCATAACAGGCTGCCGGATCGTTGACGTAGCCGGCAAAGAGCACTTCCCCGCCTATGCCGGTACCTTCGGCATAGGCGTGCAATTCGGCAGCCAGCGGACCTTCGCCGAAGATGACAAGCCGGGCAGGGCGGCCGGCGCGCAGGGCAGCGAAGGCCCGCAGCAAAGTCCGGTGGTCCTTGACCGGCACCAGGCGCCCGGCGGTGGCGATGACCGGGCCATATCCCATCGCTGCCAATTTTGCCTGCCAGGCATAGGAAGTCCCCTGCGGTGCTTCAGCCGGCGGCAGCGGGTTGCTGATGACCACGACCTTGGATTCGGGGAAGCCGCGGGCGATGATGTCACGGCCGACACCCGCCGAAACGGCGATGGCTTTGGTCGCGCGCGCTGCAACCAGCGCGGAAAGCCAGATCGCCAGCCTCGCGCCGAGGCCGCTCGCAGGCAGCGAGGCGGCGGCGTGGAAGCTTGGAAAGAATTTTGCGCGGCTTCTGGCCAACATGAGTGACAGCGCCATGACCAGATTGGCGAATTCCGGGGCACTATAGACCGCATCAGGATCAAGGCGGCGGAACAAATTTGCGCTTCGCACGATGCCTTTTAGCGTCGCCGACTTGGCGTAACCCTCGCCGCGCAAGAGAAGGCCGAAGTCGACCAGATGCACGGCGGCGGAGCGCAGCGCCGCGTTAGGCCCTTGCGCGTTCCAGGTAAAAAGCGTGACCTCGTGGCCACGCGACGCCATTTCATTTGCCATCAGGACGAAGACACGCTCGGCGCCGCCGCCTCGCAGGCTGGCGATGTGGAAAACGATGCGCTTCGCCATGCCTTGCTTCAGGCTCGGCTGGCAGCAAGGTCTGATCTGTTCGGCGGCCGGCGCATGTCGCGGATAATGCCCATGCCAATGGCCAGCAGCATGCCCAGGGCAAAGCCTGCGAACGCTCCTGCGCCTGCCACCAGGGCAGTGCGCGGGGGCCATGAGCGCCCTGGCGGGGGCACCGCGGTCGAAATCACCTGTACGTTTGTGGTGTCGATCTGCTCGCGCTCACTGATTTGGCGCGCACGTGACAGAAAGCTCTCATAGACCGCTCTCTTCGAGGCCGCATCGCGTTCAAGCTCACGCAGGGCGACTTCGGACTCGCTGTCGGTGAAAACGTTGCTCTTCAGATCGTTCATCCTGGCGTTGAGAGAGGCCAACGAGGCCCTGGCCTTGTCCAGGCTGGACTTTGCCGTTCCGACGGTGCGGGAGAACTCGGCTCGGAGTTGCGAGTTGACGGTCTCGAGCTCCGTCCTCAGCCTGACAATCGTCGGGTGGCGCGGACCGAAGGTCATCGACTGTGAGTCGATCTGCTGTCGCAGGCTGTTTGACCTGTCGCGCAGCGCCGCGAGCGCTTCCGAAACCGTGGGGTCGGGATTGGCCCCATTTATACCGGAGGCAACCAGGGCGTCGTAGCTTGCCTGCGCGGCGATCACGCGCGATTGCGCATCGACGATTTCGCCGTTGAGCTGCGTCATCGTCTGCGAACTGACGAGCTGGCCATTGCTGGAGGACAGGTTGTGGCTGCGCCTGTAGCTCTCGACCTTCTCTTCGGCTGCCTGGACGTCGCTCTTGAGTTGGCCAAGCCGGCTGTCGAGGGCAGCCGCGGCACGGCCGGCACCGGCAGCTTCGGCCTTGGCCAGTTCTTCCTGGAAGTTTTTGACTATGGCCTGCGAGATCAGGATCGCTTTGGCAGTGGTTTCCGCGGATACCGAGAGGGTTGTGACAAACGAGGTTGGGTCCGCAGCGGCGTTTACCCGGTCCGCCAGGTTCTTCAAGGCGATAAGCTTCGGGTCGGGCTTCGCCACCGCGCCAGACGTAGACGTGCTCCGGTCTGGATCGAAAAACTCTGGATCGTGAGTCAGATTCAGTTCGTCCACCACACGGGAAAGCACGTTGCCCGAGGTCAAGATGCGCTGCTTGCTGCGTGTGTTGAGCAACTGGCTATCGACCTGGCCCGGTTGTGAGTAGAGGTCGTTTTCCACAACCTGCAAATTGGAGGGGTTGATGAGTACCTCTGTCGTGACGGTGTAACGCTGCTTGCTCAGCAATGCATAGGCGCCGCCGACAATGCCGCCGATTACCGCCAGCATGAACGCCAGGGCGAGACCGGCCCGCAGCCAGACGAACAGGCGTCGAAAATCGAGCTCGAGGAAATCGCCGATCTTGTCCAGGGTCACCGTCGCGACAGGCTCGGATGGTTGCGGCGTCACCGGTGCGGAGCTGCGCGCCGCGACTGGGTCATGCTGTTGCAGCATCGCCCTGCGCCGCGCATTGGCGATACGCTCGAACGCACTGTTATTGGAAGCCGTCGCGGAGATCGGGGGTGTGCCGGAACCGGCAGACATGGTGACAACCCTTGTTAAATCGTTACGCTTGGCCTGCTCTACAGAAACATCGTTAATATCTTATTTTCCAAGCTGGCCCATTTTGCCGTTCATCCCCCCTTCCGTCCGGCGGACGTTGAAGGGATTCGTTGCCCAGAATTTGGCGCGCATTCTTGCCGTCGCCCGATTTGCGTCCGCAACCGGTGAGTGATTTTCATGAAATCGGTAACGCGCACTTAACGGCGCGGTTGTATTGAAAAGATGGCAATGCCTTTTGAATGACATCTGAAGCACTGACCGCGACCTGCAGGATGGCGTCAGTCGCCTGCAATTGCAGGAGAGGAACGTGACGAAATTCTATTCGGTCCAGTATCTTCGCGCCTGCGCCGCTTTGTTGGTTCTGTTCGCGCACGCTTTTTCCTACCAGATCGGCATAGATAATCCGATTATCGTGACTGCGGGCCGCCTTGGTGTCATTCTGTTCTTCGTCATTAGCGGATTCATAATGGTCTATATTACGGGGAGCGGTCCCTTCTCTGCTCCAACCTTCCTGAAACGCCGAGCGATCCGGATCATCCCCCTCTACTGGCTTTTCACAAGCGTCGCCGCACTTCTGGCAGCTCTTGCACCAAGTCTCTTCCAGAAGACCGTCTTTACGTGGCCCCATTATCTCCAGTCGCTGTTCTTCGTTGTCCACCAAGCGCCCGAACGAGATGGCGTCAGCCCAATTTTGTCACTCGGCTGGACGCTCAATTATGAGGCCTATTTCTATATCGCATTCGCGGTGCTCGCATTCCTATCGGTGACCGCGCGCGCATTTGTGTTGACGGTCTTTTTCATTGCGATGTGGCTGGCCGGGCTGTTGATAGCTCCCACCAACCCTGTTCTCCAGTTCTATCTGAACGCTTCGCCGGTGGCCTTCGTCGTCGGCATGTGGATAGGCCGGCGCTATCTGGACGGCGGCTTTGCTTCCGACACACGCCATGTCTGGCTACTCGGCCCTATGGCCGCTGCAGGCGTGTTGCTTGCATTCGTCGATGACGGCACGCCGCTGATGAGCCAGATCAGCTTCGCGGGGCAGGTAATGTGGGCCGCCAGCCTGCTTCACCTTGGTCTCATTCTGGAACCGAAACTGAAGCACTGGAGCCTGCTCGAAGAGCTCGGCAACGCCTCCTACGCGCTTTACCTGTCGCATATCTTCGTGATCGGCGCCGTAGCCTACCTGGCCAGGCGCACCATCGGCTACGACCATCCGGCAACAGTGTTGCTGGTCTCGGTGGTCAGCATCGTGACTGCCTGCATAGCCAGCCTGGTGATCCACCAGATGATCGAGAAGCCGATTCTTCTCATTCTGAACGGCAGAAGGAAGGTTAGAGCCACATCGCTTCCTTACGCTGCCACGGGGAACAAATAAGGAGACCGTGCAAACGTCCGGGCATCGAACTTAACGGTTGTGGCAAACGCATGGCCCGGCATATTTTGACAACACACACGCCGCATCCGTTCGGCAGTCTCTTGAATGGATCTCGTGGCCGGAATGCCGTTTGAATACCTTCACTTGGAGGGGCCATGAGCTATCCTGCTGCCGCATCGGAACGATTGTTGTCCAGCCAGGCGCGCCGTCAAAACGCGTTGTCGCTGCTGTTTTTCCTATGCGCCGCATTCGCGTTCCTGCTGCGCTTTACGGTGTCGCCGCAGGTGATGAACATGGTCGTCGACTATACGGCCCAGGGAGGCTCGTTCTACGAGAAGCTGCATTTCGGCACTTACGCGATCTTCCTGCTGCTTGCTGTCGTTCTTTTCAGCCGACCGTTTCTGCTGCAGGGCGACGAAATTGGAATATTCAAGGCGTTGATGCGCTATTCGGTGCTGATGTTCGCGCTGGTGCCTTATCTGTTCATTACCGGCCGTGCGGGCTCCTCCGGGTTCATCATCGATACCTATCTGGTGGCCGGCGCCACAGGCCTGTTGATGCTGGCATTAAACGCGGAGTCGCGGCGGGCGCTGGGCGACGTAGTGCTTGGAATGGCCATCCTGAGCGCCGTGATCGGCACTATCGAAGCGGTGACTCAACATCGATTCCTGCCTTACGGCATCAACGAACTGCAGTTCAGGCCGATCGGCTTAGCGGCCCATCCGCTGTCACTAGGCGCGCTCTGCGCCACAGTCATCGGATTCGTACCGCTGACGCGCTGGCGCATATGGGTGCGGGTGGTGGCGATTTTCGTATTGGTCGTCGGTTGTGCTGCATCGGGCGCTCGCGCCGCGCTTCTGCTCGCTGCCGGAGAAATCCTCATTCTGCTGCTGTTCGTGCCTTGGCCGGGCCTGTCGCTCAAGTATGAGCGGCAGGCCAAATTTGTCGTGCTGATGTTCACTATGACAGGCGGCGCGGTGCTTGTTGCGATGCTGTTTGCTGGCGGTCTGCTGAACCGGTTCAGCAACACCATTTTCGACCAAAATTTTATGGCGCGGGTGACGATCTACCAGGTGTTCGGACTTGTCAGCTGGAAAGACATCCTGTTTGGCATGAACGGCGACGAACTCCTGGCGATCGTCAACGAGAAGCTGCATCTGCCGTTCATCGAGAGCGCGCCGGTGGTCATCGTCATGCTCTTCGGCCTGCCCATAGCCGTGCTCTTTACGGTGCTGATATTCTGGTTCGTTTTTCGGCTGCTGCGCGGGGCGCCGCTGCCCGCATGGATAGGCATCATCACCTTCCTGCTTGCTGCGCTGTCGAACAACGCGCTCTCATCAAAATCGCCTGAAATCGCGATTATTGTGGTGTTGCTGCTTGCCTATAGGAAGCAGCCCGATAGAGGCCAGCTCGAGAGCATGCCTTCGGCCGCTGCATCCCACCCAAACCCGGCCGGGTCTCGTTAAGCACGGACCTCGGATCCGGTCAGCCGGCGCTATCCACGACCTCGACATCGCCGGCGCGATTGAGCGTGTGGATACCCGCCCGCGCCCATGCCGGCCCCGGATCGATTGGGCGGGGCAGTTCAAAACGGACGTCGAAATCATTAAGCCGATCCAGCCGCATCAACCCCAGGCCACCGCCATAGGCTCTCGAGCCGTTTTGCACCGGCAGCAGCAAGGCGTCGCCCTGACGGATGAAAGCGCCGCCCGGCCGAGTGGCCGAGTGATCGACGGCGACGGGATTGAGCGCATGCGCTACCCAAGGCCCACGCAGCGCCGTGGCGGAATAGACGGTCATCGTGTCCGACGCGCTGCCGTGACCGAACCGCTCCGTCCCCAGCAACCAGAAGCGGCCGTCGGATTCTAGCAGCGTGGCGTCGTTGAAATCCCTGTCCGCGATCAGCACCGTATCGCGTACCCAGCGATCCGGAAACTGCACGGCACGGTAGAGCACCAGTTCGCGTGCCGTAGCGCTTTCAGGAATCATGAAAATTTCGCCGGAGTGGGCGAACACCTGCGGATATGACAGGTGATGCGCTTCCTCCAGCACCAACCTCGGCACGCCGAAAACGCCGTCGTCGCCAAGTTCAGCGACGGAAATCACGCCGCGGCCGGTGGCGTAGGGGAACTCCTCGACAAAAAGATAGTGGCGGCCGTCGCGTTCGAGAACGAACGGATCGGCGTAGAATCGCTGCCCGTCATCGGCAAGCACGGTGAACGGCTTGCCATCCAGCTGTCCGGTTTCGGCGACGCCTGGACCGTCGATCAGCCGGTAAGCAACCTGCCAATAGAAGGGGCGCCGGCCACGTCGCAGTTTTTGCACGGCACGGTCGACCAATCCCCTGCCGAAAAAGGGCAGATAGTGCCGGATAAATCCGCCTTTCTGCAGGGGTGGCGCCGGGCTCTCGGCAATCGGCGCAAGTTTGCCCGTGGAAAAGCGGGCGACACATTGGGCAATCAGGGAGATGGCGCCGGCGAGTAGCTCGTTGCTGCTGCGGGACAGCCAGAGCCGATCGCTGATCATCGGCCGCGCCCTGGCGATGGCAACGCCGTCGAGGCGGGCGGTGAGTTCGGGTAGCCGCCCGCTCGCCAGTATCTCGGTCATGCCTGCGGCAAAGCTGCTGCGGCCACAAAATTCGAGCGTCAGGACAGGCGTGCCCCGTCGTGCGGCGGTAGCGGTGAGATCGACTATAAGGTCGGCGGGGCCGGTATCGCCGGACGGCAACGGCTCGGAACGGCTTGCCAGTGAGGGGCCGAAGCGCCGGCCCTCGAGCGCCAGCACATTATCCATCCCGCGCGCGTTGGCTTCAGGCGTCGGCGCGCGGCAACTCGAGACAACGTGTCCAGCCGCGCTCAACCGCACCAGAAGCTCATTTTCCCAGCGCCGGGATGCGTCGGCGTGGCCGATGATTAAAATATTAGTCAATCCAATATATTCTTTTTCAAGACTACTACCATAGACTATTTGTCAGCCCGACCTTTCACAAGAGTTAACCCGGGAGAACGCGGCCTTGGTTGTTAATCATATATTAAGAATTGAGATCACGAAGGCGTTTTCCGGCGCTATTATGGCTGTTGCGGACAATAGTCGGCATGTTTCGAGTGCTGCAGGCGGCCAGGATCAGCAATGAACGTCCTTTCACGTCCAAAACTGCCGTCCAGGCGGAAACTGCTGATCGTGTTCGGCACGAGGCCGGAGGCGCTCAAATGCTTTCCGGTGGCGCGCGCCGCCCTTGCTCATCCAGGCTTCATCACCGAAATATGCATCACCGCCCAGCATCGCGAGATGGTCGACCAGGTTGTCGAACTGACCGGCCTGCCGGTGCATCACGATCTCAACATCATGCAACCCGGCCAGTCGCTGTTCGACGTGACCTCGCGCGTGCTCTTGGGCATGGCCGAGGTGCTGGACAAGGCGAAGCCCGATATCGTCATGGTACAGGGCGACACCACCACGGCGATGGCCGCGGCTCTGGCTGCCTTCTACAAGCGCATCCCGGTCGCTCATGTCGAAGCAGGATTGCGCAGCCACAACATCAACTCGCCGTTTCCTGAAGAACTGAATCGCAAGATTGCCGGCGACATCGCCACCTGGCATTTTGCGCCGACCGTTCAGGCGCGCGACAACCTCATCGCCGAAGGAAAAGCCGAAAGCACTATCTTCGTGACCGGTAACACCGTGATCGACACGCTGTTGCATTTTTCAAGCGCGATCGATGCCGACAGGTTGATGAACGCGAAGCTCGCCGCCCGTTTCCCCTTCCTCGACTCTACGAAGAAAATGATCCTCGTCACCGGCCATCGCCGCGAGAATTTCGACGGCGGCATCCAGCGCATCTGTACGGCGTTGAAAGGATTGGCGGCGCGCGGAGACGTGCAGATCGTCTACCCTGTCCATCCAAACCCCAATGTGCGCTCGGTGGTCAACGCAGAGCTGGAAGGCGTGCCGAACATCCATCTGGTCGAGCCGCAGGACTATCTGCCGTTCCTGTATCTGCAGAAGCAGAGCTATCTGGTGCTTACCGATAGCGGCGGCGTGCAGGAAGAAGCGCCTTCGCTCGGCAAGCCGGTGCTGGTGATGCGCGAGAATACCGAGCGACCCGAGGGGATCGTGGCCGGCACCGCCCGCCTCGTCGGCACCGATGTCGAGAAAATCCTGTTCAACGCCAATCGCCTGCTCGACGATCAGGCTGCCTATCGCGGCATGGCGGAACGACACAACCCATATGGCGATGGCCGGGCCAGTAACCGGATTGTTGAGGAACTGCTGCATCATGGCTGAAATCAAAACCGTTTCCGTAATCGGCATGGGCTATATCGGCCTGCCGACCTGCGCCATTTTCGCCAGCCGAGGGCTCGACGTCATTGGCGTCGATGTGAACGGAGCGGTCGTCGAGAAAGTCAATCGCGGCGAAATCCACATCGTCGAGCCGGACCTTGACGGCCTGATCCAGAAGGTCGTGGCGAACGGCAAGCTCAAGGCCTACAGCACGCCGCAGCCGGCGGATGCGTATATCATCGCCGTGCCGACCCCGATGACCCACGACCATAGGCCGGACGTGACCTACGTACTGGCGGCGGCACGAAGCATCGCCCCGGTGCTGAAGCGG
This sequence comes from Mesorhizobium sp. M0028, assembly GCF_040323855.1. Classification (NCBI taxonomy): domain Bacteria; kingdom Pseudomonadati; phylum Pseudomonadota; class Alphaproteobacteria; order Hyphomicrobiales; family Phyllobacteriaceae; genus Mesorhizobium; species Mesorhizobium sp. M0028. The sequence continues at coordinate 227,554 of NZ_JAMYVG010000005.1, forward strand.
GGAGACCTTGTGGTGTTGGAATCGACATCGCCGGTCGGCACGACACGCATCATGAACGGGCTGCTTGCCGAGTTGCGGCCTGACCTCAAATTTCCTGTCCTGCATGACGAAGACGCCGATGTGCTGGTCGCCTATTCGCCCGAGCGCGTGCTGCCGGGAAAGGTGCTGACCGAGCTGATCAATAACGATCGCTCGATCGGCGGATTGTCCCGCAAATCGTCGGAACGGACCGCGGCACTCTATTCAACCTTCGTCACCGGCGACCTGTTCATGACGACGGCCGAAAGCGCTGAGCTGGTGAAACTTACCGAGAACGCGTTCCGCGACGTCAACATCGCCTTCGCCAATGAGCTTGCCGCAGTGTGTCAGGACCTGTCGCTCAATGTCTGGGAAGTGATCGATCTCGCCAATCGGCACCCTCGCGTGAACATCCTCCAGCCGAGCCCGGGCGTTGGCGGTCACTGCATTGCGGTCGATCCATATTTTATCATCGACGCCGCACCCAACAGCACGCGGCTGATGGCTTCCGCACGCCGGATCAATTCCGAGCGGCCCATGTCGGTGGTCAGGGATATCGAGGCTTTGCTCGACCCCTCCCGCAAGCAAACGATCGCCTGTCTTGGCCTCAGCTTCAAAGCCAATATCGACGATTTGCGCGAGAGCCCGGCCGTCGAGGTGGTGAAGCTTCTGTCCGATAACCCCAATGTGAAGATCATTGCGGCTGAACCCAACACAAATGCGCTGCCGCAGGAACTCGAGGGCAGGGGCATCGTGTTCACCGACGCACTTTCGGCCATCGACAAGTCCGATATCGTCGTCCTCCTGGTCGACCATCGGCAGTTCAATCTGGTCGACCCCGAAGCGCTCAAGGACAAGAAGCTCGTCGATACAAGGGGCCTATGGACCTGGCGCAAGGCACGCAAGCCCGACGCCCGTATCGAAGGCAAGAAACCAGAAGTCGCACAAGTGACGCTCGCAAGGGAGCAGGCTGCATGAACGCGCACGACCCGGCTTGGGCGCAGCATTCCCTGTTGGCATCACGGCGCCGGGAGTTCCTTGGCGCACCGATCCATGCGCTGACCATGGCCGAGACGCTGGCCATCGCCGACGAGGCGATGACCGTGCGGCGGCCGCTGCATCATGTGGTCGTGAATGTCGCCAAGCTGGTGACCATGCGCCAGAATGCCGAACTGCGCGAGGATGTTGCAGGGGCGGACGTGGTCAATGTCGACGGGATCGGCGTGCTTTGGGGCGCACGTCTGTGTGGCGTCGCGCTGCCCGAGCGGGTGGCGGGCGTCGACATCATGATCAATCTGCTGAGCCTCTGCGCGAAGCGTGGGTTCAGGCCCTATCTGCTGGGGGCCGAACAGCACGTTCTCGACGCGGTTGTAGCGAGACTTGCCAAGGACCATCCGAGCCTGGTCATAGCGGGGATGCGCAACGGCTATTTCAAGCCGGAGGATGAGGCCGGGATCGTCGCGGCGATCAACGCGTCGGGCGCCGACTGCCTGCTGGTGGCCATGCCGACACCGCGTAAGGAGCGATTTCTCAAGCGCTACCGCGACGAACTCGCCGCAAGCTTCGTGATGGGCGTGGGCGGCAGTTTCGATGTCTATGGCGGCAAGGTTGCCCGTGCGCCGAGGCTGATACAAGCAGCCGGCCTGGAGTGGCTGTTCCGCGTGGTCCAGGAGCCGCGACGCTTGTGGCGCCGCTACTACGACACCAACACTGCCTATGCCGGGCTGCTGTGCCGGGAGTTCTGGGAGCGTCGCTGGCGCCGAAACGCCGGTTTATAGGTTCGCGTTCACCCATAAAACAGGCGTTGGCCGTGGGAGCGACGTTCGAACTCCCGAGACTAAGGCCGTGACTTGGAAAACGGCGCTTAACATTGGGTTATCTGAGTGTCACGATCGTAGATGCCGGTCTCCGAATCATGGCCTCTCAAATATCAAGGTAAGCGCCCGCCTTGCGGCATGTTGCAGCCGGGGGCGCGTCACCCTTTCGGACTTAGATTACGGGTTTAGGATCGCGAAGGCTGTTCCAGGCCGGAGCGCTTTCCAACGCCGCATAGTTCCCCATTGCGATCTCCTGGACTATTTTCATTAGTGCTCCGCCAGCCGCGCGCGCAAGTGACCCGCCCACGCTTATCCGCCGTACGCCCGCCCCGGCAATCTGCTCAAACGTGAGACCGGAAACACCTTGGCCGAGGACATGATTGACCGGCACGCTGACAGAGCTGCAAATCTGCTCGAGAGACGCCAGATCCGGGACACCCGGCGCATACAGCACCTCAGCGCCAAGAGCCTTCGAAGGCCTTTAGGCGGCGAATCGCCTCGTCGAGACCATACACGCCTTTACCCACCCCATCGGCGCGGGCGGTGAGCACGATGTCGTATTTTCGAGCAGCTGCAACCGCCGCCGCTACACGTGCCACCGCAGCATCAAAATCGCGTATTGGCTGGCCAGGCTTTGGTTGTCGATCTTCGATCGAAAGTCCAGCCAATCCCGATTCGGCGGCAAGCCGGACGGTTTCAGCCACGCCTTCTGGTGTGTCTTCATAACAATCTTCCAAATCGGCAGTGACCGGCACGGTCGTCGAGGCGGCGATCTCGGCGGCATATGCCAAGCTTTCGTCGCGGCCGACTTCCTTTGCTCCGTCCTTCTTTCCCTTCAAGAAGGCGTAACCCGAAGATGTTGTCGCAAGCGCCCTAAAACCCAGACCAGCCATCATTCGCGCGCCGGCTACGTCCCATGGGTTTGGGATCAGGAAGCAGCCGGATTTATGAAGAACGCGAAATTGTTCAACCTTCTTGGATCGGGAAGTCACGCTGCCCCCTCAGACTTGGAAAAAAAGCCGGGTTCGACTAAATGCCGATGATTGCAGCTTTTCAATCGTCCGTTTTTCCGCCGAGCGCGACGTGCGGACCACTATGGCGCCTCCTCTCATGACCCGAACACCCGGAGATTGAATGTCCGGTATGCAAGAGCCCGTCTCCGGCAAGGTACACCATGTGTTGTAAGCCTCGGAAATACCCGCTTACAGATCGCTTGCGAAATTACGCGATCCGTAGCCGCGCCCGCAGCTGGGCGAGGAATTGCGTCGCTGCCACAGGGTGGAATAGCGAGGTCAGCCCGAAGAAAACCGCAGCTCCGGCGGTGCCGCCGGCGATAAGCGAGAAGATTGCCGGCACATCGCCGGCCACCATGCTGGCAAGCTTGGCGGCCACCCCTGTGCTGAGCGAGATGATTGCCGAAACGCCAATGTCGCGCCACGGCACCGGCACCGGCGTGAGCCGTTCGCTGATGATGATGCAGGTTATGGAGCCCACCACCGAGCCGCCCGCCAGCGCCAAAGCGGCGCCGATCTCCGCCATCGAAGGGATCAATAGCAGAGACAATGCGATTGTTGCCGCCGAGCCGAAGAGATTGGCGATGATCAGCAGCCACGGCCGTTTGTGCGCGTGCACCACGACGCCATAGACGAAGCTGGTGAGGTTGGCACACAGCACGCTGAAGGCGATGATCGGAAACAGCAGGCCGAAGCGGCCGTGATATTGCGAGGGCAGCATGAGCTCAGTGATATCGCTGCTGAGCGCGACCAGCATAGCTGCAATCGGCAGGCAAAGCCGCATCATCAAGGCCATCAACTGCGATAGCAACCGACCCGATGCGGCGGGCCCGTCCTCGTCGAACCGGCTGACCACCTCGGGAAAGGCGCCCATGTTGATGGCGTTAGCGACCATGTCGATCGGTTGGCGGGCCAGCGCATAGGCTGCGGCGAAGATCGCCACAGCGCTGGCATCGTAATAGAACTTGAGGAACAGACGCTCCGCGCTGTTGAGCCCGAAGCCAACCAGCGCCATGATGATCAGCGGCACACCGAGCGCAAAGAAGTCTCTGTGGGTGAAGCGCGGCGGACCGGTAACGACGCGTCGGGATGCCATGATGCCCGCCACGATGCCGGCAATCAAGGCGCCGAGGCTCGAGCCGAGCGATACCGTCAGAAAGCTATCCTGGAAGATAAGGATGGCGCCGATCGGCAGCGCGAGTTGCAGCAGGGCACGCAGGGCTTCGAGCATCGAATAGACCGAATGGCGCTGCTGCATCTGCAGCACCGTCAACGCGAAGCGGCTGATGGACCCGGCGACCAGATAGCCGCAGACCGCGATCGCGAACTCGACCCAGCGTTCCGGCACGACCACCGCCGACGCGCCTACCGATATGACCAGCGCCAGTGCCGTGGTGGCAAGCAACACCTGCCCGGCCAGCATCAGGCTGCCGCGGCTGACTTCGCCCTTGCCGCCGAGCCTGAGCAAGGCGATGCGCAGCCAGTTGGTGACGGCAATGTCGGTCATTTCGCCGACGGTCACCACCAGAGTGAGCAGGCCATACTCGGTCTGGTCGATCAAACGCGTCACGACGACCAGCAGGAGCAGCGCCGAGATTCGCGTCAGCAGGATCGCCGGAGCATAAATGAGCGTGGAACGGAGCAGCAAAGGCGTGTCCCTGGAAAATTCACCTTCGACTAGCCGCCGACTGGCGGAAAATCCAGCGCGATGACGGCGAAGGGTGAACAGATTCAGTTTGAACTAAAAGATTTGCCGTAAACCTTATCGGGAACGTTTGCTTTGCAGTTACCCGGTCTGTGTTATTTAGAGTACCATCATGTTGCAGCGCCTCATATCCGATCGAAAAATACATGTCCTGGTCGCGACGCCGTCGGGCGTTTCGGGCCAGGGCGGCATCGACCGCATCATGGGGGCGCTGAAGCAGGAGTTCGAACGGCAAGAAGTCACCGACATCGATGTGCGCTTCCTTGCCAGTCGTGGCTCGGGGCATGTCGGACTTTCGATCTTCTATATGCTCGGCTTTTGCTTACGGATGCTTAAAGCGCGTCTGGCTGGACGCGCCGATGTCGTTCATATCAACATCTCAGTCTCCGGCAGCACCTATCGCAAGATGGTGATCGCCGCCTGCGCACGGCTGCTGTCGATACCCTATGTCCTGCATTTGCACGGGGCGCAGTATCAGACATTCTGGAAAGACGATCACGGGTTCATAAGCCGCCGTATCAAAGCTCTGTTCGAGCATGCCGATCGGGTGATCGTTTTGGGCAGGCTTTGGCGCGATTTCGTCGCCAACCGGGCGCCAGGCGCTGCCGGCAATATCGTGATCGTGCCCAATGCGACCGAAGTCCCGTCGCTGGCGCATGTCGGTGGCGGCGGCCACGTGCATATCCTGTTCCTGGGTCGTATCGGCGACCGCAAGGGCGTACCGCAATTGTTGGACGCGCTGCATCGCATGAACCCCGTCAAGAACTGGCGCGCCACGATTGCCGGCGATGGCGAAATCGATGCGGCACGGGCAAAATCGGCCGGGCTGGGGATCGCAGACCGGATCGCCTTTCCGGGTTGGGTGGGGCCCGACGATGTCGCGTCGCTGATCTCTTTCGCGGATATTCTGGTTCTTCCCTCCTTCGCCGAAAACCTGCCTATGTCGGTGATCGAAGGCATGGCAGCCGGTTTGGCGGTGGTGGCAACCCCGGTTGGCGCGGTCGAAGATATAATTACCGACGGGCAATCCGGGCTGCTGGTGCCGCCAGGCGATGTTACTGCGTTGACCGACGCGCTGGGCCGCCTCGTGGAGAGCCCAGCACTGAGGGCGAGGCTTGGTGCCGGTGCCATGGTCGTACATCGGGAACGGCTTGAACTCGCCCCGTTTGTCGGCGCAATCTGCGATGTCTGGCGGTCGGCGGCGTCAAGCCGTCAACCGGTCAAGCGCTGAGGCTGATGATCGCGGCGGCGCCTCAAGCCCGAATTCGCGGTGGAATATCTCCAAATTCAACAGCGCCCATATCAGCTTTTCGTGGTCTGCGGCACCCGTGGTGTGTTCCGAGACGATTTGATCAAGCTGTTTCGGGCTCAAATAGCTGCGAATGACGGAGTTAGGCGAGCAAAGGTGGTCGTGCACGTAGTTCCTCATCGACCCCCGAAACCATTCGGCGACGGGCACCTTGAATCCGATCTTGCGGCGGTTGAGAATTTCCTCCGGAAGTATGTTGGCCATGCTGCTGCGCAAGATCAGCTTACCCTTCCGCCAACCCACCTTGTAGCGATCGGGCAATTTGCTGACGAACGCAACCAGATCGCGATCGAGGAACGGCATTCTTCCTTCGATTGAACCGGCCATCATCATCCGGTCGCCTCGTTCCAGGAGATTGTCGGGCAACCACGATGTCTGATCGAAAAATAGCGCGCGGCGAAGATGGGATGCTGTCGCGCTTGAGGAAAACGGTAAGTTGTTGCGTCCATTGCGGCAATTGGCCGGCGCACCGATGAGGCGACTGTGTTCCTGCTCTGTCATGGCTCCAAACCAGGAGATCATCCGGGTGGCAAAGTCCCTTTCACCCGCGCTTCGGGCAAATGTATCGAACTTGGCCGATGCGCCAGGCATGGCACGTATCAAAGGGGCGAGGAGGTTGTTGTGGAGCAAGGCTGGAACGAGCGACCGGTAGATTCCAGCCAGTGACTCTGCGCGATGTTTGGGATACCCGCCGAGAACCTCGTCTGCCCCTTCACCTGTGAGCACCATCTTGACGTCCTGTGAGGCTCGCTCCGACATCAGGTAAATCGGAATGTCCGAACTTTGTGAAACGGGCGCCCCCAGATGGCGAATCAACTTCGGCAGGTGGTCAATCAGGTCGTCCGCTTCTATGACCAGTTCGCAATGATCGGTCTTGAAATGATCGGCGACGCGTCGGGCGAATGGAAGTTCACTATAGGCCGGTTCGCTGAAACCGACCGAAAATGTGCGAATGGGCTTGTCGCTGTGCTTGGTCATCAGGGCCACGATTGCTGACGAGTCGAGGCCTCCGGAGAGAAAGGCGCCGAAAGGTGCATCGCTGCGCATTCTGATCTCGACGGAATGGTCGAGCAGTTCCAGAAATCGTCGCTTGGCGGTTTCGTGGTCGATGTCCTCGGTCAGGTCCGTTTGATCTGGAGGCGTATAATAGCGCGTTTCCGTCACAGTCCCTTGCGACCAAACGGCATAGCTTCCGGGGTTGAGCTTGCGGATTTGTTTAAAAAGCGTGCGCGGTCCAGGCACGTAACGCCAGCGCAGGTACTCGTGCACAGCGTCCAAATCGAGTTGCTGCGCATTTGGCTGCGATGACAACAACGCGTTGATCTCTGAGGCAAAGGACAGCAGTTTTTCGCTTTGCATGAGGTAAAGGGGCTTTTTGCCGAACGGATCACGGGCGAGGATCAATTCGTGCCTCTGAGCATCCCAGAGCGCAAAAGCGAACATGCCGCTCAACCGTTCGAACATGGACAAGTGCCACTGATCATAAGCTCTGAGCAGCACCTCGGTATCGGAGCGCGTTCGAAAATGATGGCCGAGGCCGATCAGTTCCTGGCGCAGCTCGATATAGTTGTATATTTCGCCGTTGAAAATTATTCTGAGATGGCCGTCCTCGATATGCATCGGCTGATTTGACTCTGGCGCTAAGTCAATAATCGCCAGGCGGCGATGGACCAATGCCAATTGTTCCTCGCCAGTATTCAAGTCCAAGAACTCGATGCCTTCGGCATCGGGACCGCGATGCCGCAATGCATTTGACATTCTGGCGGCCCGCTCTTGTGGATTCTCGGCCCTTCGGCCGATCCACCCGGCAATTCCACACATTGTTCCCCCTAGGCGCGCGTATTCCTCACTCCAGTACAACAAATGTATTAAACACTTCGTGGCTAACAGATCGAGCCGCGAGGGAAAAACTGCCACAGGCCATTCTCGATCCAACCTGGCGTTGAGAGGATCGAAGTTGACGGCTGCTCATCCGCGACGAGAACTGACGGCAATTAGGGCAGGCCCAGTGCCTGCAGCATCTCCGGGTCGGGCACCGGGGGGCCATCGGGCCGGATGAGGCTCATCCCATAGCGATTGGAGAACTCCCAGACAGACCATGGGATCGCGAAGCGTTCGGCCTCTCGGCGCACCGCCTTGAGATAGCGCGAACGGTCGGCCTCGAAGGCGCCCATGCGGCCGTCCGCTGACATGAGGATAGCGCCGAATTCGCCCATGAAGAGCCGCCGGCTTGGAATGCCATGGCCTTCAGCCCAGTCGACGGCCTGACGAAAGCTCGTCTCGAGTTGGCTCTGCCCCCAGTTCTGCTCGAAATATTTCGCTACTGCTTCGCGCGCGGTGGCCATGTTCATCATCTGCTCGACCCTGCTCAAGCCGGCAGCTTCCATCCGCGCCCTAAGGGTTTCGGTCACCACTTCGGGTGTACTGCTGTCGGCAGGCCAGGGAAGTCCCGAAACAAAGCTGTTTGTGTCGTCGGGCCGCTGGTGGGTGAAGCTGTGCGGCTCATACATATGGAAGCTGTAATAGAGGTTTGGGTCATCGAAGCCGGGGCTGAGGTTGACCAGTCCGGCAATGCTGCCGCCGCAGGCGCCGGTCGCAACGATGGTGAGTTCGCTGCTGACCGCTCGAATGTCGTGGACGGTCCCCGCCATGATCCGCTGCCAGTCATCGCTGCCGCTTGGATCGCAAGGGTAATATGCTGGCTCGTTGTAAGGTTCGAGGGCGACTTTGTCGGTGCCTATCTTGACCAGCATGGCGGCGACCGCCACAACCATCTGGCGGTAGCCGGCAACGCCCTCGCTGTCGGCGCCGCCGTAGATCATCTCCATGCTGTAGTCCGGAACCTGAGTGACGCCATGCAGGTCGAAAACCACCTTGAGGCCGGTCGACGTGATCCGCTCGACGGCGGCGGCAAGTATGTCCAGCGCCTGCTGCAGCCTGGCGCCCTCGCTGGCAAGCAGAGGGCCGGGATCGACGCTCAGCCGGACGAAGTCGAAGCCCATCGATCGGATGTGGGCAAACACCTCCCCGGCCGGCCAATCGGTGAACGGCCTGCTTCCCGCAAGCCACTCCTTTTCGCTGCGATAGGGCGGCCAAACGTAGGTTCCGTCTTTCTCCACCGGCGACCAGTTGAGCCACTCATGCACGCCAACGCCGCGCTTGAGAGGGATGGGCGCTGCCTCGGCCGCCATAACCAAGGCGAGCACCCAGGCAACAACACACACCGCTTTTCTCATCGCTCTCTCCGCATGGTCGCCGGAGATATTAACCGCAACGAACGGGAAAGAAGATTGCCGGCGCGCAGCTTTTCGACGGCATGGTATACAAGGACCGAAACGTTGACGGGGCGTGCATGAGAATCGGCTGGTACATCAACCGATTGCGCAGCATGGGACCGGCCGAGGTGTTGCACCGGCTGAGCGAGCAACGTCGAAGGATCGCGTCGCGCCGCCGCGATGATGGGTGGGAGCGCTATCCATCGCCGCAGTTGCACCCGGTGCTGCCGGGATTTCGCCACGCTGTGCTGGCAGCGACCGACGCTCAACGGCAAGCCATAGCGGCGGCCGCGCAAGAGACGCTTCAGGGCCGGTTTTCGGCACTCGGGCGGACATGGCCAAAGCGCGAGCCCGATGTTTTGTTTCCTGCTGAGCTTTGGCGTCTTGATCCGGTGACCGGCAGGCTTTGGCCTGGCTCCGAGGCTCATACTTTCGACATCGATTTTCGCCATGGCGGCGACCTTGGCGATATAAAATATGTCTGGGAAATCAACCGGCTGCAGCAATTGCCGCCACTGGCTGCACACCTGCTCCTCAGCGAGGACAATCGGTCCCGGAGGGCCATCGAGGTGGCAATCGGCAGTTGGCATTCCGCCAATCCGCCGTTCCGAGGCATTGGCTGGGCGTCCGGCATCGAGGTAGCGCTGCGAGCCATCAGCCTGATCGTCACCCTGGACCTCGTTGGCGACCGGCTTGACCCGGCGACCCTGCGGAAAGCCGGTGAGATACTCGCGGCAAGCGCCTATTGGCTGCCGCGGTTTCCATCGCGATATTCCTCCGCCAACAACCATCTCGTCGCAGAATTGGCTGGCGAATATCTGGTCGGCCTGGCGCTCGGGGCCGAATCCGAAATCGCCCACGGCGCCCTCCTGAATGAGACGCACAAGCAGATACTCGCCGACGGCGCCGGTGCCGAGCAAACGCCGACCTACGCAGCCTTCAGCGCCGAACTCATCTTGCTGTGCGCCGCCGCGGCACGCCAGGCGGGAACGCCGTTTCCCCCCGCTGTCGAAGCGCGTCTGGGTGCCTTCGCCAATTTCGTCGGCTGGCTGCCACTGAAAGCCGCCCGCTTCGGCGACGACGATGAGGGCCGCGTGCTGAAGCTGGGGGACGAGCCGAACTATATCCGATCCGTCGCGGCCGCCATCCAAAGCTTACTGGGGACGCCGGGCAACGCGCCGGGGCCCGACGACTTTCGTTCGCTTTTCTTTGGTGCGCCGTCGGGCCCGGCACCGGCGGTGCATGGCTTGCAGACATTCGCGCGAGGTGGGCTCTCCGTCTGGCGCGGAGCAATGAATGGCCGCGATGTCGAACTGACGTTCGACCATGGGCCGCTCGGCTATCTCTCGATAGCGGCGCACGGCCATGCCGACGCGCTGTCGCTCACCCTGTGCATCGACGGTGAGCCGGTGCTGGTCGATCCGGGCACCTGGCTCTACGGTTCGGGAGGCGCATGGCGCGACTGGTTCCGCTCCACGCCGGCGCACAACACGCTGAACATCGAGGGTAAAAACCAAAGCACCATCGCTGGGAATTTCAACTGGTCGCACAAGGCAGTTGCGACGCTGGTGGACAGCGAGCCTGGAACGCACTGGAGGCTGTGTGGCCGGCACGACGGGTATAGAAGCCGCTTCGGCGTCATGCATCAGCGCACTTTGGCGCGCCAGGCCGATGGCATCCTCATCACCGACCAACTGCTCAGCGGCAAGCATCAGTCCGAGATCGTCTTCCAACTGGCCGCCGGCCTCCATACCGACCGGCATGAAAACACGGTCACGGTGTTGCGCGGCGACGAGGCGCTATTGGCCATCCGCTTTCCTGATGCCGCGCTCGATATCCGCGCCGGCGGTGACATGCCGGGGCAAGGCGGTTGGGTTTCACTGCGTTTTGGCACCAGGCAGCAAGCCGAACGCCTCGCCTGGCACGGTGAAGTGGGCGAAGCCGGAATCCATATCCATCTTGCCCCAATTCACCCGCCGCAACGGCAAAAACCGGCGCCAACGTAGAGTTGCCGGGCGAGTTCCAGCCGTATTCGACATTAATTACGTTGCGACATTTAGCGGTTTCGTTACCGTTGATCTGCTAGTCTCGCATCATCCAGCCTGCTTTGCCCGCTGCGCCCGCAACAGCCACTGGTTGCAGGCGGCGTAGCAGGTGTGGCGGGGATTTCGTGCTTTGCAATTCGCCCCAGGAGCCGCTGCAACGATGTTTTCCGAATTTGCCAGAGCGATTGTGGAAAAGCTTTCGAACGTCAATCTGACCACGCTCGGCCTGCTTCTCCTCACCGCACTGGGCAGCGCGGTGATCGCCTACTGGCGAACTGCCGAACATAAGTCCCTCAGGGACTTTTTCGACTTCGCCTTCCCGGCGGAAGTCATCCTGCACCCGTCGGCGCGAGCCGACGCCCTGTTCTGGATCACGAAACGGGCGATGATGCCTTTCCTGCTCATTCCTGCCGGCGTCACCTTCGTCGTCGCGGTGGGCTACGGCACACGCGAGGCAATCGGCTGGCTCCTTAACATCCACGCGCCGCTTCTCGGCGGCCCGGCGGGACCGATGACGATCGTCATCTTCACCGCAACCATGCTGGTCGCCTATGATATTTCCTACTACCTCTACCACGTCGCCCAGCACCGCTTCCCGTTCCTGTGGGAATTGCACAAGGTGCATCATTCGGCCGAGGTGATGGTGGGGATCACCAAGGACCGGGTTCATCCGCTGGACGATCTGATGAACCGTATGTGGGATGGCGTCATCCCGGGCATCTGCTTCGGCATCTGGAGCCTCATTGCACTCGATCCGGTAGAGGTCGCTATCTTCGGCATCAACGTCTACGTCATCCGCAACATCCTGATGATGGATTTTGTTCGCCATACGCATCTCAAGATCTCGTTCGGCCCGTTGAACAACATCATCCTGTGTCCGCACTGGCACCAGGTGCATCACAGCATCGACCCACGTCATTATGACAAGAATTTCGGCCTGCTTTTTTCGTTCTGGGATCGGCTGTTCGGAACGCAATTTGTCCCGGAGCCTGATGAAGACCTGAAATTTGGCCTGATCGATCGCGATGTGCGCGATTATCAGTCGCTCTTTGGGCTCTACATCCTGCCGCTCAAGAAGATGACAAGGCATGTCATGCGACTGTTTCACAGGCGGCCCAATGTGGTCGCGCAGCCACAGGACAGTTCTCCTTCATGAACACCGTTGTTTCCATCGACGTCCTAGGCGCGGAGCGTCTGGAAATCGTCCGTTCGGCGGATCGCCTGGCGGCGGTCGAAGCCGCTTGGATGGACCTTTGGCATCGTACCGACGGGCTGATCTTTCAAAGCCATGCCTGGATTTCGGCATGGTGGAGTACCGTACAACGCCGTGACCAGCGCGCGTTGCGGATCGGCCTGGTGTGGAAGGGCGAGAAACTCGTTGCCGTCGTTCCGCTGGCGATCGGCAGGCGCAGGGGGCTGCGGTTTCTCGAATGGGCGGCCGGCAGCTATACCGACTATGGAGATATTCTCGTTGCCCCGGACTGCTCGTTGTCGGCGCTGCAGGAGCTATGGAGCCAACTCTGCGATGCCGGTGGCTTCGATCTTGCCCTGATCAATCGTCTCTCACCGGATGCGGCGGCCCGCAAAATTTTCACGCCGGGAGCTTCCTGCGGCATCAGGCTTCGTCCGTTTCACCGAACGGAAGTCAGCTATCGCGTTGCCGGACAATGGGAAAGCGGAGCGGCATGGTTCGCGGATCAGTCGAAAAAGACGCGCCAGAACTATCGGCGCGGCATCAAAGTGCTGGAAGAAACCGGAGAGGTGAGATTTCGCCTGCTTGCCCCCGACGAGCCGCTGCAACCGGTACTGGAGCGCCTCGCGGCCTTGAAGCGGAAATGGCTGACCGAGCGCATGCGTGAGTCCGACCTGTTCGAAGAGGGCGTGCCGGTACTCGCCGCGCTCGTCGACGCGCTGGCGCACGCCGGCGTGCTGCATATCTTCGTCCTGGAATGCAATGGCATAATGGTCGCGGTGTCGATCAACTTCGTCCAGCACGACGTGATGATGGCCTTCGTAACGACCTTCGATCCGGATTTCGGCCGGGCGTCGCCGGGTGTGATCCTGTTGATGGATTACGTACAGTGGTCGATCGATCACGGCTTGAGCGTGGTCGATTTCCTCTGTGGTGCAGAGTCGTTCAAACACAAATTCTCAACGCAGGCGGTTACGCTGGAATCCGTCATCGGAACGCGCACGGCACAGGGCGCGCTTGCATCCCTTGCCGATCGTGTCCTTCAGACCGTCAGGCACATGCGCGAGCGTTCATTGGCACCACCAGAGGGGCGCGATATCCCCGCCCAAGCCGAAGCAGCCTTGGACTAGCGGGACGCTGGCAAAAAAGCTCAAATGAAGCGCGGTATTGGACCGTTTTGCGGCGTAGCGCGGTCGCCGAGGTCGAGGAAGATTTCGTCGATGTAGCACCATCCCCAGCCTTCCGGCGGATCGTAGCCTTCGATGACGGGATGGCCGGTTGCCCGAAAATGCTTGGTGGCATGACGGTTGGGCGAGTCGTCGCAGCAGCCGACATGGCCGCATGTGCGGCAGAGCCGCAGATGCACCCACTGCGAACCGCTCTTCAGGCATTCCTCGCAGCCGAGCGCGCTCGGCGTCACGTCGCGAATGTCCCCGGCATGCCTGCATTCGTCCGCCATCATGCGCTCCTGGCCAGTTGAGGCGCCACGGCGAGACTGCCGCCTTGCGCGAGATATGCATGCAGCGCCGCAACCACCTGGGCACCTTCACCGACGGCAGCGGCGACGCGCTTGATCGAGCCAGCGCGCACGTCGCCGATGGCGAACACGCCGCTGCGGTTCGTCTCCAGCGCACCCGCTTGGCCAATGTCCGGCCCAGTGCGCACGAAGCCCTTCGCGTCCAACGCCAAGCCGCATTGCGCCAGCCAATCGGTGTTCGGATCGGCGCCGATGAACAGGAAGAGATGGTGGATCGGACGTGCTATCTCCGTGTCGCGGTTGCGCCAGCGTACATTGCCAAGATTGCCGTCGTCGCCTTCCAGCGCCGTGATCTGCGTCTCAGCCAGCACCTCGATGTTCGGCTGTGCCCTGACGCGCTCCACCAGATAGCGCGACATGCTCGCATCCAGGCTGCTGCCGCGCGCCAGCAGCCATACCTTCTTCACATGCGCCGCCAGATAAACAGCAGCCTGGCCAGCCGAATTGCCGGCGCCGACCAGGGCCACCTCTTGCCCGGCGCAAAGCCGGGCTTCGATCGGCGAAGCCCAATAGTGCACGGAGGTTCCCTCGAATTGCGCCAGGTTTGCCATATCAATGCGGCGATAGCGCGCTCCGCTGGCGATCACCACCGACCGTGACCGCACGGTCTCCCCGCCGCCGACGGCGAGCGTGTAATGGGCGCCCGGCGTGTCGCTTGCACTGCCCAGCCGCTTCGCCTCGTCCGGTATCACCATTTCGACGCCGAATTTCTGCGCCTGATTGTAAGCGCGCGCCATCAGCGCCATTCCCGAAATGCCGGTCGGGAAGCCGAGATAGTTCTCGATGCGCGAGGAGGCGCCCGCCTGTCCACCAAAGGCACGGCAATCGAGCACGATCGTCGACAGCCCTTCGGAAGCCGCATAGACGGCCGCCGCGAGGCCGGCTGGTCCGGCGCCGACAATGGCCACGTCGTACAGCTTGTCGGCGTCGATCGGCCTCACCAGGCCGATGCAGCGGGCGAGCTCGTTCTCTCCGGGATTGAGCAGCAGCTTGCCGTTCGGGCAGAGCACGATCGGCAAATGGTGGATATCGACATGGAAGCGTTCGATCAGCGTCTTGGCGCAGGGATCGGTAGCGGAATCGAGAACCCGATGCGGCTGACCGCTGCGGGCTAGGAAACCTTGCAGCCGCAATACGTCACCGCTGTCGACCGGTCCGACAATGATCGGTCCGGCTGTGCCGCTCTCGAGCAGGCCGACACGGCGCAGGATCAGCGCCCGCATGATGCGCTCGCCGAGGTTTGCTTCCTGTACCATCAGGTCCCGCAGCCTTTGCGAGGCGATGACGAGCGCCTCGACCGGCTCGACCGCCTCCACATCCACCAGTGAGGGCCGGGCTGAAAGCTGCGCCAGCTCGCCAACGAAATTGCCCGCACCGTGCGTGACGATCGTTTCGCGCCGGCCGAAGCTGCCGCCCTGGATTATATCCACTTTGCCGGACAGGACCACGATCAGACCGGGCGCCAGCTCACCGGCTTTGACGATCTGTTCGCCTGCAGCATAGGACACGGCTTCGCCGAAACGGCCCATGCGGTCCAGGTCAGGTTCAGCCAGCGCGGGAAACATCTGGTCGCGACGGGCAATGGAGATCGGATTGGCAGATTGAGACATGGTTCGAGCCTATCGCCGCTGTCCGACAGATTGAAGCGGTTTTTTGCGGCTTGCGGGCCGTAGGAACCTAACCCGCCTGTCGGTAAACGCTGCGCCCTTCGCTTCGCATTTCACTGACAGCGGCCCGTGCGCCGGTGCCGGCGCGAGGTGCCTCACATTCCGTTGCATCTCCCTGATTTGTTTGATTTGCGTATTCCGGCAAACCCGACATGCTGCTTCGGCCGGCGCCTGTCTAAGCCGGCCAGGCCCGGCGCGCCGTCCTGTGTCAAACTCTCGGCCGCCGGGCTTCTGAACAGGAGAAACGGCCTGCGTCCGCTAGGCGGCCACCTGAAGCACGATCTTGCCGCGCGTATGCTGCTTCTCGAGCCGTTCCTCGGCTTTGGCGACGTCCTCGAGAGGATAGATTGCCTGCACGAACGGCCTGACCTTCCCGGCGTCGATGAGGCGGCTGATTTCGGCAAGCTGTGCTGCGTTCGGCTTGGTCAGATAGGAGACGCCGCGAGCCCGATGCTGGCGGGCCTTTTCCGCCGACGGTTCGGAAAGCGTCGAGACGAGCGTCCCGCCGGGTTTGAGCACGTCCCACGAGCGGTCCTGTGTTTCACCCGCTACAAGGTCGAAGACAACGTCGACGTCTTCGACGACCTCCTCGAAACGCTGGTTCTTGTAGTCGACCGCCTGGTCGGCGCCAAGCGCGCGGACGAAATTGAAATCCTGCGCGGAAACGGTCGTCGCGACGAAGGCGCCCGCAGCCTTTGCAAACTGCACCGCCAGATGACCGACGCCGCCGGCGCCACCATGGATGAGGACCCGCTGCCCGGATTTGAGGCCGCCGTGATCGAAAAGGCCTTGCCACGCGGTAAGGCCCGCAAGCGGCACGGCGGCGGCTTCGGCGTGGTTTAAGCGTTGCGGCTTCGCCGCCGCCTCCGTTGCCTTGACGACGACATATTCGGCGTTGCCGCCGCGGTCGTTGCCGAGCATGGCATATAGCGGATCGCCCTTCTTCAGCGTATGGGCCCGCGTGCCGCACAGTTCCACCACGCCGGATACGTCACGGCCGAGCGTGACGGGCAGATCTGCGCCTGACGAGCCTTCGCGAACCTTGTAGTCGACTGGATTGACGCTTGCCGCGCAGACCTTGAGCGTGACCTCATCGTCGCGCGGCTGAGGCAACGGAACGTCGTCCAGCGAAAGAACCTCCGGCCCACCAAAATCGTGGATACGGACTGCCTTCATGGTAATCATGACTTGCTCCTCGTCGGTTTGCCGTCCAGTTCAGCCTCTGAACAGTTTCGCCGGCAGGCCGGTGTCCATCCGGTCTTCCGGGGCGGCAGCTCGGTCACGGGCCATAGGCCCGAAGATGCCGCCCGGTTCGGCCGATGGTGCGCCGTCAGTGTATCGTTTGCGAATGCTCGCCGCCGGGTTGCGATATGCCGCTTAGCGCTTCACCTGCTGTCGCCGTCTCGCTGTTAGTGGCGAGGTCGCCCAGCGAAACGATGCCGACCAGGCGCTTGTCGCGATTAAGCACCGGCAACCGGCGCACTTTCAGGTCAGCCATGTGGCGCAGAACATCCTCCGCGTCTTCGTCATCGAAGCAATACCTGACCTCGGTACTCATCACTTCCCGCACCTTGGCGTCAGGTGTCTTGCCTTGGGCGACGCCGCGGATTGCGATGTCGCGATCGGTTATCATGCCGACGAGCCGGTCGTTCTCGCCCACCGGCATCGCGCCGGCATCGAGGCGCGCCATCATTTCTGCCGCATCGCGCAGGGTTTGCTGCGGATTGGCGATCTCGACGTCCTTTGTCATGCAGTTGCCAACTTTCACTTTAACCTCCTTTGGTTGCAGGGTCCGCCGCCGAATTGCATGATGGAAGGGTGAATGAGCGCCAGCGCAAAACGTTCCATGGCAAGACCCGTTTCGAGCGCTTCGCCGAGATCACCCTGCCATCCTCCACCCCGACCGCCCTTCAGGCGGTCGGCCCGGGAAAGGTCGGTTCCGAAGGAATTTCGGACGGGGTGCCGGGAGGAATCTCAATCGGCTCCTGGTCCGGCGACGGAACAGGATCAGGCGAAGGCGGCGGTACGCCTGGAGGTTCACCCGGCGGAGTCTCCGGCGGGGTGGGCGGCCGAGCTGGCTCCGGATTGGGATTGTCCGGCAGCGGATTCGGGTCGTTCGGATCGGGATTGTTCATCGATCACTCCCTGAAGTCTGTTCTTACCCGAGAGTTACGGCTTGATCTCCGCGGCGAGCGCCGATCATGGCGTTGCCAGCGGCGGCGAACAGGCACTCCTGTCTTAAACCAAGGGGAAGCAAAAGCGTTCCCGCACCCGACGCCAAGCGCGGCGCCAAAGCTATCGGGGCGGTCCCATGCTGGCGTACATTCCGTTGGTGCGGAATTGCGTCGGGTTGATGCCGTAGAGGCGGCGGAAGACCTTCGAAAAATAATTGGCATCCTCAAAGCCGCACATGATGGCGACCTCCTTCACCGGCAGGAAATCGGCTTTCGTCAGCAACTTCGCCGCGCGCTGCAGTCGCTGCTGCAGCACGAATTCGGCAGGTGGAAGACCCTCACTCTCGGCGAAGCAGCGCGAGAAATGCGCACGGCTCAGCCCGCTGATTTCGGCCAGATCGGCAACACGGAGCGGCCTGTCGAGATTGGCCTTGACGTGGTCGATGACCGGTTGCATGGCGCTCTTTTCGTCGGTGACGGCATGCGAGCCGAAGACATCGTCGTAGAGCGCCATGGCTGCTTCATAGGCGACGGCCGAGGCGGCTCCAGACGAGACCGCTCCCGTGATCAGGCGCACGCTGCAATCGGCGAGATGATCGATCGTCGATGGCTGCAGCCGTAGCACCGGACCGACGGCGGCAAGGATCGACTTGTGGATGCGCAGCGCCTCCTCGCCGTTCATTGATATCCAGAAATATTCCCAGCGGTCCCCCTTGGCCAGCCAGTAACGATGGTTGTGCGGCACGAGAACCAGCAACGTATCGCCCTTTTGCAGGCGGTAGTTGCGGTTCTCATAGCGCAATTGGCCGGTACCGCTGATCGTATGCTGGAGTACCGTAAACGGCGTCTGGCCGCGCTTGCGCCCATCCCAGTCGTAGACCTCGTTTTCGCGCACTTCATAGCCGGTGCTTGTCGGCATGGTGTGCAGGCGCTGGCGGCCGCGCGGCAGCGATACCGTCCTGCCCGCCGGCCCGGTGTCGATCAAGTTCCGCAGCACAAAATTACCCCTGAAAGCATAATCCTTCTCTGGTCCCTTGCTGAATTAGGCGCATAATCCCCTGAGAAAAGCAAAAGAAACTGCGGTCAAAGAGCGGACGGGAGGAAGTGCCGGATTCCAGCCTGCATGCCAGGGCAGGTGGGCCAGGCCTCTTTTCACCGCCTTTGCCCTTACATTCGATCAGGTCGAGGTGAGACTGATGAGTTTCAAGATCGCTATCATCGGTGCGGGAAGCGTCGGGTTCACCAAGAAGCTGTTCACAGACATTCTATGCGTTCCTGAATTCAGGGATGTCGAATTCGCGCTGACCGATCTCAGCGAGCACAACCTCCAGATGATCAAGTCGATCCTCGACAGGGTCGTCGAATTCAACAGGCTGCCGACCAAGGTTACGGCAACGACCGACCGTCGTGCTGCCCTCGAGGGTGCCCGCTACGTCATCAGCTGCGTTCGCGTCGGCGGTCTCGAAGCCTATGCCGACGACATACGCATTCCGTTGAAATATGGCATCGACCAGTGTGTCGGCGACACAATCTGCGCCGGCGGCATTCTTTACGGCCAGCGCAATATCCCGGTAATCCTCGATTTCTGCAAGGATATCCTCGAAGTCGCCGAGCCCGGCGCGAAATTCCTGAACTACGCCAACCCGATGGCCATGAACACCTGGGCGGCGATCGAATACGGCAAGGTCGATACTGTCGGCCTCTGCCACGGTGTCCAGCACGGCGCCGACCAGATCGCCGAGGTGCTCGGCGCCAAGTCGCGCACCGAGCTCGACTACATCTGCTCCGGCATCAATCACCAGACCTGGTTCATCGACCTGCGTCTCAACGGCCGCAAGATCGGCAAGGACGAGCTGGTAGCCGCCTTCGAGGCGCATCCGGTCTATTCGCAGCAGGAAAAGCTGCGCATCGACGTCCTGAAGCGCTTCGGCGTCTATTCGACCGAAAGCAACGGCCATCTTTCCGAATACCTGCCCTGGTACCGCAAGCGGCCGGACGAAATCACCCGCTGGATCGACATGTCCGACTGGATCCACGGCGAGACCGGCGGCTACCTTCGTTATTCGACCGAAACGCGCAACTGGTTCGAAACCGAGTTCCCGCAATTTCTGGAATCCGCCGCGAGGCCGATCGACCCCGCGAAGCGCTCCAACGAGCACGCCAGCCACATTCTCGAGGCGCTGGAGACGAATCGCGTTTATCGCGGCCATTTCAACGTCAAGAACAATGGCATCATCACCAACCTGCCGCAGGATGCGATCATCGAGTCGCCCGGCTTCGTCGACCGCTTCGGCATCAACATGGCCGCCGGCATCGCGCTGCCGGAGGCCTGCGCCGCCACTTGCATTTCCTCGATCAACGTCCAGCGCATGTCGGTTCATGCGGCAATCTCCGGCGATATCGACCTGCTGAAGCTCGCGGTCCTGCACGACCCACTGGTCGGCGCGGTTTCGACCCCGGAAGAGGTTTGGCAAATGGTGGACGAGATGGTCGTCGCCCAGGCCCGCTGGCTGCCGCAATATGCCGATGCGGTGCCGGCCGCGAAGGAACGGCTTTCGAAATCCAGGGTCAAGACCCGAGAATGGGCCGGTGCGGCACGGCGCGACGTCCGTTCGATCGAGGAATTGCGTGCGGAAAAAACGGCTCTCAAGCAGGCCGTCTGAATTTCATCGGGACGGATTGCGGTAAAGTTTCGGAGGGATTTTCGGCGCCGCACCGTCTGCATAGCGTTCGAGGAGAAATGGAGCGGCGTCAACGCGCTCCTGAACAACAGGGAGGAGAGACGATGAGGAATTTTCGAAACATTGGCATTCTCGCAGGGCTGGCGCTTGGCGTCTCGGCCTCGGCGCTGAGCGCATATGCATCCGAGCCGACCGTGCCGCCGGTGCCCGCGCAATTTCCCGCCGAGGGAAAGATCAAATATGTCGCGCGCGACTCCATCCTGGAGTTCAAGGCACTTCCAGAATACCACGAACCCGATTGGGTCACCGACAAATACGTCAAGCAAGGCAAGCTGCCGCCGGTCAAGGACCGGCTCCCGAAGGAGCCGCTGGTCTTCAAGACCGGCAACATGCCGGACGGCGTCGGCGTCTACGGTGACACGATGCGCCATGTCATCGGCGGCCGGCCGGAGGGCTGGAACTACGGCGCGGGGCAGACGCAAGGCTGGGGCGGCATCGACATCGGCCTCTCCGAATGCCTTACGCGAACGGCCCCGCTTTTCCAGGTCGAAGCCAAGGACACCGAGCCGCTGCCGAACCTCGCCAGGGGCTGGGACTGGTCGAAGGACGGCCACACGCTGACGATGCATCTGGTCGAGGGCGCGAAATGGTCGGACGGCGTTCCGTTCAACGCCGACGATGTGATGTTCTACTGGGACGACGAGGTGATCGACCCCAATGTCTCGCCGCTGAACGGCGCCACGCAGGAGACCTTCGGCGTCGGCACGACGCTGAAGAAAATCGACGACTACACCGTCGAGTGGACCTTCAAGGACGCCTTTCCGAAGCAACACCTCTACGCCATGGCTTACGGCAAGTTCTGCCCCGGACCGTCGCACATCCTCAAGCCGCAGCATCCGAAATACTCGAAGAACACTTACGAGCAGTTCAAGAACGCGTTCCCGCCGGAATATATGAACATGCCCGTGATGGGTGCCTGGGTGCCGGTGGCATACCGCCCCGACGACATCATCGTCATGCGCCGTAATCCGTACTATTGGAAGGTCGACGAGAAGGGCAACCAACTGCCGTATCTCAATGAACTGCACTACAAATTATCGACCTGGGCCGACCGCGACGTTCAGGCGGTGTCGGGGGCGGCCGACATCTCCAATCTGGAGCAGCCGGAGAATTTCGTCGCCTCGCTGAAGCGGGCGGCGCAAAAGGACGCGCCGGCCCGGCTTGCCTTCGGTCCGCGGCTGATCGGCTATAATCTGCGGATGAACTTCTCCGCCAACGGCTGGGGCAATCCCGACGAGCGTGGGCAGGCGGTTCGCGAGCTGAACCGCAACGAGGATTTCCGCAAGGGCGTTACCATGGCGCTCGACCGCAAGGCGCTCGGCGACTCGCTGGTCAAGGGTCCGTTCAACGCCATCTATCCGGGCGGCTTCTCCTCGGGTACGAGCTTCTACGACCGGAAGTCGACGGTCTACTACCCCTTCGATCTCGAAGGCGCCAAGGCGGAACTCGCCAAGGCAGGCCTGAAGGACAGCGACGGCGACGGCTTCGTCAATTTTCCTGCCGGCACCGCCGGCGGAAAGAATGTCGAGATCGTGATGCTCGTCAACAATGACTACACCACCGACAAGAGCCTCGCGGAGGGCGTCGTCGGCCAGATGGAGAGGCTAGGTCTTCGCGTTGTCCTGAACGGGTTGAACGGCGTCCAGCGCGACGCGTCCATGTATTCTGGCCGTTTCGATTGGATGGTCAGGCGCAATGATGAGGAGCTCACCTCGGTCGTACAGAACACCGAGCAACTGGCGCCGATCGGCCCACGCACAAGCTGGAACCATCGCGCTCCGGAAAACGGCCAGGTCGATCTGATGCCGTTCGAGAAGGACCTCGTCGACATCGTCAACAAGTTCGTCTCGGCGCAGGACAACGACGAGCGCGCCAGCCTGATGAAGCAGTTCCAGAAGATCTCGACGCAACACGTCTATACCGTCGGGCTGACCGAATATCCTGGCGCGCTGATCATCAACAACCGCTTCTCCAATATCCCGCAGGGAACGCCGATCTTCATGTTCAACTGGGCCGAAGATTCGATCATTCGTGAAAGGGTCTGGGTCGCTGTCGACAAGCAGCAGAAATATGAACTGTTCCCCGAACAGCTTCCCGGAAAGCCCGGCGACAAGGGTCCGACGAACTGAGTTTCCTCCCCTGACTTGAAAATTCCCGGCCGCGCTGCTGGCGCGGCCGGGACAAAGCCAGCGGCAAGGGGATAACTGAAACCGAGCGAGGAGAGAAACGGCCGATGCTGCGATTTCTGCTTATGCGCATAGCATCCGCATTACCGGTTCTCGCCATTTTGAGCGTGGTTACCTTCGCGATCATCCAGGCCCCGCCGGGCAACTATGCCGACTACATCCGCTTGCAGCTCATCAACCAGGGTGGAGCCTCCTTTGCCGAGGCCGATGCGCAGGCGAAGGCTTATAGCGTGGAGCATGGCCTCGATAAGCCGGTTCCGCTCCAATACCTGAACTGGATCGCCGGCATCGTCACCCGCGGCGACTTCGGCTACAGCCTGTATTACAACAAGCCCGTCGCCGACGTGGTGGGCGAGCGGCTGCCGCGCACGCTGCTGCTTGCGCTTGTCTGCCATCTCTTGGCTTCGGTGCTGGGCATCGGCTTTGGCATCTGGGCGGCGACCAGACAGTACAGCTGGATCGACAGTACGCTGTCAGCGATTTCCTTCCTCGGCATGACGGTGCCGCGCTTCCTGATGGCGCTGATCATCGTCTACCTGCTGGTCTTCCAGTTCAATGTGTCCGAGATCGGCAGCTTCTTTTCGCCGCAATTTGGCGGGGCGCCGTGGTCCTGGGCGAAGTTCGTCGATCTCGTCCGGCATGTCTGGCCGGTTGTCGCCATCGCCACCTTTGGCGGGCTCGCCTACAACATGCGGGTGATGCGCGGCAATTTGCTCGACACGCTGAACGCGCAATATGTCGAAACCGCTCGCGCCAAGGGTCTCAGCGGTGGTGCGGTCGTGATGCGCCATGCGGTGCCCAATGCGCTGCATCCGCTGGTCATGTATCAGGGCGTGGTGCTGCCCTATATGCTGACCGGCGAGATCGAGACTGCGATCATCTTTGCCCTGCCGACCGTCGGCCCGGCGATCGTCGGTTCGATGGCGGTTGGCGACGTCTATGTCACGGCGACCTTCATGATGGTGCTGTCGGCGACGCTGATCGTCGGCAACATCATCGCCGACATGCTGCTCGTCATGCTCGATCCGCGTGTGCGCCAATATGCAGGGTCCTGAGATGCTTGTGTTCGAGCCCTCGCTGCCGCCACTTGCCGAGGAGCCGGCCAAGATCAAGCCGCGCGGCAATGAGAGCTACATCGCACTCGTCTGGCGCCGCCTGAAACGGTCCTGGACCGGCATGGCCGGGCTCATCCTGGTCGCGTTTCTGGTGCTGCTGGCGGTGTTTGCCGACTTCTTCGCACCGATGGATCCCAAGGTGACCGATGTCGGCTTCGCCCCGCCGCAGATGACGAGCTTCCATGACAAGGACGGCAACTTCGTCTTCCAGCCACGCGTCTATGCCCTGGCGGATTCGGAAGACCTCGACCCGGTTACCTTCCAACCCGTCGTCGGGCCGGACTACGACCATCCGCGGCTGCTCGGCTTCTTCGTCAAGGGAGCGGAGTACAGACTGCTCGGCCTGCTTCCCGCGAACCGGCACTTCTTCGGCTCGACCGACGGCCAGCCGGTGCACTTCCTTGGCACCGACAAATTCGGCCGCGATGTGCTGGCTCGTGCGATTTATGGTTCGCGCATCTCGTTGATGATCGCATTGACCGTGGTTTTCATCGTCACCGTGATCGGCACGACGGTCGGCATGGTGTCGGGTTATTTCGGCGGCACATTCGATGTCTGGGTCCAGCGCTTCGTCGAACTGGTGCTCGCATTTCCGCAATTGCCGCTTTATCTGGCGCTAACGTCGCTGGTTCCGGTGACGGCGCCGACAAATGTCTTCCTGGCCTTCGTGATCGTCGTCATGTCGGCGCTTGGCTGGGCGCAGATGTCGCGCGAGGTGCGCGGCAAGACCCTGGCGCTGGCGCGAATCGACTACGTCCGTGCGGCGATGGCGGTCGGCGCCACGGATGGCCGCATCATCATGCAGCACATTTTCCCAAACGTGATGAGCCACGTGATCGTTGCCGTCACATTGGCGATCCCCAGTGTCGTCCTGCTCGAATCCTTCCTCGGTTTTCTCGGCTTCGCGGTGAAGCCGCCACTGATCTCCTGGGGGCTGATGCTGCAAGACACCGCCACCTATTCGGTCATTGGCACCTATCCCTGGATCCTCTCGCCGGTCGGCTTCGTGCTTGTCACCGTCTTCGCGTTCAACGCGCTTGGCGACGGACTGCGCGATGCAGTCGATCCTTATTGACGTGACATGATGCAACACGCGCTCGTCAAATCTTTCGCACCGCCTGTCCGGCTCGACCATGATGGACGTTCGGAAAACCCGGTCATCGATGCCCGCAACATCGCCGTCGATTTCAAGGTCGAGCACGGCATGGTGGAAGCGGTCAAGGACATCTCCTTCCAGCTCTATCGCGGCGAGACGATCGCCATTGTCGGCGAGTCCGGATCGGGCAAGTCGGTGACGGCGCGCACCGTCATGGGACTGTTGTCGAAGCGTGCGGTCGTGTCGCCGAAATCGACCGTCGAATACAATGGGGCGAACATCCTGAAATTTTCCGAGCGTGCCCGGCGCAAACTGCGCGGCGACCGCATCTCGATGATCTTCCAGGAGCCGATGAGTTCGCTCAACCCGATCTACACGATCGGCAGCCAGATCGTCGAGGCGATACGGGTGCATCGCAAGATGAGCCGCAGGCAGGCCGAGGCAAGGGCGCTCGAGCTGCTGCAGCAGGTGCAAATTCCTGAGCCCCAGGCGCGGCTGAAGCAGTATCCGCACCAGCTTTCCGGCGGTCAGCGCCAGCGTGTGATGATCGCCATGGCGCTGGCCAACGATCCGGACGTGCTGATCGCCGATGAGCCGACGACGGCGCTCGACGTGACGGTTCAGGCGCAAATCCTCAATCTCATCCGCAACCTGCAGAAGAAACTGCGCATGGCGGTGAT
The DNA here is from genome assembly GCF_040323855.1 of Mesorhizobium sp. M0028. Classification (NCBI taxonomy): domain Bacteria; kingdom Pseudomonadati; phylum Pseudomonadota; class Alphaproteobacteria; order Hyphomicrobiales; family Phyllobacteriaceae; genus Mesorhizobium; species Mesorhizobium sp. M0028. Next base: position 253,124 of record NZ_JAMYVG010000005.1, read on the forward strand.
CCTGATCACGCACGACCTGACCGTGGTGCGGCAGTTCTCCGACTATGTCTACGTCATGCAGCATGGGGAGATGCGCGAGCACAATGTGACGGAGAAGCTGTTCGCCAATCCGCAGCATCCCTACACATGCCACCTGCTTGCCTCCGAGCCGCGCGGCCAGGCAAATCCGTTGCCGGAAGGCGCCGACGTCATTCTTGAGGCCAAGGGTGTGCGCGTCTCCTTCATGCTGCGGCACGGCACGTTCATGAAGCCGGATCTGCGCGAACTTGTCGCCGTCGACAGCCTCGGCCTGACCCTCCGGCGGCACGAGACGCTGGGCCTCGTCGGCGAATCCGGATCGGGCAAGACCACGTTCGGCGAGGCGTTGCTCAGGCTCAACACCACGGACAGCGGCGAGATCTATTTCGATGGCCAGCCGATCCATGGCTGTTCGCGGGCGCAGATGCGGCCGCTGCGGTCGCGCATGCAGGTCGTCTTCCAGGACCCGTTCTCGTCGCTCAACCCGCGCATGACGATCGGCCAGATCATCGAGGAAGGGCTTGTCGTCAACCGCATCGGCGCCACGAGGAACGATCGGATCGAGCGGGTGCGCGAGGCACTGATCAGCGCCGGCATGCCGGGCGATATCCTGTCGCGCTTCCCGCACGAGTTTTCCGGCGGCCAGCGCCAGCGTATTGCGATTGCCCGCGCCGTCGCGCTCGAACCGGAATTCATCGTACTCGACGAGCCGACATCGGCGCTGGATCTCTCGGTCCAGGCGCAGATCATCGAACTGCTGCGCAAGCTGCAGCGCGAACGGGGCCTGAGCTACATCTTCATCTCGCACGATCTCAAAGTCGTGCGGGCGCTGTGCCATCGCGTCATCGTCATGCAGCACGGCCGGATCGTCGAAGAGGGGCCTGTCGACGAAGTCCTGTCCCATCCCAAAACCGCTTACACCGAACGGCTGGTCAAAGCCGCTTTCGAGGTAGCCTGATTGTTATGCCGGAGGTTATTGTGGCAAGAAATCCCAAGGTCGCTTTCATCGGAGCTGGCTCGACGGTGTTCATGAGGAACATCGTTGGTGACATATTGCAGCGTCCGGCTTTATCCGGCGCGACGATCGCACTGATGGACATCAATCCGCAAAGACTTGAAGAAAGTGCAATCGTCGTCGGCAAGTTGATCTCGACGCTTGGCGTAAAGGCCAAAGCCGAAACCTATTCGGACCAGCGCAAGGCGCTGGCGGGCGCCGATTTCGTCGTCGTCGCCTTCCAGATCGGCGGCTACGAGCCCTGCACGGTCACCGACTTCGAAGTTCCGAAGAAATACGGGCTGCGCCAGACCATCGCCGATACGCTCGGCGTCGGCGGCATCATGCGAGGCTTGAGAACCGTGCCGCATCTGTGGAAGATCTGCGAAGACATGCTCGCGGTCTGCCCGCAGGCTATTATGCTGCAATATGTCAACCCGATGGCGATCAACACCTGGGCGATCGCGGAGAAATACCCCGACATCAAGCAGGTCGGCCTCTGCCATTCGGTGCAAGGCACGGCAATGGAGCTGGCGCATGATCTCGACATTCCCTACGAGGAGATTCGCTATCGCTCGGCCGGCATCAATCACATGGCCTTCTACCTGAAGTTCGAGCATCGCCAGCCGGACGGCACCTATCGCAACCTCTATCCGGATCTGCTGCGCGCCTATAGCGAAGGGCGGGCGCCGAAGCCGGGGTGGAACCCGCGCTGCCCGAACAAGGTGCGCTACGAGATGCTGAAGCGCCTCGGTTACTTCGTCACTGAAAGCTCCGAACATTTCGCGGAATACACGCCCTATTTCATCAAGGACGGGCGCGAAGATCTGATCGAGAAATTCGGTATCCCGCTCGACGAGTATCCGAAGCGCTGCATCGAGCAGATCGAACGCTGGAAGGGGCAAGCGGAAGCCTATCGCTCGGCTGACAAGATCGAAGTGGAGCAGTCGAAGGAATATGCGTCCTCGATCATGAATTCGGTCTGGACCGGCGAGCCGTCGGTGATCTACGGCAATGCCCGCAACAATGGCTGCATCACGTCATTGCCATATAATTGCGCGGCCGAGGTGCCGTGCCTCGTCGACGCCTCCGGCATTCAACCCACCTTCATCGGCGACCTGCCGGTGCAGCTTACTGCGCTAATCCGCACCAATATCAACGTCCAGGAGCTGACGGTCCAGGCGCTGATGACCGAGAACCGCGAGCACATCTATCACGCGGCGATGATGGACCCGCACACGGCGGCTGAGCTCGACCTCGACCAGATATGGTCGCTGGTCGATGATTTGCTGGTTGCGCATGGCGATTGGCTGCCGGCCTGGGCGCGCGGAGCGCGCAGGGCTGTCTATTTCACTCGCCTATGCCGACCATAAAGCCCGCTTTGAAAGCGGCGCGGCGTTGCCGGCCGATGTCTCGAAATCGAAGAGCTTCTGCGTCACCAGTGCAGCCGCCCCTCTTGCCCAGGAATTGTCCTCCCAGCCCAGCAGCATTGGCGGTGCTTGTCGAAAGGTGTTTTGCCCGAGCATCACCCGCATCGGGCCAAACAGCGCGTCGCCAAACGATACCGCTTCACCGCCGACAACAATGACCTCCGGGTCGGTGATGTTGACAAGATTGGCGAGATGCCGGCCGATGCCACGTCCGGCTTCTTCGAGAATGGCGACGGCTCGCGGTTCGCGGTCTGCCAAGGCTGCCATAAGGGTCGCTTTGCAATCCGCTTCGTCGTGCCCGGTGGCTTCGCGCCAGGTGCGCAGGATCGCCGGCTCGGCGTAATAGGCCATCAGGCAGCCGCGTTTTCCGCACTCGCAAAGGCGGCCGTTCTCCTCATAGGAGGTGTGACCGAATTTGCCGGCAGCGCCGTTCGCGCCGCGATAGAGTTTGCCTTCGAAGACGAGCGCACAGCCGATCCCGACACCGATCGCCAGCACCGCCATATTGCGGTGCTGGCGTCCGAGGCCGAAGAGTTGCTGGGCAATGGCATAGGCATTGGTGTCGTCCTCAAGCCACACGGGGACGTCCACCCGTTCGGCCAGCATCGGGCCAAGGGGAACGTTGTCCCAGTTGTAGCGATTGCTGCGGATACACACGGCCTTCTGGTTGTCTATAACGCCAGGCATTGAAACGCCGATCCCGGCAAGCTTGGCGCCGGGCCGATCGACAATCGCAATCAGCTCCGGCACCGCCTTGGCCAACGCCTTTGTAATACGATCGGGATCGCTGTCCGAGAGCTTGACGCGCATGGAACCCAGCGGATTGGTCGCAAGATCGGTGACCACGCATTCGACCGACCCGACCATCAGCTTGAAACCTATGGCGAGGCCGTTTGCGTAGTTGATATCCACCGGGATAGGGCGGCGCCCGGCCGAGCCCACGACTGTCTTGCCCTCGATCAGCAGGCCATCCTCGATGAGGTCCGCCACGACGAAGGTGACGGCCGCCGGACTGAGGCCGGTAACGGACGCTATGTCGGCCCGGCTGCGCGGACCCTCCTGCCGCAAGAGATTGAGGATCAGTCTCCGGTTCATCGCCCGGGTCGTGCTCGGGTCACCCTTGAGCTTCACGGATTTATTCCTTAATTTTGTAAATTAATTATTGCCCCTCGATCAAACATATGCGTAAGTTTGCCCAACTGTTCAACACCCGAACCGATCGAGCAGGCGCTTGCGCCGCATATCTGCCGTTGCACCGGTTATGTCCGCTATTACGAGGCCGTTCGTGACGTGATCCTGAGCACGCCCGGGCTGGTACAGGGCTGAGGCGCGATGATGAGGCGCCCCTGGATATTCCGCCTGCCGCGCTTTCTAATTCTCGGTCTGGCGGTCACTGTGATCGCAGCGCTGGCGGTCTTCCTCGGCCTGTTCGAAAAGAGCGCCGTCAGCGCGGTGGTCGATAGGCCGTTGTCAGCCGAGGAGATGCAAAAATTGGCTCCGCAGGGCCGGTATCTTGCCCAGGCGGCCGATTGCGCCGCCTGTCATACGGCGCCGGGCGGCGCGCCCTTCGCCGGCGGTCTCGCCTTTGCCATGCCCTTCGGCACGCTCTACGCCTCCAACATTTTCGCCGAACAAAGAGACCGGCATCGGCGCCTGGACCCGGGCCGACTTCCATCGCGCCGTCCGCGACGGCCTCGGGGCGCATGGCCGGCATCTTTATCCGGCCATGCCCTATACGTCCTATCGGCGGCTCACGGAGGCAGATGTCGATGCGATCTACGCCTTCCTGATGACACGCGAGCCGATCCGGCAGGCGAATCGGGCGGGCAGCTTTCCGTTCCCCTATGTCCGCCGGTTCATGACCTTCTGGAACCTGATTAATCTTCCCTCCCGAACGGTTGCCGAGGACGCGGCCAAATCGCAGGACTGGCATCGCGGACGCTATCTGGTTGATGCACTCGGCCATTGCGGCGAATGCCACACGCCACGCGATTTCACCATGGCCACGATCCCGAGCCGATATCTCCAGGGCGCGCGGATCGACAATGTCGACGCACCGGACATCACCACGGCCAGTCTGGCGCGGTTCGGCTTCGACCGCGACGGTCTCGCCGCTTACATGCGCGCCGGGCTTGGGCCGGAGGGGGTGATGAGCTTCGGCATGTTCGACGTGGTGCACAATTCGACACGGCATCTGGACGAGGCGGACGCCAAGGCGATGGCGACCTATCTGATCGGCGAGGCGGCGTCCGCACCCGAACCCGGCAAGCCGTCTGCCGCGACCGAGGCTGCCGCCGGCCGACGCGTCTATGTCGAGGCCTGTTCCGGCTGTCATGGCCTGAACGGCGAAGGCACGCCGCATGTCGCGCCGGCAGTGACCACCAATGTGTCGCTGCGCCTGCCGAGCGCCCACAATTTGCTGGTAATCGTGCTGGACGGCCTTCCGGCTCGCATCTATCCGCACGGCGAAGCGCGGCAGGACATGCCGGGCTTTCGTGAACTGCTGACCGACCAGGAAGTCGTGGATCTCGGCAATTACTTGCGCGTCAAGTGGGGCGGGACCAGTCCCGACATTACGCCGCAAAGCGTCGCGGACGTGGCAAAACGAAACTGAGTAAGCCTGATCCTGGAAGTCGACCGGTATCGGCAGCTCACAGGCTGGTATCGCCATTGCCGTTGCTCACATTCGATGCCGGCAGCTACACTACCGTTTCGACCATCGAGATCGATGGCGGCATCTCGTTTCATCGTTGTGAGCGCCATGAATTTCGACATCCCCGTCCGCACCGAGGCCTTCCGCAGCCGGATCGCCGATTTCGTCGAGCGCGAAATCCTGCCGCTCGAGGCAGACAAGGCTTCCTATGACGGCCATGGCAACATCGCGCTGCCGCTGCTCGAAACGCTGCGGCCAAAGGCGAAGGCGGCTGGCCTGTGGTGCCTGCAGTTGAAACCCGAGACTGGCGGGGCGGGCCTTTCCAAGGTGGATATAGCTGTCTGCTATGAGGCGATGAACCGCTCGATCTTCGGTCCGGTCGTGTTCAATTCCGCGGCTCCCGACGACGGCAACATGATGGTGCTGGAACGGTTGGGGACGCCGGAGCAGAAACAGAGATGGCTGAAGCCGATCGTCGATGGCAAGGTGCGCTCGGCTTTCGCAATGACGGAACCGCATCCGGGCGGCGGGTCGGACCCGTCGATGATCATGACCAGAGCCGAGCGGCGCGGCGACAGATATGTCGTCAGCGGCCGCAAATGGTTTATCACCGGGGCGCAAGAGGCGAGCCATTTCATCCTTGTCGCACGCACCTCGGACGATCCGCGTCACGGCCTTTCGGCCTTGCTGTTCCACAAGGACCAGCCGGGCTGGCGGATCCTGCGGCGCATCGAGATCATGGGACCGGAAGAACATGGCGGCCATTGCGAGCTGGAATTCGACGGGCTTGAAATCCCGGTCGAGGACGTGCTTGCCGGCGAAGGCAGCGGCCTCAGGGTTACCCAGGTCCGGCTCGGTCCGGCGCGGCTCACCCATTGCATGCGCTGGCTCGGCCTTTCCAAGCGCTGCGTCGAAATCGCGCGCGCTTATGCCGCCGAGCGTAGCGGCTTCGGGCAGCTTTTGGCCGACCGCGAGAGTATCCAGCTGTTGCTCGGCGACCTTGCCATGCGCATCGAGATCGGTCGCTTGCTGGTGATGAAGGCGGCCTGGGAGCTCGATCGCGGTGGCTTTGCCCGCAAGGAGGTTTCCATGGCCAAGATCCAGGTCGCCAATGTGCTGCATGACGCCGCCGACGTGGCGATCCAGATCAACGGCGCCCGCGGCTATTCGAAAGACACTGTGCTCGAATGGATCTACCGCTATGCCCGCCAGGCTCGCCTGGTCGACGGCGCCGACGAGGTTCACAAGATGGTGCTCAATCGCTTCCTCAACGAGGAAGGTACAGGCTTCTGGCGCTGGCATGTCGAAGCCGGCACGCAAGATGACACAGGTCGCAGCGGGAACGGCTGAGCCGGCAATGAGGACGGATTTCGATCCAACGCGCCTGGAGGATTTTCTGAGAGCGCATTTTGGCGATGGCCAGATGTCGCTTGAGCGGATCGTCGGCGGCCAATCCAATCCGACCTATTTCGTCGACTATGGCGGCCGCCGCATGGTGCTGCGCAAGAAACCTCCGGGACCGATCCTGCGCGGCGCTCATGCCGTCGATCGCGAATACAGGGTGATCGAAGCGCTCGCGGAGACAGAGGTGCCGGTGCCGCGGCCGGTGCTCTTTCACGACGGCGACGAGCCGCTTGGCACGCCGTTCTATCTGATGCAGCGGCTCGACGGCCGGGTGTTCCACGATGGTGCGTTGCCGGGACTGGCGCCGGACGAGCGGCGCGGCATCTATTTCGGCATGGCCGAGGCGCTGGCAAAGCTGCACGCAGTCCGGCCGGAAGAAGTCGGGCTCGGCGATTATGGCCGTCCCGGGAACTATTTTGAGCGACAGATCGCGCGCTGGACCAGACAGTTGCGGGAATCGCCGAGCGAGCGCATCACCGCGCTCGAAGCCGTCGCCGAATGGCTGCCGCGACATCTTCCGCCAGATGACGGCCACGTCTCGATCGCGCATGGCGACTTCCGTTTCGGCAATCTCATCTTCCATCCCGAGCGGCCCGAAGTGATCGGCATACTCGACTGGGAGTTATCGACGCTTGGCAATCCGCTTGCCGATCTCGGCTTCTGCTCGATGCCCTGGCATTCCTCGCCTGACGAATATGGCGGCATCCTCGGCCTCGATCAGGCCGCGCTGGGGATTCCGACACAACGCGAATTCCTCGATCATTACTTCGCCCACGCCGTGCCGACGGCGCCGCTGCAACGGTTCCATCTGGTGTTTGCCATGTTCCGCTTTGCGGTGATCTTCGTCGGCATCGCCGACCGCGTGCTGGCCGGCAGCGCGGTTGCGGCCGATGCGGCGGATGTGGCACCGCTGGCCGGCCATTTCGCTGCACGCGCCATGGAAGTCATCGACGGCGCGCGGCCCTGGTGAGGAGAGGCTGGCAATCGGCTGAGCGAGCCGCACGCGATACGCGTTCAGTTCATTCGAACTTCCGGTTCCGCCAGCAGTGGAATCTCCAGGCCACGCCGCAAGCCGGTGGCGACGACCGACACCCTGAATTTTCCGGCGAGTGCCTTGTCGAAGATGGCGCCGACGATGATGTCGGCATCGTTGTCGACCTCCTCGCGGATGCGGGTAGCCGCTTCATCGACCTCGAACAGCGTCATGTCCATGCCGCCCGATATCGAGACAAGGACGCCCTTGGCGCCCATCATCGAAGCTTCGTCGAGCAGCGGGTTGGCGATTGCCGCTTCCGCCGCCTTCTTGGCACGGCCTTCTCCGGCGGCCTCGCCGGTTCCCATCATGGCGCGGCCCATGTCGCGCATCACCGACTTCACATCGGCGAAGTCGAGATTGATCAGCCCTTCCTTGACGATCAGATCGGTGATGCAGCCGACACCTGCATAGAGAACCCGGTCGGCCATGGCGAATGCGTCGGCGAACGTGGTTCTGGCGTCGGCGATCCTGAACAGGTTCTGGTTGGGGATGACGATGACGGTATCGGCGCTTTCGCGCAGGCGCTCGATGCCGTCATCGGCAGCGTGCATGCGGCGCCTGCCTTCGAAGACGAATGGCTTGGTGACGACGGCGACGGTCAGTATTCCAGCTGCCCGCGCTGCCTGCGCTATAACAGGCGCGGCACCTGTTCCGGTTCCACCTCCCATACCGGCGGTCACGAAGCACATATGCGTTCCAGCAAGGTGATCCATCATCTCGTCGATGGATTCCACGGCCGCGGCACGGCCGACCTCGGGCAGGGACCCGGCGCCCAGACCTTCGGTGATATGAGCGCCCAACTGGATCAGCCTCGTTGCCTTCGACATGGCAAGGGCCTGGGCATCGGTGTTGGCGACGATGAATTCCGCGCCCTGCAGGCCTTCGGCGATCATGTTGTTGACGGCGTTGCCGCCGCCGCCGCCGACCCCGACGACGGTGATCTTAGGCCTCATCTCCGAGATTACCGGCCTCGTCGCGGTGTTCATTGCCGTTCTCCCTGGATACGCCGAGTGGTCGCTGGAAGCTTGTCCCGGGCGCACTGCGAAAACTTTGAACCGGGCAGTGCGAATCAGAACAGCCCAGAATGCAGGGAATCAGAGCGCGGAGCGGGCTGCAAGTGCGCGATGTGCCTCTTAGGCGACTTGCGCCTGAAAGTTCACGCAATGCGCCTCAGATCGTGGCGCGGGCGCCGCACGCTACAACTTCGGCGCGAGGCGCTGCGCGACATGATCGGCAATCGCCAGGCAGGAGGTCAGGCCGGGGCTTTCGATGCCGAACAGGTTGAGCAGGCTGTCCACGCCATGCACCGCCACGTCCTGGATGACGAAGTCGGCATTGGCCTCACCGGGACCGGACAGTTTTGGCCGGATGCCGCTATAGGCGGGCTGCAGGCTGCCATCGGCCAGGTCCGGCCAGTATTTGCGGATCTCGCTGTAGAAGCGCTCGCCACGAGCTGGATCGACGCGATAGTCGAGTTGATCAGTCCATTCGACGTCCGGCCCGAAGCGGGTGACGCCGTCGAGATCGAGCGTCAGATGAACACCGAGTCCGCCTGGTTCGGGTACTGGATAGATCAGCCGCGAGAAGGGCGCCCGGCCGGCCACCGAAAAATAATTGCCTTTGGCGTAATGGAGCTTTGGCACGAACTGCTGATCTAGCCCTTCAAGCGAGCGGGCAAGCGCTGCGGCGCTAAGCCCGGTCGCATTGACGAAGCGTGTGGTAGCGATCTCGAAGCGCTCGCCGCCGGTAGCGTCCACCGTGTCGAGCACGACGCGGCCCGCTTCGATGCGGCCGGCGGCGACGCGGGTGTTGAGGCTGAGTGCCGCCCCGTGCTCCTCGGCATCAGCCAGCAAGGCAAGCATCAGGGCATGGCTGTCGACGATCCCGGTGGCCGGCGACAGCAGCGCCGCCGTGCACTTGAGGCTGGGCTCCAGCGCATGTGCCTCGGCTTCGCTCAAGGGCGCCAGGTCGCCGGCGCCGCAAGCGCGCGCATTGGCCCGGATCGAGGCGAGCACCGGCTCCTGTTCGGCATTTGTGGCGACGATGAGCTTGCCGCAGCGCAAATGCGGGATCGCACGCTCGTCGCAGTAGCGATAGAGCTTTTCCCGGCCCGCCACGCAGAACCGGGCTTTCAGCGATCCAACTGGATAGTGGAGGCCGGCGTGGATGACCTCGGAATTGCGCGAACTTGTTCCGGTGCCGATGGCGCTCTCGGCTTCCAGCACCAGCGTGTCGATGCCGCGCTTCGCCATCTCTCGCGCGATCGCCAGGCCAACGACGCCGGCGCCGACGACAATGCAGTCGATTTGGTCCACGATCAGGTCAAGCCGAAGTTCTGCATGCGTCCATCCATCCGCTGGCCCTGTCGAAAGCGCTTGACACTATATCGTTCGAGAAAGATGCATCAAACCGCATAATGCACGGGGCCTGCCGATGCGGACCCGCACAGGAGCCATCATGGACGCACGACCGAACTCCCCCGAAGCCCGCGACATAAGCTTTCACATGCATGGCTACACCAACGCCCGCAAGCATCAGGAGGCAGGGCCGCTCGTCATCGAGAAGGGCGACGGCATCTATGTCGAGGACCTCGCCGGCAACCGCTATATCGAGGCGATGGCCGGGCTTTGGAGCGTCGCGGTCGGTTTTTCGGAGAGGCGGCTGGTCGATGCGGCGGTACGGCAAATGTCGAAGCTGCCTTACTATCACGACTTCGGCTCCAAATCGCATTCACCGCTGATCGATCTTGCCGAGAGACTGGTGCAGATGGCGCCGGTGCCGATGGGCAAGGCGTATTTCACCAATTCCGGCTCCGAGGCCAACGATACGGCCATGAAGATGATCTGGTACCGGTCGAATGCGCTCGGCCAGCCGGCGCGCAAGAAGATCGTCAGCCGCAAGAAGGGCTATCACGGCGTCACCATTGCCTCGGCGAGCCTGACCGGACTGCCCAACAACCACATCTCGTTCGATCTGCCGATCGCCAATGTGCTGCATACCTCGACACCGCACCATTGGCGCGAGGCGCTGCCGGGTGAAAACGAAGAGCAGTTTTCGAGCCGGCTCGCCGACGAGCTGGAAAAGCTGATCCTGGCCGAAGGACCGGAAACCATCGCCGCCTTCTTCGGCGAACCGATCATGGGTGCTGGCGGCGTCATTGTTCCGCCTTCCGGCTACTGGGAAAAGATCCAGGCGGTGCTGTCGAGATACGACATCCTGCTGGTCGCCGACGAGGTGATCTGCGGCTTCGGCAGGACAGGTGAGATGTTCGGCTCGCAGACCTTCGGCATCAGGCCCGACATCATGGTGCTGTCGAAACAGATCTCTTCGTCCTATCTGCCGATCTCGGCCTTGCTGATCAACGACAAGGTGTTCCAGCCGATTGCCGACGAAAGCAATCGTATCGGCACCTTCGGCCACGGCTTCACCGGCGGCGGCCATCCTGTTGCGGCAGCGGTCGCGCTCGAGAACCTGAAGCTGATCGAGGAGCGCGACCTTGTTGGCAATGCGCGTGCGGTCGGCGCGCATATGCAGAAGCGGCTGCGCACGCTCGCTTCGCACCCGCTTGTCGGCGAGGTGCGCGGCATCGGCCTGATCGCGGCGGTCGAACTGGTCGGCGACAAGGCGAACAAGGCGCCGTGGGGGAAGACCGGTGAACTGGGCGGGCTCGTCAACGGCTTCATGCAGCATAACGGCGTCATCTCGCGCAATATGGGCGATGCGCTGGCTTTCTGCCCGCCGCTGATCATCACCGAGCCGCAGGTCGACCAGGTGATCGACGCGTTTGAAAGATCGCTCGAGGCTGCCGTCAAGCAGGTCCGATCGCCAAGCTGATCGCGCTATTTAGCGATGCCGACCGCATCCGGCACGACGACCAGCTTGCCAACGAAATCCTTGGCGATGAAATCGGCTTGGGCGCGATGGAAATCGGACAGCTTGTAGACGCCGCCGACCAGCGGCCGGATCTTCTTCTCCTCGATGTAGCGCACGATGCGGCGGAAATCCGCCCGTGTGCCCTGGCTCGAGCCATGCAGTTGCAGCTGTTTCAGATACATGGTGCGCAGATCTAGCTGCACGACGGGGCCGGCAATTGCACCAGCCGTGGTGTAGCGGCCTTCCGGCCTCAAGATGCGCAGGAGGTCGTTGAAGATCGCGCCGCCGACCAGATCGGCGACGACGTCGATCGGCTGGCCCCCGGTCGCCGCGCTGACGGCGGCCGGCAGATCGGTAACGCCACGGGTGATCACCGCCTCGGCGCCGATGTCACGCACGGCCTGTTCCTTGCCCTTGCCGGCAATTGCATAGGGAATGGCGCCGCGCGCCCGCGCCAGCTGCACGATGCCGGAGCCGACGCCGCCCGAGGCGCCGGTGACCAGCACACGCTCGCCGGCTTTCAACGCGGCGCGTTCCAGCATCTGCTCGCCGGTGAGATAGGCGCAGCAGAAAGTGGCGAGCTCGACATCGCTAAGATCGGTGTCGACGACATGGGCGTTCTCGGCAGGCACTGTCTGGTATTCGGCATAGCCGCCGTCGCGGCCATGGCCCATATAGTCGATGTCGGCCAATGAATCGTCGTCGCGATTGTAGATAGAGAAATCGACCATTACCCGCTCGCCGATGCGGGCCCGCGACACGCCGTCGCCGACGGCAACGATGTTGCCGACCGTGTCGGTGCCCTGGATGCGCGGGAAGGTCAGCGTATTGCCCTGTCGACGCCAGGTCGACACAGCGGCGGCATCCTCCTCAGTGCCATACGCGCCCTGTCGCACCCAGACATCGGTGTTGTTCATACCGCAAGCGGTGACCTTGACCAGCACCTCACCCGGGGCGGGCGAGGGTACTTTGACGTCGGTGCGGTAGACGAGCTTTTCCGGTCCGCCGTGCCCGATCAACTGCACGGCGGCCATGGTGGCGGGGATGGTCTTGGTCATGGCATTCATGTCGGTTCTTCAGATGTTGGCATGTCGGTTCTTCAGATGTTGGCAAACACGCTCTTCACCGCATCGGCCGTCTTGGAGACGACGATGTCTGCCTCTTCCCGCGTCAGGCAGAGCGGCGGCGCAAAACCGAGAATGTCGCCCTGCGGCATGGCGCGGCCGATGACGCCGCTTGCCGCAAGCGCGGTCGCGATCTGCGGACCGATCTTCTGCGAGGCATCGAAGAACACGCGATCGTTCTTGTCGGCGACGAACTCGATTGCCGCCAGCATGCCGTCGCCGCGCACCTCGCCGACGTTTTTGTGGCCACCGACGGCTTTCGTCAGCTCGGCGCGGAAATAGGCGCCGGTCTCGCCGGCGTTCCGTACTAGGTCCATCTCGTCGATCAGTTCCAGGTTGGCGACGCCGGCGGCGACGCAGATCGGATGCGCCGAATAGGTCCAGCCATGGCCGAGCGAGCCGAGCTTGTCGGAACCCTGCACCAGCACCTGCCAGACCTTGTCGGAGACGATGACTCCGGAGAGCGGCGCATAGGCCGAGGTCAGGCCTTTGGCGATGGTAATCAGGTCGGGCTTGATGCCGTAATGGTCGGAGCCGAACATGGTGCCCAGCCGGCCGAAGCCGGTGACGACCTCGTCGGCAACCAGCAGCACGTCGTACTTCTTCAGCACCGCCTGGATCTTCTCCCAGTAGCCGGCCGGCGGCGGCACGATGCCGCCGGTGCCGAGGATCGGCTCGCCGATGAAGGCGGCGACCGTTTCCGGCCCTTCGGCCAGGATCATCTCCTCGAGCTTGTCGGCGCAGTATTGCGAAAACTGCTCCTCGCTCAGCGAGCGGTCGGCGCGGCGGAAATAGTAGGGCGCCTCGGTGTGCAGGACCGGCGCACGCGGCAGGTCGAAGGCGTTGTGGAAAAGGTCGAGGCCGGTCAGCGATCCGGTCATGATGCCGGAGCCGTGATAACCGCGCCAGCGCGAGATGATCTTCTTCTTCTCCGGCCGGCCGAGCACGTTGTTGTAGTACCAGATCAGCTTGATGTTGGTTTCGTTGGCGTCGGAACCGGAGAGCCCGAAATAGACCCTCGACATGCCTTGCGGCGCGCGGTCGATGATCATCTTGGAAAGCGTGATCGATGCCTCGGTGCCGTGGCCGACATAGGCATGGTAATAGGCGAGGTTCTTGGCCTGTGCGGCGATGGCGTCGGCGATCTTCTGGCGGCCATAGCCGACATTGACGCAGTAGAGCCCGGCGAAGGCGTCGATGCTCTTCTTACCGGTATTGTCCCAGATGGTGACGCCTTCGCCACCGGCAATCACACGCGTCGGGCTCTCGCCACGCGCATGGGTGCCCATATGGGTCGAGGGATGGAAGAAGTGATCGCGATCCCAGGCGGCGAGTTCGTTTGACTGGTCGAGCATTTTTTTACTCCTGAGAAAAATGTGTCGGGCGCGGCTCACGCAACGTCGAGGCAGAGATATTTGAGATCGGTAAAGGCTTCGAGCCCGTGACGCGAGCCCTCGCGGCCGATGCCGGACTGCTTGACGCCGCCGAACGGGATCGGCGCGCCGGTGATCTTGAAGCGGTTGATGGCGACCATGCCATAGTCGAGCGCGCGACCCATGCGCAATTGCCTGCCGCCATTCTCAGTCACGACATAGGCAACCAGGCCGTATTCGGTGGCGTTGGCGCGGGCGATGATCTCGTCCTCGCTGTCGAAAGGCGTCACTGCCGCAACCGGACCGAAGGTCTCCTCGCGCATGATCAAAGCGTCGTCTCCAACGTCGGCAAGCACGGTCGGCTGGTAGAACAGCGGCCCGGCCGGATGGCGCTTGCCGCCGGTCAGGCAGCGCGCGCCTTTGGCCAGCGCATCGGCCACCTGCTCCTCGACCTTCTTGACGGCGCGTTCATGCATCAAGGGTCCGATTTCGGTGTCGTCAGCCAGGCCATTGCCGGCCCGCAATGCCTGGACGCGTTTGGCGAAAGCAGCGCAGAACCGATCGTATAGCGGACGCTGGACATAGATGCGGTTGGCGGCGAGGCAGTCCTGGCCGGAGGTGGCGAATTTGGCGTCGACCGCGATGGCCACAGCCTTGTCGAAATCGGCGTCGGCGAAGACGATCAGCGGCGCATGACCGCCGAGCTCCATCACCAGACGCTTCATCGTCGGCGCACTCTGCGCGGCGATCAACCTGCCGACCTCGGTCGAGCCGGTGAAGCTCATGGCGCGAACGCGCGGGTCTTCGCACATCCGCCCAACGATGGTCGAAGCCTTGCCGGTGAGGACGTTGAACACGCCAGCCGGCAGGCCGGCACGTTCGCCAAGCTCGGCCAGCGCCAGTGCGGACAGCGGCGTTTCCGAGGAAGGGTGCGCGGCGATGGTACAGCCGGCGGCAAGAGCGGCAGCCGCCTTGCGGGTCAGCATGGCCGCTGGAAAATTCCACGGCGTGACCACGCCGACGACGCCGAGCGGCTCGCGCCGCACCATCATCTCCGCGCCCGGCAGATGACTGGTGACGCTTTCGGCGTTGAGGCGTTTGGTCTCCTCGGCATACCATTCGACAAAAGAGGCGGCGTAGTCTATCTCGCCGAGCGATTCCTTCAGCGGCTTGCCTTGTTCTAGCGTCATCAGCAGCGCCAGGTCATTTTTGGCGGCGATGATCAGATCGAACCATTTTCGCAGTATTTTGGACCGTTCCTGCGGCAGCAATGCGCGCCAGGCAGGAAAGGCGCGCGATGCCGCATCGATCGCCAATGTGGTCTGCCGGGCATCGAGCGCGGCAACGAAAGCGACGGTGGATCCGGTGGCCGGATCGCTCACCTCGAAACTCTCCGCGGTCTCGCTTGCCGTCCAGTGGCCATCGACATAGGCGAGTTCGCGCAGCAGCCGTCGGTCGGCGAGGCGATCAAGCGCTTCATGGCGCTGCGAGCGGGCAAAATGTGCGGACATCATCGGGCTCCCGGTTCGGGTGATGCCGCAAGACTATCTCTGCCGCGCAAACAGAGAGGCTGTTTCGGTGCCTGCACGTAGAGAGATTGTCTCTATTGCATCGCCCGGGCAGACGATCTCTCCTGTATCAGGAAGATGCGGGCAGCAGATCGGCCACTGGCAGCACACTCTCCTCCTTCACCGTCTTGGTGACGATGTAGGTGAAATAGCGGTCTATGCCGATCTCGCGTTCGAGCAGAGTGTCAATCAGCCGCTGATAGGCGTCGATGTCGCGGGCCATCACCTTCAGCAGGTAATCGACGCCGCCACCGACAGACCAGCAGGCGACGATCTCGGGGATGTCGCGGATGACGCGCTCGAAACGGTCGAAATCGGCCTGGCGGTGGCTGGCCAGCGTCACCTCCATCAGCACGGTGGCGACCGGCGCGATGGCACGCATGGCGATCCTGGCGTGATAGCCGGAGACGATGCCGGCCTTTTCCAGCTTGCGCAGCCGCATCCAGCACGGCGTCGGCGACAGGCCGACCTTCTCGGCCAGCGCCAGCTTGGTGATGCGCCCGTCGCGCTGGATGGCGTCGAGGATTTTCAGGTCGATCGGATCGAGTTTCGCTGCAGCCATGATCGTCCACTTCCAGTGCCGGACACCATGATGGCGCATTATTTCGATTGTCAATTGCACTGATTTCGATCTCTAATAAGTCATGACATTATGGCGACCAGATCCCGCTCTTATCCGGCGGCCGGCCTACCAATCGCTCGCCGACCAGTTCGCGCGGGCCATCCATGACGGGCGCCTGGCCAATGGCGCTCGGTTGCCGACACACCGGCAGTTGGCCGACGATCTCCAACTTTCCGTGCAGACGGTCAGCCGCGCCTATGAGGAGCTGATCCGCCGCGGGCTGGTGTCCGGCGAGGTCGGCCGCGGCAGCTTCGTGCAGACGCAGCGCCGCGAGCCGGAGCCGCCCTATTTGCCGGAGCGGCTGGGTGAGGTCATCGACCTCTCTATCCTGAAGCCGGTCTGCGAACCGATGCATCTGGAGCGGCTGAAGCAGGCGCTGGGCTGGCTCGCCGAAAACCTGCCGTCGAGCTCGGCGCTGTCGTTCAGGCCGAACATGGTGTTCCCGCGCCACCGCGCGGTGGGTGTCGAGTGGCTACGCTTCTGCGGCCTCGACGCGTCGCCGCAGAACATCAGCCTGACCAACGGCGCCACCGCAGGGATGACAGTGGCGCTGATGAGCGTGGCGCCGCCCGGTTCGACCGTCGCCACCGAGGCGATCGGCCATCACACACTGATCCCGCTGGCGCGTTATCTCGGTTTCAACCTCGAGGGTTTGCCGATCGACGACAATGGGCTGATCCCGGAAGCGCTGGACGAGGCCTGCCGGCTGTCGGACATCCGCGCGGTGTTCGTGCAGCCCTCGGTGATCAACCCTACGGCGACGCTGATGGACGCCGCCCGGCGCGAACAGATTGCCGCCGTTGCGCGCAGGCATGACATCGCCATTATCGAAAACGACGTCCTCGGCCCGCTGGTCGAGGACCGGCCGCCGCCGGTCGCGGCGTTTGCACCCGAGCGCACGCTCTACGTCACCTCCTTCACCAAGATCGTGGTGCCGGGCCTGCGCATCGGCTATCTCGCGGCACCCGATCGTTATGTCGCCGCGGTTGCCAACCGCCACCTCGTCTCGAACTGGATGGCGACGCCGCTGGTGGCCGAGATCGCCACCAAATGGGTGACCGACGGCACCGCGATGGAACTCGTTCGATGGCAGCGGATGGCTTTGCGGCGGCGTCTGGACATCGCCGCCGAGGCGCTCGCCGGAGTGGACTATCGGGCTCATCGCGACGGGCTGCATGTCTGGCTGCAACTGCCCGCTGATCGCGGCGAGGAAGGCTTTGTTTCCCAGGCCCGCCTGCAGGGCGTGGCGATCGCGCCCGGCACGTCGTTTCGCATTTCGCAGATGCCTTGGCATCCAGCCGTGCGGATTTCGCTGGGCTCGACCACGGAGGGGGAACTGCGTGCCGGTCTCGGCGTTGTCACCAAACTTCTGCTCGGCGATCCCGAGCATCTCCTGCTTGCGATCTAGGAAACAATTGGCGGGGAATTGTGCGGAGTCCGAAATATTGTCATGATATTATTTTCTTGATTGACATGATTTGCCGCGATCCGCATCGTTAAAGGCACAGCTTCTCCATCACGGGAAATTCATTGTCGGCGCCCATCATCAAGATCGACGGCATTTCGAAAAGCTTCGGCACCTTCAAGGTGCTGGATGGCCTCTCGATGCAGGTCATGCCCGGCGAGAAGCTGGCGCTGATCGGCCCGTCGGGTTCGGGAAAAACGACGATCCTGCGCATCCTGATGACGCTAGAGCGTATCGACAGCGGCCATATTCAGGTCGACGGCGAGCAGCTGTACCACATGGAGCGTAACGGCCGGCTGCTGACGGCGGATGAACGGCATTTGGCAAGGATGCGCCAGAAGATCGGCATGGTCTTCCAACTGTTCAATCTGTTTCCGCACAAATGCGTCATCGACAATGTGACGCTGGCACCGATGCTGACCAAAGCCATGCCGCGGGCCGCCGCCGAAAAGCGGGCGATGGAGCTGCTCGACATGGTCGGCATGGTCGACAAGGCCAAAGCGATGCCGGCGCAGCTTTCCGGCGGACAGAAGCAGCGCGTCGCGATTGCCCGGGCGCTGGCGCTGTCGCCGAAGATCATGCTGTTCGACGAGGTCACCTCGGCGCTCGACCCGGAACTCGTCGACGAGGTGCTCAACGTCATGCGCAAGCTCGCCGCCGAGACCGACATGACCATGCTGCTGGTCACCCACGAGATGGGTTTCGCCCATGACTTCGCCGACCGGGTGCTGTTCTTCGATCGCGGCAGAATAGTCGAGGAAGGCAAGCCCGACGAGATTTTCCGCCATCCCAAACAGGAGCGTACGCAAGGTTTCCTGAAGAAGATCATTGCGGCCGGACATCGGGTCTGACTGCCATGCGAGGCGGCGACGCCTCAAGCAAGCCAAGAAGACAGACAAACAAGGAGTTGGGAACAATGAAGAAATTTGCCATTTTGGCCGGCGTCGCCGGTATTGCGCTGACGGCGGTGCTGGCCGCCTCGACGACCGGCTCGGCCGATGACAGCAAGCTCGAAGAGCTCAAGGCGCAAGGCTTTGCCCGCGTCGCCATCGCCAACGAGCCGCCCTATACGGCGGTCGCCGCCGACGGCAAGGTCTCGGGTGCGGCGCCTGACGTTGCCCGTGAAATCTTCAAACGCCTTGGCGTCAACGACATCGTCGCCTCTATCTCGGAATATGGTGCCATGATCCCCGGCTTGCAGGCCGGCCGTTTCGACGTCGTCACCGCCGGCCTGTTCATGAAGCCGGAACGTTGTGCTGCGGTCGCCTATTCGGAACCGGTGCTGTGCGACGCCGAGGCGATGCTGGTGAAGAAGGGCAACCCGAAGGGCTTCAAGAGCTACGAGGACGTCGCCAAGGACACCAGCGCGACGATCGGCGCACCCGGTGGCGGCACAGAGGAAAAGCTGGCGCTCACCGCAGGTGTGCCGCGCGAGCGCGTCATCGTCGTGCCGGACGGCCAGAGCGGCCTGAAGATGCTGCAGGACGGCCGCATCGATGCCTATTCACTGCCAGTGCTGTCGATCAACGACCTGGTCAAGAAAGCCAATGATCCGAACCTCGAAGTCATCGCGCCGGTGGTCGGTGCGCCGGTCTATTGCGATGGCGCGGCCTTCAAAAAGGGCGACGAAGCGCTACGTGATGCCTATGATGTCGAGCTGGCGAAACTGAAGAAGTCCGGCGAGTTCGCCAAGATCATCGAACCCTACGGCTTCTCGGCGGCGGCGGCGATGTCGACGAGCCGCGACAAGCTCTGCTCGGCGAAGTAGGCGCGTTCTTCCTTCTCCCCGTTGACGGGGAGAAGGTGGCCCGAAGGGCCGGATGAGGGGCGACGCCCAGCTTTTGACAGATTGGCTCTGCCCCTCATCTGCCTGCCGGCATCTTCTCCCCGTGAACGGGGAGAAGGACGCTGAAGTGATCGCCTCGCCAAATATCCAATGCGGAGCCCTTTCGACCAATGACCCAATGGTCCGGCTATTTCGGCCTGATTTTGCAAGGAGCGCTTGTCACCATCGAGCTGACGCTGATGGGGTCGGTGCTGGCCTTGATCATGGCCTTTCTTGCCGGGCTGGGGCGGCTGTCGCGGTTTTTTGTGCTACGCGCGCTGGCCACCGCCTATATCGAGTTCTTCCGCGGCACCTCGATCTTCGTGCAGCTGTTCTGGGCCTATTTCGTGCTGCCTTTCGCCGGCATCTCGCTGACGCCGCTGCAGGCCGGCGTGCTGGCGCTGGGCCTGAATGTCGGGGCCTATGCGGCGGAAGTGGTGCGCGGCGCCATCAAGTCGATCGGCCGCGAACAATACGAGGCCTGCACCGCGCTCAATCTCGGCCGCTGGCAAGCCATGCGCCATATCATCCTGCCACAGGCACTGCTGGTGATGCTGCCGACCTTCGGCAACAACGCCATTGAATTGCTCAAGGCCACCGCCGTCGTCTCGCTGATCTCGCTTGCCGACCTGACCTTCCAGGCGCAGGTGGTGCGCTCGCAGACCGGCAACACGCTGGTGCCGTTCAGCACCATTCTCGTCATCTATTTCGTGCTGGCGCTACTCATCTCATGGGGCGTGCGGTCGCTGGAACGCCGCATGGCGCGCGGCCTCGACGGGGTGCGCGTCTGATGGATCGGGCTCTGTAATGGAATGGGATTGGGATTTTGTCCGGCAGATCCTGCCGACGCTGATCCAGGGGGTGAAGATCACCATCCTGGCGACGCTGCTCGGCTCGGTGCTGGCGGCCATCGTTGGGCTGGGCATCGCGTTGGCGCGCCGTTCGCCGAACAGGGCTCTGTCGCGCACGATCGGCTTCCTTGCCGAGTTCATCCGCGGCACGCCGCTATTGGTGCAGCTCTATTTCATCTTCTACGTGCTGCCGGATTTCGGCGTCCTGTTGCCGCCGCTGGTGGCGGGCGTCATCGGTCTCGGGCTGCATTACGGCACCTACACAGCCGAGGTCTACCGCGCCGGCATCGATAATGTGCCGCGCGGCCAATGGGAAGCGGCCAAGGCCTGCAATCTGAACGCCACGCAGACCTGGACGCACATCATCATGCCGCAGGCGATCCCGCCGATGATCCCGGCGCTTGCCAATTATTTCATCGCCATGTTCAAAGAGACGCCGCTGCTGTCGGCGATCACCGTGCTGGAACTGATGAACCAGGCCAAGAGCGTCGCCAATACCTATTATCGGTATATCGAACCGATCACCTTGGTCGGCGCCTTCTTCCTCGCCATCAGCCTGTTCTCGGTGGTGCTGCTGCGCTGGCTGGAACACCGTTATGGGCGGATCGAACGATGAGCGCTGCACCCGATATCCGCCTGCGCTCGGCCCGTCCAGCGCTCGATGCACGTCCGCTGGAAAAGCGGGTCGGCCTGATTATCCTTGCCACCGACCATACGAGCGAACCGGATTTTCACCGCATGGTGGCAAGCGATCGTATCGGCGTCTATGTCGCGCGTATTCCCTACGCCAACCCGACGGCGCCGGAGAATTTGCGCAAGATGCAGCCGTCACTGACGGCGGGCGCGGCCCTGATCCTTCCTGACGAACCGCTCGATGCGATCTGCTATTCCTGCACCTCGGCCTCCGTCGTGATCGGCGATGCCGAAATCGAGGCGGCGCTGAAGGCCGCGAAACCCGGCGCGCCGGTGGTGACGCCGCCGATGGCCGGAGTGCGCGGCCTGAAGGCGCTGGGCGCCAGGACAATCAGCATCCTCACCCCCTATACGGTCGAGACGAGCCGGCCAATGGCGGCCTATTTCGCGGCACACGGTTTCGAGATCGCCAGCTTCACTTGCCTCGGCTTCGAGGATGACCGCGAGATGGCGCGGATTGCGCCGAAATCCTTGGTCGATCTGGCCCGCGAGGCGACGGCCCCGCAGGCCGACGCGCTGTTCGTGTCCTGCACGGCGCTGCGGTCGGCGCTGGCAGTTGTCGGTATGGAAGAAGCCATCGGCCGTCCCGTCGTCACCAGCAACCAGGCGACAGCCTGGAATTGCCTGCGGCTTTGCGGCGACGACGAGCCACGCCCCGAATTCGGCCGCCTGATGACGCTGCCGTTGAACTGATTGCAGAGCCATGACCACGTCCAGGATAAGCCTCTCCGACATCCGCGCCGCACGCGAGCGCATCGCAGGCAACGTCGAGCGCACGCCGACCGTCACTTCCCCGAGTCTTTCCCAGCACTTGGACGCTCCTGTTTATCTCAAGCTCGAACATCGGCAGACCACCGGCGCCTTCAAACTGCGCGGTGCCTCGAACGCTATCGCTTCGCTGACAGAAGAGGAGAAGGCGCGTGGCGTCGTCGCGGCCTCGACCGGCAACCATGGCCGGGCGCTTGCCTATGCCGCTCGACTGCAAGGTATCCACGCGACGATCTGCATGTCGCGGCTGGTGCCTGAGAACAAGCTCGAGGAGATCCGTCGGCTCGGCGCCGAGATCCGCATCGTCGGCAACAGCCAGGACGATGCGCAGCGGGAGGTCGAACGGCTGGTCGCGGAAGAGGGGCTGATCATGCTGCCGCCTTTCGATCATCCTGCGGTCGTTGCCGGGCAAGGAACACTTGGGCTGGAGATCATGGAACAAGTTGCGGACGCCGCGCTGGTGTTGGTGCCGCTTTCCGGCGGTGGGCTGGCGGCTGGCGTTGCCGCTGCCGTCAAGGGCGTCAGCCCGGCAACGAGGGTCATCGGCGTTTCGATGGCGCGCGGTGCGGCGATGAAGGCAAGCCTCGACGCCGGGCATCCGGTGTCGGTCGAGGAACTGCCGACGCTGGCCGACTCGCTCGGCGGCGGCATTGGGCTCGACAACCGGCTGACCTTCGCCATGTGCCGTGATCTGCTCGATGATGTGATCCTGCTCAGCGAGGACGAGATCGCCGCCGGCATCCGCCATGCTTATGAGCAGGAGCGCGAGATCGTCGAAGGCGCCGGCGCGGTCGGCATTGCGGCTGTGCTTGCCGGCAAGGTCGGGGCGAACGGCCCGACGGTGCTCGTGCTGTCCGGCCGCAACATCGACATGACACTTCACCGCAAGATCATTTGCGGCGAAGCAATTGCGGAGAGCGCAGCATGAGCCGGATGACGATCCTCACCGAAGCTGAATTGCGCAAGATCGTGAAGCTCGATCTCGATGCCGTCGCCTGTGTCGAGAACGCGTTTCGCGCGCTCGCCACCTTGCCGGTGGCGATGCCGCCGATCCTGCGGCTCGACATTCCCGAGCATCGCGGCGAGGTCGATGTCAAGACCGCCTATGTGCCGGGCATCGACGGTTTTGCGATCAAGATCAGCCCCGGCTTTTTCGATAATCCGAAGCTCGGCCTGCCTAGCGTCAACGGCATGATGGTGCTGCTGTCGGCGAAGACCGGGCTGGTCGAGGCGCTGCTGCTCGACAATGGCTATCTCACCGACATCCGCACGGCGGCGGCCGGCGCGGTCGCCGCCAAACATCTGTCGCGTCCGGACTCCTCCGTTGCCGCAATCTTCGGCGCCGGTGTTCAGGCCGGACTGCAGCTCGAGGCGCTGATGCTGGTGCGGTCGATCACCGAGGCTCGGATCTGGGCAAGGGATGCCGCCAAGGCCGAAGCCGCGGCGGACGCATTGTCCGAAAGACTGGGCATCGCCGTTCACGCCGAGCCGGACGCGGCAAAGGCTGCGGCCGATGCCGACATCATCGTCACCACGACGCCGTCGACCGAGCCGCTGATCAAGGCCGGCTTCGTCTCCGCCGGCCAGCACATCACCGCGATGGGCTCGGACGCGGAGCACAAGAACGAGATCGCGCCGGCGATCCTGCGCATGGCCGACCTCTACGTCGCCGACAGTGCGAAACAGACGCGGCGCCTGGGCGAACTGCACCATGCCATCGTGGCGGGCGTGATGGCGGCCGATGCCGAGATCACCGAGCTTGGCCACATCATCGCCGGCGAAAGGCATGGCCGGCGTTCGGACAGCGACATCACCATTGCCGATCTGACCGGCACCGGCGTGCAGGACACGGCGATCGCCACGCTCGCCCGCGACCGTGCGCGTGCAGCCAAGACCGGTACGATTTTCGAAAGCTGATACCGGCCGCAAGGCCCAACAAACGAGGACCAAGAACAATGCAGCCTAATTTGAAATTCTCGCGCGGCGAATATGCGGAGCGCCTCGCCAAGACGCGGAAGGCGATGGCGGCCAAGGGCGTCGATCTGCTTGTTGTCAGCGATCCGTCCAACATGGCCTGGCTGACCGGCTATGACGGCTGGTCGTTCTACGTACACCAGGCGGTCGTCGTGCCACCGTCGGGCGAGCCGGTGTGGTACGGGCGCGGCCAGGACGCCAACGGCGCCAAGCGCACCGCCTATCTCGCGCACGACAACATCGTCGGCTATGCCGACAACTATGTGCAGTCGACCGAGCGCCATCCGATGGATTTTCTGTCCAGCGTGCTCGCCGATCGCGGCTGGGGCAAGCTCAGCATCGGTGTCGAGATGGACAATTACTGGTTCTCGGCCGCTGCCTTCGCATCGCTGCAGAGGCACTTGCCCAACGCCCGCTTCGTCGATGCCACGGCACTGGTCAACTGGCAGCGCGCGGTGAAGAGCCCGACCGAAATCGACTACATGCGCAAAGCCGCCCGCATCGTCGAAGCGATGCACCAGCGCATCGTCGACAAGATCGAAGTCGGCATGCGCAAATGCGACCTGGTCGCCGAGATCTATGATGCCGGCACGCGCGGCGTCGACGGCATTGGCGGCGACTATCCGGCGATCGTGCCGCTGCTGCCGTCAGGCACTGATGCATCGGCACCGCATCTGACCTGGGACGACAGGCCGATGAAATCGGGCGAGGGCACTTTCTTCGAGATCGCCGGCTGCTACAACCGCTACCATTGTCCGCTGTCGCGCACCGTCTTCCTCGGCAAACCGACGCAGGAATTCCTCGATGCCGAGAAGGCGACGCTGGAAGGCATGGAGGCGGGACTTGCCGCGGCCAAGCCCGGCAACACCTGCGAGGACATCGCCAACGCCTTCTTCGCGGTCCTGAAGAGATACGGCATCGTCAAGGACAACCGTACCGGCTATCCGATCGGGCTTTCCTATCCGCCGGACTGGGGCGAACGCACGATGAGCCTGCGCCCAGGCGACCGCACCGAGCTCAAGCCCGGCATGACCTTCCATTTCATGACCGGCCTGTGGCTGGAGACGATGGGGCTGGAGATCACCGAATCCATCCTGATCACCGAAACCGGCGTCGAGTGCCTGGCCAATGTGCCGCGCAAGCTGGTGGTAAAGAATTGAGCCCGATGTCCAGCCTTCGCCCATCACCGATCACGCCGAGCGTCGATTTCGAGCGCGACGGCGTGCAGCACGGTTTCTTGCGCCTGCCTTACAGCCGTGACGATTCCGCCTGGGGATCGGTGATGATCCCGATCTGCGTCATCCGCAACGGCAACGGGCCGAGTGCATTGCTCACCGGCGGTAATCATGGCGACGAATATGAGGGGCCGCTGGCGCTTTACGATCTCGCCCGCACGCTCGATCCGAAGCAGGTCAGCGGCACGGTCATCATCGTGCCGGCGATGAACTATCCGGCGTTCCGCGCCGGCACGCGCACCTCGCCGATCGACAAGGGCAATCTCAACCGCAGCTTTCCCGGCCGGCCCGACGGTACGGTGACCGAGAAGATCGCCGATTATTTCCAGCGCGAACTTCTGCCGCGCACCGACATCGCGCTCGATTTCCATTCCGGCGGCAAGACGCTCGACTTCGTGCCGTTCTGCGCCGCCCATATCCGGCCCGACAAGGTGCTGGAAGAGAAGGGGTTCGCTGCGGTTGAAGCTTTCTCGGCACCCTGGTCGATGAAGATGCTGGAGATCGACGCGGTCGGCATGTTCGACACTGCCGCCGAAGAGATGGGCAAGCTGTTCATCACCACCGAGCTCGGCGGCGGCGGAACTTCGCGCGCGGAAACGGTGCGGATCGCGCGTCGCGGCGTGCTCAATGTGCTGCGCCATGCCGGCATCGTCGCCGGCGCGGTCGAGATGCAGCCGACCCGCTGGCTCGACATGCCATCGGGAGATTGCTTCTCGTTCGCCGAGGACGACGGGATGATCGAAACCATGATCGATCTCGGCGAGCCGGTGGCAGAAAACCAGGTGCTGGCGCGCATCCATTCGATCGGCCGCACCGGCGGCGCTCCGCAGGAGATCCGGGCCAAGATGTCCGGTCTGTTGGCGGCGCGGCATTTCCCCGGATTGGTCAAGGCCGGCGACTGTGCTGCCGTGGTGGCCGTGCTGGTCGATTGAGGCTAGGAGGCCGATGTCGGAAACGGCTCGGCCTTGCCTTTAGGGCGGTCGCCGATGGCAAAGACGGCGCTCGCCTCGCTGACGATCGAGACATGGTCCTTGGCGGCTGTTCCGGCGGCCGTACTGTCGCCGCGCATGATTGCGGTAACGATGGCGTCATGCTCTTGCCAGGACTGGGCCAGCCGGCCGGGCAGCATGAATTGCGCGCGCCTGAACGGCGCCAGCCGGCCGCGGGTCATGACGGTCAACTCATAAATGTGCTTGCTGTGGGCGCCGCGATAGAGCCGGGTGTGGAATTCGGTGTTGAAAAGCTCATACTCTTCTTCGGCACCGAGCTGCACGAAGCGCGCCGAGGCCTGGTGCTCGGCCTCCAGCGTGCGGCGTTCGCCGGCGGTCATGCGCTCGGCCGAGAACCGCGCGCAGATCGCTTCGAGCTCGGCCATGCTCTCGAACATCGAGGCGAGGTGCTCCTGCGTCATCACGGCGACGGTGGCGCCGCGGTTGGGCCGCCTTTCGACCAGTCCCATGGCACTGAGCCGGCTGAGCGCTTCCCGGATCGGCGTGCGTGAGACGTCGAAGCGGGCGGCGAGCGAGGCTTCGTCGAGTTTTTCGCCGGGACGCAGGAAACCGGTGACGATCCGGTCGCTGATCGCCCTCACCATCTGATCGACGGTCGTGCCCGACCTGATCAAATTGCGCTTTGCCGACACGTCTCCTCCGTCCAGTCTCTTCGCGCAGCCATAAGCCACGCACCGGCTTCGATTCCTGCGCAGCTCTGTATGCCTATGTTTTAGCCTTCATGTCAAATTGGCCGTTTTAGAGGCAAAAAGTGTATGCAATTGCTCCGGCTTTGTGCAGGCTACATCGGCACACTCGTTGATATTGCTGAATAAATCCCATTTCTGAAACTGGCACGCTGATTGCATACACTTCTTTCATTGAGGTGTTAACCGGCCCCAAAGGCCCCATAGAGGGAGCATTCACATGACCGAGCGATTCATGCTTAGCCGCCGCGACCTGCTCAAGACTTCCGCCGCCGGAGCGGCGCTCGGTCTTGCGTCCGCATCGTTTCCGATCAGCAGGGCCTTCGCCGCGACCGCAACCGTCGGCTTCATCTATGTCGGGCCAAAGGACGATTACGGCTACAACCAGGCGCATGCCGAAGGCGCCGCCACGCTGAAGGGGATCGAAGGCATTTCCGTCGTCGAAGAGGAGAACGTGCCGGAGACGGTCGACGTGCAGAAGACGATGGAATCGATGATCAATCTCGACGGTGCGTCGCTGATCTTCCCGACCTCGTTCGGCTATTTCGATCCGCATATGCTGGCCATGTGCGCGAAATTCCCCGACGTGCAGTTCCGCCATTGCGGCGGCATGTGGAACAAGGACAAGCATCCGATGAATGCCGGTTCCTATTTCGGCTATATCGGCATGGGCCAGTATCTGAACGGCGTCGTCGCCGGCCACACCAGCAAAACCAAGAAGCTCGGCTTCGTCGCGGCAAAGCCGATCCCGCAGGTGCTGCTCAACATCAATTCCTTCCTGCTCGGCGCGCGCTCGGTCGACCCGACCATCACCTGCCAGGTGATCTTCACCGGCGAGTGGTCGCTGGCGGTCAAGGAGGCGGAGGCCACCAATGCGCTGGTCGACCAGGGCGCCGACGTCATCACCTGTCATGTCGACAGCCCCAAGGTGGTGGTCGAGACGGCGGCCGGGCGTGGCGCCTTCATCTGCGGCTATCATGCCAACCAGAGCCCGCTGGCGCCGGAGAAATACCTGACCGGCGCGGAATGGAACTGGGCCAAGGTCTACAAGATGTTCGTCGACGATCTGGTGGCCGGCACGCCGCTGCCCAATTTCACGCGCGGCGGCCTGGCAGACGGTTTCGTCAAGATGAGCCCGCTCGGCCCCGCCGTCGGCGAGGCCGCCCGCAAGCAGTTCGACGGCACGCTGGCCGAAATGATGAAAGGCGGATTTTCGGTCATCAAGGGTCCGTTGAAGAGCAACAAGGGCGTCGTCGTCGCGACCGAAGGCCAGGCCTTCGTCGAGACCGCGCTCGAACTGGAAAGCATGGACTACCTCGTCGAGGGCGTGGTCGGTTCGACCGCCTGAACCGGATCGGAGACGGGGCCATGGCAGACACGGTCAGTACCGCGAGCGCACCAGCGCTGTTTGGCGCCAGGAATTATCCGGCGGCACTCGAATGGGTGGCACGGCGGGCGGAAGCCTTCGTCATACCGCTCGCGGCGCTGATCGTCGGCATGGCGCTGTTCAGCCTGTTCATCGCGCTGGTCGGCAAATCACCGGTGCAACTCTACGTGACGATGTGGCGCGGCGGCTTCGGCTCCTGGTTCTCGATCCAGAACTCGCTGTCGCGGGCCGCACCGCTTTTGCTGGCAGCGCTCTGCGTGGCGCTGCCGGCTCGGCTCGGCCTCGTCGTCATCGGCGGCGAAGGCGCGATCGTGCTGGGCGGCGTTGCCGCCGCCGCCATCGGCGTCGCGGCGAATGGCGCGCCGGCTTTCGTGGTCATCCTGTTGATGGGCGTGGCGGGCGTGGTCGCCGGCGGCATCTGGATAGGTGCCGTCGGCGCACTCCGCCACTACCGCGCCGTCAGCGAAACGATATCCAGCCTGCTGATGGCCTATATCGCCATCGCGCTGATGAACCATCTGGTCGAAGGGCCGCTGCGCGATCCGGCCTCGCTCAACAAACCCTCGACCGAGCCGCTGGCGGATGCCTACCGCATCGGCAACATTCCAGGCATGGACGTGCACTGGGGCCTTGTCGTCGGCATCGTCGCCTGCGTCCTGTCCTGGCTGTTGATCGAAAAGACGCGCTGGGGGTTTGCCGCCCGCATTGCCGGCGGCAATGTCAGGGCGGCCCAGGTGCAAGGGCTTGCCGTCGGCCCGCTGATCGTCGGCTTTACCGGGCTCGCCGGCGGCTTTGCCGGACTGGCCGGCATGCTGGAAGTCGGCGCCGTGCAAGGCAGCGCCAACGCCTCGCTCGCCGCCGGCTACGGCTATACCGGCATCCTCGTCGCCTTCCTCGCCCGCCACAATCCGCTCGCCATCATCCCGGTCGCTTTCCTGCTCGGCGGCATCGGCGCTTCCGGCGGGCTGATCCAGCGCCGCATGGACCTGCCCGACGCCACCGTGCTGGTGCTGCAAGGCATGCTCTTCGTGGTCATCCTGTTCAGCGAAACCTTTTACGGCCGCTTCAAGGTTTTCAATCCCGATCTGTGGAAGAGGGGCTCCTGATGGACGCGACCGAGATCGGCCTGTGGGGCGTGCCGCTCGCCATTCTCGGCGGCGCCATCCGCGTCTCGACGCCGTTCATCTTCGTGTCGCTCGGCGAAGCCATCACCGAGCGCTCCGGCCGCATCAATCTCGGCCTCGAAGGCACGCTGGTCTTCGGCGCAATGACCGCCTATGCGGTAGCAGTGGTGACCGGCTCGCCATGGCTCGGCGTGCTGGCTGCCGCCGGTGCCGGTCTTTGCTTCGGGCTGTTCCATGGCTGGATCTGCAAATTCCGCGGGGTTAACGACATCGCCATCGGCATCGCGCTGATGCTGTTCGGCTCGGGTCTCGCCTTCTTCTTCGGCAAGCCGTTCATCCAGCCCTCGGCGCCAGACCTGCCGGCCATCGCCTTCGGTGGCTGGTCGAATATTCCGCAGGTGCAGGCGGCGCTCAACGTCAACGTGCTGTTCCTGATCGGGGCCGCACTTGCGCTGTTCCTGTGGTGGGCCTTCCGTAACACCCGCGCCGGCCTGATCGTACGCGTCGTCGGCGACAGCTCCGATGCGGCGCGCGCCATGGGCCTCAATCCCAACACCGTGCGCCTGCTTGCGACAGGCGTCGGCGGCGCGCTCGCCGGCATCGGCGGCGCCTATCTGTCGCTCTATTACCCCGGCAGCTGGACCGAACGCATCTCGTCGGGGCAGGGGCTGATGGCGGTGGCGCTGGTCATCTTCGCACGCTGGAACCCGCTCGGCTGCTTTGCCGCGGCACTGTTGTTCGGCGGCGCCGGGGCGCTAGGCCCGGCGTTGCAATCGGTCGGGGTAACGCAGGGCTACTATCTCTTCTACGCCGCACCTTACATCCTCACGCTCATCATCATGATCGCCACCTCGTCGCCGAGCCGCTCGCTTGCCGGCGCGCCGGGCGAGTTGTCGATCACCAAATGACTGGAGTTTTCCCGATGAACGCCAGAGCCGAGATCACCCAGCGCTACATCGACGCCGACCCTTATCCATGGCCCTACAATGGCGAGCTGCGGTCGGACAATACGGCTCTGATCATCATCGATATGCAGACCGATTTCTGCGGGCCGGGCGGCTATGTCGATCATATGGGCTACGATCTTTCGCTGGTGCGGGCGCCGATCGAGCCGATCAAGTCGGTGCTTGCAGCCATGCGGGCCCAGGGCTACACCATCATCCACACGCGCGAGGGCCACCGGCCCGATCTCGCCGACCTGCCGGCCAACAAGCGCTGGCGCTCACGCCGCATCAATGCCGGCATTGGCGACCCCGGACCTTGCGGGCGCATCCTGGTGCGCGGCGAACCAGGCTGGGATATCATCCCCGACCTCTATCCGGCGGCGGGCGAACCGATCATCGACAAGCCGGGCAAGGGCTCGTTCTGCGCCACCGATCTGGAGCTGATCCTGCACCAGCGCGGCATCGAAAACATCGTGCTGACCGGCATCACCACCGATGTCTGCGTCCACACGACCATGCGCGAGGCCAATGATCGCGGCTTCGAATGCGTGATGCTTGAGGACTGCTGCGGCGCGACCGACTACGGCAACCATCTCGCCGCGATCAAGATGATCAAGATGCAGGGCGGCGTGTTCGGCGCGGTGTCGAGCTCGGCGTCCTTCGTCGCGCAGCTGCCGTGAGGGGGCGATCTTGAGCGGAACCATCGTCAAGAAAGCCGTCGGCGTCGAGACTATCGGCATGACCATGCGCTTCGGCGCCTTCACCGCGCTGGACGATGTCTCGATCAAGGTGCCAGCGGGATCATTCCATGCGCTGCTCGGCGAAAACGGTGCCGGCAAGTCGACGCTGGTCAAATGCATGATGGGTTTTTACCGCCCGACCGCCGGCGACATGCTGGTCGATGCCCGCGAGGTCGCGATAGCCAGCCCGAAGGATGCCTCGGCGCTCGGGCTAGGCATGGTCTATCAGCATTTTACCCTCGTCCCGTCGCTGACCGGTGCGGAAAACCTGGTCATTTCCCGCGAGAAAGTGCCGGGCGTCATCGACTGGCGCAAGGAGCGCGCCGCACTTGCGCAATTCATGCAGCGGATGCCGTTCAAGCTGCCGCTCGACGTCAAGGTGGCGGAACTTGCGGCCGGCGAGAAGCAGAAGCTCGAAATCGTCAAGCAGCTCTATCTCGGCCGCAGTTTCCTGGTGCTCGACGAGCCGACTTCGGTGCTCACCCCTGGCGAGGCACAGGAAGTGCTTGGCCTGGTGCGCGACATGACCAGGACAGGCGACCTCACCGTGCTGATGATCTCGCACAAATTCCACGAGGTGACGGCCTTTGCCGACGACATCACCGTGTTGCGCAAGGGCAGGCTGACCGGAACCGGAAAGGTCTCCGAACTTTCGCACAAGCAGATGGCGGCGATGATGATCGGCGACCAACCGATTGCAGCACTCGACAGTCGCGCTCCGGTGCCGGCCGGCGCCAGGCAGGTGCTGACGGTAAAGTCGCTGAAGGCGCCTGACCGCACCGGCTTGAAAAGCATCGACATCGGCGAGCTCGACGTGAAGTCCGGCGAGATCGTCGGCATCGCCGGCATCTCCGGCAACGGCCAGAAGGAGTTTCTCGAAGTCCTTGCCGGACAGCGGGCACGCAATGCGGGCGACGTTCTGGTGAAAGGCTCGCCCTATGGTGCCAGCCGCAGCGAGGCGCGCACGCTCAATGTCCGCTTCATTCCGGAGGAGCCATTGCGCAATGCCTGCGCACCGCGGATGACGGTGGCCGAAAACATGGCCTTCCGGACCTTCGACCTCAACGAGGCCGGCAAGCCGGTCAACTGGATCAGGATGAGCGCGATCAGGGACTACGCGGCCCGTCTTGTCGAACAGTTCAAGGTCAAGACGGCCTCGCTCGCTTCGCCGATTTCATCATTGTCGGGCGGCAATGTGCAGCGCGCGGTGCTGGCGCGGGAACTGACCGGCGAGGTCGATTTGCTCATCGTGTCGAACCCCTGCTTCGGCCTCGACTTCTCCGCCGTCGCCGAAATACGCGCCCGCATCATGAAGGCGCGCAATGCCGGTGCTGCAGTGCTTTTGATGTCGGAGGACCTCGACGAGCTGCTTGAGCTCTCGGACCGCATCTTCGTCATGTCGGATGGCGCGCTGGTCTACGAGACGCCGATCGCGCAGGCGAGCGTGCAGACGATCGGCGAGCACATGGCGGGACATCATTGATGGCGGAGATCGAGGCGCTGCCGTTCCCGTTTGCCTTCAAGCCTGAGGCGATGGCGCTGGTCGTCATCGACATGCAGCGCGATTTCGCCGAGCCCGGCGGCTTCGGCGCCAGCCTCGGCAACGACGTCAGCCGGGTGGTGGCGATCGTGCCGACGGTGAAGAGATTGATCGAGGGGTTCCGCACCGCTGGCCTGCCGGTGATCCACACGATGGAGTGCCACAAGGCAGATTTTTCGGATCTGCCGCCGGCCAAGCGCAATCGCGGCAATCCGTCGATCCGCATCGGCGATATCGGTCCCATGGGTCGCGTGCTGATCGTCGGCGAACCGGGAACGGCGATCCTCGATGAACTTGCACCATTGCCTGGCGAGATCGTCATCGAAAAACCCGGCAAGGGCGCGTTCTATGCCACCAGCTTCGGCGATGACCTCAAGCGGCTCGGCGCACAGCAACTGGTCTTTGCCGGGGTGACGACGGAGGTCTGCGTGCAGACGACGATGCGCGAGGCCAACGACCGCGGCTATGAATGCCTGCTGGCGGAGGATGCGACGGAGAGCTATTTTCCGGAGTTCAAGACGGCAGCCCTTGCCATGATCAGGGCGCAGGGCGCGATCGTCGGCTGGACGGCGACAACGGACCAGGTGCTCGAGGGAATTTCCAATGCCTAACATTGCATACCAGGCCCTCATCCAAGGGGGCTGGCGTGATCTGCCATTCGAGCCTTTTCGCGAAGGCATCACGGTGCATTGGCTGCTCAAGGGGGGATCGACGGAACCGTCGGTCGCGATTCTCAACTACCGGGCGGGCGCCGGCGTGCCGCGTCACCGCCACGCCGGGCTGGAAACGATCATCGTGCTGGAAGGCTCGCAGAGCGACGAGAACGGCGATTATGCAGCGGGCAGTGTGATCCTGAACCCGGTTGGAACCGAGCATTCGGTGTGGACAAAAGACGGCTGCGTCGTACTCATCCAGTGGAACCTGCCGGTCGTCATTCAGGGCGAGGCCGAATGAGCGACATCCGCTTCGACATAGCGAGCCTGCACGCCGCCTATCAGGCCGGCCTCAGTATTGGCGATATGATCGATACGGTCCATGCGCGGCTCGCGGCGGCCGATGACCCGGGCATCTTCATCCATCTGGCGAGCAGGGCGGAGATGCTTGCCGAGGCGGAAAAGCTCGGCCCGTTCGATCCGTTGGCAAAGCCACTGTGGGGCGTTCCGTTCGCGGTCAAGGACAACATCGATGTTGCCGGCATGCCGACCACGGCGGCCTGCGCGGAATATGCCTACTCGCCGGCGAACGACGCCACCGTCGTCGCGCGGCTCAAGGCCGCCGGCGCGCTGGTCGTCGGCAAGACCAATCTCGACCAGTTCGCTACCGGCCTGGTCGGCGTGCGCACGCCCTATCCAATCCCGAGGAATGCGATCGACCCGACACTGGTGCCGGGCGGCTCCTCATGCGGCTCGGCCGTGGCGACGGCGCGTGGCATCGTCTCGTTCGCGCTCGGCACCGACACCGCCGGTTCGGGCCGCATACCCGCCGGCCTCAACAACATCGTCGGGCTGAAGCCGAGCGTCGGCGCGCTGTCGGCCGCCGGCGTCGTGCCGGCCTGCCGCACGCTCGACTGCGTCTCCGTCTTCGCACTCAACGTCGACGACGCCTACAGCGTGTTCGAGGTCGCGGCGGCGAAGGACGACGCCGATCCCTATTCACGTGACCTCGGCATCCAACCGCTTGCCGCGCGCCCACCGGTGCTGACGGTTGGCGTGCCGGCCAAGGCCGATCGGACGTTCTTCGGCGACCAGGCGATGCAGGCGGGCTTCGAGGCCGCTCTTGCCTCGCTGGAGACGCTGGGCTGCAGGCTGGTCGAAATCCCGTTCGGCGATTTCTACGCCACCGCCAATCTGCTTTACGAGGGCGCCTGGGTGGCCGAGCGTTACACCGCGATCAGGGACTTCATGGATGCCAACGAGGCGGCCATGCATCCGGTGACGCGGCAGATCATCGGCGGTGCGCGAAAACTTTCCGCAGCGGACGCCTTCAACGGGCTCTATGCCTTGCAGGCCTACAAGGCCAAGCTTGCGCCGGTTATCGCCTCGGTCGATCTTTTCTGTGTGCCGACCGCGCCGACGCATTACACAGTCGAAGCGGTGTTGGCTGACCCTATCGTCACCAACAGCCGGCTCGGCACCTACACCAACTTCGTCAATCTGCTCGACATGTGCGGCATCGCCGTGCCGACCGGAACCCGCAGCGACGGTTTGCCGATGAGCGTCACCTTGCTTGCCGCGGCGGGCAAGGACCATCTGACGGCGTCGCTTGCGCGCGATGTCCATGCGGCAAGCGGCCTTGCGCTGGGCGCTACCGGCTGGCCGCTGCCGCCGCGTGGCGATATCCGCGTGGACGTGGATGAAGGCACGATCGAGCTGGCCGTGGTCGGCGCGCATCTATCGGGGATGGCGCTGAACGGCCAGTTGCAGCAGCTCGGCGCGATTTTCGCCCGGGCTGCGAGAACGGCGCCGCTCTACCGGCTTTACGCACTCGCCGGCCAGTCGGTGTCGAGACCGGGGCTCGAGCGCACCTGCAATGGCAAGGGCACAGCCATCGAGGTCGAAGTCTGGCGGCTGTCGCCGCAAGCCTTCGGTCGCTTCGTCGCGGCGATCCCGCCGCCGCTCGGCATCGGGACGCTTCTGCTCGACGACGGAACTTCGCCGAAAGGCTTCCTCGTTGAAAGTGCCGGCCTTACCGATGCAGAAGAGATTTCGCATTTCGGCGGCTGGCGCAATTTCATGGCGGATCAGCAGCTGCGGAGCTGACGCCATCACTCGACCTTTTGCCGGAACTTCGAGTGGCAGCTCGAGCAATCCTGCAAGATGAGATGCAGGAGGTGCTCCGCCGGCAATTTGGCGGGATCGGCTTCCGCCGTCCCCGGTCGCTTGCCAAGCAGGCTGCCACCGCCCATCGCCGGGCCGGAACCCATTCTCATGTCGTCGGTAATGCGCGGCGGCACCCGCTCGGCGTCGGAGGCCAGGGCGCTGGCCAGCGTCCCGATGTGGCGAGCCAGCCCTTCGAACTCCGCGCGGGCAGGGTCGATATCCAGCTTGGCGCCTGAAGGCGCACCCAATGTCGCGCTGGGGAATTCGGCAATGAGGGAAGGGCCGGTGCGGGCGCGGATGGCCTCGGCCGCCGCTTGGAAAGCCGCGGCGTCATACGCCCGCTTGCCGTCGAACATCCCGGCGATCGCCTTTGCCGCCGCAGCCATTTCCTTCATCGAGGCCTGGCGAGCCTCGATGACCGCATCACGGCTCGAATGGGCGGCAGCGAGCACGACAGAGACGCAGGCAAGCGACAGCACTGTTAGAGCGGCTGCGAGCCTCACTGGGCCACGCCTTGTCCCGCCAACTCGTCGATGATCGGGCACTCCGGCCGCTCGTCGCCGTGGCAGTGACTGACCAGATGGTGAAGCAAGCCACGCAATCCGACCAGTTCGGCGATCTTCCTGTCGATCTCCACCAACTTGGCTTTCGCGATCGCCTTCACGTCAGCGCTGTCACGTTCCCTGTCTTGGTACAGCGAGAGCAACTGGCGGCATTCGTCGACCGAAAACCCCAGGCTTCGCGAGCGCTGCAGGAAGCGCAGCCGGTGAATATCGGCCGTCGAGTAATCGCGATAGCCACTGTCTGTCCGGGCCGGGTGCAAGAGCCCGATGTCCTCGTAGTAGCGGATCGTCTTGGCCGGTAGGCCGGATTTTTCGGATGCGACGCCGATGTTCATATCGGAAATCTCCTTTATCGGAGGAAATAGACCTTCCAGTAGATGGAAGGTCAACATGATGTGGCGATTTTGGATGCCCGACGCAACCGCCCGCCGGCTCCAACCGTTTGCCTGCCAACAGCGCATACTGAACCTTCGGGAAGAAATCAGTTTTCGGAAACGTTTATCGAACAGCGCTCAAACTCGGCGCCCGGCACCAGGTACCGATCAGCAAGGACCCTCCGGCGGCACGTTACGCCGTGCAGACGCCGAGGAGATAGAACATGCCCGTCAAGGCCTATATCAACCGGATCGCGACAGCGGTGCCGGAGCACGAGGTTCATCAATTCTACCTGCGTTTCGCGGCCTCGATGCTCGCGGCCGATCGCCGGAGGATCTTCGAACGCATGGCCGATCTTGCCGGCATCGAGCACCGCTATTCCTGCTTTGCGCCGGCGTCCGATCCCGAAGGACCATCCGCCGACCTGGCCGGGACCTTCATTCGGGGCGCGTTTCCCGGAACGGCCATGAGAATGGCGATGTTCGACGATGCCGCACCTGTTCTGGCGCAAAAGGGCATCGACGGATTGCAACTTGGCGACGACGCTTCCCGCATCACCCATCTTATCGTCACTACCTGCACCGGTTTTTCGGCGCCGGGCATCGATCTCGAGCTGGTTGCGCGTTGCGGGCTGCCGAACGGGGTCGAACGCACGATGATCGGTTTCATGGGTTGCTACGCGGCGATCAACGGCCTCAAGCTGGCGCGTCACATCGTCCGCTCCGACCCGCAGGCCAAGGTCCTGCTGGTCAATATCGAGCTCTGCACGATGCACCTGCGTCAAACCACCGAACTGGAAAAACTGCTGTCGTTCTGCCTCTGGGGAGACGGCTGTGCGGCTGCGCTCATCACTTCCGAGCCGCTCGGCATCGAGCTCGATAGCTTTCACTGTCTGGTGGCGAGGGAGCGGCGGGATCTGATGCGCTGGAATATTCGCGACCACGGATTCGAAATGGTTCTTTCCGGCCAAGTGCCGGCAGCGATTCATGAAGCGTTGCGGAGCAACCAGGCCGCCATCCTCGGTGGCCGGCCGACCGAGGCGATCGACCTTTGGGCCGTGCACCCGGGTGGGCGTTCGGTGCTCGATGCCGTCGAAAGGGCTCTGGAACTGGAGCCCACCGCGCTGGAACCATCGCGCGCGGTGTTGCGCCAATACGGGAACATGTCGTCGGCGACCGTCATGTTCGTGATGAAAGAGATGCTGAAGGCGCCTGCCGGCCTGCTCGGCTGCGGCATGTCGTTCGGACCCGGGCTGACGGCCGAAACCATGCTCTTTCGAACGGTGTCATGAGCGGCCTGGAGCATCGGCAGCTTGCGCCGGAAATCCTTGACGGCCTTGCGGCCGACGATCCGCGAGCGCTGACCGCGCGCCGCGACCTTCGGCGCATCAATATGCTGATGTTTCAGGTGCCGATCATGACGTCGTTGCTCAGGAGGTTTGTGCCAAAGCCGCCACGCCGCATTCTGGAGATCGGCGCCGGCGATGGCTCCTTCATGCTGGCGGTGGCGCGGCGCATGGCCAGGCATTGGCCTGGGGTCGAACTGATGATGCTCGACCGCGTCAGCCTCGTCACCGCGCAATTGCGCGGCGATTTTGACAGGCTGGGATGGAAGGCTGAAGGGATCACCGCCGATGTCTTCGACTGGGCAGGAAAGATCGAGGGCGCACGGTTCGACGCCGTCACGGTCAATCTGTTCCTGCATCATCTCGACGATGCGCAGCTCGTGCGTCTGTTTTCGCTGATCAGGCCGAAAGCCCCGTTGCTGCTGGCGACTGAGCCGTTGCGGGCGAAACTGGCGCTGGCCGCGACCCGTCTTCTCCCGGCAATCGGCGCCAATGACGTCACACGAAACGATGCGGCGCAAAGCGTGCGTGCCGGCTTTCGCGGCAGCGAGCTTTCCGGTCTCTGGCTTGCGGCCAACGGCAAACCGGTCGAGGAGCGGCGCGCCGGCCTCTTCTCCCACATCTTCGTCGGCGCCAGTGCCGGCAGCGACTCATGACGCGATTGTCGACTCATGACGCGATCGTCATCGGTGCCGGCCCGGCGGGGACGTCCGTCGCGCTCACGCTGGCCCGGCGCGGATGGGCCGTGGCAATTGTGGAAAAGACCGCATTTCCGCGCCGCAAGGTCTGCGGCGAATACATCTCGGCAAGCAATCTTGCGCTTCTCGACCAGCTGGAGATCGGCGATGCCTGGCGTACCGATGCCGGCCCCGAAATCCGCCGCGTCGGTTTGTTTTCCGGCGAAACCTGCGTCGAGGCGGCAATGCCACGTGCAGGAGCTGGGCCTCCTGCAAAAGACGGCTTCGGCCGGGCACTCGGCCGGGACATTCTCGACTCTCTGCTTTTGCAGACGGCGCGATCGGCGGGTGTCGAAATCTTCCAGCCCTGCCGCGCCGTCGCCATCGACCGGGACGGCGAGATGCAAAGGGTACGAATTCAAGCCGGGGACGAAACGGCGATGTTGCGCGCCCCGGTGATTGTCGCCGCACACGGCTCCTGGGAACCGGGGCCGCTGCCCAGCCAGCTCGCAAAGGCCAATCGCCCGTCGGACCTGCTCGGCTTCAAGGCGCATTTCACCGGGTCGTCGCTGGCGCCGGATTTGATGCCTCTGCTGGCCTTCCCCGGCGGCTATGGCGGCATGGTCTCGGCCGATCATGGCCGCTTGTCGATCTCGTGCTGCATTCGCCGCGATATGCTGGCGCGGTTGCGTAAACAACATGGCCCCAAACACCGGAGCCATGTGCCGGCCGCCGATGCGGTCTCCCGCCATCTCGTCGACTCATGCCGGGGCGTGCGGGACGCTCTGGAACCGGCGCTTCTCGACGGTCCGTGGCTTGCCGCAGGTCCGATCCGGCCGGGAATTCGCTCGTTCTACGAAGAGGACATCTTCCGCGTCGGCAACGCAGCCGGAGAGTCTCATCCTGTTATCGCCGAGGGTATCTCG
This sequence comes from Mesorhizobium sp. M0028, assembly GCF_040323855.1. NCBI lineage: Bacteria > Pseudomonadati > Pseudomonadota > Alphaproteobacteria > Hyphomicrobiales > Phyllobacteriaceae > Mesorhizobium > Mesorhizobium sp. M0028. The sequence goes on from NZ_JAMYVG010000005.1 coordinate 292,166, forward strand.
ATGGCGCTGCAGTCCGGCTGGCTGCTGGCTTGCGAACTCGCATGCGCGCCAGGTGGCCGAGCAGGGCGCGAGGCTGCCGCCAGGCGCTATGAGGGGGCCTGGAAAAGACTGTTTTCGACACGGGTCTACGCTGCCGCGGCCCTTGCCGGAATTGCCCTTCGCCCCGGCAGCGCCACCTTGATGGCGGCGATCGTCCGGAATTTCCCGCAGACACTGACACTGGGCGCGCAACTGAGCGGCAAGACCAAGCGGGTTCCCGGCTTTGCCTGACGAGTGACGCGGCGTCGTGCTGCCCTGGTCGCCTTACATGCCACCGCCACAGTTGGCAGCAGCTGGCTCCTTCTCCCCGGAATTTGTCATCGCATAGTCGTATACCTGACTGCGTCCGCGGCTTCAGGTTCGCAGGTATTTGACCAAGGCTGCAATCGCGAGCAAGAGGGCGACGAACACCAGGACCCAGACGAGTGCCATGCCGCCCATCATCCACGTATCCATTGGACCATTCATCATTGCAATCACCTTTACGGTCAGTGAAGGCCCGCCTTCGTCGGTAAGCATCGGCGACTGCGAAGGCAATTAGCTCGCCGGGGACTTCGGTCAAGACGACCAGGAAACCGATCGGCCGCCTGTCGCCTTGTCCCGCCAACCGGAAGTGTCCTGTCCTGTCCGTCTCACATACCTCCGCCGCAGCCGTCCGAGAGATCCCAGACGTCGACGACCTGCTTGCCGGTGAAACCTTGCTCGCGGATCAGGAACTTCGCCAATCCGCCATACACTTTCCAGCGCCAGCATTGGCAGCAGCAAGGGCCTTTCTCGTTGGAATTGGCCATCGCATAGTCATAGGCCTGCTGCTCGTCGCCGGAGAGTTTCACATCGTAGTAGGGCATCATCTTCTGTGCGATGCCGGCCGGAATATCGTACGGATCGTTCGGGATCATCGCGATCTCGCGGTACCTGGCCAAACCGTTCACCTGCTCGGCATAGCGCTTTGTCTCCATTGGGCTGCAGCACGAGCCCGTGATCCGCGACATCGCCGGCATGGTCGCAATCGACTCCGTGAACTTGGCCGAACACGTGCTGTTGCCGTTCTGGCTGAGATATTTGAAGCGGCGCACCAGATCGGAATCCTCCGCGGCGATCGTCAAATCCGGCCCCTTGAGCAAGCCGACGACCGCAGCGACGCCAAAGGCGCTGCCCAGAACAACCGTCCGTCGGGTTGGATGGCATATCCGGCTCATTTGCTGTTCCTCGCTTGCTCGATCAGTTTCTTCATCGTTGCGAGGTCGGTCGCGCCGGGGAAAATCTGCTCGCCAACGACGAAGCTTGGCGTTCCACTGATCTTCAGCGCCTGTGCCAGTTGCGTATTCCGGTCGATCGACGCCTGGATATCGGGCCGCTGCATGTCGGTCTTCAGCTTAGCCACATCGAGACCGACGTCGGCAGCAACCTTCAGCACGACCGCTTCGGTCACCCGCGTCTTCACCGCATACAAGGCCTTGTGGAATGCCATGTACTTGCCCTGGCGCATTGCGGCGAGAGCCGCCTTGGAAGCAAATACGGAATCCGTGCTGAGGATCGGGAATTCCTTGTAGACGATTTTGAGCTGCGGATCGTCGGCCACGGCTTGCGCCAGGATCGGCGCAACCTGGCGGCAATAGGGGCAGTTGTAGTCAAAGAACTCGACCATGATGACGTCGCCTTCGGCGTTGCCGCCGACCGGGCTCGCCGGGTCCCGGAAGATATCGTCGGCCTTGGCCGCCAGGGCAGCCTTCGCCTCTTTTGCCGCGGCCTCGCGCTGGCGGGCATCGAGGCTCTGCAGCGCCTCCATGACGACCTCGGGATGCGCGAGGATATAATCGTGGATGCGCTGGTCGAACTGGTCCTGGGACATCTCGCCCGCGGCGATCGCCTGACCGTGGATACCGAGCGCGAGCCAGGCCGTCGCACCGGCCAGGACGAAGGCACGGGCCATTTTGCCGATGGCTCCGCGCCATGAATTGGATTTGTGGATCACAGGGTTCTCCTTCCCTCTGTTTCGCCGGACCGCCGGCATGTGAATGGTGCCTCAGAACATGCCCTTGATCGTCGCCCACCATCCCGTTTCCGGCTCATGGTGCGGGCGCTCGACATTGTTGGTGAGCGCATTGACGAAGGTGACGAGATTGACCGCAGCGAAATTCAGGCCATGGAAATTCGCCCGCCAGCGGCCCTCCTTGTCGATCACATGGGTGACGGTGCCGTGCATCTGATAACCATCGTCCGTCAGTGTGAACTTGTGGCCGAAGGCCTCCGCCAGTCTGCGGGTCGCATCCTCCGGCTGATCCGCCGTCGTGGTCAGGAACAGCCAATTGACGGGATCGAGCCCGTGCGTCTGCCCGTAGCTGCGCAGCACGTCCGGCGTGTCCCTGGCGGGGTCGGTGGTGATGGTCACAAAGCTGACCTGGCCTCTCATCGGCGTGCCGTTCACCATTTTCTGGACCTCGGCGATCTTCTCGGCATGCAGGGGGCATACATCCGGGCACGATGTGTAGATGAAGTGGAGGACGACCACCTTGCCGCGCAGATCTGCCGTTCGCACGACACGCCCATCGGCGGTGCGCAGCGTGAATTCAGGCGCCGGCTTGTCGATCGTTTGGAAATATTTCTCGTCGCCCTCAAGCATGGTGTCGATTTCGTCGAGCGAGTGGGCTTGCGCCCGATACGAAAACCCCACGGTCAGCGCCGCAATGGCAATGGCGCCCAGCAGCAAACATCTCCACTCGTTCAAAGCCGATGCAAGGCAGTGAGCCTTCAACCCGGACATATCTGTTCCTTTCTCACTCGGCAGCGATGCGGCTGCCGATGAAGTCGACCATGTCGGGCGCGTCCCATTCGGCCGGCCCAATCAGCCGGCCGATCTCCTTGCCGTCGCGATTGATCAGCAGGGTTGCCGGAAGGCCGACGGAGCCGATGGCGAACATGGCCTTGCCCGAGGCATCGATGTTGAGGGCGAGGTGCTTGATGCCGATCTCGGCAAAGAACTTCTTCACAACCTCCGGACCGGCACGGTCCATGGACAGCGCGACGACCTCGAAATCCGGACCGCCCAGTTTGGCCTGCAGACGATCGAGCGTCGGCATCTCCTTGCGGCAAGGCGCGCACCATGTCGCCCAGAGATTGAGCAGCACGACCTTGCCGCGGAAATCCGCAAGCGTTTTCGGCTTGCCATTGCCATCCTCGAAGCTGATTTCCGGTACGGGGACGGGCGCCTCGTGAACGACAAAGTTCTGCGGCGGCTCGGCGGCTGATACCGGCAGCGAAAATGCCAGCAGCATGCCAATCAGGACCATGGCCAGTTTGCTCACAATAGCCTCACTCTGTCGCGTAGACGGTGGGCGCCTTGCCGTCCTTGGTGAAGGCGTAGACGACGAAGGGGCCTTGCTTCTCACCACCCATGCCTGGAGCGCCCGTCGGCATGCCGGCCAGCGTTATGCCGGTGATGGCAGGGCGTTCGGTCAAAAGCTTCTTGACGATTTCGACCGGCACCAGGCCATCGACGACATAGCCGTCGACCATCAGCGTGTGGCAGCCTTCGAGGTCGGCCGGCACGCCGGCATCGCTGCTGATCTGAGAGAGATTGTTGACCGGCTTGATGTCGACCTTGAAGCCGTTGTGCTCGAGATAGTTGGCGTAGGATTCGCAGCAGCTGCATTGCGGGTTCTTGTACATGACGGCGTTGATCGTGGCGGCAAAGGCAGGCAGCGGCGTTGCGATCAGCAGGGACAGTGCGGCTAGGCGGTAGGTCAGTTTCATTGCAGTTCTCCTTGGTTGGACAAAACTTTCAGGTCACGCGGAACACTGTCATCAGGCCGGCCATCTGGTGATCGGCGACATGGCAGTGCAGCATCCAGTCACCGGGATTGTCGGCAACGAAGGCGCATTCGATCGTGTCCTTGGGGGCGAGCAGCACCGTGTCCTGCCATTGCCGGTGCGGTACTGGCGAGCCGTTGCGCGAAAGCACCGACAGGCTGAAGCCGTGGACGTGCATGGGATGCCACCACGCGGTTTCGTTGCGCATGGTGAGACGGCAGGTGGCGCCGCGTTCCAGCGTGAACTGTGGCGCCATGCCCGCGTGGCCGTCGCCGGTCATCGACATGCCGTTGATTGCCCAGGCGGCGGCGCCGCTCATGCCGGGCATCGCCATGCCCATCATGCCGCCGACGCCGGCCAGCTTGCCGCCGCCCATCATGCCGCCCTGCAGGACGATTTCATGCCGTTCGGCCTTGGCCAGGTCGGGGGCCGGCAGCGGATTGGCCGGCAGACGAAGCGGCGCATCGAGAGGATGGTCGCGCAGCGGCGCGCCGGCGTCGTAGGCGAGCGTGGTCAGGGAGTAGGCAAGGCCGTCGTAGAACTCATCGATCACCGCGTAGCGCTTGCCCGGGTCGCCCTGCATGTCGAGCACGACATCGATGCGCATGGCAGGCGCCAGCACCAGGCGTCCGCCCTCCGGCTCATGCGGGTCGCAGGGCTGGCCGTCGATGGCGACGATGACCGGACGGTGGACTTCGAAACGCAAAGCCATGATGCGAGCGAGTGACGCATTGGCCAGCCGCAACCTGACGCGCTCGCCGGCCTTCACGGTCAGGTCGGCCGGCGGTGCACCGTTGACGGTGACGACATTGCCGACGCGGCCCGACATCGCTGCATCCATCATGTTGCCGAAGCCGGCAGCGATTTGCCCATCCTTGGTGAGCCGCCAGTCCTGCAGCAGCCATAGAAGCTCGCGGTCGACCGCGACCGGTTCGGCTTCCTCGACGATCAGTGCGCCTGCAAGGCCACGGCCAAGCTGAACCAGGCTGTCGGCATGCGGATGGTACCAGAAGGTGCCGGCATCGGGCGGGGTGAACTCGTACACGAAATTTTCGCCCGGCCTGATCGGCGGTTGGGTCAATCCCGGCACGCCGTCCATCGCGTTCGGCAGCCGGATGCCGTGCCAGTGAACCGTGGTGTCCTCGCCCAGTCCGTTCTCAACGATGATGCGAGCGGGCCGCCCCTGGCGTAAGCGCAGTGTCGGGCCGGGGACCGTGCCATCATAGGCCCATACCGGAGTGCGCGGACCATCGGGGCCGGTGAGCCGTGCCTGGCCTGGCGCCACCCTGATCCGGTGTTCGCCGGTAGCCAGCGCCAGTGCAGGGCGGATCGGCACGGAGGCGGCAATGCTCGCTGCCGCAAACAGGAATTTGCGGCGCGTTATGAACGGACTTGAAACGGAATTCACCCTTGTGACCCCTGCGGTAACCGACGGCGAACGTCGCGACGTCGATTGGATTGCTGCCGCGCCCGCTGCGCATTGTGCGCAGCCGGACGATCAAACGCCGCCAATCAGCCGCGGAAACGGCAGAAACGGCGTCAGACGAGAGCGCTGGGTCTTGGAGGGAATGGCTCGGGCAACAGACTTCGCCCGTGCAGGAACGCGGCGGGAAGCGCCGGCGGCAGCTCTGCCCGCAGCAGTCCCGTCACGGGGAGAGCTTCCGGCAGCACCGCCAGAACCGGTGCGACGCAGGTCGGCGCACATTGCATCGGTTTGTCGTTGTCGGCCGAGCTCTTGAGGCAAGCGCTGCAGTCGCCGCCCTTGGCATCGGCCATCTTGGCCATGTCGGCGTCGGTGGTGCCGGCATCTGCGGCCATGGTCATGCGGCTGTCGATCGCCATCCTGGCCGACATGACGGCAGCCTGAGCGGCGGACAGGCTGAACCCGGCGATCACGAGGACCGCGAGCAGCATAGTCAGGAGGTGTTTTGGTGACAGACGTGCCATGTTCGGCCTAGGCTGGCCTCAAATAGCGGTTTTTGCAAGCCCCTGCGAGATCGAGACCATCGAGAGCCGGGGCGGCCAGCAATAACATCAACACCATCACATCGGGACAGACCATGCAGCAAGCCATTACGTCGGACGGCCTTCGCCGGGTGGTGCTTGTCGTCGCGCTGCTGAACCTCGGTTATTTCGGCATTGAATTCGCCGTGGCGCTGGCGATCGGCTCGGTGTCGCTGTTCGCCGACAGCGTCGATTTCCTGGAAGATGCCTCGGTCAACCTCCTGATACTGCTCGCCATGGGATGGTCGCTGCGTGCCCGCTCGCGGGTCGGCATGGCGCTGGCACTTATCCTTTTGGTGCCGGGCCTGGCGACGCTGTGGACCGCGTGGGAAAAGTTCAACATGCCGGTGCCGCCGCAGCCAACGGCCCTGACGCTGGCGGGGTTGGGCGCCTTGGCGGTCAACCTGTCATGCGCCTACATGCTGGCGCGCTACCGCCACCACAGCGGCAGTCTTACCAGGGCGGCATTCCTCTCGGCCCGCAACGACGCCGTCGCCAACATCGCGATCATACTGGCCGGACTGGTGACCGCCTTCCTATGGCGCTCGGCATGGCCGGATCTGATCGTCGGGCTGGGAATTGCGGCACTGAATGCAGACGCGGCGCGCGAGGTCTGGGAGGCTGCCCGGGAAGAGCACCGAGCCGTTTCGTGAAGCCAAACGCTCAGCGCGCTGCCGGATTGCTAATCCGCCAATGCAGGGCGCATACCGGCCGGCAGTGATCCAGAAACTTGCGTGATCTCTAATATAAACGCACACTTGCAAAGCGGACCGAGAGAGAAACCGCCACGAACATCATCAAAAAGGCCCGCGTCCCGGACGAGGACGCGGGCCGGTTTTCGTTGGCATGCGCTAGGCAGGTATCAAGACGGCGATGCGGTGGATGCCGACCACCTTGCTGGTGTTGGCTGCCGCCTCGGTCTTGCCCTTGGAGCAGGTATACATGTCACCTTCCTTGAGCTTGAATTGCTTGTCGGCTTTCTTGATCGTGAATTCACCGGCGGCAATGGTACATACCATGTCGTTGTCCATTACCATTGCGGGAGCGGCTGCTCCCGGCTGAAAGACCACATCGACAATTGAGATGCTCTTGTAGGCGGGGATATCGGAATTGCCGGTGCCGACCTCAACTACCCTGACGCCGGGGGCTATTTCCCTGCCTTCCTTCGGGCCGTATTTCTTGGCCTTTGCAGCTGCCGCCAGCGTGAACAAAGGCGTTACCGCGGCCGCCGTCACGCCGAGCGCAATTGCAGACCTGCGATTTATGGTTTTCATCGCGTCCTCCCATTATGTTGGCCGCGCACCAATGTGCATGGCCACTCTATGTTAGCACATTTGCAGATAACTGCAGAACGCCGTTTCGGAGGGTCCATGAGCGAACCGCCGCTCGGTCGAATGCGACCGAAAAACAGACAATTCCATGCTATGCTGACGAGCCATAAAACGGACGGCGGGGGATAGCAATGTTGGAAACGGACAAGGTGTTCGCTGGCTCGATTCCGGAAAACTACGACCGCTATATGGTGCCGTTGATTTTCGAGCCGTTCGCCGCAGATCTTGCACGACGGGCCGCGTCCTTGTCGCCCAGGGCCGTTCTGGAAACCGCCGCGGGCACCGGTGTTGTGACCCGCGCATTGGCGCCAAAACTGTCCTCCGGTGCAAGCTATGTCGTAACCGACCTCAACCAGCCGATGCTCGACTACGCCGCTTCGCGGCAAGCTCCCGACGATCGCATCGAATGGCGCCAGGCCGATGCTCTGGCGCTGCCGTTTGAAAATGCGGCCTTCGATCTCGTTTGTTGTCAGTTCGGTGCGATGTTCTTTCCCAACCGCTCATCTGCCTACCGCGAAGCCCGGCGAGTTCTGAAGCCTGGCGGACATTTCCTATTCAGCGTATGGGATCGCATCGAGGAGAATGTATTTGCCGACGATGTGACGAATGCTCTGGCGCGGATTTTTCCGAACGATCCGCCGCGCTTTCTGGCCCGCACGCCGCATGGCTACCACGATACGGCACTGATCCGCCGCGAACTGGAGGACGCAGGTTTTTCCGGTGTGGTGATCGAGACGAGGGCCGAACAAAGCCGTGCCTCCTCGCCGCGCCTTCCGGCCGTTGCTTATTGCCAGGGCACTCTCCTTCGCAACGAAATCGAGGCCAGGGAGGCGGGAAAACTGGATGCTGCAACCGACTACGCCGCAGCCGCGATTGCAGACAGGCATGGCAGCGGCGGGGTTGCTGCCAAAATCCAGGCTCACATAATCATGGCTGTGGTCTGAACGGTTCATCGTTTTCCGGGCGGAAAACCGTTTCACACTTTTCCTGGAATTTGCTTGAGGTGCTGGATATTCCGTTCCAGCGCTGAGCAGCAAACGTCTTGCCGCTATCCTGAATTCCCGGACGTTAATCGTTCATTCGCCCGAGTGGCAGGTCGACAAGTGGCAGGTCGATAATCGCCAGTTCGACCGATCGCCGGGGCTTGATGGCGGCGGCTGCCGGCGGCGCGATTCTGGTCGGCCTGGCTTCACTTTGGCAGCCGTCGCCGACTCCGCCCAGCAAGGTCTAGTCATTTCGCTTTCTTGACTCGGCCGACAAAAACGGGCAGCAAAGTCATCATTGGAGGGCAGTTTTGCCAACTATGCAGGTTTTGGAGGGCGTTTTTCGGTGTGACCGTCGCCCAATCGGCGGTCGGTAGAGGGATTGGTTAACCAACTTTGTCCATCTTTTGAATCAATCGGCAACAGACGCGAAGTGTGCTGGGGGCACCAGGCGAACTGTGAATGTCACGGCTGCGAAATCCGCTAGCCGGCAACGGCCGATTGAGAGTGGTTGAATGGCGTTTGTAAGTGCGAAAACCCGGGGTGACAGTCCTGCAACTGGATTGACTTCGATGAGGCCCGGCCTGCGCTGGGTCGCGGTTCCGGCCGTCGGCGCAGCCATTGCTTTATGGTCGGTGGCGACCTTGGCCGGCCTTTATTCGATGGGAACCTCGCTCACCGCCGCTTCCAACGGTCTCCCGCAAAGCCTGCTCGCGCCGCGCACCATCGCGCTCGCCGATCCTCGCCGCAGCCTTGCAAAGGCGCAGGCCCCGACATGGGCCGCGGCAAACGCAGCGCTGTCGGCCCAGTTGCTGCAGCACGGATGCGATGCCAACTGCCTGCGGTCGGCGTCGAACTTCGTTCACCAGGGAAAATCGGCGCGTCTCAAGCGCAATACCGTGCCGCTTGTCGCCGATGCATCGCGGCAATCCAGCTTCGACGACGTGGTGGCCAAAGCCGCGCTGTCGCCGCAAAAGCTTGCCGCTGCCTTTGCCCGTGCCTCCTCCGGCTCACCCGTCATGCTCGCCAGCCTGCCGGCCGATGCCCGGTTCGCCGAGCCGGTACGCATACCCGACCCGAACGGCCCGCCATCGGTGCGCTTCGGGCCGGCGGTGGCGGAGATCGAACGCTCGTCGCGCCTGGCGCTGGCGCTGGCGAATACGTTGCCGGAGCAGATGATCGACGTGCTCCCGGCAGCCGTCATGGCAAGCGAGCCCGCGGCTTCACAAGAGCCGCAAGAACCTGAGGTCCAGTTGGCCTCGCTGCCGCCGCAGGACGACATGCCCGACAGCATTCCGCTGCCGACGCTGCGTCCGCGGGCGGTCATCGATCAGCCGGCGCCCCAGACTCAAGCCTCGAAAGACCGGGCGCCGAAAGACCGGACGCCAAAGGATCAGGCAGCAAAAACGGAGCCGCCCCAGGCATCCAAGGCCCAGGCATCGAAGACCCAGGCATCCAGGGCGAGCAAGGTCCAGACGGCCGATGCTCCGCCGGTCGAGACGCAACCCGGCAGCCTGTCGCCTCGCAATTCGTCACAAGCGGCAGTGCCGGCCGTGTCGGGCAAGCCGGGCAAACGGTCGAAGACGCAGGGCGGCGACATGCTGGCCTATGCCAAGCCCGACATGCCTTCCGGCGGACTCGGCGGGGCCTTCAGGAACCTGTTCACCACGCCTGGCATGGGCAGCGGCGTGGCCGTCTACGACATCTCGGCCAAGACCGTCTATATGCCCGACGGCTCGCGGCTGGAGGCACATTCGGGATACGGTTCGATGGTCGACCAGCCGCGCTACGTTCACAAGAAGAATGTCGGTCCGACGCCGCCCGACACCTACAATCTGACGCTGCGGGAATCGCGCTTCCACGGCGTCGAGGCACTGCGTCTCACCCCTGCCAGCGGCAGCAACAAATATGGCCGCGACGGCCTGCTCGCCCACACCTACATGCTGCGCGGCGGCCGCGCCGAATCCAATGGCTGCGTCGTCTTCAAGGACTATGCCCGCTTCCTCGCCGCCTACAAGAAAGGCAAGATCAAGCGCCTTGTCGTGGTGCCGCGGCTGTCGAAGCCGCTGACACGCGTCGCCCAAGAGGGCCGCGGCGCTTAGGTTATTCGCAGGCAGCGCAAACATGTGAGATGTCGGCGGGAACAGCGCCGGCATCGCTGGTTTTGCCGCGTGGACTTTCCCGCCCGATTTCCAACAGATTGTCAGCAGCCGGCCGCGAAACGGTTTTCATTCCCGGCCGGGGATATTATGACTGACCGGTCGGGCGGCTCCAGCTTCAAACAATCAAGAGGACATCATGACAATACGCGCTGTCGTTTGGGGCGAGAATATCCATGAGCGGACCAATGAGGTGGTCGCCGGCATCTATCCCGCGGGCATGCACGCGACGATTGCCAATGCGCTGAAGCTCGACCCCGAGATTTCGGTGTCGTGGGCAACCCTGGAGCAGCCGGAGCATGGGCTGCCGGCCGACCGTCTGGCCGAGACCGATGTCTTGCTGTGGTGGGGGCACAAGGACCATGGCGCCGTCGCCGACGAAGTGGTCGAGCGTGTGGCGCGCCGCGTCTGGGAGGGCATGGGGCTGATCCTTCTCCATTCCGGCCATTTCTCGAAGATTTTCAAGAAGCTGATGGGCACGCCCTGCACGCTGAAATGGCGCGAGGCGGGCGAGCGCGAGCGGCTTTGGGTGACCACCCCCAACCACCCGATCGCAGCCGGGATCGGCGAGTATTTCGAGCTCGAGAACGAGGAGATGTATGGCGAGCAGTTCGCCGTGCCGGAGCCGCTCGAGACCGTGTTCATCTCGTGGTTCCAGGGCGGCGAAGTGTTCCGGTCGGGGCTGACCTATCGCCGCGGCGCCGGCAACATCTTCTATTTCAGGCCCGGCCACGAGACCTATCCGACCTATCACGACGCCACCGTCCACAAGGTGCTGCGCAATGCGGTGAGATGGGCGCACAACCCGCTCGGCTCCAATCCGGCCATCCTCGATGCGCCGAACGTGCCGGCGGAAAAGGCGCTCGAGCCGATCGTCGAGCGCGGCGGAAAACTTCATTCCGCCGGCGAAGCCGGCTTTCGCTAGACCACAAATCCATGGTCGAACAAGAAGATAAAGCCCTGTCCTAAGGATAAGAATCATGCGCCTCTTGATACTCGGCACCGGTTGGATGGCGGAGGAGCACGCCAGGCAGTTCGGCAAGATCGAGGGCGTCGAACTGATCGGCGCCGTCGATCTCGACCGTACGCGTGTCGACAAGTTTTCGGACATCTACGGTATCCCCAACCGGTTCGCGTCGCTGGACGAGGCGCTGGCATGGGGCAAGTTCGACGCGGTGGCGAACGTGACGCCGGATCGCATCCACCATCCGACCACCATGATGCTGATCGCGGCAGGCAAGCCGGTGCTGTGCGAGAAACCGCTGGCCGAAAACTTCGAGAAGGCCAGTGAGATGGCCGATGCCGCCGAGCGGGCCGGCATCATCAACATGGTCAACCTGACCTATCGCAACGTCGCGCCGCTGCAGAGAGCGCGCGCCATGGTGCTGGCCGGCGAGATCGGCACGGTCAGGCATGTCGAGGCGTCCTATCTGCAGAGCTGGCTGGTGTCCAAGTTCTGGGGCGACTGGCGCACCGATCCGAAATGGCTGTGGCGGCTGTCGCGCGGCCATGGCTCCAATGGCGTGTTGGGCGACGTCGGCATCCACATCCTCGATTTCGCCAGCTATGGCGCGGCGCTCGATATCGACCATGTGTTCTGCCGGCTGAGATCCTTCGACAAGGCGCCCGGCAACCGCATCGGCGAGTACGGGCTCGACGCCAATGACAGTTTCACGATGTCGCTGGATTTCAGCAATGGCGCCTTCGGCGTCGTCCATGCCAGCCGCTGGGCGACCGGCCATTTGAACGAACTCCGTCTGCGCATCTACGGCGACAAGGGCGGCATCGAAGTCGTGCACAATCTGACCGGCTCAGAGCTGAAAGCCTGCATCGGCGAAGACGTCGAGAACGCCAAATGGCAAGTTCTGGACACCGGAACGGTGCAGACCAACTACCAGCGCTTCGTCGATGCAGTGCGCAACGGTGTCCAGGCCGAACCGTCGTTCCGGCATGCTGCCGAATTGCAGAAGGTCCTCGACCTCGCCGTCGTCTCGGATGAGAAGCGGGCTGAATTGAGCACGCACGCGGATGCGCAATAGGCCTGGGTTCCTCGCGGCGGGGCGGGGGCGGTCAGGGTCAAAACAAAACCGAGTTTGCATCTCCGCCATTCACGGCAGGAAGTCACGGCTCTGAAAGCAGAGTTCATTGTCTTGGAGAGAGGCCATCGAGCAGGAAGCCGAGGCCTTTCCGGAAAGCACCATCCCAATCGTTATCCAACAGCAGACGAGAGCGTTCGATCGTCGGATAGCGTTCGCTGAGCCCTGTAAGGCGCTGCTGCGTGTCGGCTCTGCCGTCGTCCGAGAGGTCGAAGTTCGCCCGGCTGATGGTGGCGCCCATCACATAGTTCCACAGCGACCATATCGCGACGTTCAAATCTGCGTCCGCCACACCGGCCCTGGACAAGGTCTTGCTCAGCAGTTCAAGGCGACTGAGGATGTTCGCGCCGAGCGCCCGGCGCGGCAACAGCGATGCCGACCAAGGATGGCGCAGCATGCTGGCGCGCCAGTCTTCGAGCATATGGACGACTTCTCCGCGCCAGTCTCGAGGTTCAACCAGTTGCGGCGGTCCGCCATATTCGAGCACCGAATCGAGCGCCAGATCAAAGACATCCTCTTTGTTGTCGACGTGCCAATATAGGCTCATCACGCCCGAGCCGAGGCGATCGGCCAGCCGACGCATCGTCAATCCGTCGACCCCTTGAGCGTCCAGCAGTTCTACCGCGGTCGCCACGATACGTTCCCGCGAGAGAGGCGGTTCACTGCGCGGCTTCTGCACGGGCTGGAGCGACCCGCTTGTCCGCTGAGACCGCGTGCTCCGGGCGCCGCTACGTTTGGCTGCCATCCGTCTTCCTCGCTGTTCGGGCCGTCGATTTTGACCGGCAACGCGACGAATGTCGATCCTGAACGATTGACTCGTACGACGTACCATGCGACTGGCTCGTGCGGCGTACGAGTCAATCGCCGATATCAATCATGCCGGCCGCGAGGGTGTCTTGCTCGCAGTCGGCAGAGCCAAGAGAAAATCATGCCACGCGCCAAGCGCCTGCTTATCGGAGGGTTAATCGTGATGACCATGGGCGTTTCCACTGCCACAGCGAATGATCTCAAGCTGACCATCGTCAATCCACAAAACCTCTATGACCCATCGCCGAATGGCTACAGCACGGCGGTGATCACGCCCCGCGGAGCCCGGCTGGCCTACATCTCCGGACAGGGCGGCCAGGACAGCACGGGAGCCTTGTCGCCCGACTTCGCTGTCCAGGTTGCGCAGGCCTACGCAAATTTGCGCACCGCCCTCGATGCGCTCGGTGCCAGGCCGGATCAGGTCGCCAAGCTCACGGTCTTTGTGGTCGATCACGATATGTCCAAGCTTGGGGTCTTGACCAGGAACGTCAAGGAGATGTTCGGCGAGGCGCTGCCGGCGCAGACTCTAATTCCCGTTCCCAAGCTTGCAATCGACCCGATGCTCTTCGAGGTGGAGGCCGTGGTCGTGCTTGACTAGGGGCGCGGCTATAGCTCCGATCGCCCAAATCGAGTGGGTCGAGCGCGCCGCTAGCCGCGCGCTCGCCATCACGAAGGCCGAGCAACAGGGCTTCGCTTGTTGCGTCTGCGGCGACAAGGGTGGCATCGAAGTCGTGCACAATCGGGTCGCACCACGCATTCGTCATCCCAGGGTCTGCGCCGCGTCGCTTCGCTCCTTGCTCCACCCCCGGGACGAAGTCATCATGGCTGAGGCCATTGCGGATGTCGGAGATCGGCGGAGCGTTTCCTGCTCCCACCCAACATAGCCTCACCTGGAGATGAAATGATGGAAACCAGCGTAAGGAAGCTATTCGAGAGATATGAGCGCTTTTTCAACCAGTCCCTCGGCGGCGACATGGACATGGATGAAGTCGCATCGCTGTATGCTTCGGACTTCATAGCGGCTTCGCCCGCCGGGGTCATGACTGGAAAGAACGATGGGCAACTCAAGCAGGTCATGGCGCAAGGCTATGCGCACTATCGCGCGATAGGTACGAAGGAAATGCGGATACGCAACCTCAGGCTCTCGCCGATAGACGAACATCATTGCGTGGCCCATGTCGCCTGGACGGCAACCTATGCCCGCAGGGATCAATCGAAGGTGGCGATAGATTTTGACGTCCACTACCTCGTGCAGAAATTGGACGCGGAGCCGAAGGTTTTCGGCTGGATATCAGACGACGAGCAGGCGCTGTTGAGAAAGCACGGCATCGTCTGAGGTCCGCTTTGTCCTAATGCCCTCCTAATGCCGCAGGATCTTGCTCAGGAAAGAGCGGCTGCGGTCGGTCTTCGGGTTGGAGAAGAACTCGTCCGGGGTGCCGCTCTCGACGATGGCGCCGGCGTCCATGAACACGACGCGCTGGGCGACCTTGCGGGCAAAGCCCATCCCGTGCGTCACCACCATCATGGTCATGCCTTCCTCGGCGAAGACGTCGAGAACGCTAAATGGCAAGTTCTGGACGCCGGAACGGTGCCCACCAACTACCAGCGCTTCATCGATGCAGTCCGCAACGGCGTCCAGGCCGAACCGTCGTTCCGGCATGCTGCCGAATTGCAGAAGGTCCTCGACCTCGCCGTCGTCTCGGATGAGAAGAGGGCCGAATTGAGCACCCACGCCGATATGCAATAGGTTTGGCTTCCTCGCCCCCGCCAAGCGGGGGGAGATGTGGCCGCAAAGCGGCCGGAGAGGGGTCTTTGGCAGCGAGGGCCTTCGCAAGAACGAAATGTCTTTAATGTCGGGACAAGGTCGCACGCAATGACATGGTCAGCGCAATTTCCCCTCTCCGTCTCGGCGACCCGAGTGGTTTGTGAAACTCGCTAGCCGCGAGCGAGACTGAACTAACTCGGAAGGTCAGTTGACTCTTCGCCGCAACGGCCCATCGTTGATTGTTGGCCTGCCTTTCCGACCAACTTTTGAACAGGGAGGAAACAATGGAAGCCGTCAATCGTAGATCCACACTTGCACTCGGTCTTACACTGGCCGCAACGCCTCTGATCGCTTGGGGGACACCAGCAGCCGCCCAGACTTACGGCCCCGATGAGGGCAAAGAGGTCTCACCCGGCGTCAGAGTTGTAGCGCTTGGCGAGCGCAAGTCGGTCATACCAGCCTATGCAACGGTGAAGCTGCGCGATGTTGTCATTCAGCCCGGAGCGAAGACGGCTGACAACATGATGAAGAACGACATGCTCTGCCACATGACTGAGGGAGAACTTTCGGTCGTTCACAACAAACAAAAGTTCACAGTCAAGAAGGGCGATGTTTGGGCCTGCGCTAATGGCGCTACGACAGAAGGCACCCAGAACACGAGCAGTGCGGTCGCGATCATGCGGGTCATCGATTTGATGCCCGCATAAGGGAAGCGGCTGGTGGAAGTGCGGCAATGGCCGCCCTAAGAGGAAGCCCGGCGCGCATCTGTCGTATTAGGGAACGTCCAGCGAAGGGCCGCTTTCCATCCATCTCGGCCATCGACGACAGCCAACTGAGTTGAGTTTGAACCCTAATGCCGCAGGATCTTGCTCAGGAAGGCGCGGCTGCGGTCGGTCTTTGGGTTGGAGAAGAACTCGTCCGGGGTGCCGCTCTCGACAATGGCGCCGGCGTCCATGAACACGACGCGCTGGGCGACCTTGCGGGCAAAGCCCATCTCGTGCGTCACCACCATCATCGTCATGCCTTCCTCGGCGACCGCAACCATGACGTCGAGCACTTCTGAGATCATCTCGGGATCGAGCGCCGAGGTCGGCTCGTCGAACAGCATGATCTTGGGGCGCATGCCGAGGCAGCGCGCGATCGCCACGCGCTGCTGCTGGCCGCCTGAGAGCTGCGCCGGATAGGCATCGACCTTGTCGGCGAGGCCGACCTTGGCGAGCAGCTCGCGCCCGGCCTTCTCGGCCTCAGTCCGCGGGATCTTGCGGACATGGATCGGCGCCAGGGTGACGTTCTCGAGCGCCGTCTTGTGCGGATAGAGGTTGAACGACTGGAAGACGAAGCCGATCTCGGTACGCAGTCGCGTCATGTTGGTGGCGGGGTCGCCGAGGCGCTGGCCGTCGACCGTCAGGTCGCCGTCGCGGATCGTCTCCAGCCCGTTGATGCAGCGGATCAAGGTGCTCTTGCCCGAGCCGCTCGGGCCGCAGACGACGACCACTTCGCGCGGCTCGACGCTCAGCGTAATATCCTTCAGCACGTTGAGCTGACCGAACCATTTGTTGACGCCGCGAAATTCGATCATGCCGGCACCATTCTTGCTGCTGAGGTTCGTCATAGCTGCACCTCGCCATGGGCTGCGCCCATGCGCTGTTCCAGCCGTCGGGCCAGCATGATCAGGGGGTAGCAGACGATGAAATAACCGACGCCGACGAGGAAGAAGACGAGCAGGCCGTTCGGCACACGCTGCACCACCAGCCACCCGACGCGGGTGAGATCGGTGAGCCCGATGGCCGAAACGACCGAGGAATCCTTGATCAGCAGCACATATTGCCCGACCAGCGGCGGCAGCACGATGCGCATCGCTTGCGGCAGCACCACCTGGCGCATGCGCTGCCAGCGCGACAGGCCGGACGCCAGCGCCGCCTCGACCTGGCCGGTCGGCACCGAGCGGATGCCGGCGACGACGATCTCGCAGATGAAGCAGGCGGCCAGATTGGTCAGCGCGATGATGCCGGCGGTGAAGGCGTCGAGCTCGATGCCGAGTTCCGGCAGGATGAAGAAGATCAGGAAAATCTGCACCAGGAACGGAGTGCCGCGGATCAGGTCGACCCAGCCGCCGATCGCGCTGCTGATCAGCCGGTTGCCGCCTGTGCGCAGGATGCCGAGGCCGAAGCCGAGCAAGGTGCCCAGCACCAGGCTGATCAACGACAGCACCACGGTCATGCCGAGGCCGCGCAAGGCGAGGGGATAGCTGCCGGCGATGCTTTGCAGTTGCTGCCAGATCATGTCCGTGCCCCCGCCAGGCCGAGCCAGCGCCCGGAGAGTGCCGCCAGTCCCTTCAGCCCGTAATAGAGCAGCAGGTAGAAGGCGGCGATGGTGATAAAACCTTCGGCCGGCATGAAGCGGTCGGAAGCGAGCAATTGTCCGGCGCGCGTCAGTTCGGCGACCGAGATCAGCGACAACAGCGCGGAATCCTTGACCAGCACGATCGCCTGGCCGAGCAGCGGCGGGATCGTCACCTTAAACGCCTGCGGCAGGATGACGAGGCGCATGCGCTGGACATAGGTCATGCCCGAAGCGACGCCGGCCTCCACCTGGCCGCGCGGGATCGACAGGATGCCGGCGCGGATGATCTCGGCGACATAGGCGCCGCTGTTCAGCGACAGGGCCAGGATGCCGACGACGAGCTCGGGCAGGACGAAGCCGAGCCGCGGCAGGCCGAAATAGAGGAAATAAAGCTGCGCCAGCAGCGGCGTGGCGCGCACTGCATCGATATAGGCCTTGGCCGGGGCGCGGAACAGCCGGCCGCGCTGCAGGTTCATCGCGGCGAGTACGATGCCGACGGCGAGCGCGCCGGCAAAGGAGAGGACAGACAGCCACACGGTCGTGACGAGGCCCTGCCCGAACAGGGGCAGATATTCGACGATGGTGCGGAAGCTGAAGTTTTCGAGCATGGTGAGGCGGTGACTGGTGACTGGTGAATGGCGAGTAGCGAGTAGCGAGTAGCGAGTAGCGAGTAGCGAGTAGCGAGTAGCGAGTAGCGAGTAGCGTTCCCTACTCCCTACTCCCTACTCCCTACTCCCTCTACTCAGTGATCCTTCTTCCAGGCGTCGGAATTGACCCAGTAATCGAGGTTCTTCTGCAGGCGGCCGTCGAGGCTGACCTGGTCGAGGAACAGGTTCATCCAGGTCAGCAGGTCCTGCTCGTCATAGCGCGTGGCGAAGGCCAGTGGCTCCTTCGACAGCATGTCCGGCATGATGATGAAGCTGCCGGCCGGATAAGCGGTTGACTGGCCCTTGACCGCCGAGACGTCGTTGACGCCGCAATCGGCCTGGCCGTTGTTGACGGCGTCGAGCAGCAGCGGGCCGCCGCCCTTGTAGCTCTTGATGTCGGCATCGGGGAAGGCGGCCTTGGCTTCCTTCTCGCCGGTGGCGCCGAGCAGCACCGCGATCTTGGTGCCCTTGGCCTTGCAGTCCTCGGTGGACTTGAAGGCGGTCCCAGCCTTGGTGAAGACGGTGCTGCCCGTGTACATGTAAGGCTTGGTGAAGGCGACCTTCATGCCACGCGCCAGTGTCGGCGTCATGTCGGCAACCAGAAGATCGGCCTTGCCCGACAGCAGCGCCGGGATCAGGCCGTCCCAGTCGAAGTCGAGGAAGGTGATCTTGACGCCCATTTCCTTGGCCATCAGTTCGGCGAGTTCGACCGAACTGCCGGTGCGTTCGCCGGCGGCGCCGACCAGCGAGAAGGGCGGTCCCTGCGTCTGCACGGCGACGCGCAACTCACCGCGCTTGGTAATCTCGTCGAGCGTTCCGGCACTGGCGGCAGCGGTGAGGCCGGCGAGCGCAAGTCCGGCGATGAAAAGCTTGGCAATCTTCATTTGGGCATTCCTCCTTGTTGTCGTTTGTTGTTCCACTTGTTGTTTCACCCCATCGGGGCGCCTTTTGAGCGGCGGCGCCGTTGCCGGCGGCAACCACCGTTCGAAAATCTTCAATCCCAGCTCACCGTTTCGGCGACCTTGATGCCGCGCCTGGCCAGCTCGTCGAAGAAGCGGCCATCGGGCACATGCAGCAGCGGGTTGAGCAGGCCGGGCGTGGCGATCTCGCGCCGTGCCAGCATCTGCGCCACGATACTGGCGGGATAGCCGACGCCAAGGCTCATGCCGAACAGGCCGGAGGCGAGGTCGCGTTCGATGACCAGCTCCGAGGTCACCGTCTTGCGGCGGCCGCCTTCGCTGCCGACAAAGACGTTGCGCATCACGCAAAGGTCCTTTTCGTCGGCGCCATATTGCAGTTGCGGACCGAGCAGCCGGCCGAGGAATTCGCGTGGGCTGATGCCGGTGCCGGGCACCTTGTCCTCGGAGAGGAAGCCGAGCTGCTTCAGCGGCGCCCAGAACGCCGACCAGCCGGGCCAGCGCAGCGAGTAGCGGCCGGAGCGCTGCAGCCCCTTGGCGGCGGCGAGCATGCCGGCATAATGCGGCGCGTCGCCATTGGGGAAGGCCTCGAGCCTGCCCAGCCCGGCGATCTCGATGTCGTGGATGAAACGATTGTCGTGCTGGCGGGCGGCCGGCACATCGACCCGGTTGCCGTCGTCGACCAGCACGCTGTCGCGGTTCTGGCTGACCAGAACCATGTCGAAATTCCAGCTCACCTTGTAGCGCAGCGGCTCGACCACCGCTTTCAGCTCGGGAATACCGCCGCAATAGGAATCGATCGCGGTGATGGTGTCGAACTGGCTTGCGGCGCGCGCGTAGAGCACAAGGTCGATGCCGGGGTCGAGCCCGCATTCGGTGACGATCGAGACGCCGGCCTTTTCGGCCTCGGGCGCGAGATCGGCGATGGCCTTGCCGTAATTGGTGGTGACCAGCGGCGTGCGCGTCGCGATCGCCGCCTGCACCGCCTCGCGCATCAGCGGCTGCGGCAACAGGTCGATGACCGCGTCGACGTCCTTCATCACATCGGCCAGCACCGGTCCGATCGCGCCCTCCGGCACGACAAAACGCACCCGGGCAAGGTCGGTCAGGCCGCCAAGCCGCGCCGCGCCGTCGGTTGCGGTGTCGAGGCAGACCACTTGCTCAACGCCGGCGCTGGCGACGAGATCGGCGATCGCCGCCCGGCCTTGCAGGCCGAGGCCGCCGAGAACCGCGATCTTCATGCCATTTCCTTTCGCGTCTCGTCCGACCAGCAGCCTTCCGGCAGGCTGACCCATTTGTTGCAGGACGCCATGACGACGAAGGTTTCGCTGCGCACGACTTCGCCCGGCTCGCCGGCGCCAGGGATCAGCTCGCTGGTCACGCGGTAGAGATCGGCGACATCGCCGGCCACCGTTACGTCGACGATGATGTCGAAGCGTCCGGTGACGACGGCGGCCGAGTTCACGAAAGGCAGTTCGGAGATGCGCTGCGCCAGTTCACGCGCCCGGCCGCGCCCTTGCGCGTTGATGCCGACGATGGCCGAGATCAGCTCGGGGCGTTCGGTCAGGTTGAGCAGTCCGACGATCTTGAGCAGGTTGCGGTCGAGCAGGTTGCGCAGCCGCATGCGCACCGTCGGCACCGAGATCGCCATCTTCTCCGCGAGGCGGTTGACGCCAAGCTGCGCATCCTGCGACAGCAGCTTGACCAGTCGCCGGTCGGTCTGATCGAGATGTTCCCGCAAACGCTCAGGCTTTCATAAAAGGAAATAAACGGTCGGTTTTTCTTTCTGATATGAAAATACCTTATGAGAGATTTTTAACAACGGCAAGAGCCACGTCATCCGCGGTGCCCCTGTGCCTGTCGGCAGTTTCGTCGCAGATGCCACATTTTGTTCTTGCTTTGTGCCGGCAGCTATGCTACTAATTTGGGTATGGTGCTAATCGCGCCGCCGACCCGCCCTCCCGAGGCGGGTTTTTTGTTTTCCGGATCCCTTTGAAGGTTCAGCGCCGCCGGCTTGAGTTGGCGGTACAGCGCCGTTCGGGACGCGCTGTGTTCGAGGGTGAAAGAAGCAAGTGGCGCAAGAGGTGCCTGGAATCCATAGCTTAGAAAGGAACGGTAGATCGACATGAAGAAGATTTCTCATCTGTTGGTGCTGACGGCAATCTGCACCATTACCGCCGCCATGGCGCCAGCTGGCGCCGCATATGCCCAGAATGCGCCCTACTGGCGAGCGGACTGGGAGGAGGGGCCTTGCACCGGAGCCTCGTGCTATACCGACTGGTCTTTCGTCCAGGCGGAGAATCCGGCGGAAGCCGATCCCGCCTTGAACGCAATTGTCAGCGGCCTGGTCTCGACCGGCGCAGGGAATGTATCCTCGCACGGCGGCAACAGCTTCGGAAAGTTCGAAACGACGCTGGCTGCCATCAATGCCGGGAAGCCCCACTCCAAAGTCTACAAGGAGTGGCTCTTTGCAGGCGGCCTGGCCAAGAACGACGCTTTCGGACGTCCACTCCAGGCGGTGCCGCCGTCGGGGATCGATGGAACCTATGTCGCGTGGTTTTTCATTCCCTCCGATTACCAATACGCGGGAAACGGCTGGACGAATATCTTCCAGTTCAAGGTGACCGAGCAATCGCCCTTCAAGCAGGACCCAACGTGGTGGGTCAACCTGACCGACAATCCGACTGACGATGTGGTGATGCTGCATGTGGAAAATGCGGCGGCCGGAGTACACAATCCGGCTAACGATGTTCCCGCCCCGAAGGGCCGCTGGTTTCAGCTGCGCGCGGATCTCTATGAAGGGGTAGGCATCGATTGGTATCTGGACGGGGTGTTTTGGCAATCGTCGTCGAACGCAACCTGGCCGGTTGGGCGAGATTCCGACGGATCAGGTACACCTCAGTCATTCGTGTTTGGCGTGGGTCACTATGGTGGAGTTGGCAAACTCTACACTGATGATGCCTACATGATTGCAAAGTAGCCACTGACACATTGCCGAAGTGCATAAAATAACAAGCTGCTTCGGGTCCGACCGGGCGGCTATTTTTGTACCTAGAGCGCGTCGCATTGAACGGATCCTGCGACGCGCTTTAAGTTTTTTGTTTTATGCATGTCGTTGTCGCAAAATCGTTGCGAGGCGCAACCGCAACTTATTGTGCCTTCACCTGATAGGCGGAGAGGCTCATCCGAGATATCGCCAAAAGCGGCTTCTCAATAAAACTATAGCTGGCCAGGGAGACGGCAATGCAGGCGGTGACAATAACCATGCCTGCGAGCCATGGTGATACATTGGCGCTTGCAACGACAGGAGCGGTCGCAAGCAGCACGATAGGATGTGTCAGATAGAGAGAGTAGGAAGCATCACCCAACCTTGCCAGCACGCGAGGAGCAAGAAGCCGGAAGTAGCTTTCCAGGCTTATGCAAGCCGCGACAAGGATCAACGCCGGGATTCCCTGAGCAAGGGTTCGCGGCAAGTTGAAGCCAAGGCCCATCACCAGCATGGACACGATGGCGAACACGAGTGCCGAGACACCCAGGACGGCAGGCGAACGCGCCAGCCTGCCGACCAGGTGGCCGAGAGCCATGCCGGCAAGGAACTCAAACAGGATTGGCGTGGTATAGAAAAACAGCACAGTATCGGCGGCGGGTTTGAAGATGATGCGCGCCGCTACGGCGATTGCAAAGACAACGCCGACCATGGCCATTTGCGTCAAGGTGCCAAGACCCATAGTTGCCGCGAACAGAATGTAAAACAGGATTTCCAGATTGAGCGTCCAACCCACGCCAAGCACTGGTTGGACATAACCTGTAACAGTGTCGAGATAGGGAATGAAAAGCAGGCTATTGGTGAGCTGCTCAAGAGACACTGCACGACCGGCAAACAACCAAAGTGCGGCGACCATGACGAAGGTCATAACCCAATAGAACGGAACGACGCGCGTGAAGCGCTGCATCAAAAAAGCACGATGGTCGCGACGTCTGTTCTCCGTCGAGAGAACCATGACAAAACCGCTGATGACGAAAAACAGATCGACACCACTGTTTAGGATGGGAATACCCAGATCGAGCATGCCCAGTGCGGCCGGAAGATGATAGATAACAACCATGAGGGCTGCTAGCCCCCGCAGGATCTGTACCGATGTATACTGTTGAACCCGGCGCGGCGCAGCGTGATCATTCTCTGGAATGATGTTCATCGAAAAATGGTCCCCTGTGCGGGGAGCATTAACACACGGGGTCGTTGATGTGCTGATTAATTGCTGGTTTAATTAATGCGTAAAGTTTTAGATAAGTTTTACTGACACCAGCACGCGGCTATACTTTAGACCCGCCCGACTTTGGCCTGCCTCTCTGTCAAAACCTGGCATCTCCCCAGTGAAGAGGAGATTGGCCGTTTCCCCGCCCTAACGGCTGGTCTCGAAGATAGCGACGGCTGCCGCTGTCAGTGCGGCGTTACCGGGTGCTACTGTTCCATCAGGAAGCTCCTTGCCGTCTTCCAGTCCGATGCGCGTCGACCAACGGCGTTCCGCCGCCCGGTGCACGAAAGGCCAGACCGTGGCGTCGGCGCCGTGCAGCAGGATCGCCCGGCGCATCCCGGCGCCGTCGAGCACGGCGGCGATATCGTCACTGACCTCCAGCGCCGCGTCCAGGGGCTGCTCGGAGATTTCGATCAGGATGCGCAGCACCCGTTTGCCATGGTCGAGGCTCACCAGGCGTTCGGCGTCGGCGACGGAGGCAAGCCCCGCCTCGATGCCGATGCCGCGCTGGCGCAGACTCTCCATGACGGCGGGCGCGGCGTCTTCGCTCAGATTGACCGAGGCATAGTCGGGCAGCTCGCTCCAACCGGCGATCGCGGCCAGCGTCCGCTCGTCGTCGTTTTCGATCCAGGCGCCGGTCGACACGCCGATCAGCGTTCCCGGACAGGCACGGCGGAGCGCCATCACAGTCCGGTCCATAGCCGCAGACGCGATGCTTTCGCGGCCGTCGAGTCCGCGCGCATGGACATGCAGCTCGGCCGCACCGGCGGCAATCGAGGCCGCACCGTCGCCCGCCATGGCCTCCGCGTCGAGCGGCAGTCGCGGGTGGAAATCGGCGCTGCGCGCGCCATTGATGCAGGTCTGGACAATCATTGAGATGGCGGTCCCGTTGAAGTGGAACAAGTTTAGCGCACGACAACGAAATCGGAAATCGGATGATATCCATCCCGCGAAGCTCACCCGGCAAGAAACGGGTGGTCTGCGCGCGCTGTCTCACCCATCTCTGGTCGTAGAGAAGGAGGCGAAGCCATGACCATCCATTCGATAGGCGCGAAAGCGGCGATCAAATCGGCGGAGGCGCGCGTCGCCGCCTATGATTGGCCGAAACTCGCCGGCGAGCTGAGCGGCTATGGCTGCGCGGTGATGGAAAAGCTGCTGACGCCGCAGGAGTGCCGGCAGATCGCCGGGCTCTATCCGGACGAGAGCCATTTCCGCAGCCATGTCCACATGGCGCGGCACGGCTTCGGCAAGGGCGAGTACCGCTATTTCCGCTATCCCTTACCCGACTTGATCGGCGGCTTGCGCACCGCGCTCTTTCCGCGCCTGGCCGCGGTCGCCAACGACTGGAACGCGCGCATGGGTATCGCCCAGCGCTATCCCGACGAACACGCCGCATTCCTCGAGCAATGCCACGAGCAGGGCCAAACGCGGCCGACGCCGCTCCTGCTGCAATATGTCCCCGGCGATTTCAACTGCCTGCACCAGGATCTCTACGGCGATCTGGCGTTCCCGCTGCAGGTGGCGATCCTGTTGTCCGAGCCCGGCAAGGATTTCACCGGCGGCGAGTTCGTGCTGACCGAGCAGCGTCCGCGCATGCAAAGCCGCGTCGAGGTGGTGCCGCTGCGCCAGGGCGACGCGGTCGCCTTCGCGGTCCACAATCGTCCGGTCCAGGGCACGCGGGGCAATTACCGGGTCAATCTCAGGCACGGCGTCAGCCGGCTTCGCTCCGGCATGCGCCACACCGTCGGTATCATCTTCCACGACGCCAAGTAGCCGAGCCTCTCGGCCCGGCGGCGATTACCTGGAAAAATCGCTGCGCACGATGCCGTGGCGCTGGAGCTTGTCGTAGAAGGTCTTGCGCGGAATCCCCAGCGCTTCGATCGTGCGCCTGACATCGCCCTCGTTGCGGCCAAGCGCCTCGCGGATGATGTCGGCCTCGTAGCGCTCCAGCCGCTCCGGCAGCTTCATGGCGGCGTTCGATTCAGTTGGGGCAGGGGGTTGTGCTTCGGCGCCTTCCTCCAATCCAAGCACGAACCGCTCGGCGAAATGCGCCAGTTCGCGCACATTGCCCGGCCAGTCATGGTCGCTCAGATGGCGATGTACCGTCGCCGGCACTGCCGGCACCGGACGATGGAAGCGGGCGGCGGCGCGCTCGGCGAAATAGAAGAACAGCAGGGCGACGTCGTCGCGGCGCTCGCGCAGCGGCGGAATGGAGATCGTCACCACGTTGAGCCGATAGTAGAGATCCTCGCGGAAAGCGCCGCGCTGGCGCGGATCACCGAGATCGACCTTGGCGGCGGCGACGACGCGCAGATCCACCGGCCGCACCTCGTTGGTGCCGAGCGGGGTGACCTCGCGCATTTCCAGCACGCGCAGCATCTGCACCTGTGTCGAGACCGGCATGCTTTCGATCTCGTCGAGGAACAGCGTGCCGCCGCTGGCGTGCTCGATGCGGCCGATCCGTTTCTTCTGAGCGCCGGTGAAGGCGCCGGCCTCATGGCCGAACAATTCGCTTTCGATAACGGTCTCCGGCAGCGTGCCGCAATTCAGCGCAACGAAGTTGCCCTTGGCGCGGCGGCTCCAGCGATGCAGAAGGCTTGCCACCACCTCCTTGCCGGAGCCGGTCTCGCCGGTCACCAGCACGTCGACGTCGGTGTCGGCGATCTGGCGTAGCGTGCGGCGCAGCCTGTCCATCGCCGGCGTCTGGCCGATCAGCGGCAGGCCGTCCTGCGCCTCTCCGGCCGCCTCGCGCAAGGCCCGGTTCTCCATCACCAGGCGGCGCTTTTCCGCTGCGCGGCGCACGCTCTGTACCAGCCGGTCGGCGGCGAAGGGCTTTGTGATGAAGTCGTAGGCGCCGTCCTTGATCGCCTTGACGGCCATGGCGATGTCGCCATGGCCGGTGACGAGGATGACGGGAATGTCGGCATCCAGCCGCAGGATGCGGTTGAAAAGCTGCAAGCCATCGATCTGAGGCATGCGGATGTCCGACACCACGACACCGGTAAAACCGGCGTCGAGCCCGGCCAGCGCCTCAGCCGCCACCGCAAAGGCCGAGACCGAGAAGCCGGCAAGCTCCAGCGTCTGCGCGGTGGCCTTGAGGAGATCGCGGTCGTCGTCGATCAGGATCACCGGCGCGGCATTGTCGTTCGTCATGATGGCTTACGCTGCTTTCATGAGATGGATGGTGAAGCGGGTGCCGCTGTCGTTGCTTGAAACCTCGATGCGGCCGCCATAATCGGCGACGATGTCCTTCGAGATGACGAGGCCAAGGCCGAGGCCTTTTTCCTTGGAGGTGTTGAACGGCGTGAACAGCGACTTGAGAATCCCGGGCGGAATGCCAGGTCCGTTATCGGACACGCCGACCGTCACGCCGTCCGCGGTCTCCTCGACCGATACCTGCACATAAGCGTCGTCGCGGCCGTCGAGTGCTTCGAGCGCGTTCTGGAAGAGGTTGATCAGCACCTGTTCGAGCCGGACCCGATTGCCCATGACTTTGAGGCTCGGCGGCGGCAGGTCGATGGCCAATGCGTCGAGCCGACCGGCAAAGCGGCTTCTCAACAGCATGACCGCGCCCTCGACAACACCACGTAATTCAACAGGCTCGGCGGCGGTGCGGCCCTTGCGGGCAAATGCCTTCAACTCCTCGGTGATTGAGCCGATGCGTTCGGTAAGTGCTGCAATGGCGCCGAGGTTTTCCTCGGCCGGCCCGGTCTGCTTGCGGTCGAGGAAGGTGCGGGCATTGTCGGCATAGGCGCGGATGGTGGCGACCGGCTGGTTGATCTCATGGGCGACACCGGCGGCGACCTGGCCGAGGATGGCGAGGCGGTTGGCCTGGACCAGATCCTGCTGCACGATTTGGAGCTTGGCTTCGGTGCTGCGGTGGCCTGCTATCTCGGCCTGCAGCCGGTCGCGGGCTTGGCTCAGATCCTCGGTGCGTTCGACGACGCGGCGTTCGAGTTCGGTGCGCGCCGCCTGTTCGGCGGCAATCCGCATCTGCGCCGACTGCCGCCGCCACAACAGATACGCGGCCAGGCCGAGCAGCGGGACGACGGCACCCAGTGCCAGAAGCCGCATTTCGCGGACGGCAGCGGCGATCGGCGCTTCGGCCGGGATCAGATAGTCGAGCTGCCATGGGGTCGAAGGGACCGGCGTGGAAAGGCTGAGATACTCCGCCTCACTGCCGCCGGGCGTCACCGCGTGGACGATCGACACATCCGGGCTGAGCGCCTGCCGGTGCATGATCGGCAGCGGAACCAGCGGCGCGTCGCCGAACTGTTGGCTGTCGCGGATCGCGGCTTGCTCAGGTCCGGCCAGCGGCGCGGTTGTCATGAAGCGCCAGGACGGCACGCTGGTGATCAGCACGACGCCGTTCTCGTCGCTGACATAGGCCGGGCGGTTGGCCTCGCGCCAGTCGGCTTCGAGCTGGTCGAACTCCATCTTGACGACGACGACGCCGAGCGGTGCGGCGGCATCGCCGACGCGTCGCGAAATGTAGAGGCCGGGACGCTTGCTGACATTGCCGAGCGCAAAGTACTCGGCGGTTCCGGCCTGCATCGCGCCGGAGAAATAATCGCGAAAACGGTAGTCATTGCCGACGAAGCTGATCGGCTCGCGCCAGTTGCTGGAGGCGATCGCCAGTCCGTCGGTGCCGACGACATAGAGCACCGAGGCCTTGGTGCCGGAGACCAGCCCCTCGAGCTTGCGGTTCAGAACATCGATTGCCGCGGCGTTTTTCTGCGACAGCGCGTCACGCACTTGCTGGTCCGCGGACAAAAGCAGCGGCAGGGCGCGCGGGCTTTCGAGCACGGCGCGCAGCAGCGCGACCTTCAGATTGGCGTCGGTACGCCCCTGCGCCGCCAAGGTCCCGACCTCGGCGGTGCGGCCGTAAAGGCCGGCGCCGTAGAGCGTTGCGGTGAGGATCAGCAGGGCGACGGCCGCAAACACCAGCCAGGCTCGGCGTGCCCGCCTGGCGAGTTGCTCGGGCGTCGAAGACAAGGCACCGGCGGGGCGTTGCAGCATCGCCCATTTGTGCATGAACTCGCACAAAACACAATTCGACCTATGCGGAGATTCGCACTTGTCTGTGTGTCCAGCAGTGCGGACGTTTGTGAATGCTCAACAAAATCAATGATGAAAGGCTCTTCTGCGTATCTGGCACGGCTGTTGCAAACACGAATTCAGCAGTCGCGAGGCTGCTGGTCAAAACAACTGCCCCGGGGAGTCGAGCTTTCGATCGGGGCGCCATGGAGGACGTCATGCAGACAGCAATCGCTGCCGCCGAGCCGCGCGGCAAACTTCCCTTATACCGGCATCTTTATGTGCAGGTGCTGGCGGCGATCGCCGCCGGCGTGCTGCTCGGACATTTCTATCCGGAAACCGGCGAGGCGATGAAGCCGTTCGGCGATGCCTTCATCAAGCTGGTGAAGATGGTGATCGCGCCGGTGATCTTCCTGACGGTGGCGACCGGCATCGCCGGTGTTTCCGACCTGCAGAAGGTCGGCCGCGTCGCCGGCAAGGCGATGATCTATTTCCTGGTGTTCTCGACGCTGGCGCTTGTCGTCGGCCTGGTCGTCTCCAATGTCGTCCAGCCCGGCGCCGGCATGCACATCAATCCGGCCACGCTCGATACCACCAAGGTGACGGCCTATGCCGAGAAGGCGCACGACACAACCATCGTCGGCTTCCTGATGAACATCATCCCCGACACCATCACCGGCGCCTTCGCGCAGGGCGACATCCTGCAGGTGTTGTTCTTCTCGGTGCTGTTCGGTGTCGCCCTGGCACTGGTCGGCGATCGCGGCCGTCCGGTCGTCGATTTCCTGCAGGCACTGACCACGCCGATCTTCCGCCTCGTCGCCATCCTGATGAAGGCCGCACCGATCGGCGCCTTCGGCGCCATGGCCTTCACAATCGGCAAATACGGCATCGGCTCGATCGCCAACCTCGCCATGCTGATCGGCACATTCTACCTGACCGCGCTGCTGTTCGTGCTGGTGGTGCTCGGCGCGGTTGCCCGCTACAATGGCTTCTCGATCCTGGCGCTGATCCGCTACATCAAGGAAGAGCTGCTGCTGGTGCTCGGCACCTCGTCCTCGGAAGCGGCATTGCCGGGCCTCATGGCCAAGATGGAGCGCGCCGGCTGCAACCGCTCGGTGGTCGGCCTGGTCATCCCGACCGGCTATTCCTTCAATCTGGACGGCACCAACATCTACATGACGCTGGCGGCGCTGTTCATCGCGCAGGCGACCGACACGCCACTCACCTACGGCGACCAGATCCTGCTGCTCGCCGTCGCCATGCTGAGCTCCAAGGGTGCCGCCGGCATCACCGGCGCCGGCTTCATCACGCTGGCGGCAACGCTTTCGGTCGTCCCCACCGTGCCGGTCGCCGGCATGGCGCTGATCCTCGGCGTCGACCGCTTCATGTCGGAATGCCGGGCGCTGACCAACTTCATCGGCAATGCGGTGGCGACAGTGGTGGTGGCACGCTGGGAGGGAGAACTCGACCAGACGAAGTTTGCCGCCGCCATGGCCGGCGACTTGCCGGAGGAAGTCGACCTGTCGCTGCCGGGTTTGCAGGCCGCCTGACTGTCTCGGCCACGTGACTATAAGCCCCGGAGGCGGTTCGCCGGCTCTGGGGCAAAAGCACCGGCCCGTCGCGGCATGCCGCCTGTAACGCAACCTGAAGTGGCCCTGTTTTCGATGCGGGGCTTGTTCCAGCCGCATTTGAAGGCCAGTATCCGCCATGCCTTCAAGGCACCCGTCCGCTTCGCTCCTGACCTGATCGCGAGGCGAGACATTTTCCGTCGGGCTCGGTTGCGACATCACCTTGGCCGAACCGTCTGGGCTTTTGCTGCCGCCGACCCCTTACCATGGCAGCAGCCCTCGAAGGCATGGCGGCCTCAGTACGAAGTCGCAAAGCGAAACGTGACCCGTCTCCTGATAGAAAGCGCAGGCTTTCTCCCAGGGAACTCGTTGCGCGCCAAGAGGGCGCTTGAAGAGGGGGCAGGCCCATGAGCGGGCCTTTGCCGAACCAAAGCAAGATGCGAGGTCAAACGCGATGCAGACTGTCCCGAGAATTCCGGTATCCATCATCATCCCGAACTACAACTACGCGCGGTTCCTCAAACGCAGCATCGACAGCGCCCTCGAGCAGGACTACGCGGATGTCGAAGTCATCGTCGTCGACGATGCATCGCAGGACAATTCCACGACAATCATGGAATCGTATCGCGACGAGATCCTCGCATGTCCGCGAGCGCAAAATGGCGGACACGCCGCGGCATTCAACACCGGCTTCGCAGCGAGCTCGGGCAAGATCGTCCTGTTCCTCGACGCCGACGATTATCTCTATCCGACCGCCGTCTCCACCATCGTCGAGACCTGGGACGAGGCAACCGCCCAGGTCCAGTCCAGACTGCACATCGTCGACGAAGGGCAACGCATCAAGGATGTCTTTCCGCCGCCCGAACTGGCTTTCGACAGCGGCGACGTCATGCCGAAACTCCTGCACAAGGGCCGCTATCAGACGACCGTGACCAGCGGGCTCGCCTTTGACCGCGCAACGCTCGAATCGATCATGCCGATACCGGAGCCGGAGTTCCGCCAGGGCGCTGACGGCTATCTGGCAACGCTGGCGCCGATGTACGGGCACGTCCAATCCATCGACGAATGCCTCGGCGCCTACCGGATCCACGGCGCCAACCATTCGGTCTTCGGCGAAAAGCTCGCCGAGCGGGCACGCTGGCGGGTAACCCACGATTTCCGCCGCATGCAGGCACTGTCGGACCAGGCCTCCGGGATCGGCCTGACCATCGTGCCGTCGGATGCTGTCCGCCACGATCCGGTCCACCTGGAGGAGCGGCTGGCGTCGCTCTGCGCCGACAGAGACCGACATCCGGTGGCCGACGATTCCCGGCTGGCGCTCGGGGCGGCCGGCGCCGTCGCCAGCCTCGAAATGACCGCATCCCTGCGGCGGCGCGTCATCCTTGCCGCATGGTTC
Organism: Mesorhizobium sp. M0028; assembly: GCF_040323855.1. Taxonomy (NCBI): domain Bacteria; kingdom Pseudomonadati; phylum Pseudomonadota; class Alphaproteobacteria; order Hyphomicrobiales; family Phyllobacteriaceae; genus Mesorhizobium; species Mesorhizobium sp. M0028. The sequence goes on from NZ_JAMYVG010000005.1 coordinate 323,324, forward strand.
CTGTCGGTCGGGGTGTTGCCGCGGAAAATGGCCACGGCGGTGCTGTCGTGGAAGCTCGATGCGTCGTCGAGGCCGGCATTTTTGAGCCGCCTGTCCAAGAGAATCCGCCACGCTATGGGATAGAGATGTCGGCGCATGCTGCCCGAAAAGCAACAAATCCGCCGAACGCCTCTTCTCGGTTCAGACGAGCGCGAAGGCAGGGAACCCTACCGAGGCTCTCACAAATCGATCACGGCCCCGCCTGCCTGGACCGATCCTGCGGCTCAACGGCTCGCTCGACCAGGACATGCGCTTCCCGCGCGGCCTCGACGAACGCGTCCCTGGCGGCTTCGGCCCAGCGGTCGTCGCTCATGGCGCGACGGCATGTGCGCAGTGCCAAGCCGTGTTTGGCGCTGCCGGCGTCACGCCAGTGGGCTTCCAGCAATTCGACAGCCTGCCGTGCGTTGGAAATGTTGCGGATATCTCCCACAATGCCGACCGCAACCGCAACCGGCTTGGAAAACCATCCTTGGTTCATGGCGAAGCCTTCGACGTGTTGAACTACCTATAACGAAAATCGTAGCGCAAGGTTTCATTCGCGCCAGTCACCACGGCGTGAGGCGGCGCTTACTGCGCCCCGCGTAGCCTGACCACAACGCTGCGCGCCACAAGCACCAGCACGGTGATGACGATCAGGATCACGGAGAGTGCGGCGATCGCCGGGTCGATGTTGTCGCGCAGGCCCATCCACATCAAGCGCGGCAGCGTGATGGCGTTGACCGAGGTGATGAACAGGGTGACGCCGATCTCTTCCCAGGACAGCACGAAGGACAACAACGCCGCGGTGACGATGCCGAACTTGATGTTGGGCATGATGATGCGGGTGGCGCGCTCCCACACGGTGGCGCCGAGACCGCGCGCGGCAAGATCGATGCGGCGGTCGAGCTGGCTGAGCGACACCAGGATCAGCACCGTGGCGAAGGGCACCGTCATCACCGCATGCGCCATGGCGACACCCAGCCAGGTGTCATAGCCGAAGAACGACGAGAAACCCGAGATCGAGGTCAGCAGGAAATAGAGCGTGATTGCCGAGACCACCGGCGGTACCACCATCGGCAGCAGCACGAAGCCGACCAATGCTGCGGTGAAGCGCGGCTGGAACATCCAGACGCCGAGGCTGAAGCAGAGCGCCAGCACCGTGGAAAAGGCGCTGCTGACGACGCCGATCCTGATCGAGAGCAGGATCGAGTTGATCCAGCGCGGATCCTCGATCAACGCCCGGTAATGGCGCAGCGACAATTCGCCCGACGGCATCGCCAGCATGCGGCTCGGCGTCAGCGACACCGGAATGACGGCGAGCAGCGGCAGCAGCAGGAACAGCGCGACCAGGGCGGCGAGGATCAGCGAGACGGGACCGGGGCGATAGGTCGGCATCGCGCTACACCAGTTGCTTTGGTCTGACATAGCGGAACAGCAGCGCCATCAGCGCGCCGACGAACAGTACCAGCACCACGCTGATCGCTGCACCCAGGCCCCAGTCAGGGCTCTGGAAGATACGGAGGTAGATCAACTCGGCGATCATCACGCTGCGGCCGCCGCCGAGGATCGCCGGCGTCACGAAGAAGCCGAGCGAAAAGACGAAGACGATCAGCGCCGAGCCGATGATGCCGGAGCGGGTCATCGGCACGAACACCGACCAGAAGGTGCGCATGCGGCTGGAGCCGAGGCCGCGCGCCGCCAGCAGCACGCGGTCGTCGAGACTGCGCATCGAAGAGGCCAGCGGAAACACGGCGAAGGGGATGAGGAAATGCGTCATGCCGACGATGACGCCGAACTCGTTGCGCACCAGCGCCAGCGGCTCCGAGATGAAGCCGACCGCCTGCAGCCAAGTGTTGATCAGGCCGCGATTGGACAAAAGCGCCACCCAGCCGAAGGCGCGCGTCAGCACCGAGATCCAGAACGGCACCAGGATGCAGAACTCGGCCACGACGCGCTGCACCGGTGTGCCGCGCACCCAGACAACGGTGATGGCGTAGGCGGCGGCAACCGAAACGATCGTCACGATCGCCGCGATACGCAGCGTGCGGATGAAGACCGACTGCACCAACTGATCCGTGAGCAGCGCATTGTACTGCCCCAGCCCCGGCGTGGGCAGGGTAAAACTCCATTTGACCACGCCGAGGAATGGCCAGGCATAAGCCAGCACAAGAAAGAGGAGCAGCGGCGCCATCAACAGCGCCGCGCCCATCCTGTCGGAGAGGTATGCTCTCATCCGGTTATCCCGGCTTGTCAGGCGGAGATGATCTTCGTGTATTCGTCGAGTGCCGCCCCGTAGTTCTTGGCGTACCAATCCATGTCGAGCGGGATCTGCTTTTTCATGTTCTCGGGATCGACGGGGTTGATGCGCTTCTTGTCGGCGGGGATCAGCGCGTCGGCGGCCGGGTTGGCCGGACCCTGGCCGAGCTTGTCGAACATGATGAGTTCCTTCTCCGGGTCCTGGGTGCTGGCAATGAACTTCATCGCCGCGTCCTTGCCGCCGGGATTGCCCTTGAGCACGGCGAGCGCGCCGGGCGAGATCAGACCCTGGTCCCAGATGAACTTGATCTTGCCGCCGGAATCCTGCTCGATCAGCGAAGCCCGGGTCGACCAGACGATCGCCATCGAGGCCTCGCCATTGAGCAGCACGCTTTGGCTTTCGGCGCCGCCACCCCAATAGGCGACGACGTTCTCCTTGAAGGCGGCGATCTTGTCATGCGCGCGCTTGAGGTCGAGCGGATAGAGCGATGCCGGTGCGATGCCGTCGGCAAGCAGTGCCGCTTCCCAGCTCGACACGCCCCATTTGTAGAGCGAGCGCTTGCCGGGGAATTTTGCCACGTCGAAGAAGTCGGCCATGCCGGTCGGTGCCTGGCTGCCGTATTTCTCGGCATCGTAGGCGATGACATAGGAGAAGAAATAGGTCGAGGCGGCGTGTTCCCAACCGAACCCCTCGCGCATCTTCTTCTTGTCGACGATCGTATAGTCGATCGGCTCGAGCATGCCCTGCGCGCCGAGCGTGATGGCCGAGAACGGATCGACGTCGACCAGGTCCCAGGTCGGGGCGCCGCTCTTGAACTGCGCCGCGATTGCGCCTTCGGTCGGGCCGGAGCCATCCATCTTGACGACGATGCCGGTCTCCTTGGTGAAGGCCTGGCCGTAAGCCGCGTCATAGGCGGTGATGGCGTCGCCGCCCCAGTTGACCAGCACCAGTTCCTTCGCCGCGGCAAAGGCGCCGGTCGAGCGCAGCAGCATCGGCGTGCCGGCCAGCACCAGCGCGGCCAGCTGCGTGAACTGCCGGCGCGAGATCTCTCCGCGCACGGCCCTGGCGGACAGCGCCTCGATGGAATGTTTCTTGGTTTGGTTTGTCATGTCAGTTCCCCTTTTTTGTCGTTGGTATTTCCTGAAAGTCAGCGTGGCGAATTCGCCTCGCCGATCGTCATTGTCCTCCGTCCGGAAGGAGGAAGCCTTTCTCCGCCGGCCAGGTCAGCCACACGGAATTGCCCTTGCTGAGCGCGGAAGCGGCAACCTCGTTCGGTACCGAGACCGTCACCTTGGCGCCTTGGCGCGTCGTCAGATCGAGCCGCGTCGCAGCGCCGAGATAGGTCGAGGCGACGGCAGTCGCGGCAATACCGTTTTCGCCAACGGCGGCTTCGCGGGCGATCGACATGTATTCTGGCCGGATCGCCAGGATGGCGTCTCCACGGACCTTCTCGGCCTTGCAGCGCATGCTGATCGCGCGGTCTTCGCAGAGGCCCGTCGAGCCATTGTCGGCCGGGCGCACGCCCTTCAGCGGCAGCATGTTGATCTCGCCCAGGAACTCGGCGACGAAGCGGTTGTCCGGCCGGTCGTAGACCTCGTCCGGTGCGCCGACCTGCAGCAGTTTGCCATGATTGAAGATGGCGACGCGCGACGACAACGCCAGCGCCTCGCTCTGGTCATGGGTGACGAAGACGAAGGTGGTGCCGGTCTCCTGGTGCAGCCGCTTCATCTCGGCCTGCATCTGGCCGCGCAGGCCCTTGTCGAGCGCCGAAAACGGCTCGTCGAGCAAAAGCACGCCCGGCTCGAACACCAGCGCACGCGCCAGCGCCACGCGCTGCTGCTGGCCGCCGGACAATTGCGACGGTAGTTTCTTCTCGTGGCCCTTGAGCCCGACGCGCTCGATCATTTCGCCGACGTGGCGTTTGATCTCGGCCGCCGGTTTCTTGCGCACCTTGAGCGGGAAGGCGATGTTGGCCTCGACGCTCATATGCGGGAACAGTGCGTAGCCTTGGAAAACCATGCCGGCGGCGCGCTGCTCGGCCGGCCGCTCTGTGATGTCGACGCCGTCGCTGTAAAGTCGGCCGTCGGTCGGCTGAACGAAGCCGGCAAGGATCATCAGGAAGGTGGTCTTGCCGGAACCGGAGGGGCCGAGCAGGGTGAGGAACTCGCCACGGCCGATATCGAGCGTCAGATCGTCCAGCGCACGGAACGAGCCGAAGCTCTTGCCGATCCCGATTGCCTTGATCTCTGCGGCCCGGCCGGGTTGCTGCATCCTGCCCTTTCCTTAGCGTAGGCGAAATCGTAGGCAGGGCGGCGGCTCACCGCAACCGAATAGTTTTCGCCTGATCGGCAAATTTGATTCATCTATGCACCAATCTCCTCCTCGAGGGGGGAGATTAGCGCTCCTTGTTCTCGGACAGCTTCGACCTCAGCCATCTCCCAAACGCCTCCAGCACCGGATGCGCTGCCTTGGCGTGCTCGGAGACCAGAAAATACGAGCGCGGCGAATTGATCGCTATGTCGAAGGGGCGGACCAGCCGGCCTTCGCTCAGCGCCCGGCGACTGGTCAGCTCGTCGCCCATGGCGATGCCCTGGCCGGCAATCGCCGCCGAAAAGACCAGGTTCATGTCGGAAAAGAAGATGCCGCCTTCCGGATCGGGGTTCTCGACCTTGGACAGGGCCAGCCAGCGCGCCCAGTCCTCGGTTTCACCGAGATGCAGGAGATTGGCGCGCAGCACGTCTGCCGGCTTGGAGAAGCCGCCGATCTTGTTGAGCAGCGTGGGGCTGCACAGCGGCGTGAAGGAGATTTCGCACAATGGTTCGACCACGCGGTTCGGCCAGTTGCCGACGCCGAAGGCGATGAAGGCGTCGGCCTCGGCATTGCTGACGTCGTCGAGGCGCCGCGGCGTCAGGATGCGCAGTGCGACATCGGGGTACATCTGCCGGAACTCGCCGATATGGGTGCACAGGAACAGCGAGGCGAAACCCGGCGTACAACTGACACTGAACGAGCCGCCGATGCCGGTGCCGGCATGGCGTGTCACCGCGTCGCCTAGCACCGTCAGCGCCTTGCGCACGTCGCTGGCATAGCGTTGGCCGCGTGGCGTCAGCGCCACGCCCTTGCCGATGCGCGCGAGCAGGTCGAAGCCGAGATCGCGTTCGAGCAGGCGCAATTGATGACTGACCGCACTGCGGGTCAGATGCAGTTCGTCAGCGGCGCGCCAGACGCTGCCGTGGCGGGCAAAACTGTCGAGCGCGCGCAGCGCCTGCGTCGAGGGAATTCTCAAGAGGTGAACCGAATTTGCATGAGCCGGGAAAACATATCACTTTTTGGAGAGGCGCTTCACTGCTTTCTTTCCGCCATGGAGAAACCGGTGACCTCGGCGCAAGCGACCGCGCTTGCCTGTCTGGACGACATCCAGCCGTCGCTGTCGGCGTGGACGCGGACCATCTTCGACTTCGGCGAGACCGCCTGGCGCGAATACCAGTCGGCCGCCTGGTATGTCGAGCGCCTGAAGCACGAAGGCTTTACCGTTGAAGAGGGCTCTGGCGGCATGCCGACCGCCTTCTGCGCCCACTGGACCAACGGGACCGGCCCGACAATCGGCATGTATGCCGAGTACGACGCGGTGCCTGGCAATTGCCAGGATGCGGCGACGGTGAAGCGACCGCGTCCGGGCCTCGGCGAACAGGCCGGCGGCCACACCGATCCGCATTCCGGGCTCGGCATTGCCAGCCTCGGCGGGCTGCTGGCGACCAAGGCGGCGATGCAGCGCCACGGCATATCGGGCACGCTGCGCTTCACCGGAGAGCCGGCGGAGAAGGTGAGGGGATCGAAGCCGATCCATGCCGCGAAGGGCTATTACGATGGGCTGGCGGGCATGATCTCCTTCCATCCTTTTTACATGCTGCCGCTGTGCAACACGGCGCGCTGGGACACGCATTGCGGTGCGGCCTATGCGATGATCTACCGCTTCATCTGCGACGAGCCGGAACATTGGTCGAGGGCGGCAGGCAACGCGGCGCCGATCCCGCAGGCGCATTCGGCGATCCGGGCGCCGGGCGCCAACGACGCGCTCATGATGATGTACATGGCCTCGAAGGCGCTACGCGATTCCATGCTGCCGCATCAGGGCGGCTGGTCGATCAGCGAGGCGATCCTGACGGCGGGGCAGGCGACCGCCGACAATCTGCCGGCCGGGCTGGCCGAGATCCAGTACATGATCCGCGTGCCGACGCTGGCGATGGCCGAGCAGGTCACCGCCGTGCTTGACCGCAATGCGGAAGCCGTCGCGGTGATGGGCGGCTGCCGCTATGAGCGGCACTGGGTGTCGAAGTCGCGGCCGGGGCTCGCCAATCACGTAATGGCTGGCATTGCCTTCGACGCGCTGGCGGCGGTCGGGCCGCCGCGCTGGGACGAGACGGCTAAGGTGATCGCCCGCGAAATCCAGATCAATGCCGGCGGGGTGGCGAGCGAGGAACCATTCATCGACGAATTGGAGCGGCTGATTGCACCACAGGCGGCCGAGGCGATCCTGCGCCGCGACCTGGCGCCGTCGCAGGTGAATTCGACGTCCGACGACTACACCGACATGTCATGGCATACGCCGACGGCGCGGTTCTATGTCGCTCGCCCGGCATTGCGCTCGGAGAACGGTCACGCCTTTCCGTCCTGGGCGATGAATGCGCTGGGCGGCATTTCTGCCACCATCGACCCGATGGTCATCTGCGCCGCAAAGACGGTCGCGCTGGCAGCACTTCGCCTGTTGGAAGACGAGGCCGCGCGCGACGCGGCGATGGACGAATTCGTCGCCCGCACCGGTGGCGGCATCGGCGGCTCGAACTGGATCGCGCCGCTCTGCGACTACGAGCCGCCAATTGGATTTCGCTGGCCGGAATACATCACCACCCCGCGCGGACGGGACTGGTGGATACCGAGCAACCAAGCCGCATGACTCAACCAAGCCGCCCCTTCACGAGGAGAACCCATGACCGTCCATGACCGCATCGTCACCGAGCCGTTTTCGCTGCAGCGCCGCAACCCGGCCGGCGGCACCAAGAAGCTGACCGCCTGGGGCTTCGCCAACGAGACCGACGTGCTGACCGACGTGCTGCTCGGCTCGCCCAATTTCCTGCGCCATCTCTCGACCAGCTCGCTATCGCGAAAACATCTGCGCGAGGCGCCTTGCAATGTCCAGATCGCGCAGGCGCAGCACAAGGACCTTGTCGCCGCCTATGAGCATTTCGGCGTCAACATCCACTGGCATGAGCCGACGCCGGAACTGCCGATGCAGGTCTATTCACGCGATTCCAGCGTGATGACGCCATATGGCGTCATCATCACCGCGATGGCCAACTGGTGGCGGCGCGGCGAGAACTACGCGGCGATCCGCACCTATGAGAAGCTCGGCATCCCGATCTATGACATGGTCACCGCCGGCACATTCGAAGGCGGCGACTTCAACGTCATCGAGGACGGCGTGGTGCTGATCGGGTGCGGCGGCGCCCGCACGCAGGAGGAGGGCGCCCGCCAGGTCCAGGCCTGGTTCGACAAGGAGGGCTGGGAGACCCGCATCGCGTTCATCGACGAATATTACGTCCATATCGACCTGATGGTGGTGCCGATCGCCGAGAAGCTGACCGCCGTCTGCCTCGCCTGCACGGAGCCGGGCATCGTCGACTGGCTGAAGGGCAAGGGCCACGAGATCATCGACGTGCCGTTCCAGGACACGATGGCGCTCGGCTGCAACTTCATGTCGCTGGGCAAGGACAGGGTGATCGCGCCGACGTCCAGCCAGGCGCTGATCGGCCAGCTCAAGGCACGCGGCTTCGAGGTCGCGGCCATCGATATGAGCGAGATCTCGAAGACCGGCGGCGGCATCCACTGCATGGCACAGGCGCTGAAGCGCGAGCCGGCCTGAGGGGCCGGCCTTTAGCCCCAACGCTCCCACGAAAGCGCCATTGTCAGCAACGTCGAACCCGCCTGGCTCGCGGCACGCGCCTACAGCACGATGAGCTTTCCCTTGCGCAGACGCTTGGCGCAACGATAGGCGAGGTCGGCGGCGACCATGTCTTCCATCGCAATGCCCATCGCCTTGTAGGTGGTGATCTGTTGATTCGAAACGCGACCCGGCGCGCGGTCGAGCAGCATGGCGCCAAGCTCGGTGCCGAAATCCGGGTCGAAGCCGGCAAGCTCGCAAGAACCGACCGGGGTCGGTTTGAACGCATCCTTGGTTTCGACAAAAAGACTGGATTTGCCGATGAGCTCGATCGGCATTTCTCCGCCGGGCGGCGCCACCCCGACCGACGAGACATGCGTGCCCGGCTGGACCCAGCCTGCGTCGATCACCGGCTGGTAGGAGTGGGTCGCCAGGCACACCACGTCCGAACTGCGCACTGCCGCCTCGAGGTCGGCGACCGCCACCACCGACGGATGCAGCCGGGCAAGCGCTGCCGCATCGTCGAAGCTCTTCGAAGCGACCCGGATTTCGGCAAAGTCGCGCACCAGCGGCAACAGATGCAGGTGCTGGTTGGCCTGCACGCCGGCGCCGATCACTGTCGCTATCCTGGCATCCCGGCGGGCAAGCGCGCGCACCGACAGCACGGCGGAGCCGGAGGTTCGCACCGCGGTTATGAAGGTGCCGTCCATGATGCAGACCGGCAGGCCGGACAGAGGATCGAACAGGCTGATGGTGGCGAGATGGCTGGGCAGGTTCTTGGCCAGGTTGCCTTCGAAGACATTGACGATCTTGACGGTCAGGTTCATGTCCTCCATCCAGGCCGGCATGGCGAGGCTGTAGCCGGCTCCGGGGATGTCGAGCTGTGGTCGGGGTGGATTGACGACCTTACCTTGTGACAGCGCCTTGAAGCCGTCTTCCAGAACGTCGAGAAGCTGGCTGAGGTCGATGCACGCCATCACGTCGGCTTCGCTCAGCACCAGGATCTCGGTCGCTCCCTTGCTGATTTCCGCCGCACTCTTGCCGGCTGGGCTGCACGCTTCCTTGGTCATCCTGCACTCCTGTGTTCGTTGAAATCGGCTCACCACATCTGCTTTGAGTGGGTGAGGGAAGCGCAGGCTATTGCGAGGTTTTATGTGATGAAATACGTTGATTTTGGCATCTGTGCGTGAATTAAGCACACAAATCCCTGAGATAGAGTGGATTGTGAATGGACGATCTCGACCAGATAGACCGCAGCCTGCTCCGGCTGCTGCAGGAGGATGGGCGCCGGACGACGCTTGATCTTGCCGGGCGTGTCGGGCTGTCGCCGACCGGAACCAGCCAGCGGGTGAAGCGCCTGTTCCGCGACGGGTTCATCACCGCGGTCAGGGCTATGCTCGATCCGCGCAAGGTCGGCAGGGGAACGCTGGTGTTCATCGAGGTCAGGCTTGACCACACGGCGCCGCATGTCTTTGACCGCTTCGCCGAAGCCGTGGCGAAAGCTCCGGAGGTTCTGGAGTGCCATATGGTGGTTGGCGGTTTCGATTATCTGGTCAAGGCGCGGATCGCTGAAATGGCGGTGTTCCAGGATTTCCTGCAGCGGGTCATCCTGCCTCTGCCCGGCGTGCGCGAAACGCACACTTTCGCCTCCATCGCCGATGTCAAGCCGAACGCCCTCTTGCCGGTGTAATCAGATGGAGGAGGGGAATGCTGTTCAGGGCGACGTTGAACGCATCTTCGCCACCTTGTCGCTCCCCCTAGCGCGCCTCCTGGTGCAGAGATGCCGGAGACCGGCTCTAGCCTTGCAGGGTCAGCAGGTTAGCGTCGCGCGCGAGCCGCCACTCACCATCTGGCTCCTTACGCAGGAGCGTCAGCGCATATCCCGATCGATGGACCGGCTCGCCATTCGGCGGGGTCGCGGTCATGTCGATGCGGCTGCGGATGAAGGCCCAATTGCCGAGAAGCTGTAGTTCCACGATATCGCTCGTGCCGTCGATATGAACGCCGGCCGTCTCCTGCGCGGCCGCCGCGAAGATCTCCTTGTCGAAGGGTTCCCGGCCGGGAACCATGAAGATCGCATCGTCCGTCATCAAGCTGAGGACAGTCGCGATGTCTCCACGCTTACTCGCATCCATCCACGTCTCGACCAGCTTTCGGATTGCTGTTTCGTCGCCCGTCATCCGTTACCTCCCTGGCATCTCGCCGTCATCGATAGCGCACGGCGCTTCCCCCTCGCTGAAACATAGGGCTTAGATCGCTGTCGTCATCGATTGCGGTGGTCCTCGACGTCGCGCGGCGTGGGGCATGGTCCGTGAAACGGCAGGTCCGCGCCCTCCATGCCTATCGCCAGCCGCCCGAGGCGGTGATGCGCTCGCCGGTCAGCCATGACGCCTCGTCGGAGGCGAGGAACACCGCGACGCGGGCGACGTCATCGGGCAGGCCGAAGCGACCGAGCGGGGTCATGGCGATAATCTGCTTCTCGAATTCGCTGCCGACGATGCCGATGCGCGCGAGGCCTTCGGTATCGATGCCGCCGGGCGCGATCGCGTTGACGCGGATGTTGCGTGCGCCGAGCTCCCGCGACATCGACAGCGTGATCGTGTCCACCGCTCCCTTGGTGGCGGCGTAGACGAGCGAGTTCGGCTGCGGATTGCGGCTGGCAACCGAGCTTATGTTGATGATGCTGCCGCCGCCCGGGCCAAAATGGCTCACTGCTGCTTGCGTGGTCAGAATGATGCCCAACACATTGGTGTCGAACTCACGGTGGAACTCGGCCTCGGTAACCGCTTCCAGCGGCTCGAACGCGAAGACGCCGGCATTGTTGACCAGGATGTCGAGCCCGCCAAACTCCGATTTCGCCGCCTCGAACAGGCGGCGCACGTCGGCCGCTTGCGACACGTCGCCCTGGACGGTGACGGCGCGGCCGCCACGGTCCTCGATCTCGGCGACGACGCGGTCGGCGCCTTCCTGTGACGAGGCGTAGTTGACGACCACCGCGGCGCCGGCCGTGGCAAGACCCTTGGCGATGGCAGCGCCGATACCCTTGGAGGCGCCGGTGACGATGGCGACCTTGCCGTTCAGCTTGCTCATCAAATCTCTCCTTTGTCGATGATGAGCGGTATTTAATGATGATCAGAAATCGTATTAGGATCATCATGATCCATTCTTTCGTGCCTGGAATTCCGGAATGACCACCATCCTCGAAAAGACCGCCGGTCTCGTCGCCTTCGTCCGCACGGTCGATGCCGGCTCGTTCCATGCCGCCAGCCGGCTGGTCGGCTCCAGCCCATCGGCGGTGTCGAAAAGCGTGGCGCGGCTCGAGCGGCGGCTGGGCGTCAGGCTGATCAAGCGCTCGACGCGCCGGCTCGGGCTGACCAGTGAGGGCATCGCTTATTACGAGCGCGTGGCGCCGCTGCTCAGGGCGCTGGACGATGCCGAAGACATCGTCCAGCTGGCCGATACAGCGCGCGGCCTGCTGCGCGTCACAGCGCCGGTCGAACTCGGCCGCGGCCTGATCGCGGCATGGGCGCAGGCGTTCCTTTCGCGGCATGGCGCAGTCAAACTAGAGCTCAGCGTCACCGACCGCCACGCCGACCTGATCCGCGAAGGCTATGACGTTGCGGTGCGCATGGGGCAGCTCTCGGACACCGGGCTCATCGCGCGCAAGATCGCCAATCTGCCGATCGTGCTGGTGGCCTCACCGGCCTATGTCGAGCGGCGCGGCCGTCCGGCATCGGTCGAGGATTTACCGAACCACGAATTCGTCCGCTACCAGATGGCCGGCCGGCCCTATCCCGTCACTTTTGCCGACGGTACGATGATCGTGCCGGACGGACGGCTCGATACCGATGATGGTGGTGCCATCCGCAATGCGGCACTTGCCGGCGCCGGCATCGCGCATCTGATGCGGTTTGCCGTGCAGGACGATCTCGACACGGGCCGCCTGGTCCGCATCCTGCCCGAGGTGGCGATGCCGACCATGCCGGTGTACATCGTCCATGCGTATGGGCGACAGCTACCCGTCCGGGCGCGGCTGTTCGTCGACTTCCTGGCGGGCCGGATGGCGGCGCTAATGCGATAGCGCAGGGCGGAATGACCTCCGCAGCCGATCCGACGCCGTCGCAAGCAAGATTCTTGCCCCATCACCCGATCTTCAGAACGCAATCTTCACTGACTCGGCGCTGCGGTTGGCCGGGCCGTGGTGGACGGCCTCGATATTGTTGCCGTCGGGATCGAGCAGGAAGGCGGCGTAGTAGCCGGGATGGTAGTGCTGCCGCTCGCCCGGTGCGCCATTGTCCGTGCCGCCGCCATCGAGGCCGGCCCTGTAGAAGGCGTCGACCATGGCGCGGTCCTTTGCCTGGAAGGCAAGGTGGTGGCGCCCCGTCAGCTTTCCCTGGGCTGCCGGGCTGTCGGGGCTGGAGATGAACAGCTCGTCGGCCCAGAAATAATCCTCGGCGCTGCCGCCGATCGGAATATCGAGCACCTTGAAAACCGCCTCGTAAAAGCGCCGGCTGGCCTTGAGATCCCTGACCACCAACTGGATGTGGTCGATGAGACGGCCGCGATGAAGTTCCATACCTGATAGCTCCTGATCGCCAGGCTGGAAATCTAGCTCAGCACTGTGCACGGTCAATGCAATGGAGCAATTGAGCGGCGCAATTTCTTGACTGGATAAAAAATGCAACCGGATTGTCGGATTCAAAACGTCTCCAACGTCCTTCGGACGCAAGCGGCTCGGCGAAGCTCGAAAAGGTCGTGCCGTATCAACGCTTCCGGCATGGGAGAAAAGTGAAATGAGCCTTCCCTATCGTTGGGTTATCGTCGCGGCTGGCGCGCTGATGACCTGTGTCGCCCTCGGGGCGATGTTCTCGCTGGCGATCTTCCTCGAACCGATGGCGCTCGACACACAATGGTCGCGCGCCGGCATATCGAGTGCGATGACGCTGAACTTCCTGGTAATGGGCCTCGGCGGCTTCGCCTGGGGCGCCATTTACGACCGCTTCGGCGCTCGCATCGTCGTCATGACCGGCGCCGTATTGCTTGGCCTGGCGCTGGTCCTGGCCAGCCGCACCGGCTCGCTGCTCGTTTTCCAGCTGACCTATGGCGTGCTCGTCGGCCTCGCGGCAAGCGCCTTCTTCGCGCCGATGATCGCGCTGACCTCCGCCTGGTTCGACACGAACCGCAGCCTCGCGGTCTCGCTGGTCTCGGCCGGCATGGGCGTAGCGCCAATGACCATCTCGCCCTTCGCGCGCTGGCTGATTTCGGCCTATGACTGGCGCACGGCGATGTTCGATATCGGCATAACCGCGTGGGTGCTGCTACTGCCGGCCGCGCTTCTGGTGCGCCAGCCGCCCCAGCCCGCTGCCGACGGCGCTGCCCCAACCGTTGCCGCCGAGGGTGCCGGCATGACGGTTCCGCAGGCGCTGCGCTCGCCGCAATTCATCGTGTTGGGACTGACCTTCTTTGCCTGCTGCGCAGCGCATTCGGGGCCGATCTTCCATATGGTGAGCTATGCGATGCTGTGCGGCATAGCGCCGATGGCGGCGGTCAGCATCTACAGCATCGAGGGCCTGGCAGGGCTGGGTGGCCGGCTGCTTTACGGCGTGCTTGCCGATCGGCTGGGCGTCAAGCCGGTGCTGATCACCGGGCTGGCCATACAGGCGGTGGTCATCGCCGCCTATCTGGCGGTCAGCGAGCTTGGTCAATTCTACACGCTCGCCGTCATCTTCGGCGCCACCTATGGCGGTGTCATGCCGCTCTATGCGGTGCTGGCGCGCGAATATTTCGGCCAGCGCATCCTCGGCACGGTGTTCGGTGCCGTAACCATGCTGTCCAGCCTCGGCATGGCTTTCGGCCCGCTCGCCGGCGGCATGGTGTTCGATGCCTATGCCAGCTATTCCTGGCTGTTCATCGGCTCGGCCCTTGTCGGGCTTGGCGCGATGGCGATTGCGATCGCCTTCCCGCCGCTGCCGCGCCGGGAGTTGCAACCGGCTTAAAGCCGGATCAGCAGAAGAGGGCGGCCGCTTGGATGGCAAGCGGCCGCGATCTGGCAGTGCTTGTTCGGCATTATGAAAAGCGAATTGCTATGCTCGCAGAGGCACCACCTCGGCGCCATCAAGCGTGTAGCGCGCATAGCGGAAATCGCGAATTCTCGCCAATCTGTCGCCCGTCCATTCCAGCAGGATAAAGTATCTTGGCCCTCCGGCCGAGTCATCCGGATCGATGACAAGTATGGCTGGGTGCCGATCCACCAGGCCTGGAAGCAGCCGCCAATCGTGGATACCCGCGTAATTGTGGAAGTACCGGCCCACTTTCGTGCGGCCGCTCGCCCGGAGCCGGTTGACGAGGTCAAGCCGCACGTCCTCGGCCAGCATGTCGCGGATCGTATCGAAGTCGCGGGCGTTGAACCGCTCCACATAGGCTGCCAGACGCGCCCGCTCGGGCTCGGCCAACACCGGCACAGGCCGATCGTCAGGCTCGCCGGCGACTTCGCGCAGGCGCAGACGGCCGCGATGCAGTGCGGCTTTCACCGCCGGAACGCTGCTGTCGATAATGTTGCCGATCTCTTCGATCGTATAGCCGAGCACATCCATGAGGATGACGCTGCTACGCTGCGCCGCGGGGAGGCGCATGAAGGTCTGCAGGCTTGCGGCTGCAGTGTGTCGACCCTCGGCCGACATGCCGGGGTCAGGTATCATGTCGATATCCTCGATGGCATGCGCGGCATCCACCCTGGCGCGACGGCGCAGGTGGTCGAGCGCTGCATTGTGCGCGATGCGGAACAGCCAGCCCTCGACATTGGCTATCGGTCCGGTCCCTGGGAACGCCTCGAGCGCCTTGACCGTAGCTTCCTGGACGACATCCTCGGCATCGATCACCGAACCGGTCATGCGGGCACAATAGCGGTGCAGTTTCGGCCGCAATTCGCCGAGCAGCCGATCAAATGGCTCCCGTCCTTCTGGCGTGCCGGATGCGGATCCGGTCATCGCACAAGGATCGATTTCATTGCGTATCTCCCAGGGCAGGCGCGCCCGCCATGAGGCGCAGCGTCTTATAGACGCTCAACGATGGCAAAAGGATTCGGTCGAAAAAACTTTCTTTAGCTGGAATCCTTTGGTGGTGCCTCCGCGTCTCTGGATCATGGGACCGCGAGACTGGCGGGCCCTCTGTTCAAGCCGGAGGCGCCATAATCATGAGCAAGCAAAGTGCGGGATCAACGAAGGTCTGGGTTCTCGCCCTCACGTCGATAGGCTCCTTGATGGTCGTTCTCGATGCGATGGTCGTGGCGACCGCATTGAGCACGATGCGGGTCGAACTCGATGCCTCGCTGGAGACGCTGCAATGGACGATGAACGCCTATAATTTGAGCTTTGCCGTCCTGCTCATGACCGGGGCTGCGCTCGGTGACCGGTTCGGTCGCCGCCGTACGCTCGTTGCCGGATTGGCGTTGTTCGTCGCAGCGTCGGTTGCCTGCGCGCTCGCTGGAAATGCCGGATTGCTGATTGCGGCCCGTGCGGTTCAGGGCGCGGGTGCTGCAATGGTCATGCCGCTGGCCATGGCGCTGCTGAGCGTCGCTTTTCCCCCGGAGGAACGAGGCAAGGCGCTGGGTATCTTCAGCAGCATCACCGGCCTGGCCCTGATCATCGGTCCGATGGCGGGCGGTGCGATCTCCGAAGGCCTCTCCTGGCACTGGATCTTCTGGCTCAATGTTCCGGTCGGCATCGTTCTCATCCCGCTGGTGCTGCGTCGGATTCCGGAGAGTTACGGGCCGGGCACGGCTATCGATGTCCTCGGCGTCGTGCTGGTGACTGCGGCGGCATTTGGAGTGGTCTGGGGTCTGATGCGCGGCAACATCGTCGGCTGGAGCAGCTCTGAAGTGCTGTCGGCGCTGACGGCCGGGCTGGTTCTGGCCATCGCATTCGTCCTTTGGCAGCTGCGTACCCGTGAGCCCATGCTGCCTTTGCGGTTCTTTCAGGCGCGCGCATTCTCCTCGGGCGTAGGGGCGAACTTCCTGCTCTGCGCCGCCATGTACGGCCTCGTATTCCTGCTGCCGCAGTTTCTGCAGTTTGCCCAGAGCCGTGGGCCGCTCGGGGCCGGCATGGGATTGCTGCCCTGGACCGCCACGCTTTTCGTGGTCGCACCGATCGCCGGCAGCCTGATCAACCGCGTCGGCGAGCGCTGGCTTGTCGTGGCCGGATTGATCCTGCAAGCGGCTGGAATGGCCTGGCTGGCGCAGATCGCAGCACCTGATCTGCCCTACATCCAGCTAGTCGCGCCCCTGATCATTACCGGTGCCGGCGTGTCGATGGCCATGCCTGCCGCGCAGAATGCGGTCCTCAATGCGGTCGCGCGGCCGGAGGTCGGCAAGGCTGCCGGCACGTTCAATACATTCCGCTTTCTGGGCGGCGTATCCGGGATCGCGATCGCCGGTGCGGTGTTCGCCGGCACTGGAAGCTTCTCGTCCACCGACGCGTTCAGCGATGGCTTCACCGCGGCAATCGACGTCTCCGCGCTGCTCTCGCTCGCCGGCGCGCTCGTCGGAATGGGGCTTCCGGAGCGTCGCACAGTGGCGCTCGCGAATGCCGGCAAGGAGGCGTAATTGTCGCTCGGAGGCGGGAAGCTCGCGCGAAGCGGGTCCCCGCTTCAAAACGCCTTCTACTGCCCGGCGGATGCGAGGGTGCCGCTCGCCATGAGGCCCCACAACTGGTCGGCGCTCAAGTGCCTGGCGGATCCGTCATAGGCCACGCGTCCGAGGCTGAGAACCACGATCCTGTCGGCCAGCGCCCGCACCGTGGCGAGATCGTGTGTGACGAGGCTGACGCCAGTGCCGCTGGCGGCGATCGAACGGATCAGCTTCACGCGTTCCGTGATGGCGGCGAACATGCTGCATCGCAGCACCCTGCCGCCGATATCGGCGGGCCAAGGCAGCGCGCGAAAATCGTCAAAAATGGACAATTCGGGCTGGCTCCCGCTGTTTTTTGGCTTTTATTAGCCGCGCCTCACGTTCCTGTTTCAAATATGTCAACTTTTTGTGTTGCGTTGCACAATGGTGGCGCCTTATCCTGCGTGAGGGGGGCGCTTCCGATTGGAAATGCGCCGTGAACGACGCCGCTATGTTGACCGATTGGCAGTTTCGCCGTCCCGCCGGCGCACGCCGCTAATGGGAAATGCGCGCGACACCCAATTGGACGCGCTGAGGGCCATCGCCGTGACGATGGTGCTGTACGCACACTTCTTCGCGGCCGGAGGATCCTCGTTCTGGGGCCATATCGGCGTACGTCTGTTCTTCGTGCTGAGCGGCTTTCTGATTACCCGCCTGCTGCTCGAAGCCCGCTCGGCCGCCGAATTCGAAACCGGACCGGCGCTGAGATCCTTCTATATCAGGCGGGCGCTGCGGATATTCCCGCCCTATTTCGCCGTGCTGGGTTTCGTCTGGCTTACGGACATGGAGCAGTCGAGAGGATCGCTGGCCTGGCACGCGCTCTATCTGTCGAATTTCTGGTACGCAGCGCAGAATGAATGGACGCCCTGGCTGCTCTGCCATTTCTGGAGCCTGAGCATCGAGGAGCAGTTCTATATCGCCTGGCCGTTGATCGTGCTGCTGGCGCCGCGCCGGCGCCTCGAAGCGATCTGTATCGCCGTTATCGGGCTGTCGCTGGCCTACCGGTTTTATTGGCCGATCGCGGGAACACCCGGTTTGTCGCGCGACCTGCTGCCGCCGGCGTCGATGGACGCGCTGGCGTCAGGGGCGCTGCTTGCCGCTTACCGGTCAAGATCCGCTGGCCTGCCGCAATGGCTTCGAGCTGGCTGGCCGTGGCTCGCCGCGGCGTTTTTCGTTCTGCAGTGGTTTGCGCCGGCGCCGGCAAATCCGCTGCAGGAATGGGGCCTCTGGCTGCTGTTGCAGATCCTGCCTCTCGTGCCGCTGGTGGTCATCGTTGCAAGCTGTTCGACAGGCGTTTGTGGCTATATCGGAAAAGGTCTCGAACTGCCGCCGCTGCTTGGCCTTGGCCGCATCAGCTACGGCGTTTATCTCTACCATCCGATAGTGCTGTCGCTCGTCGTCAAATCGCAGCCCTGGATTCCGGTCAACGTCTCGGAACAAGGGCCGGGACGGTTCCTGGTGGCGGGAACGGTGACGCTCATGCTGGCGTCGGTTTCATGGCTGCTTTTCGAGAAGCCGCTCAACAGCCTAAAGCGCCACTTCCCCTATGTTGCCCGGAGAGGCCGAGCCGGCTTCCCGACAGGCATCGATACGACCAACAGCGGTTGGCTCGCGGCAGGAGCATATCCGAGCAGGCCGCTTGATGGCGCATCGCGCTTGCCACGCAAGTTGCAACGAAGCGGTCGGGGCTGACCAATGGCTGCTCCCTTAGTCTCCGTTCTGCTGCCGACCTACAATGCGGGACCTTATCTTGCCGCTGCGCTGGGTAGCATCCTGCGCCAGGATTACGATCGTCTGGAGGTCATCGCCATCGATGATGGCTCGACCGACAACTCACTGCAGATCCTACAGAAATACCGCCAGGCCGACAATCGCATCTCGATCATCTCACGCGAAAACCGTGGCCTGATTGCAACTTTGAACGAAGGCCTGGCCATGGCCCGCGGCGATCTGGTCGCCAGGATGGACGCCGACGATGTCGCCTATCCCCGGCGCCTGTCGCGACAGGTCGCGCTGTTCAACCAGCAGCCTGACCTCGCGCTGTGCGGCGCGGGTTTCGACACCTTGCTCGGCAACCGCATCGTCAGGGGTTCGCCCGATCCGATATTCCAGGACAATAGCCTGCGCATCTTGTCGATGTTCTTCACGATCTGCATGCATTCCACGGTCGTCTACAACAGGAAGGTCATCGAAGAGAGCGTTCTATTTTATAACGAAAGGTACAAGCACGCCGAAGACTTCGACCTGTTCAGGCGGCTGACCGACCGCTACCCGGCGGCCATGATCCCCGAAAGCCTGATCGCCTATCGTATCCATGACGACAGCGTGACCAACAGGCACAAGCGCGAAATGCGCAGGACGCATTTGAAGATCGTCGCCGAGAACCTCGAGCGCGAGGGGCTCGCGGAAGAGACGCAAGACCTCCGCGACATCGGTGAGGTCCTGTCGATGGGCACGGTTCGCCGTGCCGCCGAGTGGATCCTTGCGCTGGAAGAAAGGATTGCCGCGCTGCCGGCCGAGGCGAGGCCGAGCTACCAGGCCGGCACGCTGAACCTGTTCTACTTCCTCTATCAGCTCATATCGGGAGAAAGACAGCCGTTGCTGATGCACGAATTCCTGACGCGGACCG
This sequence comes from Mesorhizobium sp. M0028, assembly GCF_040323855.1. Lineage (NCBI taxonomy): Bacteria > Pseudomonadati > Pseudomonadota > Alphaproteobacteria > Hyphomicrobiales > Phyllobacteriaceae > Mesorhizobium > Mesorhizobium sp. M0028. Next base: position 342,828 of record NZ_JAMYVG010000005.1, read on the forward strand.
CGAAATGGAAGCTCATCCGGCGCCGCGAGCAGTACGTGTTTCGCACCGGTGCCTTCGCGCCGCGCTTCAGTCTCGCCTCGATGTCGGTCACCAGGCAGGTGGATGCCCTGTCGCGGTATCTGCAATCCGTGCCGGCCGCGGCCGTTTTGCCTTCGAACCAGTTGAGCTAGCAACGCATGTTCGTCAAATCGCACCAGCTCCAGCAGCGCGGCCACTCGACGGTGCCGGCGGCCATGTCGCCGCGGCCGCAGCATGGACCGGCGCCGGCGGTCAGCTTCATCGTCTGCACACGCGACCGCGTCGCCGTGCTCGAGCCCTGTATCAGGTCGATCCAGGCCGCGTGTCGTGCCCATGCCGACTTTGCCGCCGAGCTGGTGGTTGTCGACAACGGCTCGACCGACAGCACCGCCAAACGGCTGGCCAGCATCGCCGAACTGTCGGACATCCCGTTCACCGCTATTCGCGAACCACGACCTGGACTGGCGGCCGCGCGCAACGCCGGGCTGGAGCGGGCGCGGGGCCGCGTGCTCGTCTTCGTCGACGACGATTGCGCAGTCCACAAGGATTATCTGCACGATCTGCAACGGCACTATTCGGCCGGCGAACGGGTCATCCGTGGTGGCCGCGTCGAGATCGGCGATCCCCGCGACCTGCCGTTCACCATCAAGCGGTCGCCGGTGCGCGCGCGGCTTACGCCGGATGTCCATCCCGGTGGCTTCGTGCTTGGCTGCAACATGACGATGCACCGTGATGTTGCAGCCCGCATCGGCCGTTTCGACGAACGCTTCGGCGCCGGCGGCCCGCTGCGCTCGGCCGAGGATACGGACTATCTCGTGCGGGCGGTGCTGCTTGGGATTCCGGTCGAATATGTGCCCGACATGACGATTTACCACCATCATGGTCGGCGCGATCGCAAGGCCATAGAAAAGCTGCACCGCGACTACAGCATGGGCAATGGCGGGCTTTGCCTGAAACATATCCGGCACGCGCCGTGGCTGCTTCGCCATTTCTACTGGTCCATGAGGGCGGCCTTGCGCGAACTGAGGAAAGGCCCTCTGTTCGACCGTGAACTCAAGCTGTCGCACTGGCCGATCATCGGCATGAACTTGCTCGGCGCGGCCAAGTTCGCGGTGCTTTCGCTGGTGAAATCGCCGCAGCCGGCGCAAATGCGACAGGAGCAACAGGCAAATGCCGAGGCGAGGTGATCCGCAATCATGCGATTGATGCCGCCCAGCCTGCCGATGCTGCGCCGCGCGCTCGGGCAAAAGCAGTTGCGCCTGCTTCCGGCCGTGGTGGTGCTCGGGCTGCTCAGTGCGGCGCTTGAGGGGTTCGGCATCGGCCTGATCATCCCGTTGCTGAACATAATCATGGGGCAGGGGCAGACCGGCATGGCTGGCTTTTCCGCCGTCTTCCAGCATGTCGGATCCAGCCTGAGCGAGCGCGACCGGCTGATCGTCATATCCGTCGCCATCCTCGGCTCGATCGTGCTCAAGAACCTGTTCGCCTACGCCAATACGCTGCTGACCACCTTCATCTACGGCAAGGCAAGCCATTCGATCCGCAGCGCGCTGTCGGAGCAGCTGCTGCGGGTGGGCTACCCGTTCTTCCTGCAGCAAAGCCCTGGACGGCTGCTCAACATCATCTCCAACGAATCCTGGCGGGCCTCGGATGCCATCCAGATCACGCTGGGGGCAATCGTCAACGCATCGGCCGCGATCATCCTGCTGACCTTCCTGCTGCTCCTGTCGTGGCAGATGACGCTGCTGGTCACGCTGGGCCTGGCGCTGGTGCAGGTCGCGCACGCCATGCTGTCGGCCAATCTGAAGGCGCCGAGCCGCAGCGTCGCCTCCCGCAACAGCCAGCTCGCATCACAGATGCTGCATCTGGTGCATGCCGGACGGCTGATCCGCATCTTCGGCCAGGAGCAACGCGAGAAGGCGGCATTCGACCAGGCATCGGATGCAGTGCGCCGGGCGGCGTTCGTGCTTTTGACGCGTCAGGGAGCGTTGCCGCCGCTGACCGAGGTTCTGCACGCCATGCTGTTCCTGGCGGTGGTGATCGGCGCCTGGTTCGCCAATGTCAGCTTCCCGCTGATCGTCGCCTTCGTCATCCTGCTCTACAGGCTGCAGCCCTACATGCGGTCGCTGCAAATGGCCTGGAGCCAGTTGCAGGGCCTGAGCGGATCGCTTGAAGAGGTGACGTGGATGCTGGACCCATCCGGTAAGCCCGAGCCGCCGCAAGGTGACGCGGCGTTCCCCGGGCTCAGCCAAGGCATCAAGTTCGAGGACGTCACCTTTACCTATTCTGGTTCGGAACAGCGCGCGGTGGTGCTGCATGCGGCGAATTTCGACATCCGCAGCGGCCGCTCGACCGCGCTGATCGGCCGCTCTGGCGCCGGCAAGACGACGATCGTCAATCTCCTGTGCCGCTTCGTCGAACCGGATAGCGGCAGGATCCTCGTCGATGGATCGCCTCTGGACCGCATCGACCCCAGCCAATGGCGAAAGCACATCGCGCTCGCCAGCCAGGAGCTGGAGCTGGTCGACGGCACGATTTTCGACAACATTATCTACGGCCAGGACGCGGCCTCGACCGATGACGCCGAGCGCGCGGCAAAACTGGCCGAAGCGCATGGCTTCATCGAGCAACTGCCGCAAGGCTACAGGACCGTCGTCGGCTACCGCGGCGTCAACCTCTCGGCGGGACAGCGGCAGCGGATCGCGCTGGCCAGAGCCCTGGTGCGCGATCCCGATATCCTCATCCTCGACGAAGCCACCAATGCGGTGGACGGGCTGTCGGAAGCGGCGATCGTCGAGACGCTGAAGTCGCGCGCCGGCCGCCGCACCACCATCGTCATCAGCCACCATCGCAGCACCATCTCGTTCTGCGACGACGTGGTGATCCTGAGCCACGGCCGCGTGAAAAAGCAGGCGCCCTTCGCGGCGCTCGCGACGCTCAGCATGGACGAGCTTTACCAGCACGAGGCGCTGGAGGGCTGAGGGCGCCCCCCGCTGCGTGCGCGCGCTGGGAGGTCGTCTCGGATGTCAAGCCAGGTCAAGCATCTCAGGGCGAGGAGCCCTCCGCCATGCCTCTCTGCAGGATTTCTGGGATGATGAGTGATCCCGAGCTTACCCGCTTTCGATCTGGAGCGTACAGAACCAAGGGTCCGCCTGCCAAATCCATCAATGGCAGGCGGACCCTAATCAGCGCTGAAGGGACTGATTCTGCGCCGATCTCTCCTCGAGGAGGTGACGCCATCAACTGAAGACGGGCGCAGTGATAGTGTCCTGAAGGTTCTGCAAAAAGTTTTGGAGAGAGAACGGCGCTTGCTCTGAAGGGCGAGCGGCCATGGCACGGTGGTGACGTTGCAATCACCGATTCCCGTGGAAGGGGAAGTGCCATGACCAATCGAGAAGTTAAACTGAGCAGGGGCGAGTTGAAAGCGTTGCTGCTGTCGGATGAGGACGGCTTTCGCCAGGTATTGCAGACTGTCGTGCAGGAGGCTCTGGAAGCCGAGATGACGGAGGCGATCGGGGCCGAGAAAGGCGAGCGGACGGCGGAGCGGGTGAGTTACCGGTCCGGGTATTACGAGCGCAAGCTGGTGACGCGGGTTGGGGTGCTGGAACTTCGCGTTCCGCAGGATCGGACGGGCCGGTTCTCGACGGAGTTGTTTGAGCGCTATCAGCGTTCGGAGAAGGCCTTGGTGTCGGCGCTGGTCGAGATGTACGTACAAGGCGTTTCGACCCGCAAGGTGAAGGCGGTGACGGAGGAATTGTGCGGCCACTCTTTCTCGGCCTCGACGGTGAGCGAGGCGACGATGCGGCTGGATGAGGCGCTCAAGGCGTTCTTCACGCAGCGGCTCGAGGAAAGCTATCCGTATCTCATCTTGGACGCGCGCTATGAACGGGCTCGCGAGGCGGGCGTGATCGCCAGCCAGGCGGTGCTGGTGGCGATCGGCGTGGATTGGGAGGGCCGGCGCCAGGTCCTGGGCGTGGAGCTGGCCAACCGGGAGAGCCATTCGAGCTGGCGCGAGTTCGTGACGGGGCTCAAGAATCGCGGGCTCGCCGGCG
>NZ_JAMYVG010000006.1:0-291864 GCF_040323855.1 Mesorhizobium sp. M0028
GCCGACCTGACCTGGATCACCGCCTTACCCGCGATTTCAGCCAGCGGTCGAAGGCGACGGCGAGGATGAGGATCAGGCCGATGACGATGCTTTGCGTGTATGACGAGACGTTGTTGAATTGCAGCCCGTTCTGCAGGACGCCGATCAGCCCTGCACCGACCACCGTGCCGCCGACGCTGCCGATGCCGCCGAACAGCGAGGTGCCGCCGATGACGACCGCCGAGATCACCGTCAGCTCGTAGCCGATGCCGGCGACGGCTTCGGAGGAGTTGAGCCGCGCCGACAAAACGAAGGCGGCAAGGCCGGCGAAGAAGCCGACGATGATGTAGACCGAGATCAGGATGCGGTCGACGCGCAGGCCGGAGAGCCGCGCGGCCTCGGCATTGCCGCCGACGGCGTAGACGGCGCGACCGTAGCGCGTGTAGCGCAGCACGATGTGGCACAGGATTGCGGCAATCGCGAAGATGATCGCCGGCACCGGCACCGGGCCGATCAGGCCGGTACCGAACCAGCGCATCGAGGCGTCGAAGCCGGAGATCGGGCCGCCATTGGAGATCGTCAGCGTTAGGCCGCGAAACACGGTGAGGCCGCCGAGCGTGACGACGAAGGGCGGTACTTTCAGCCTGGTGATGGCAAAGCCCTGGACACCGCCGGCCACGGCGCCGACGACGACGGCGGCGAGAAGGGCGGCGAACCAGCCATAGCCCAGCGTGCCCGTTGTCGACAGCGACAGCGTGTTGGCGGTGCCGCCCTTGGCCACCACCGCCGCGACCATGCCGCAGAAGGCGAGCAGCGATCCGACCGACAGGTCGATGCCGGCGGTGAGGATAACGAAGGTCATGCCTAGCGCGATCAGGCCGGTGATCGAGATCTGGCGCATGATGTTGAACAGGTTGATCGGGTCGATGAAGCTCGGCTTCAGCACGGTGAAGACGACGATCAGCACCGCCAGGAACATCAGCGGGCCGAAGCTCATCAGCAGGCGCGCAAGATTGACGCCGCCGCGCTGGCTCCGTTCGGTCGTGCTGGTCATTGCGTTGCTTCCTGATTCTGGGCTTCCTGCTTCTGGTCGAGCGCCATCAGTTCCATCAGTTTCTCCTCGGTCGCCTCGATGCCAGGCATCTCGCCGGTGATGCGCCCGCGCCGCATGGTGACGATCCTGTCCGACACGGCAAGCACTTCGGGCAGCTCGGACGAGATCATCATGATGGCGATGCCGCGCGCGGCGAGCTCTACCAGGATCTGATGAACCTCCGCCTTGGCGCCGACGTCGACGCCGCGCGTCGGTTCATCGACGATCAGCACCTTGGGATCGCGTGCCAGCCAGCGGGCAAGGATGACCTTCTGCTGATTGCCACCGGACAGTCCCTCGATCGCCTGCTCGGGCGAGGCCATGCGGATCGACAGCATCTTCCTGTAGTTCGCCAGCGCTTCTCGCTCGCGCCGCTCGGCCATGAAACCGACATTGGAGTAGCGGTCGAGCGCGGCGATCGAGAAATTGGTGAGAATGCCGAGTGCGGCGAAGATCGCCTGGTGCTTGCGGTCTTCCGGCACCAGGCCGATGCCGAGCTCGATGGCATCGGCGGGTGAGGCCGGCGCGATCGGCCTGCCATCGAGCCTGATGGTGCCGGCGGCAATGCGGTCGGCGCCGAAGATGGCGCGGGCGAGCTCGGTGCGGCCGGAACCGACGAGCCCGGCGACGCCGAGGATTTCGCCCGCCTTGAGGTCGAGATCGACGCCTTCGAGCACGATGGCGTGCGGCGCCTGCGGATCGCGCACCGTGCGCAGGCCGCGCACCGAGAGCCGGACGTCGCCGGCGACATCGCGCTGCGTCGGCCTCGCATAGAGCTCGGAAGCGGCGCGGCCGACCATCTTCTCGATGATCTTCGGCAGTTTGATCGGCCCACCTTCGCGGTCGAGATGGCCGGCCAGCCTGCCGTCGCGCAGCACCGTCATACGGTCGCAGATTGCCGATGCCTCCTCCAGCCGGTGGGTGACGAACATGATGGCGACGCCGTCCCGGCGCAGCCGGCCCATGATCGCCATCAGCTTCTGCACTTCGGTTTCGGTCAGCGCCGAGGTCGGCTCGTCCATGATGATGAGACGGCTCTTCAGCGACAGCGCGCGGGCGATCTCGACCAGCTGCTGCTCGGCCACGGACAATGCGGAAACCGGCGTCGCCGGGTCGAGGTCGAGGCCGACGCGGGCGATGATCGCGCGTGAGTCTTCCACCATCTTTCGCCAGCTGACCAGCCCGAACCGGCCGAGCGGCGCACAGCCGATGAAGATGTTTTCCGCCACGGTCAGCGTCGGGATCAGGCTCAGTTCCTGGTAGATGGTGACGATGCCGAGCCGTTTGGCGTCCTGCGGATTGTGCGGATTGAATTCGACGCCGTCGAAGACGATGCGACCGCTGGACGGCGGCATCACGCCGGACAGGATCTTGAGCAGCGTCGATTTGCCGGCGCCGTTCTCGCCGAGCAGGCCGAGGATCTCGCCGGGGCGGACTTCGAGCGAAACGTCGTTCAGCGCGGTGACGCCGGCAAAGCGCTTGGTCACGCCCTCGACGGTGAGCAGGGCGGGGGAGGGCACAATAGCGGCTGCCTTGGGCAAAGTTTGCTCCTCGATCATTCGGTTGTACGCAAGGCTGGCGGGAGAGCACCCCCTCTGTCCTGCCGGCCATCTCCCCCTCAAGTGGGGAGATTGGCAGCCTCGTTGGCCTCGCTTCTTCTGCAAGATCGAAAATTAGCGAAAGCCCGGGTAACATCCAATCTCCCCCTTCAAGGGGGAGATGGCCGGCAGGCCAGAGGGGGGTGCTGTCCCGCCGGCTTCGCCTACTTCGTCTCGCCCAGCCTCTCCGCCTTGTCGAGATTGTCCTTGCCGATGACGATCGGCGTCAAAAGCACCAGCTTTTCCTTCGGCTCGGTCTTGTCCCTGGCGTAGGCGACCGCGATCTGCACGGCGGTGCGCGACTGCTCGCCGGGGAATTGCTCGACCGTGCCGGCCAGCTTGCCGTCGCGCACAGCGACCAACGCTTCGGGAAGCGCGTCGAAGCCGTAGATCTTGACGTCGGTGAAGTTGCGCGCCGCGCAGGCTTCAACCGCGCCAAGCGCCATGTCGTCATTGGCGCAGATGATCGCGTCGGGCTTGCCGTTGGCGGCAAGGCCGGCCTCGGTGACGGACAGCGCCTCGGCGCGGGCGAAGTTGGCGGTCTGCTCGAAGATGATCTGGTACTTGTCCTTCATGGGATCAAGGACGTTGTGCACACCCTTGTTGCGGTCGATCGCCGGGCCGGCACCGGGCTGGCCCTGCAGATGGAAGATCTTGGCGCCGTTCGGGAACGCTGCCACCATGGCCTGTGCTTCGGCCTCGCCGCCCTTGACATTGTCGGCGCCGACATGGGCGAGGATGCCTTCGACGCCCTCGACGCGGCGGTCGATAGTGACGACGGGAACGCCGGCCTTCACCGCTTCCTCGATGGCTGGGGCCAGCGCGTTGACGTCGAGCGGCGAGATGACGATGGCGTTGACCTTTTGCACCAGTGCCGCCTCGATGTCGGCGGTCTGCTTGGGCGCCGAATTCTGGCCGTCGCTCTCGACCAGGTTGACGCCTTGCGCCTGCGCCTCAGCCTTGATCTGGTTCAGCATGTGCACGAAGAACGGAAAGCCGAGGCTCGGCACCGAACCGAGGATGGTCAGCTTGTCCTGGGCGAAAGCCAATTGCGGAGCGGCCAGCGCCAAGGCGCCCATCGCCGCGGTCGACAGCAGGAATTCACGTCTGTTGATCAATTTAGTCTCCTCCCAGATGAGCGCACGACCCCGAAACCGGAATGGGTTTTCCGGAAGGTTCCTTGCGTCGATTCAAAAATGGAGTGTCCTTCGAGCGCCCAACTCGTGTTTGAAGGGACGCAACGGCGCTCCAGCCGGTCCACCGCGACGTTCTCCTCCGCTCGGTGCCTGCCGGCGGATGCTAGCCAAGGCCGGAGCTTTGCGCAAGAACGGGAGAAGGCAAGACCTACCGATCGATCATCACCATGGTGCGCTCGCCGTAGCGCGGACCGGCGACCTTGCCCGGCGCCAGCGCGTCGTCGAGCACCTGCATCTCGGCGGCGTCGAGCCTGATCGAAGCCGCGGCGACGTTCTCCTCGAGATATTTTCTGCGCTTGGTGCCGGGGATCGGCACGATGTCGATGCCGAAGTCGCTCCCCTTGTGGAGCAGCCAGGCCAGCGCGATCTGGCCTGGCTTGACGCGCTTGGCCGCGGCGATGTCGAGTACCGTGGCTGCCGCCTGCATGTTGGCGTCATAGTTGGCGCCCTGGTAGCGCGGATCGCCGCGCCGGTAATCGCCCTCTGGATAGTCTTCGGCGCGCCTGACATCGCCGGTGAGAAAACCGCGGCCGAGCGGCGAGAACGGAACCAGGCCGATGCCGAGCTCCTTCAGCAGGGGAATGATTTCCGGCTCGAGATTGCGCTCCCACAGCGAGTATTCGCTCTGCACTGCCGACACCGGATGCACGGCATGCGCCCGGCGGATATTGGCGGCGCCGGCCTCCGAGAGGCCGAAGAAGCGGACCTTGCCCTGAGCAATCAGCTCGCCGACAGCACCCGCCACCTCCTCGATCGGTACCGCCGGATCGACGCGGTGCTGATAGAGGAGGTCGACGTGGTCGGTGGCTAGCCTCCTCAGCGAACCTTCGACAGCCTCGCGGATATGCTCCGGCCGGCTGTCGCGCTCGGTGCCGACTTGCTTGCCGTTTTCGATGCGAAAGCCGAACTTCGTCGCGATCGTCACCTCATCGCGCCGGCCCTTCAGCGCGCGGCCGAGCAGTTCCTCGTTAGCGTACGGCCCATAGACTTCCGCAGTGTCGAGGAAGGTGCAGCCGAGTTCGATGGCGCGGTGCAGCGTGGCGGTCGATTCCGCCTCGTCGGCCGGGCCGTAGGACTGGCTCATGCCCATGCAGCCGAGGCCGATCATGGAAACCTGCAGCCCCTGGCCACCGAGTTTGCGTGTCGTCAACGTCATGTAAAGTTCTCCAGGTCAGCAGCGCGTTCCAAGCCGCCACGTTCAATATAGCGCGCCGGCTCGGTTTCCACAGAGCGAGAGACGCCGCCGCGCGAGGGTTCGCAGCGGTCGCCAAATTGACAGCCGACCCGCTCTCGGCCATCCTTAGGCATGCCGCCTTGCGGCTTTGTGCGTGAGTAACCAGCATGGCCAGTTCCGTCACCAGCCAGAAATCCAAGCGCGCCGCGGTGCGCGAGGCGCTCGACCGCCACAAGGTCTACATCACCGCGCAGCGTTTTTCCGCCGGCGGCTACAGTGCGCGAGTGCTGGTCGACGGCGAGGCCTATTGGGTCGACGAATTCCGGCTCAGCCAGCTGCAGCAGGGCTTGTCGCCGGCCGAGCTCGAATTGACGCCGGCCACCGACGATTGAGCGGCGTGACTTCCCATCCTTCGTCATCCCAGGGCGGAGCAGGAGCGAAGCGACGTCGCGGAGACCCTGGGATCCATGCCGTGACATTGGAGCGCCGCTGCGATGGGATTTTGATGCTGCGCTCGTTGCTTTTGCCCACCACCTACGCCTAGTCCATGCCAGCTCCTTCGAAGCTCAAGGCCTATCGCGCCAAGCGCGAGTTCACGAGGACGCCGGAACCGGCCGGTGGCCTGGCTGCCGGTGAAGGCAACCGCTTCGTTGTCCACAAGCACCACGCCACCGCCGATCACTATGATTTGCGCTTGCAGGTCGGCGACGTGCTGAAGAGCTGGGCGGTGCCGCGCGGCCCGTCGCTCAACCCGGCCGACAAAAGGCTGGCGGTCGAGACCGAAGACCATCCGCTCGAATATATCGATTTCGAGGGCGTCATTCCCGAAGGCGAATATGGCGGCGGACCGATGATCGTCTGGGACACCGGCGTGTGGGCGCCGATGGACGATGTCGAAAAGAGCCTGCGCACCGGCTCCTTCAAGTTCCGGCTCGCCGGCGAGAAGCTCAATGGCGGCTGGATGCTGACGCGGCTGAAACCGAAGCCCGGCGAGGATGAGGGCAAGAAGAACTGGCTGCTGTTCAAGGAGCGCGATCTCGCCGCCGATGCCACGCTCGACATACTGGAAGCCCGGCCGGAAAGCGTCAAATCCGGCCGTCGCATCGAGGAACTGGTGGCACCGCCGAAGCCGGCCGCCAAACCTGTCAGGCCGGTGGTGCTGAAACCCGGCGCTTTGCCGGGCGCCGTCAAGGCGCCGCCGCCTTCCCGGATCGAGCCGCAGCTGGCGACCTCCGTGGCCAAGCCGCCGGGCGGTGAGGATACTGGAGAGGAATGGCTGCACGAGATCAAGTTCGACGGCTACCGCACCATGGCGCACCTGGCCGACGGTGCGGTCAGGCTGATCACCCGCGCCGGCCTCGACTGGACGAAGCGCTATGGCGACCTGCCGCTTGCCTTCGCCAGGCTGCCGTGCCGGGAGGCGATCATCGACGGCGAGGTCGTCGCGCTCGACGCCAAGGGCATCAGCCGCTTTGCGCTTTTGCAGGACGCGCTGGCCGAAGGCGCCGGCAACAAGCTTCACTTCTACGCTTTCGACCTCGTCTATCTCGACGGCTGGGACCTGACAAAAGCGCCGCTTCGGCGGCGCAAGGCGCTGCTTTCGCAACTTCTGTCCGGTCTCGGCGCCAACTCCGCCATCCAGCTCAGCGATCATGTCGAAGGCGACGGCCAGGCGCTCTATGACCAGGCATCCGAGATGGGGCTGGAGGGTGTGGTGTCGAAACGCGCCACGGCGGTCTACCAGAGCGGCCGCACCAAAACCTGGACCAAGACCAAGGCGCTCCAGACCGGCGACTTTGTCATCGCCGGCTACACCGTCTCCGACGCGGCCGAGGGACTCGCTGCACTTGGCCTCGGCGAATTCGAAGACGGCGAGCTGCACTATCGCGGCAAGGTCGGCACCGGCTTCGATGCCGCGACCGCAGGCGAATTGCTGGCGCGGCTGGAGCCGTTGCGGGCCGGTGCATCCGCGCCCGAGGGCGTTCCGCGCGAGATCATGCGCGAGATGAACTGGGTGCGGCCGCTGCTTTCGGCGCATATCCATTACGCCAACCGGACCACCGACAATGCGCTGCGCCATGCCGTGTTCCGCGGCCTGCGTGACGTCGGCCTGTCGACGCCGGTTTCGGCCAAGCGCAAGCGGCTGATCGCCGAGGCCGACCTCGCCACAATCTGGGTGACCAACCCGACGCGGCGGCTGTTCGGCAAGACCGGCCCGACCAAGCTCGACATCGCCGTCTATTACGCGCTGGTCGGCGATTTCATGCTGCCGCACATTCTCGGCCGGCCGGTCTCGCTGGTGCGCTGCCCGACCGGCAAGCCGCAGGACTGTTTCTTCCAGCGCCACGCCTTCACCGGCATGCCTTCCTCGGTGGCGACCTTCGAGGCGACGAATTCGGAGGGCGAGACCAAATCCTATCTCTCGGTGGAAGACGCCAAGGGCTATCTGGCTCTGGCGCAGTTCGGCGTCGTCGAGTTCCACACTTGGGGCACCCATCGCACGCGGCTCGACAAGCCGGACCTGATCGTTTTCGACCTCGACCCGGGCGAAGGGATCGCCTGGCGCGAGGTGGTTGAGGCGGCGGTGCACATTAAGGGCGAGCTGGAAGCGCTAGGGCTGGTGCCGTTCGCCAAGACCTCCGGGGGGCACGGCATCCACATCACCGTGCCGGTGACGCAAAAGCAGAACTGGAAGAAACTGCACCAGGCGACCAGCGCCATCTCCACGCATCTTGCCGCCACCGCGCCCGACACTTTCACCACCACCATGGGCAAGGACAACCGCAAGCGGCGCATCTTCATCGATTTTCACCGCAATGCGCGCGGCCACACCTCGGCGGCTCCCTATTCACTGCGCGCCCGCACCAATTTGCCGGCCTCGACGCCGGTCAGCTGGAGCGATCTGGAATCCATCGATGCTCCACAGGATCTGAATTATTCCTCGCTGCCGGGCCTTCTGGCGACGTCAGGCGACCCTTGGGCCGACATGGAAGATTTCGCCAGGGATTTGCCGGCGATAGGCACCGCGACGTAGTTCTGCGAGCGCGGCCCAGACTCCATCGACGCTCCGGAAAATTTGAATTATTCTTCGCCACGGACCTCTTGCCTGCAGGCGGCTCCCAGCGGAGGAAGATTTCGCTAGGGATTTGCCGGTATTGTAAGGGGCAATGTAGGATTTCGGCAGCCGCATTCGTCCTCCGGACGAAACAGCGCTGCGAACAGTTCGACAGCACAAGGCCGCGTAGGAGTATTTCATGGCGCCCAGGGCAAGTTGGAAAGGTTACCTCAAGCTCAGTCTGGTCAGCTGTCCGGTCCGGCTCTATCCGGCGACCAGTGCCAGCGAGCGCATCAGCTTCAACCAGCTGCACAAGAAGACGCACAACCGCATCAACATGAAGCCGGTCGACCCTGAACTCGGGTTGGTCGAGCGTTCGGACCTGGTCAAGGGCTACGAATACGAGGACAAGCAATACATCATCATCGACGATACCGATCTCGACGCGGTGCGCATCGAATCCAACCATACGATGAACATCGAGGCCTTTGTCGACGAGCGTTCGGTCGACGTCATCTACCAGGACGCGCCCTATTACCTGGCGCCGGATGGCGCAATGGCCGAGGAGACCTTTGCCGTGTTGCGCGAAGCGATGCGCAAATCCGGCAAGCTGGCGATCGCCCGCCTCGTGCTGTCCAGCCGCGAGCGCGTGGTGACGATCGGCGCGCGCGAGAACGGCATGTTCGTCTGCACCTTGAGGAATCCGAACGAAGTGCGTGGCACGGCTGAATATTTCGGCAATATCCCGGCCGGAAACCCCGATCCGGAAATGCTGCAATTAGCCGAAGCGCTGATCAAGCAGAAGGAAACCACCTTCGACCCGAAGAATTACGAGGACCGCTACGAGATCGCGTTGATGACGATGATCCGCGAGAAGCTCAAGGGCCACAAGCCTATCATCGCGGCGGCACCTGAGCGCGGCAACGTCATCAATCTCATGGATGCGCTGAAGGCGAGCCTGTCGCAGTCGGCCAAGCCACCGGCCAAGTCGAAGAGCAAGGCCGATGAAACAGCCAAGCCTGCGGCGAAATCCGCCAAGGCCGGCGCTGGCGCGGCCAAGGAAAACCCGCTCAAGGCGAACCTTCTCAAAGCCGTCGGCAAGAGCAAGGCGTGACGGCTCTTGCCGGCACGGTCTTCGGCATCGTCGGCGCGCTGGCGGCCTTTCCGCTCAGGCTGGCGGCGCGCGAGGTCGCGCGCCAGCACGGCCAGTTGCGGCGCGGCGTCACTCGGCGCACCACGCATGTCGTGTTGGGCCGCATGTTGCTCGCCAGGGCCGGCGACATCGAGATCGAGCGCCGCGTCGCTGCGGAACGTGCAGCCGGGCGCAGGCTGGTCAGCGAGAACGGCTTCCTGCGGCTGCTCGGGTTGATGAAGGCACCGGAAGCCTCGACGCTGTCGCGGCAGTCGCTGATCGATCAGTCGCGGCTGACCGGCGCCGATCTCGACCTTTTGTCGCTGTTCGACGCCTCCGAGCATGATTGCGAACCGTATTCCTTCCGCGACCTGATCCTCGCCCGCAAATATGCCGGGCTGGTCGCCGGCGGCGCCTCATGGGGGGCGATCGTGCGGTCGGTGCATCGCTCCGGCCCGATCGCCTCGCTCACCGCCAAATCGCTCAATGTCGGCTCGCAGCACGGGCGGGCCGACGCGATCTATCTCGAGGGCGGCCAGAGCGAAGTCAACGGCCAGCTGCTGTTCGATCTGGGAACGCAGGATGACGACACGCTGGAAGAGCTGTTCGCCGATGCCGAGGCGGCGGAAGAGGCTGAAGACCACGAGCAGGCCGCGGCACTCTACCAGCGCTGCCTAGCCATCGACCCGAGCGATGCCATCGCCGCCTTCAACCGCGCCAACTGCCTGCGCGCCTCCGGCCACGCGGCCGAGGCGGCGCACGACTATGCCCGCGCCATCAAGTGCGACCCGGTGTTCGTCGAGGCATGGTTCAATCTGGCCGGGCTGATGAGCGAAGAGGGGCGGGTGGCGTCGGCTCGGCGGCATCTGCTGAAGGCGATTTCGCTAGATGCGAAGTACGCCGATGCGGTGTTCAACCTTGCGAGGCTGGAGTTCGACGCCGGCAATCTAGCCGAAGCGCGGCGGAACTGGGCGCGCTACCTCGAACTCGACGCGGATTCCGAATGGGCACGTATGGCGGCCAAGGGTATCCAGTTCGTCGATTTGCAGCTGGCGCGGATGTCGGCGGGTTAGGGCTTCATTTGGTCACGCTTGAACACCCCCCTCTGTCCTGCCGGACATCTCCCCCGCAAGGGGGGAGATCGGCAGCTTCTCCTTACCGCCCGCCTTCCAACGTTGGTGATTGGCGAAAGCGATGGCGACATCCAATCTCCCCCCTTGCGGGGGAGATGGCCGGCAGGACAGAGGGGGGTGCGAAGGAACTCGGCCTTCATCTGCGGGCCACCCCATGACGACCTTCCTCTTCGACGGCCCCGACACCGCCCCAATCACCATCCTGCTCGCCCATGGCGCCGGGGCGCCGATGGATTCGCCCTCGATGACCGCGACGGCAAAAGCGCTGGCCGAGGCCGGCTTCCGCGTTGCGCGCTTCGAGTTCCACTACATGGCGGCCCGCCGCTACGGCCATCGCAAGCCGCCGCCGCGCGCCGAGACGGTGAACCCGGAATATATCAAGGCAATCGCCGATCTCAGGGCGAAGGGCGTGAAGGGTCCGCTCATCATCGGCGGCAAGTCGATGGGCGGACGCGTCGCTTCGATGATCGCCGACGAGATGTTTTCAAAGGGCGAGATTTCAGGGCTGCTGTGTCTCGGCTATCCCTTCCATCCGCCGGACAAACCGACGCAGCTTCGGACGAAGCATCTCGCCGATCTGAAGACGCCGACATTGGTCTTCCAGGGCACGCGCGACGAGTTCGGGACCAAAGACGAGGTCGCGACCTATGCTCTGTCCGACGCAATCGAGATCTTCTGGCTGGAAGACGGCGACCATGATCTGAAGCCGCGCAAAAACATCTCCGGCTTCTCCACCGCCGATCATCTGAAGACGCTGGCTGATGCAGTGAAGGCGTGGACCGAACGGATCGTGCGCTGAAGCAGGCCGATGAAGATCGCCACCTTCAACGTCAACAACATCAACGGCCGGCTGCCAAACCTGCTCGCATGGCTGGCCGCCGCCAAACCCGACATCGCCTGCCTGCAGGAGCTCAAGGCCAGGCAGACGCAGTTTCCGCGCACCGCGCTTGCGGCGGCCGGCTACGGGGCGGTGTGGGTCGGGCAGCCGACCTGGAACGGCGTCGCCATCCTTTCGCGTGGCTCGGAGCCGGTGCTGACCCGCGAGGCGCTGCCCGGCGACGACGGCGACCAGCAGGCGCGCTACATCGAAGCGGCGGTCAACGGCATCGTCGTCGCCTGCCTCTACGCGCCGAACGGCAATCCGCAGCCCGGCCCGAAATTCCAGTACAAGCTGGCCTGGCACGAAAGGCTGGAGACGCATGCGGCGCAGTTGCTCGACACCGGCCTGCCGGTGGTGCTGGCCGGCGACTACAACATCGTGCCCGAGCCGCGCGACATCTACCCGACCCGCTCCTATGACGACAACGCGCTGGTGCAGCCGGAAAGCCGGGCATCGTTCCAGCGGCTGCTCGACCAGGGCTGGCTTGATGCGCTGCGCAAGAAGCACCCGACGGAGACGCTCTACACATTCTGGGACTATCGCCGCAATCGCTGGCCGCGCGATGCCGGCCTGCGCCTCGACCATATCTTGCTCAGCAAGAAGCTGTCGCGCCGGCTGGTAGCGGCGGGCATCGACCGCGACGTGCGCGGCGAGGTCGGCGCCAGCGACCACGCGCCGGTCTGGCTGGAGTTGAAGTGAGGCACGAAAGCTGGCGCCGCCTTTCCGGGCGGCAACCAGTCAGGTTGGCCGCGCCGCTTCGCGGGCGAACGCCTCGATCAAAGGGGCGTATCCCTCAAGGTCGGGCTGAGTAGCGAAACTGTAGGTAGCGGCGGTCGAAGCCCAGGGCAGCTTCTCCGAAGTGAAGACTTCGACGAAGGGCACGTACCAATGGTGCTCGTCCAGCATGGTCGCGCGCACGTTGACAAGGAAATCCAGGCCATGCGGACGCGTGAACATCCAGTTCTTGCAGTGCGGGCAATAGAGCTGCCGGTGCGGGCCGTGCAGGCCGCCGACCACCGGCTCGCCTTGCGTTATGGCGAAACCGTCGCTGGGCACGGCGATGGTCAGGGAATACGCGCTGGCGCTCAGCTTCTGGCAGCCGGTGCAGTGACACGCCGTCGTCAGCAAGGGCGGCGCGCTGATGCGAAAGCGTATTCCACCGCACAAGCAACCGCCGTCCCAAGGTAGCTTCCAATCGTCCATCGCTGGCCTCGCCTTAGCCTCTGCCAGCGATCTAGCGCGCGACCGCCAAGCTGCAATCTCACCCTTGAGGGTCCCAGAAGGGAGGAGATCGGCAGCTTCACGTCCTTCCCCCAGGAATCGTGAACACCACGTCGGCGCGGCCGTAGCCGCCATCGGCGACCTCCTCGATCAGCACCATCGTGTAGGGGCGCACGCCTTCGCCGAACATCTCGACGAACAGGGCTGTGGTCTTGTGGACGAGGTCCTCCTTCTGTCCGGCGGACAGCGCGCGCTCAGGCACCTTGAAATTTGCAAACGGCATGATGTCGGTTTCCTGTTGGTTGTTGGAGGTAAAGTCAGACCGTGCCACCATTGGCGCGCAGCACCTGGCCGTTGACCCAGCCGCTGTCCGGTCCGGCGAGGAACGACACCACGCCGGCGATGTCGGCGGGCTGGCCGAGCCGCCCGAGCGGGATCATCCTGGTGATCGTCTCGACCAGTGCCTCGGACTTGCCGCCGAGGAACAGATCGGTGGCCACCGGCCCCGGCGCCACGACATTGACGGTGATGCCGCGCGGCCCGAGTTCCTTGGCCAGCACATGCGTCATCGCCTCGACGCCGGCCTTGGTGGCAGCGTAGACACCGTAGCTCGGCTGGTAGAGCCCGACCACGCTGGACGAGAAGCTGATGATGCGGCCGCCCTCGCGCAGCCGCCTTGCGGCCTCGCGCATGCCGCGGAAGACGCCGCCGAGGTTCACCGCGATCTGCTGCTCGAAACCGGCGTCGTCCGTCTGCGCGATCGGCGCGAGCTTCATGATGCCGGCATTGTTGACCAGCACGTCGAGGCCGCCAAAGGCCTGCTCGGCTGCGTCGAACAGATGCGCGACCCCCTTGGGATCACCGACATCGGCTTGAACTGCGATCGCCGTGCCGCCTGCCGCCTCGATCTCGCGCACCACGCCTTCGGCGGCTTCTGCGCCTCTGGCATAGTTGATGACGACCGAAAAGCCGTCGCGCGCCAGCCGCCTGGCAATTTCGGCACCGATGCCCTTCGAGGCGCCGGTTACCAGTGCCACCTTTCCATTCCGCGTAATCATGTCAGCTCTCCAAAATTTTTGTCGACTGAAAATAGGTGATAAATCTTGCGGGATAATCGCCCGGGACTTGCCAACACCATTCGGATATGGCGAACAATGGCGATGGACAGTCTCGACCGATGCGCCTGCTTGCCCGTGTGATCGAGCGCGGCAGCTTCACTGCGGCGGCCGCCGATCTGTCGATGTCGCGATCGACCGCCACCGAGGCGATCAAGGGCCTGGAGGCGCGGCTGGGGGTCAGGCTGCTCGAACGCACCACGCGCCATGTCACGCCGACGTTGGACGGCCAGGCCTATTACCAGCGCTGCCTCGCCATCCTTGCCGATGTCGAGGATGCCGAGGCAGGCTTTCAATCGGCGCAGCCGCAGGGCCTTTTGAGGATCGACGTGCATGGCTTCATGGCCCGCCATTTCATCCTGCCGCGGCTCTCCGAGTTCCTCGACCGCTACCCCGGGATCGACCTGCATATCGGCGACGGCGACCGGCTGGTCGATCTGGTGCGCGAGGGCATCGACTGCGTGCTGCGTTCCGGCGAACAGGCCGACAGCGGCATGATCGTTCGGCGGGTGGCAACATTGCGCGAAGTCACATGCGCCAGCCCCGCCTATCTCGAAAAGCACGGCATGCCGGCAACCCCCGACGGTCTCGAAGGCCATCTTATGGTCGGCTTCCGCTCGTCGCGAACCGGTGAGGTCATGCCGCTCGAATTCACCGTCGGCGGCGCGTTGCGCTATGTCGGCCTGCCCAACCGGGTGACGGTCAACGGCTCCGACACGATGGCGGAGCTGGCGCGCCTTGGCTTCGGCCTAGTGCAGGCGCCGCATTACCGCTTCGCCGGGGATTTCGCACGCGGCACGCTTGTCGAAGTGCTGCCGGAGTACCCGCCGTCGCCGACACCGCTGTCGGCGCTCTACCCGCAGAACCGCCAGCTCGCGCCGCGGGTACGCGTGTTCATCGACTGGGTGACCGGGATTTTTGGCGAGGATGGGACATCGGGCCGGGTGTGAAATGCACCGGGGCCGCCGGGCTACTTTGCGAAGGGCCGCGATACTTCACGCCCCCCTCTGTCCTGCCGGACATCTCCCCCACGAGGGGGGAGATCGGCGGCTTCAACGGCGGCGCCGAGCATCCTTGACCCACCTACCACCCACGCTATGCTCGCATCCATGTCAGGGACCAGCCCCGCGGCCACCGCACCGCTCATCGTGATCGACCTTCAGACCGGCATGTTCGACGGCGTTGCCGAGCCGCCGATCCATGATGCCGACGGCATGGTTGCCCGGACCCGCGCGCTGATCGAATGGGCACGGCGCAGCGGGCGCAAGGTCGCTTTCATCAGGCACGACGGCCCGCAGGGCGATCCTCTGGCGCCGGGTGAGCCGGGCTGGCCGGTGTGGCCGGCGCTTGGCCAGGCCGAGGACGAGCCGACTTTCGCCAAGCGTGTCGGCGATGCGTTCAGCAATGCAGCCCTTGCAGAATGGGTGGCCGGGCAGGGCGCCGGCGAGGTCGTTCTCATCGGCGCGCAGACCGATTTCTGCGTGGCGGCCACGGTGAAGGGCGCCTTTGCAGCGGGCCTGGGCGTCACGGTGGTTTCCGACGCCCACAGCACGCTCGACGCCGCCAGCGAGACGGCCGCGGAGATCATCGCCCGGCACAATGCGGCATTTGCCGCCACCGGGGTTAAACTGGTGACGACAAAAGCCCTGACCGATAGCTGATCCGCCGGCTCATCCCTACGCCGTCAAAGCCTGATCCAGCCGGGAAGAAACTGGCGGGTTCAGACAATTTGGCGCGGGGCACCTCACCACTTGCGGGCTTCCGCAAGCGCGGCCTATCGCGTATTGGCGCGGGAACGCTCCTTTGGCCTTTCCCGGAAAACCATGATTCGTCTCGAAAGCATCAGCAAGCAGAACGGCCGGCAGATCGTCTTCATCGAAGCCTCCGCCGCGTTGCAGAAGGGCGAGAAGGTCGGGCTGGTCGGGCCTAACGGCGCCGGCAAGACGACGCTGTTTCGCATGATCAACGGCGAGGAGCAGCCCGACGAGGGCCAGGTCTCGGTCGATCGCGGCGTCACCATCGGCTATTTCAGCCAGGATGTCGGCGACATGTCCGGCCGCAGCGCCGTCGCCGAAGTGATGGACGGCGCCGGGCCGGTGAGCGAAGTGGCGGCCGAGATGCGCGAGCTCGAGCACGCCATGGGCGACCCCGATCGCGCCGGTGAGATGGACGAGATCATCGCCCGCTACGGCGAGGCGCAGCACCGCTTCGAGGAGCTCGACGGCTATGCGCTGGATGGGCGGGCTCGCGAGGTGCTGGACGGGCTCGGCTTCAGCCAGGAGATGATGGACGGCGACGTCGGCAAGCTGTCCGGCGGCTGGAAAATGCGCGTGGCGCTGGCCAGGATCCTTTTGATGCGGCCCGACGCCATGCTGCTCGACGAGCCGAGCAACCATCTCGACCTCGAAAGTCTGATCTGGCTGGAGCAGTTCCTGAAGAACTATGACGGCGCGCTGCTGATGACCTCGCACGACCGCGAGTTCATGAACCGCATCGTCAACAAGGTGGTCGAGATCGACGGCGGCTCGCTGACCGCTTACTCCGGCAACTACGAATTCTACCAGCAGCAGCGGGCGATTGCCGACCGGCAGCAGCAGGCGCAGTTCGAGCGCCAGCAGGCGATGCTGGCCAAGGAGATCGCCTTCATCGAGCGCTTCAAGGCGCGGGCGTCACATGCCGCCCAGGTGCAGAGCCGGGTGAAGAAGCTGGACAAGATCGACCGTGTCGAGCCGCCCAAGCGCCGCCAGAAAGTGTCGTTCGACTTCCAGCCGGCGCCGCGCTGCGGCGAGGACGTGGTGACGCTGAAGAACATCCACAAAAGCTATGGCAGCCGCTCGATCTACGAGGGGCTGGATTTTCAGGTGCGTCGCCGCGAGCGCTGGTGCGTGATGGGCATCAACGGCGCCGGCAAGTCGACGCTGCTGAAGCTGGTGGCTGGCGCTTCCGAGCCGGATAATGGCATGGTGGCGCGCGGCCCGAGCGTCAAGATGGGCTATTTCGCCCAGCACGCCATGGAAGTGCTGGAGGGCGAGCGCACCGTGTTCCAGACGCTGGAAGACGCGTTTCCGCAGGCCGGCCAGGCGCCGCTCAGGGCGCTGGCCGGCTGCTTCGGCTTTTCCGGCGACGAGATCGAGAAGAAATGCCGCGTGCTGTCGGGCGGCGAGAAGGCGCGGCTGGTGATGGCGTTGATGCTGTTCGACCCGCCCAATTTGCTGGTGCTGGACGAGCCGACCAACCACCTCGACATCGCCACCAAGGAGATGCTGATCACGGCGCTGTCGCAGTACGAGGGGACCATGCTGTTCGTCTCGCATGACCGCCATTTCCTGGCAGCGCTGTCGAACCGGGTGCTGGAACTGACGCCCGAGGGCATCCACACCTATGGCGGCGGCTACACCGAATATGTCGAGCGCACCGGGCAGGAGGCGCCGGGGTTGAGGAGCTGAGGCGCGGACCCAGCTGCCGCTCGATTCCGGAGGCTAAGCACGAGCTGTTCAGCCGTGTATCGCAATTTCGCGCAGCGGATCGCCGCCGTCGATGAACAGCTGGCCTTGCGCGGTCAACGCGGCGCCGAGCCGCCGCAGGGCGATTTTTCCTGCTTCGGGATGACGCCCATCCAGCGCGCCGACGCGCACCGCAACGGCAATATCGAAGCGCTTCTCGTCGGCCTCCAACTCGAAATCTTCGATCGCGACCTGGCGAAGACTCAACCGGCCTGCCGCAATCTCGGCGCGCGAGGCGGCCCTGGCCTGCGCGATGGCCTTGGCCGAGCGATCGATCGCCAGCACATGCCCGCCGCCGATCCGGCGCGCGATCTCGCGCGCTGCAGCACCTGGACCGCAGCCGATCTCCAGCACTCGCATGCCCGGCCGCAAAGGCAGCGCGTTGATGATCGCCAAAAGCCTTGGCGACAAGTCGTTCGCCATTCCCTGTTCTCCAGCTTTTTCGCGATCCGAGATTAGCGACCGCGGCCGGCGACGGGAAGAGACGCGGACATCGCCGATGCATTCACCCAGCTGCCGGGTCGAGGAGGGACATGATCAACATCGAAGAGAACTGGTCGGTCGCCTCAATTGCGGCGGCCGAGCGGCCCGGCGTCGTTGACCTGAGGGGTAGGGAGGGACTGGCGCCGAGCCTAACCGGTGGGGGGTAGATTACCGGCCGTTTATGTGTATACGCTCAAGCTAATATAAGAGCAAGCTAATGTTATGCGTCAGCGGGCGGGACGTTGGTTTCTGATCAGTGGACGGCCGCCGCCTCCTGGCCGCGCACTCCAACCGGCCCAACACCGCTTATTGCCTTCAAGTCGTGGCTCCAATGCTGTACCCAGCCCGAATTCAAGGAGCCTCCATGACCTCACATCCCGACATCCCCGACGCCAGCATGGCCGTCGATGCGGCCGGCATGACAGCCGATGACGAGCGTGCCGACGAGGCGGATGCCGCATGGCAGGACGATGTTCGCGAGGGCGTGCGGCACATAGGCGATCTGGATTCCCTGCCGCTGTCGCCTGCCGAGCGCGCGGCGGCCGAAGCCGCGGCCACGCGTCACAAGGTTCGCATTCCCAAGGCCTATCTCGACCTGATCGACTGGAGCGACCCGGCCGATCCGATACGGCTTCAGGTCATCCCGTCGCCCAATGAACTGACGGAGCAGGAGGGCGAGCTCGACGATCCGATCGCCGACCACGCCTTCAGTCCGGTGCCGAGATTGACGCATCGCCATGCCGACCGGGTTCTGCTGTTCCCGACCTATCAATGCGCGGTCTATTGCCGGTTCTGCTTTCGCAAGGAGTCGCTGACCTCGATCGGCCGGGGTTTTTCGCGCGAGGCGCTGGAGCCGGCGTTCGCCTACATCGAGTCCCATCCGGAAATCCGCGAGGTGATTCTGACCGGCGGCGATCCGCTCTCCCTGCCGGACAAGACGCTGACGGAAATCCGCGCCCGCGTCGAGGCGATCCAGCATGTGCGGCTGTTGCGCATCCACACCCGCGTGCCCGTGGCGCTGCCCTCGCGCGTCACCGGCGGGCTGGTTCAAGCCTTGCAGGGCCGGCTGATGGTCACGGTCGTCACCCATTTCAACCATCCGCGCGAGATCACCGAGGCGACCGAGCGGGCCTGCCGTACTTTAAGGCAGGGCGGCTTCGTGCTGCTGAACCAGAGCGTTCTGCTGAAAGGCGTGAACGACACGGTCGAGGTGCTGGAAGAGCTGTGCCGCGAGCTGATGTACCGCCTTGGCGTCAAACCCTATTACCTGCACCACGGCGATCTCGCGCGCGGCATGGCGCACCGGCGCACCACGATCGCCGAGGGCCAGGCGCTGGTCAGCGCCTTGCGTGCGCGCCTGTCGGGCATCTGCAACCCCGTCTATGTGCTGGACCTGCCGGACGGCGGAGGGAAAGTGCCGCTCGGCCGGTCCTATCTCGAGGCGCGGGACGGGGAGACGTGGCAGATACGTGGGCTTGATGGGGTTGTGAGGGCGTACAGGGAGGTTGCTGGGGAGTAGGGGACGCGCAGCCACCGAACCGTCGAGGTCGCGTTCAGCTTATGTAGTAATGTCCCATATAGATATCATGGTCTAGACAGGACATGTTCGGTTCTGGGAATGTGCATTGGACGTTCCGCTAGTTTAGTCAACTAATATATATCGCCCAACTCATATCGTCGGTTTTGGGCTAGCGGGAAAACCTGCCTCCTGCTTGTACGACGGTGCCTGAGGCCACACTTTACAACCGGCTGGCAAAGCTCCCTTTTGTTGATGTCAGCCTAAATCCGGCTGGTGTTTCGATGCGGCGTTGAGGCTATAAAGCCGTTCAACCGGGCGGCCTTGAGATGCATTTCGGTCGGTCGAGAGGGGGTATGGTGATCGACGGAACGCCAAACGTGATTCTGCTGATCGGCAGCGCCCCCGATGTGGTGCGCTGCGCGGCCTGGCCCAAGCAGGCCTTCGGCAAGATCGTCGCCATCAACAATGCCTGGCGCGTGCGCCCCGACTGGGATTTCCTCGTCCATGCCGGCGATTTCCCGGCGGAGCGGATGCCGCAAGGCGATCCCCTGCAGCAGGCGCAGATCTTCAGCGCCTCGCATTACGTTCCGGCGCAAAACAGCTTTGGCGGCTTCGTCTATGCCGGCGGCACCATGTCGATGACGGCGGCCTACTGGACGATCCACAGCCAGAAGCCCGACGTGCTGGCATTCCTTGGCTGCGACATGATCTACGACCAGCCCGGCAATACGCATTTTTACGGCGTCGGCCGCGCCGACCCTTTGCGCAACGACGTCACGCTGCGCAACCTCGAGGCGAAGTCGGCCCGCCTGCTCATCCATGCGCTCCGGCGCGGGTGCCTGTGCGTCAACCTATCCGACCTGCCGCGCAGCCGGCTGATCTTCCCGCGGCTGACGCTCGACGAGCTCGGCGCGCTGTCTTCCTCGCAGCTTTCGGAAATGAAGGCGGAGATGCTTGCCGGCCTGCAACTCGATCAGGCGGAGGAGGCCGACAGGATCGAGAAGGAACTCGGCTATTTCTTCGAGGACGGCATGTACTGGAAGCACCTCGACAAGCTCGACGAGAAATTCCTGGCCGATATCGACCGGCTGTGGATGGCGGCGGTGGAGGCGAGCCAGCCGAAGCTGCCAATCTCCCCCACGAGGGGGGAGATCGGCGCGTCGTCCGCTTAGCTTTTGGCCGCCTCGAGCGTGTCTTGCGTCTTCGTCTCGAAGTCGCTGGCGTCATGGCGCTCGTGCAGCTGCATCGAAGGCTCGCCGAAGGTGCGGTTGACCATGCGGCCGCGCTTGACCGCCGGCCGGGCGTCGATGGCGTCGGCCCAGCGCTGCACGTTCTTGTACTCTTCCACCTTCAGGAACTCGCCGGAATCATCATACATGCGGCCCTTGGCCAGCCCGCCATACCAGGGCCACACCGCGATGTCGGCAATCGTGTAGTCGCTGCCGCCTAAATACTCGCTTTCGGCCAGGCGCCGGTCAAGCACGTCCATCTGCCGCTTGGTCTCCATGGCGAAGCGGTCGATGGCATATTCGATCTTCATCGGCGCATAGGCATAGAAATGGCCGAAGCCGCCGCCGAGATAGGGCGCCGACCCCATCTGCCAGAACAGCCATGACAGGGTTTCGGCACGAGCCGGCTGCTCTGTCGGCAGGAATTCGCCGAATTTTTCGGCGAGATAGAGCAGGATCGAACCGGATTCGAAGATGCGGATCGGCTTTTCGCCGCTGCGGTCCATCATGGCCGGGATCTTGGAGTTGGGGTTGACCTTGACGAAGCCGCTGCCGAACTGGTCGCCGTCATTGATCCTGATCGGCCAGGCGTCGTATTCGGCGCCGCTGTGGCCGAGCGCCAGAAGCTCCTCCAGCATGATCGTCACCTTGACGCCGTTCGGCGTCGCCAGCGAATAAAGCTGCAGCGGATGCTTGCCGACCGGCAGTTCCTTGTCATGCGTCGGGCCGGCGATCGGCCGGTTGATGCTGGCGAAAGCGCCGCCATTTGGCTTGTTCCAGGTCCAGACTTTTGGCGGCGTATATTGGTCCGTTGTGTAGTCGTTCATGTCGGGAGGCCTTTGGATTGGAAGGATTGGGGATTGGAAGGATTGGGGAGGATCTCAGGGTATCAACTTGGGTGATGGAGGAGGAACTTTGCATAGGACAGCTTCGGATAGCCGTAGGTACAGATAGGGCGGCCGGCGCTGTTGCAAAACCCCGGCGCCAACGGCGAGGCGCCGGTCCACACCAAAGCCGGCGCCGCCTCTTGCGCCTGGTCACCTGCGCCATACCTATAGCCCATATCGGCCTGCGAACCTCATATCAGCCTGCGAACATTGCCAGGAACCAAAGCATGAATATCGAGCCCCTTTTGCGATCCATCGTGGCCGTCCGCGCCACCGTCCCCGAAGACGCCTTCACGGCAGACGCGCTGGGCACCCGCCGCGAAGGCAGCGGCGTCGTCATCCGCGGCGACGGGTTGGTGCTCACCATCGGCTATCTCATCACCGAGGCCGAGGAGGTCTGGCTGGCCGACCAGGACGGCCGCGTGGTGCCCGCCCATGCGCTCGCCTACGATCAGGAATCGGGCTTCGGCCTGGTGCAGGCGCTGGCGCCGCTCGGACTGCCCGCCATTGCGCTCGGTGATGCGTCCAGGGCGAAGATCGGCGATCCCGTCGTGCTCGCCGACGGCGTCGGCCGCTCGGTGCGGGCGCAGATCGTCACCAAGCAGGAATTCGCCGGCTATTGGGAATATCTGCTCGACGAAGCGATCTTCACGGCGCCGGCCCACCCCTCATGGGGCGGCGCCGGCCTCATCGGCGCTGATGGCAGGCTGCTCGGCATCGGTTCGCTGCGCCTGCAGATGAGCCGCAACGGTGAGGTCGCCGACATCAACATGGTGGTGCCGATCGATCTGCTGCCGCCTATCCTCGACGATCTCCTGACGCGCGGCCAGGTCGCCAGGCCGCCGCGGCCGTGGCTCGGCGCCTTCTCGGCCGAGAGCGACGGCAAGGTCGTGGTGATGAGCGTCGCCGAGGGCGGCCCGGCCGCCCAGGCGGGCCTGCGCCAGGGCGACGTCATCTCGGATGTCCGCGACGCGGCGGTCGACGGGCTCGCCGATTTTTATCGCAAGCTGTGGAAGAGCGGCCCGGCGGGCGCCGAGATCCCGATCCGCGTGCTGCGCGACGGCCGCGAAACCTGGCTGCGCGTCAAATCCGCCGATCGCAACAGCCTGCTGTGGAAGCCGCCGCTGCAGTGAGGCAACCGAAACCTCTCACGCTCCGCAAGCGCTGAAGCCAGTGCCTGGGGTCCACTCCGCGAACGGGATGACCTTGCCTTCGACCGATACGGTCGCGTGCCTGGTGGTGCCGTCCGCCAGCTTCTTGCTGCTTTTGCCCTTGCCGGTCAGCACATTGTAGTCGCAGTCGCCGGCAACATTGTCGTCCATGTAATCCCAATATTCGTAGGCGAAACCGGCGACGACGAACGTGCCGTTGCGCCAGGCGAGCGTCAGCGTCTTGTTGGTCCGCTCGCTGCCGATCTCCATCGCCGGAATATAGAGCTTGATCGAGCCGTTGGGGAGCGCGGTGAGTTCGGGCTCGGCGTCGGATGTGGCGGGGCCTGGCCGGTCGTAGTCCTTCCATTCCGCGTAAATCTGTTCATGCACGACCCCGGCAGGCCTGAGAAAATTGCCGTCGCGGTCCCTGAGGAACAAATGCAGGTCCATGGAATAGCCGGGCTCGGTCTCGACGATCATCGCCAGATCGGCGGCGCCATCGCCGTTCCAGTCGCCGGTCGCCGCCGTGATGATCTTCTGGGTCTCGATCGGCTCCGCCAGGGCGGCGGCCGGCAGCAACAGGACCAGACCGAATATTGTCGATCGCATGTAAATCCCCCGAGCTTGGGCAGGCCTGAGACGCACGCGCTTCTCAGGAGGCCCGGCTCTGCCGCGTCTCGGAACGGCTCGTCTCGTTGAGCAGCCGGCAGAGCGAAACCGCTTCACGACGGCTCAGGCCGATCAGCGCGATCTGCGAAAATTGCGCCGGCAGATCGTGAACGATGTCCCACACCATCCATCGTCCGTTCGGCTCCAAGACACATTCGTAGCGCAATAGTTGTTCCTGCATCCGACCCCCCGGCTTTGCTCACCGGACTGGTACAGTGTCGAGGTAAATGAGTTGTTGCGCCGCGAGAGTATTCCACGGCTATCAAAACCAGGCGTTGAATCCCGCAGCGGCGAGCCTGACACACAGCAGGCCGCCCGGCGGGGCGGATCTCGACAAGGCGGCAGGGCAGGGACGCTTCTGGCGTGAGCGGCGCCGGCCGCCAACGTGGATCAGGCGTTGCGGCTCGCCATATGCGCGTCGAGCTTCCTCCTCGAGGGGCCGTAGCGCTTGATAATGGTCGCGGCCTCGCTTTGCGGTATGCCGTATTTGCGGGCAAACGCAGCGACCTCGTATGGCTCTTCGCCGGAGACCAGTTTGCGATCCTGCTTGGTCTTGGATTTGTCGTCGGCCATGGCGTCCTCCATCACATCTGGTCGTTATAGGGCTCCTTGGTCCGGCCGACCATCCTGGCCAGTTCGGCAAAGGACGGCACGCCGGTTTCGCCCTGGGCATTGTTGGCCGCCTGCAGCAGCCTGAGCGGAAAGCAGACGGCGTCGCGGTTGGACGGCGACATGTCTTCATAGAGACGCTCGTCGCTGGTCATCGCCGCCTCGGCCCGGCGCAACGCCATGTCGACTTCGTCGACCGATAACAGGCCCTTGTGGACCAGCGCGTTGTTGACGGCCGCGATTGCCATCATCAGTCCTTCGAGCTGGAGATTGGCGACGTTCATCGTCTTGCATCCTTGCCGGGCTTCTTGCCGGTAGCCTTGCCGTCTGGACGGATCGCTGCGCGCGGCGGGTTCTGGCCCTCCGAATGCCGGGTCTTGTCGTCGAAATCGTCAGCCGGCCTGGTCAATCCCATGCCGCCGGGAGGTGGCTTGTTGCCGGCCGCATCCTGCGAGAATTCGTCGGCCGCGTCGGGGCTCGTCTTTGCCGGATATTTCCTCGCTCCGGTCTCGTAGCGGTTCTGGTCGTCGGCCATGTCCTGTGCTCCGGTTGCAATGAGCAGATAACTTTCATGCGACGGCAGCGGTTCCGTGGCGAAATCGACCTTGCCGGTGCCGCAGCCTTAGCAATCTGTCGGGTTTTCGTGCATTCTTGTGCATGCCAACGATGCTTCGCTCCGACGCGCCGGCAAAATGCTGCTCCTACTGCGGTGGGCGGGACCACAATTACGAGGATTGCCCGAAGCGCAAAAGCGATGCCGAACGGCAGAAGGACGCGTCAGGCAACGCCTACCAGCGCGACGCTGCGGCTGGAGTGGAAGTCCGCTAAAGCGGTTCCAGAAAAGTGTCGGCGGTTTTCCGTCCGAAACTGCGTCAAACAGACAAACGGTTTTCAAAGCCAATCTCCATTGTCCGCCTAGCCTGATGGCGAGCTACCAATCGCTACCTTGCATAAACAGGTAGCATGTTATATACAGCCATTGAATTGGAAGTTACGCATGACCGACTCGATCCAGGTGCAGTTGCGAAAAGGCGCTCTCGAGTTGTGCGTCCTGGCCGTGCTGTCGCGGGGCGAAAGCTATGGCTACGAGATCGCCAGCACGCTGGTCGCCGCTGTGAACATGGGAGAAGGCACGATCTATCCGCTGATGCGGCGGATGCAGAATGACGGCCTCGTCGCCACCCGCATCGTCGAGTCGAGCAGCGGGCCGCCGCGCAAATATTACCGGCTCACGCCGCTCGGCCAGCAGGCTTTCGAAGCTCATCGCCGCGACTGGCGCTCGCTCGCGGGCGCAGTCGACAAACTTCTTGAGGATTTGCCATGACCAGGGATGCCTTCCTGCGAAAATTGAGACTGGGGCTCGCCGGCCTGCCAACTCAGGAGATCGAGGATATTATTGGCGACTACGCCGCCCATTTCGCCGATGCCTCGGGCCGCAGCGAAGCGGAGGTCGCGGCGGCCCTGGGTGACCCGGCCAGGCTTGCCCGCGAACTCCGCGCCGAAGCTGGGCTGCGCCGTTTTGAAACTCATTGGAGCGTGTCGAACATGTTGGCGGCGACGTTCGCGCTTGCCGGCCTTGCCTTCGTCGACATCGTCTTCCTGCTGCCGCTGCTCATCACCGCGGTCGTGCTTGCGCTCGGCCTTGGCATCACGCTTGTCGCCATCGGTGCGCTGGGCATCAAGATCATTCTGACCACGCTGCTGTTCGAGCCCGGCGGCACGCTCACGGCGATGCTTGGCCGCGTCTTCATCGGCGCCGGACTGGTGTGCGGGTTCCTCGGCGGCGGCGCCCTGCTGTTGCTGGGGTCGAGCGCCGGCATACAGGTCTTCGGGCGCTATGCCCGGATGCATTCCCGTCTGACCCACCCGGACCGCAACCAGGCTTGAGCTGTGCCAAGATCGCAATTTGTCATCACGTTGAAGGAAACGGACCATGACTGGAAAACTGGCATTCGTCGCAGCGGCGGGACTGGCCGGCGCCGCGCTCTTCCTGGCCGTCGGCATCGGGCTGGCCGGGCCGGACTGGATCAACGCCGGGGGTTCATGGATTGGCGGACAATCCACCTGCGGAGCAACCACATCGACCAGAAAAGAGGTCACGCTGCCGTTCCGCAACGACGGCAGTTTCACGATCGCTTTGCCGGCTTCAGTCCGCTATCAGCCGGGTGACAAGGCCGAGGCCGTCGTCAGCGGCGAGTCGACCCTGATCGACCATGTGCGGATGGAAGGCAGCAGGCTCACCTTGGATTGCGAACCGGGCTGGTTCGCGTCCCGGTTCGATGTCAGCGTGTCGGGGCCGGCAATTTCAGACTGGAAAGTGGTCGGCAGCGGCGACCTTGCCCTGTCGCAGATCAATCAGCCCGGGCTGCAGCTGAACATCCGCGGCAGCGGCAGCGTTACCGCAACCGGAACCGCCCAGACGGTCGATCTGGATATCCGCGGTTCGGGCACCGGCCGGCTCAGGAACCTTATCGCCCAATCCGCGCGGATCGAGATCCGCGGCAGCGGCGATGCGGAGATTACCGCACAAGCGTATGCGGACGTCACGATTTCCGGCAGCGGTGACGTCGACGTCTATGGGCACCCGACCATGCGGCGTTCGGAGGTCAGAGGCAGCGGCAGCATTACGCAGGTGCCGTAAAGCAATTTCGGCGTAGGGAATTGCCCTGGCCGGCCGAACCACCCGGCCGGTCCGACCGGCCGGCGCGAACATCCTTCCATGTCCAGAGGATTGCAATGCCGCCACTATTGTGGGCAAAACCAGCACGGGCAATCAAGTTGGGGTGGGGCAATGACCGATACGCAAGGCAATTCGGGCCGTCCGCAGGGCAAGCCGGGGACGGCGTCGATCGGTTCCGGCCTGATCGCCCTCGTCATCGTGGCGCTCGGCGTCTTTGCGCTCCTGGGATCCTGGTACACGATCGACCAGGGCGACCGCGGCGTGCTCTTGACCAACGGGGCGCTGAGCTCGGTCGTCGATCCCGGGCTGCATTTCAAGCTGCCATGGCTGCAGCGCGTCGAGAAGATCAGCCTGCGCCAGCAGGTGCTCAAATGGGGCTGCGAGAACCAGAACGATTGCAGCGGCCTGCCGGCCATGCAGGCCTATTCGCGCGACCAGCAGCCGGCGGACATGCGCGTCACCGTCAATTTCCACGTGCCGGCCGCCGAAGTCAGCAACGTCTACACCAATTACGGGTCGATCGAGGCACTGGCCGACCGTGTCATCGCCAGGAAAGCACCGCAGGAAATCAAGACGGTGTTCGGCCAGTACGACGCGGTGTCGGTGATCCAGAACCGGGCGAAGTTCAACAAGGACGTCGCCGAGGCCATTGCGGCGGTAACCGATGGCCCGGTGATGATCGACAGCGTGCAGGTCGAGAACATCGACTTCTCCGACGCCTACGAGCAGGCGGTCGAAGCCAGGATGACGGCGCAGGTCGAGGTGCAGAAGCAGGAACAAAACCTGCAGCAGGAAAAGATCAAGGCCGACATCGCCGTCACCCAGGCCAAGGGCCGCGCCGACAGCGTCAAGGCCGAAGCCGAAGCCAGCGCCTACAAGACCAGGATCGAAGGCGAGGCGACCGCGGAAGCCATCAAGGCCCGCGCCGCCGCAATCGCCAACAATCCGCTGCTGGTCGAACTGACCAAGGCGGAGAGATGGAACGGGGAATTGCCGAAGTCGATGATCCCGGGCTCAACCGTACCGTTCCTCGAACTCAGCTCGCCGGCCGCAGCATCGAACTGAGGCGCGGCATCGCGGCGCAACCAGGTCAGGGCGGCGGCGCGGTAGCCGTCCTGATGCGGTCACGGCTGAAGCACGGCGCCTCGGGCGCTTGCTTGCGTTTGCCCGAGAAAAGCCGTCAGCAGCTCCATTCCCGCCGGCCAGTCGCCGAGCCCGCTGTCGCCATTGATGTGGCCAAGCGGTCCGGCGATATGGAGATCGCTGCCCCAGCGCTCGGATTTTGCCCTGACATAGTCCAGCGAGCCGTAGGGATCGTTGGTGCTGGCGACAATCAGCGAGGGAAAGCGAAGCCGTTGTTGCGGTGTCTCGGCGAAGGCGCGGGCGGAGGAGGGGAAGGCCGGCGACGCAGGGTCCGGAACCGCAACCAGCAACGCGCCGCCGACCTCGCGGGGCGAGATCCGCTGCCAGTGCGCGACTAGCAGGCAGCCGAGGCTATGGGCGACGAGCACCGGTGGTGTCCTTGCCAGGCCTACAGCGGCTTCCAGCGCAGCCACCCAGTCGTCGAAGTCCGGCGCGTCCCAACTCGCCGGGCTGAACCGCCGCATCGCCAGGTCCGCCTGTTGCCAACGTGTCTGCCAGTGGGCTTTGCCCGATCCGCCGATGCCCGGCACAATGATGAATTCGGTCATGCGAAGCCCTTCTCTCCTGATGCAACGCGCGCAATTCTAGGTCTTCTCCCAGGCGGCGGAATGAGAGATCATCGGAAAGCAGCGAAGAAATCCGATGGATTAAAGGTGATCATGCGGAACGGCGATTATCGGCCAAGGCTCGATCCCACCGATCTGGCGATCATCGAGATCATGCAGGAGGATGCCCGCATCGGCATCTCCGAGCTTGGCCGCCGCGTCGGCCTGTCCCAGCCCGCCGCTTCGGAACGGGTGAAGCGGCTGGAGGAGCGCGGCGTCATCACCGGTTACAAGGCGGTGATCAATTCGGCAGCGCTCGGGCTCGGCACCATGGCGGTCATCCGCTTGCGCACCACGCATGAGCATATCCAGGCCTGCCTGAAGAAGTTCGCCCAGTTGCCGGAGGTGATCGAGGTACTGCGGGTGACCGGCGAGGACTGTTTTCTGGTCAAGGTCGTGGTCCCGTCACCGCCCGACCTTGAAAGCATCGTCGACAGCATCGGCCACTACGGCACGGTGACGACAAATGTGGTTCTGCGCGCCGAGCCACCGAAGCGGCTGGGGCGCGAATTGGTGACGAGGGCCTGACCGGGGCGCCGCCCCGCCGCCCGTCTATCGCTTTGTCTGCGTATGCCCGACGGCATTGGCGAACGAGATGCCGCCCTTGATCTCGCGCATCGCCATCGAGGTGATCGTGCGCCGCACGCCGGGTAACCGGCTGAGCTCCTCGCGCAGCATCCTGTCGAGCGCCATCATGTCGACGGTGACGATCTGCAGGAGATAGTCGGCCTCGCCTGTCGTGGCGTGGCAGCGGCGGATCAGCGGATGCTTCTGCACCGCCGCCTCGAAGGCGTCCGACAGCTCGAAATCGATCGACACCTGGATAAAGGCTTCGATGCCGAAGCCGAGCTTGGCCGGGTCGATGCGGGTCGAGTAGCCGCGGATGACGCCGGCGTCCTCCAGCGCCTTGACCCGCTTCCAGCACGGCGTCTTGCTCAGGCCAACCTCGTCGGCGAGCGCGGCAAAGGAGATGCGGGCATCGCGTTCGAGCGCCGCGACGATCTTCCGGTCGACCGCATCCAGCAGCATTCGTTCTTTCCTTCCGCTTCAGATGCAGTTTTTGTCCTTTGTTTCCCGCCAGCCGAATAACAGAAAGGGACAATGTTCGGCAAGAAAGCGATTAGACTCGGGGACCGGGACCCAACAAGCGCCTGCGGCCCGACGGCCGGGGCAAGGAGCATGGCCATGGACAAGCAGGACTATTATGCCCGCATCGAAACGCCTGAGATGCGCGACTATGGCGTCTACCTCAAATGCGACAGGCTGCTCGCCTGCCAGAAGCCGCTGGCCGAGATGGTCAATGCCGACGAGCTGCAGTTCCAGATCGTGCATCAAGTCGAGGAACTGTGGATGAAGCTCATCGCCTATACGCTGGTCGACGTCGTCGATTTCCTGGAAAAGCAGGACACGCATCGCATCGTCACGCTGATGGGGCGCGTGCACCGGCTGATGCGCATGATGACGGCGCAGCTCGACCTGCTCGAAACCATGTCGCCCAAGGAATACCAGCAGATCCGGTTGCAGCTCGGC
Organism: Mesorhizobium sp. M0028; assembly: GCF_040323855.1. Taxonomy (NCBI): domain Bacteria; kingdom Pseudomonadati; phylum Pseudomonadota; class Alphaproteobacteria; order Hyphomicrobiales; family Phyllobacteriaceae; genus Mesorhizobium; species Mesorhizobium sp. M0028. Next base: position 29,585 of record NZ_JAMYVG010000006.1, read on the forward strand.
AATGGCAGCGGCCAGGAATCGCCGGGCTTCAAGCAGCTGCTGCGGCTGCCGCCCGATCTGTGGCGGGCCTTCAAGGCGTCCTACCTCGATGGCCGCGGGCTCTCGGTCGAGGACGTCTACGATGCCGGCTACGATCACGGCGACAGCTATGTCGTTGCCGAAGCGCTGGTCGAGTTCGACGAGCTGTTCCAGAAATTCCGCGCCAACCACCTCTACCTCATCCACCGCACGATCGGCCTCGGCGCGAAATCGCTGAAGGGCCGGCCGGTCGAATTGCTGGAGGCCGGCGCCCGCCACCGCTTCTTCCCGGAGCTCTGGGACATACGCTGGGCGATGACCGACCGCTGGGGCAGCCAGTATGGAACGATACGGGAGCCGATCAGCAAGCCGGGGGCCAAGGTGGGGTAGTCCTGAACCTGGTTCCTCGCCCTAGTAAAGGCAGACAATCGATAGGGAGTCCCCCTCATCCGGCCGCGGAGCCTGTCCTCGGGCTTGCCGGAGGCAAGACCCGTGGGCGGCCACCTTCTCCCCGCTGGGGAGAAGAGGCTGGCATCAACGCAGGCGACCTCCTCTCCCCTCGGGGAGAGGTCGGATTGCCCCGAATTGCCCTTCGCAATTCGGTTGGCAATCCGGGTGAGGGGGCACTTGCCCATATGCGCCCTGCCTCCATTGGGCGAGGAACCAGGTTCTGCAATGTCTGGCCCGCTACGCGCTTGTATCCTGCAGGTTTTTCGGGGGATGATGTCGGGCTTGCGGCTGGTGGTGCGTCCTTGGGGCGAAACCGTCGCAACTCTTGGGAGGACATCATGACCTTGGAAACCACTCAATCATCCGTTCAGTCGCCGTGGCAGACCGCGGCAATCCTTGTCGCCCGCCTGATCTTTGCCGCCGTCTTCCTGATGGCCGTGACCTTCAAATTCATCGATATCGGCGCCACCGCCGGCTATATCGCGGCGGCCGGATTTCCGTTCCCGCTGTTCCTGGCCTGGTGCGCAGCCCTGCTCGAGGTCGTCCTCGTCCTATGCTTCCTGACCGGCGCCTTCTTCTCCTGGGCAGCACTCGCCGCCGGCGCCTATGTGCTGTTCCTGGGCTTCGCCTTCCACGGGCCATCGCACTGGGCCGGCAACCAGGCGGAGTTCGGCTTCTTCGTCGACCATTTCACCTTCCTGGCCGGGCTGCTGTTTGCCGCCGTGCACGGGCCAGGCCGCGTCCTGGCGCTGAAGCTTGGCAGGGGGTGATGCCGGAATTTCGGATCCGGCGTCTCGATCCGCACCAGCATCGTCGTGACATCGAGGACGGCCGGGTCCCGTCATTCAGGCCATCGCAGGTCGACTGCAATAAAAGCGACAGCTAAAGTAACGGGCGTTCTAGGTTTATGCTTTTTGTAGAGGCGCCTGCATTCCCTCTGTACTTCAAACTTTCGACGGGCTAAGCAAGACACGGGTCTTGAGGGGGAATTCATGAACATCGCCACGCGTTTTGCTGCCGCCATGATCGGCGCGTCACTGCTTGCCGGCTGCACCACGTTGACCGAAGGCGAATTCAACACGATGCATGCCACGCTTGAAGGCAGCCCTGCCGTGAAGCGCCTGGTCATCAAGGACTGCATTGCAAGAGAGAAATCCACGTCGCTCGGCGAAAAGAAGACTTACGCTGCGTTCATGAATGTGAGCGTGGCGAAGTACGAGACGGCCCTGTGCAGCCGTATCAGCAATGCCATTGCCAGTGGCAGACTGACCTACGCCGACTATGTGAAGCTGCATTCGCCAACCGCCGACAACAGCAAGGTCATCAGGATCATGCAGGGCCGCTAGCAGTCGCCGCCAGCCCGGCACGGCAGCCGTTATCGCTGTGTCAACTCCGATCGCGGCGCCAGTTATGATCGCCGCGTCACATCTGGTCGTTGTAAGGTTCCTTGATCTGACCGACCATGCGCGCCAGTTTCGAGAAGGAAGGCATGTCCGTCTCCGGCTGACACTGATTGGCCAACTCCAGCAGTCGGATCGGGAAGTTGACGGCGTCGCGGCTCGACGCCGACATGCCTTCGGACCTTTCCTCGTTGGTCTCGCTGGCTTCGGCCTTGCGCAAGGCGATGTCTATCTCCTCGACAGAGAGCACGCCCTTGCGGACCAGGACCTGATTGATCGATGCGATGGCCATAAGCAGGCCTTCGAGTTGCAGATTGGCGACGTTCATGGCTTTTGCTCCCATTGGCTAAGCTTCAAACGCGCGAATGCCTGTTCTGATCCGGACGGTGGCGTCTCGCCGGCCGGTGTGCTTCGCCCACCACCTCGCATTTTTTGCCGCCGCAACGTATTTTGTTCTTGCTTTGTGCCGGCAGCTATGCTACTAATCTGGGTATGGTGCTAATTGGCTCCAACGACCCGCCCGCCGAGGCGGGTTTTTTGTTTCAGGCCGGTTTGGAGACGATCACGGCGAGCGAGGCGAGCTTTCCGTCGCTCAGGCTTCGGATGTAGTTGCGGCGGCGCTGCAGGAATTCCGCGCCCATGACGATTTCATTTGCCTGCTGCTGCGCCGGCGAGGGCACGATGCCGGAATTGGCTCTCTGCAGCGCCAGCTCAACATGTTCGCCGGTTTCGTCGACGATCTCGTCGATGCGAAACCCGGCATCTGCAAACAGGGTTTTCAATTTTTCCCGATCGGCGAGGTGACTGGTCGCCGGCGAAACCGCCCAGGGCATGGGGTAGTATGGCGCGCCGCCGGCGAGCACGGCCTCGGTCCAGATCAGCCTGCCTCGCGGTTTCAGCACGCGCCAGGCCTCGTCGATGACCGCGGCCTTATTCTCGATGTTCATGCCGACATAGAAGCAGATCGCCGCATTGAACGTGCTGTCGCCAAAAGGCAATTTCGTCGCGTCGGCCTGATGGAAGCGAACCTTGTCGGACAATCCGCTGAGTGCGGTCAGTCGGCTCGACGCGGCGACAAAGGCCGGCGTCAGGTCGATGCCGTCGACCTGGCAGCCATAGGTCGAGGCCAGAAATCTTGCCGGCCCGCCAATGCCGCTGCCGATATCCAAGATCCGATCTATCGGCGAAGGCGCAAGACGGGCAGCATGCTCCCGCGTGGCGATCAGTTCGCGGCCATGGAGCTGATCGAATGGATAGAGTTGCGCGGCGGCGAGTTTGCCGGCCGGGTCGGCGTCCGGGATCGCGGCCAATATGCGATCGACGATGCCGTCGCTGCCGTAGTGACCGGTGACATTGCCCATGACGCGTTCCCCTCAAGCGCAAACACCATCCCATCAACGCAAGTCTCACGCAATGCCCCGCCTTTCTCGCCAAAGAACCCCTCTTTCCAGCCGTCCACCGATGAAGGGTGCGAGGTCGTCAGTGCATTTTTTTCCGCTGATGCCACATTTTGTTCTTGCTTTGTGCCGGCAGCTATGCTACTAATTTGGGTATGGTGCCAATTGGCTCCAACGACCCGCCCGCCGAGGCGGGTTTTTTGTTTCAGGCTTCTTTTTCGACCAAACGTTACGTGAGCTGCCAGCTGTGGGGCCGGCAGGACAGGGGCGAGAAGGAACGCGACCTGACGATCGTCGGAACCGCGAAATCACCAACCATGAATCCCGCAACGCGCTCGTGCGCCCACCCCAGAGAACATCCCCATGTCCAACCGTTACGCCACCATCATCACCGACGATGACGGCCACGAGGTCGTCAGCGCCATTGGCGAGTTCGCCGGCGCCGCACCCTATGCACGCATCGGCCGCTTCGAACTGGTCGCCGCCGGCGTGCGGATCGGTATGCTGCGTGGCGGTACCGTCGATGCGGTCGGCGGCTTCGGCTTCCCGTCGGAAGCACTCGACGGCAAGGCGGTGGCAATTCTCAGGGCACGGCTGAATGCCTTGCCTGACGCCGGTGCGATGAAGCCCGGCACGCCGACTGATGCGAAGCCGGCGAGCCAGCCGCACAAGCCGAAGTCGGCACGCGCCGGCAAGAAGGCCAAGCCGCGCAAGCGCATTGTGCGGCCAGCCAACAAGAAGCCGGCGATCTCCGCCGGGACGGCAGAGTAGGGCATGGCCAAGGCTCCTTCCACCGGCGATCCCCAGCCGCACGATCAAGCACCCGGCAAGCGAACCAAGCGGGCGAAGAAGACGCTGGCCGACGGCTTCCTCGAAGCGATCCGCGCCGATTTCCGCGCCCATGGCGCCGGCGTCATCGCCGAGGTGCGCGCCGAAAAGCCCGATCAGTATCTGAAGCTCGTGCTCTCGGTGCTGCCCAAGGATCTTAGTGTCAACATCAACAATCTGGATGCATTGAGCGATGACGAAATCAGGCAGCGCATCCGCGGCCTCGAAGCCGTCCTTAGGCCGTTCCTCGAGAAGCCGGACTTCGCAAAAGGCTTCGCCCAGCCGGGCGGCAAGGAAGGAATATCTCAGCCTGCTGGCGGAGCTGGACCGGAGGCGCCGCACTAACCAGCTTGCCGCCTATCGGCCTTATCCCCGACAGGCCGAATTTCACGCAGCCGGCGCGACCAATCGCGAGCGCCTGTTCATGGCCGGCAACCAGCTCGGCAAGACCAGGGCGGGCGGCGCCGAGTGGGCGATGCACCTCACCGGCCGCTATCCCGATTGGTGGCAAGGCAAGGTTTTCGATTGTGCGGTACGGATGTGGGCGGCCGGCGTCACCGGTGAAAGCACGCGCGACAACCCGCAGCGCATCCTGATCGGCCCGCCACAGCAGCAGGCGGCCTGGGGCACCGGGATGATCCCGGCCGACGCCCTCGTCAGCACGATGGCGGGACGGGCGCCGGGCGCGCTCGACAGCGTCGTGGTGCGCTGGGGCGGCGGCGGCGATGTCCAGGCCGACGAATCGGTGCTGTCGTTCAAGAGCTACGAGAAAGGCCGCGAGAAATGGCAGGGCGAAACGCTGCACGGCGTCTGGTTCGACGAGGAGCCGCCGCTCGACATCTATTCCGAAGGGCTGACCCGCACCAACGCCACCGGCGGCATCACCATCGTCACCTTCACGCCGCTGCTCGGCATGTCGGACGTGGTGCTGCTGTTTTTGTCCGCGGAGCAGGTGGGAGGGATGGGGAGGGGATGACAGCGCTGCGAAATCGCGCAACTCGCGTTCCTTCGCGCCCCCCTCTGTCCTGCCGGACATCTCCCCCTCTAGTGGGGAGATTGGATGTCGCATTGGCTTTCGCCAATCTCCAATGCTTGCGGATAAGCGAGACGCTGAAGCTGCCATCTCCCCCCTTGAGGGGGAGATGTCCGGCAGGACAGAGGGGGGCGCTGTCCCGCCATCATGAAAACATCTTACCGAACAGCAGCATACGTCCAACACCTGCCACCATGATTCAATGCCGCGAGGGTGAAAAACAATGACCCGTCACGTCACCTTCATGACCATCGACGATGCCGAGCATTATACGCCGCAGCAGCGCGCCGAGATCATTGCCGCCTATCCGGCGCATGAGCGTGAGGCGCGGGCCAAAGGCATTCCGGTGCTCGGCTCCGGCCGCATATTTCCGGTGGCCGAGGAGCTGATCGCCTGTGAGCCGTTCCCGCTGCCGCGCTATTGGCCGCGGCTCGGCGCACTCGATTTCGGCTGGGACCATCCCTCGGCGGCGGTCGAGCTCGCCTGGGATACGGAGGCCGACGTCGTCTATATCACAAAGGCCTGCCGCGCTTCGCAGCAGACTCCCGCCATGCAGGCGCTGACTCTGAAACCGTGGGGCGAATGGTTGCCATGGGCATGGCCGCGCGACGGCCGCCGCGAGACACTGGAGGGTGCCGGCACCGCGCTTGCCAAGCAATATTCGGCACATGGGCTGAACATGCTCGCCAGCCATGCGCAGTTCGCCGACGGTTCGGTATCGGTCGAGGCCGGGCTGATGGACATGCTCGATCGCATGCAATCAGGCCGCTTCAAGGTGTTTTCGACGCTTTTGCCGTGGTTCGAGGAGTTCCGGCTCTATCACCGCCGGGATGGCCAGGTGGTGAAGTTGCGCGACGATTTGATGGCGGCGACCCGCTATGGCGTGATGATGCTGAGGGAAGCGGTGGTCGACCCGGCGGTGTTCAAAGCCGCGCGGCGGAAGGCGGGGCAGGCCGATCCGCTGGGGGCGTTTCGGTGACCATCCGCATCATCCCCGCCACACTGCGCGATCTCTCCTATATCGCCGCCAACCTGCGGCCGGAGGACCGAGCCGAGATCGACTGCCAGTTCGACGAGTGGTCGCCGGCTTTGCTGGCGCTGACGGCGCTGCAGGGGTTTGCCTATGTTGCCGAGCTCGACGGCAATCCGGAGGCCGGCTTCGGCGCCGCCGAACAGCGCAGCGGGCTGTGGATCGCCTGGAGCTGGGGCACGCGCCGCATGAGGCGCTGCGTGCCTGGGATTACGGAATTCTTTCACGCCGTGCTCGGGCCGCAGGTTGCGGCGCACGGCGCCTGGCGGGTCGAGGCGCGAGCGCTGGCCGCCAATGAATTGGCGCTGCGCTGGCTGGCCCGGCTTGGTGCCACGCAACGCTGCCGCCTGCCGGGCTACGGCCGGAACGGCGAGGATTTTCTGCTCTACGACTGGACGAGAATCTCTCACTTTGGAGAAAACCATGTGCCTTTTTCAAAAGCCGCCGGCGCTGAAGCCGTTGCCGCCGACACCGACCATTGCCGACAAGGACGTGCAGGCGCGCGAGGCCGCGTTGCGGGCCCAGCTGGCGGCCAATGATGGGACCGCGGGAACGGTGAAGACCGATTTGTCGCCCAGTGAGCTCACCGGCCAGCGCCGCGTGCTGCTGGGGGTTTGACATGGGCGCGATGAGAAGAGTGTTCCGCAACCGCGTGCTGGCGTGGTGGTACTGGCGCCGGCACGCAAGGTTGGTGAAGAAGAGAGGCGGGTGATGCTGCCGATCTCCCCCCACGTGGGGGGAGATCGCAGCTTCCGCGTTTTCCGTAACAACCGAGCGCAAATCGTGTTCCTTCCGCACGGTTGACATTCTTCCCTCAGCCGCCATGCTGCATTGCAACATGGCTATCGAGAAGTTCGGCATGACGGAAACATCGCGCATCGAGTGCCTGGACGGGCTTCGGGCGCTCGCCGCGATCTGGGTGCTTATCGGGCACTGCCTGCTGTTGACCGGCTGGCAGGTTCCTATCCTCGGCGAACCGGACCTCGGCGTCGATCTGTTCATCATGCTGTCCGGCTTCCTGATGGTGTTCCATTACCAGCTGCGCCAGGACAAGGAGCCCTGGCAAAGGCCGGAAACCTGGCTGAAATTCTGGACCCGCCGCTACTTCAGGATAGCGCCGCTGTTCTACATCATGCTGTGCGCTGCCCTGGCGCTTGGCCCCTATCTCTACCAGTCGAGGATGGTCATCGACGAGTTCCTGCTGAGGTCGCCGCAGGCGCCCGAGCGTTATCTCGACAGCGGCCTGAAGAATATTGGCGCCCATCTGCTGTTCCTGTTCGGCCTGGTGCCGAATTTCGCCTATCGCACGCCGCTGCCGGACTGGAGCCTCGGGCTGGAGATGCAGTTCTATGCGGTGTTTCCGGCGATCATGCTGCTGGTGCGCAGGCTTGACTGGGTATGGAGCGCCATTCTGGTAGCGGCCACCGGCAGCGCGATCGTGTTGTTGATGGGGCAATTGTCGGTGCATTTTCCGATGCCGTCGTTCCTGCCGCTGAAGATGCAGATTTTCCTGTGCGGGATGCTGCTGGCGGGCGTCGTCCATCAAAGGCAAAAGCGGCCCTTCGCATATCTGGCGTTGGCCATGGCTCTGGCCGCGCTGCCCTTCGGCGGCGGCTATGGGCTTGGCAAGCTTTTGATGCGGGAAGCGCTCGTATTGGGTTTCTTTGCCCTGGTTCTCTACCGGATGCTGCCGGGAATGATGGGCATCGTGGCCAGAAAGATCGCCATGACGCTCGCCAACAGGTTCTTTCATCTGATGGGTGAGCTTTCCTTCAGCATCTATTTGATCCATCTGCTGGTTCTCCAGCCGGTCGCGGCCCTGGTCATCACCCAGTTCGGCCACGAATTGTCGGCGCCGCTGCGCTTTGCGGTCGTCACTGTCGTCGTTCTGCCGGTGGTGTGCCTGCTGTCCTGGATCACCTACACGCTGATCGAAGTGCCCGGCCAGAAGATGGGACGTTTCGTGGTGCAGCGTTTTGGGCGGAGCCCGGCGCTCGAGGGCAGCGCATGATCAGCTGAAACTGCCGATCTCCCCCCCTCGTGGGGGAGATGCCCGGCAGGGCAGAGGGGGGCGCTGTCCCGCCGGCTTGTGGATCATTTGTAACGCGACGTTAGGCGAATTCCGGTTGGGCGAATCCGGTCGGAAAAACATAAAAAACGCAGGCTTGCGATCCTTCGCGCCCCCCTCTGTCCTGCCGGACATCTCCCCCACAAGGGGGAGGTCGGCAGCTTCGGCGTCCCGCCGCTTCTTTTCAATCAAATCCATCAAGCGAGGCTGACCATGAGCGATTCCCGTGCTCGCGATATTCTGTCGCGACAGGCAGAACTGGAGAGCGAACGCAGCCAGTACGAGCATGTCTGGGAGGCGGTGTCCGAATTCTGCGACCCCGATGCGCCCGATATGTGGAGCGGCCGCCGCCAGGCCGGCACGGATTCGCAGGCCGAACGGCAGGAGCGGCGCGGTGCGCGCGTCTACGCCAACACCATCAACTCGGCCGCCAACCGGCTGGCCGCCGGGCTGGAAAGCCTGATCATCCCGCAGTCAGAGAAATGGCATGGGCTGTCGACCGCGGCAATCAACGACGAGGAAACCGACGAGGAAAAGGAATGGGCGGAAGCGCTGCGCGATTTCCTGTTTTCGCTGCGCTACTCCGCCAATTCGAACTTCGTGCCGGCAACACAGGCATGCCTGCGCAATGTCGTGCGCTACGGCCCAGCCTATCTCTACGCCGAGGAGGGTTTTGGCGGCACGCTGATCCGCTATGCCTCGATCCCCGTGGTCGAGGGCTATCTCTCGCGCAACCGCTGGGGCCAGGTCGATATTTTCCACCGCCGCTACGAGCGCACGGCGCGGCAGGCGGCGCAACTGCTCGGCTATGAAAAGCTGCCGATGCGGATCAAGGTTCTGGTCGACGACCCCTCGAAATGCGAGACGAAGATCTCGCTGATCCAGTGCATCCAGCCGCGCGACGAGCGCAAAATGTACAGTCTGAGCGGCACCTATCAGTATCTCGATACGGCGTTCGCTTCCTATCACGTCATCGAGGACGAGGAGGTGATCGTCAGGGAAAGCGGTTTTCGCTCGTTCCCGGTATCGTGCTTCAACTGGCGCCGCTACGAGGGCGATCCCTACGGCATCTCGCCGACCATCGAGGCGCTGACGACGGTGCGCGAGGAGAACGCCGTGCGGCGCTCCGGCCTGCGCGCCCTGCAGCAGATCACCGATCCGGCGACCGCGTCCAAGGCGCGGCTCGACTATGTGCCGGTGCTCAATCCCGGCGAGAATTATCCGGGCCTGATCGACGATGCCGGCCGGCCGCTGATCGCGCCCATCGCCACCGGCCAGAACCCGACCTATGCGTTCAATTATGCCGACAGCCGGGCCGAGGAGATCCGGGACATGATGTTCGTCAACCTGTTCCAGACGCTGGTGCAGAACCCGCAGATGACGGCGACCGAGGCCTTGATCCGGCAGGAGGAGAAGGGCGCGCTGCTCGGGCCGTCCGGCTCGATCATCCAGGCCGGCTTTGCCAGCAATCTCGACCGCGAGCTGGGTATTCTGGAAGACAAGGGACTTTACGAGGAAGACAGCCGCTTCCTGCCGCCGGCGAGCCTCGCCGGCAAGGCGCTGCGGCCGACCTTCACCGGCCCGCTCGACGTGCTGCGCCGCTCGGCCGAAGCCCGCGACACCATCCAGGTGGTGACGACGGCCATGCAGATGGCGCAATTCGATCCCGGCATCATGGACAATATCGACGGCGATGAAGCACTGAAGATCGTGCAGGGCGCGGGCCGCAGCCCGCAGCGCATCTTTCGCCGCCAGGACGAGGTGGCCGGTATTCGCGATGCTCGTGCCAAGGCCCAGCAGGAACAGGCCGGCATGGCGGCGGTCGCCGCCGCCGGCAAGGTCGCCAGGGATGCGGTGCCGGCGGCCGTACAGGCGCGCGATAGCGGCCTGCTGGATGGACTCGGCGAGCTGATGCCGCAGGGTGTGCAAGATGCTTCGGGCGGGCAGGGCGTATGAGTGGCAAACGCTTCGCCCATTCCAGCCAGGCCGGCGGCCCGGCCAAGGCGCAAGATGCGCTGGCCAAGGCCTATCTCAGGGTGTTCTCAGGCCAGGACGGCGAGATGGTGCTGGCCGACCTCACGGCTGCGACCGGCTATTACCGCCGCCCGTCCTATGGCGAGTGGCTGGCCAAGACAAAAACGCCGAACGGCTTCGAGCTGCACAGTGCGCTGAGCAATGCGCGGGCCGAAGTGGTGCAGCACATTATGGGGTTTTTGACGCTGGACGAAGCGCAGCTGGCGGCGCTGGCAAAGGCGGCGAGGCTGGAGGGGAGGTAGGGTGGTGGAGGACCTGTGGCTAAGTCTTGCTCAAATCTACGGTGAGTCGCAACGGGCTGGTTTTGACGCCTGGCGGCCAACACCTCTGGACCGATTTCGAAAGTTGTCGGGCCGCTTCGGCCGCTGCTTCCGAATGAGGTTCGTAGGATACAACCGTAACCGACTTGATCTTGCCGGCCTTGTCCAGTGTCACCTCGAAAGTGGCTTTGACACGATTGTCGACAGCGGCCACCGGCAAGACCAGGCATTCGTCAATCCGCTCAACACTGACAGCCTGTCTGGCGTGTGCGGAAACCGAACAAACAGCCAGCAGTGAGGTCATCAAAAATCGCATCGTCGCCCCCTTTGGATAGCAGACGATAGCGCCGACGTTTAATCAGCGGAAGGACCAAATCATCGGGGAAAAAGGATGCGCCGAGGCTGAAGCTGCGCCCCTCTCCCCGTTCTACGGGGAGATGATGCCGGCAGGCAGGTGAGGGGCGGAGCCGGCATGTCAGAAGTTTGCGCTGCCCCTCATCCCCCTGCCGGGACCTTCTCCCCGCAGAACGGGGAGAAGGGGGCACGCTCAATAATCGCCGTTATAATAGCGGTCGTCACAGGGGGCGGTGTAGATGCGGCCGCTGTTGCGATCCTGATAACGGCAAAGCTGTTCGCCGCGCGGCTGCGGCGTGGTGGCGTTGCCGACGACGGCGCCCAGCAAGGCGCCGGCTCCGGCACCGATGACCGTGCTCTTGGTGTTGCCGCCGATCGCCTGGCCGGCAAGCGCACCGGCGCCGGCGCCGAGCAGCGCACCGGTGCTGGTTCTCTGCTGTGCTTCGGTCTGCGCGCAGCCTGCCAATGCGGCGGTTACGAGCATGGCGGCAATGGCTCTGGAAATGGTCATCGTCTGGTACTCCCTTGAAGTCTATGAACTAATACACGGGCCGATTTTGCCAAGTGCGGTGGCATTTGCGGCGGAACATAGGCACTGGGCCTCACGAAATAAGACATGGTTGTTTTAGTCTGACAGCTCGGTTTCGGAAAGAAATGTAACCGAACAAGACGACGGAGCTTCATCTCAAATCGACCTTCAAGGGGCTACGCTGCCTCGATCTGCATCACCTTTTTTGCCGCAGCGGTCAGAAATCCGGATCGGCTGTAGCCGTGGCGCTCTGCATATCGATCGATCTGATCGAGGATATCTTCCGGAATGGTGACATTGACGCGCACGACTTTCGCCGCTTCGGCTTTCAAGGGAACCAGGATGGCGACACCGCTCAGATTGTCCTTGTCCGACATCACTTCCTCCAGGGACGACGGCTCGGGAATTGCTTCGCCATCCTCGACCAGCCCCTCGACATGAAAGGCCAGTGCTTCCTCGGCCATGGCGCGGGCATCATCCAGATTGACGCCTGCTGTCACCAGGCCCGGAAAATCGGGGAAGGAGACGCCGAAGTCGCTGTCCGCTTGCTTGTGGATCAGTCCGATGTAGTTCCGCATTTCTCTACCTCAGCTTCAAGCCGGATTGTTTTTCGATACTCTTGAGAGTGCCGATCGGGATGTCGCGCTTGGGATGCGGAACCGTCACCCGGCCCGGCTTGGCTTTGTGCTTGAACTGGGCGTGACTTCCTTTTCGAGCCACTTCGTACCAGCCATCCGCCAGCAGCCTATGAATGACATCGGCGCTCTTCATGTTGTGTATAGATACACACAGAAGGGCCAAATGTCCATGAGATTTGCGGCAGATTACGTGCCGCGGTCCAGTTGAACCTTCCTCAAATCCCCAAAAAATGGAGATACCAGATGACCCGAGGTCTTCCCCGGACGCTTTCGCGTGCCGCCGCCAGAGAAGCCGGCCTTGCCCCGCCCAAGGCGGGGCTTACCGCCAGGACGACCGGGCAGGGCGGCGCCTACCGCACCGTCTTCTCCTTCAATGCCATGCCGGTGCCAGTAGCAGATGCGCTGGCCTATGCCAGCCAGAAGCTGTTCGATTTCCTCGACGGCAAGGTGCGGATCAAGGGCGGCACGGCAAGGTTGCAGTTCGCCGTGCTGACGCCGCGAGCCTCGACCATCAACGACAATGCCGCGCTGACCTGGTCGCTCGGCTCGACGGCGGCGTCGAGTGCTGCGCTCGCCGGCACCATGGTCAATGTGCTGGGCGCGACCGGCCGTACGCTGGATGGCGCGGGTGCCGCGCTGTCGAACGCGTCGATTGCCGATGTTGCCGCAGCCGCTACGCTCGACGGCACCGTGACGCCGGTCGACCTCTATCTCAACCTGGCGTTTGCCACCGGCACGGATATCGACGCTGACGGCACGGTTGCCGTCACCGGCACTATCACGCTGCTCTGGGAGAACTGGGGCGACAATATCTAGGTTCCCTCCAGATACGGGTGATTGGCGAAAGCGGAAGTGACGGCCAATCTCCCCCCGCGTGGGGGAGATGCCCGGCAGGGCAGAGGGGGGCGCTGTCCCGCCGGCTTATCCAGCTGATTCGTGCTTGCAATCTTTCCCGGGGCGTTGGTGACGAAGTGCACCGGATCCTCGCGTTCCTTCGCGCCCCCCTCTGTCCTGCCGGACATCTCCCCCACGAGGGGGGAGATTGGCAGCTTCGCCATCGGCTCTCCTCTGAAACCTCAACAAAAGGAATCTTCTCATGACAGATCTGGCAGACGCCGGGTCCGTGGTGGCGGCGCCACCGGCGGGCAACCTTGCACGGCCACCGGCCAACGGGGACAACGGGTCCGCCCCGCCTACGGCCAAAAGTTGGTTTGACGGTCTTTCCGAAGGCAACCGCAAGCTTGCTGAAACCAAGGGCTGGACCAAGCCTGAAAGCCTCGATCGGGTTCTCACCTCTTATGCGGAGCTGGAGCGGCAGCAGGGTGAGAGCCTGCGCGTTCCGGCAGCCGATGCAGCCGCGGAAGACTGGGACAGGTTCCATGCCCGACTGCCCGAGGCGATGCGTCCGCTGACCTCGCCCGACAAGGTCGAGTACAGGCGCCCCGACGGGCTCCCCGAAAACTTCGCCTATTCGGACGAGCTCGCCAATGCGTCCAAGGCCTGGGCAGTCGAGGCAGGTGCTACCCCGAAGGTCGCGCAGGCCTATCACGACCGCTTCGTCGGCTACATGGCCGAGCAGGCCAAGGCACAGCAAATCGCCGTTGCCCGCTCGGTCGAGACGACCCACGACGACCTTGTGCGGGATTGGGGACCGACCGGCAGCGATGGCTTTCGCCAGAAGCTCGAGGTCGCCAACAGGGCGATGAAGAAGCTCGGCCTGGTCAATGCCTATAAGGCGAAGGGCATCCTTCTGCCGGATGGCGCCTTGACCGACCCGCAGATCGCCAAGGCGTTCCACGCCATCGGCGAGGCGATGTTCCGCGAAGACACGATCGACGGCGGCGCGGCCTTGAGTGGAGGCAATCCCTTCAAGCGCAATGCTGCCGGCGAGCGCAACCTGACCGGCATCTCGGCGCTGGTCAAAAGCGACCCCGCCCGTGCCCGGCGGCTGGCACGCGAGGCCGGCGAAAACCCCGATCTATGGATGCCCAACAACCCTCTCTGAAATTGGATCATGATCTTTTCCGAAAATCGGTTTCCACTTTTCTGGATCATGGTCCGCCAATCTCCACAAACCTGAAGGAAGACAAAAATGGCAGACGCCTATACCCGCATCGCGGACGCGATCGTTCCGTCCGTCTATGCGCAATACTCGTTCGAAGAGCATGTCCAGTCGCTCGACATCTACCAGGCCGGGATCCTGTTTTCCGACCCGGCCATCGCCTCGAAGCTCTCCATGGGCGGGCGTTCCGTCGACATGCCCGGCTGGAAGGATCTCGGCAACGATCCCTCGGAGCCGGTCAATGACGACCCGGCCGACTCGATCGAGATGAAGAAGATCGGTGCGCGCCGCGAAGTCGCGGCCCGCAATGTGCGTGCGCAGGCCTGGGGCATCCCGGACCTGACTTCGATCCTTGCCGGCGACGATCCGCAGAAGCTCATCGTGCGTCGCCAGACCGACTACTGGCAGCGCGCCAACAAGCTGACGCTGCTCGGCATCCTGAAAGGCGTGCTGGCCGACAACATCGCCAATGACGGCAGCGATCTGGTGCGCGTTACCGGTGCTTCCATCGTCGACACCGACATCATCGAGGCCGCCTATCTGATGGGCGACCGCGCCGACAAGTTCAAGACGATCTGGATGCATTCGAAACAGATGAAGGCGCTGAAGCTCGCCGACCTCATCGACTATGTGCCGTCGTCCGAGCAGGGCGGGCCGCTGATCCCCTATTACATGGGGCTCAGGGCCGTCGTCGATGACGATATTCCGGTCGCCGGCGGCGTCTACACCGCCTTCATGTTCAAGGACAAGGCGATCCTGTGGAACGAGCTGCCGGTCAACACCGAAGGCGGCCCGCTCGAGTTCGACCGCAAGCCGCGGCAGGGCCATGGCGGCGGCGTCACCGAAATGGTCGGCCGCCGGCATTTCGTGCCGCATGTGCCGGGCACCCGCTTCCTCGACGCGTCCTCGGCCGGCGAATTCGCCACCGATGCCGAGCTGGCACTGGCAGCAAACTGGGACCGCACGGCGTCGAGCGTCAAGCACATGACGTTCATCGCGCTGAAGACGATGGAGGCCTGATCCGGCCGGAAGGGGCGGGCATCAGACGTCCCGCCCCTTCTGGACACCAGGTCGGCCGGTGTGGCGAATCCCAAGTTCACCCGCTGCGCCGCGCCGGAGTGATGCGAATTTTGCGGTTCGCCACAACGTTCATGTTGCTCGTTTGGCCAATCGACGGCACCAAACAGTTACAAGAAAGGGCGATGCTGCCTTGTCTGAGCAAGGGAGGTAACTATGAACGTGAAGTACAAAACAGTTCAGGAAGTGCTCCGAAAAGCGGGCATTGTCATGAGCAAGAAGGGGGAAGTTCATCGCATAAACTTCTTCAGCGGTCTGGAGGACACCGCCTACTACACACCAAGTCTTCAAGATGCCCTGGACAAGGGCTTGGCTCTGGCGGGAGGTGCCGGAAGGGTGAAAGCAAGCGTCTTTGCCAAGTCAGCCGAAACAGGGATCTCGACCGGCGCACGCATCGGCTGACACAATCCAGGCAAGACATCGCCGCATTGCGCGGCGGTGTCGTGAAACTGCAACAACCGAAGCATTGCCGTCTTCCTCGCTCGAATGGAAAAAGACGGATCACGCAGCACGTGCCACCCATTCCCTGACGGGCGGCTGGCATCGTGACGGCTCCATGCACGAGACGTGCAACGTTCTGCCCAAGCAACAATCACAAAGAATCCCCAGCCGCCTTGAAGCGGCTTTTTGCCGTGGAGGCACCATGCCCCGTTTTCCCCGACCAACCACACAGACAGAGGCCTGAGCCATGGCCATCACCCCGCTCGATATCGCCAACATGGCGCTCGCCGTGCTCGACGAGGCGCCGATCGACAGTCTCGACCAGGACGCCAAGGCGGCGCGTCTGCTCAATCTGCACTTCGACCTGACCCGCGAGGCCGAATTGACCAAGCACGCCTATGTCTTCGCTATCCTGGCGGCCTCGGTCGCCGGCTTCGACACCGGCAGCGGCGCTGGCACGCTGAACTTTGCCTATGAACTTCCCGCCGACTGCCTGCGGCCCTTGCCGCTGACCCATAATGGCGAGCCGGACGGCGTGCCGCTCTCATGGCGGCAGGAGGCCGGGTTGGTCTATTCCGATCAGGCCGGGCCGCGCCTCATCCGCTATATCGCTAACCTGACCGACCCCAACGACTGGGACGCGCTGTTCACCGAGGTGCTGGTTGCGGCGCTCGCCATCAAGATCGCGCATCCCTTGACCCACAAGGCCGGCATGATCGACGTCGCCCGCAGCGCCTATGACAGGGCGCTGGATGCCGCCTACTCGGCCAATGCCATCCAGCGGGGCGGCAGATTGTCCGCGATTTCCTGGGCTTTCCAGCGCGGCGACAACAGGTTCGTCGGCCGATGACCACGCTCTATCCGGTCCAGGACGCTTTCATCCGCGGCGAGATTTCTCCCCGCTTGCACGCTCGCGCCTCGCTTGAGCTCTACCGGGCGGCGCTGTCCAAGTGCACGAACTTCGTCACGCTGCCGCAGGGCGGCATCAGAAAGCGCGGCGGCACCTATTTTTGCGCGGAGGTGAATGCTCCGTCAAAGGCGACACGGCTGATCCCGTTCATCTTCTCGGCCGATCAGGCCTATGCGCTCGAATTCGGCGACCTTTACATCCGCGTCTACGCCTATGGCGCCCGCGTCGGTACGGTCGAGGTGGCGGCCCCTTATCTCGAGGCCGATCTCTTCGACCTGCAGTTCGTCCAGTCGGCAGACCAGATGTGGATCACCCACAAGGATTATCCGGTCAAGGTGCTGACGCGCACCGCGCACACGACTTGGACGCTCGCCGATTTTGTCTTTCTCGACGGCCCATACGACAAGATCAACACCACCGCCACGACCTTGACGCCGGCCGCAACCGGCAACGCCATGCCGGTTATGGCCTCGAATACGCTGCCAAGCGGCACGGTCAGCAACAGCAACGGCTCATCCGACGTGTGGCAGGCTTTCGGCGGCGACAAGCAGGAGGGGGTGGACATAGCGGGATTTCCGAGCGGGTATCTGCGCTACCAGTTCGGCGGCGACGAGGCCAGGGCAGTCGACGCCTACTGGATTACCGCGACGAATGATCACTCAGACACTGTCTCGCCGACCCAGTGGCAGTTCCAGGCCTCGCACAACGGCACCGACTGGACGACGCTCGACAGCCGGGACGGAGAGACCGGCTGGTCCAAATCGGAAACCCGCTTCTTCGACGGCTTCAACAACACGGTTGCCTACGAATTTTATCAGCTGCTGTTTTCGGGCGGCGACAGCGACGGAACCGCTATCGCCGAACTGGCCCTGCACGAATACGCGCCGTCGCAAACGCCGTTTGATCTCTCGGCCTCCTCGGTCGTCGGCATCAACGACGGCACTGGATTCCAGACCAGCGATGTCGGCCGCGCCATTCGTCTGCTTGGCGCAGATGGCTTCTGGCGCTGGGCCAAGGTCACTGCCCGCACCAGCATGACGGTGGTCACCGTCCAGTTGTATGGGCATGCTCTTCCCGATCTCAGCCCGATCATCCGCTGGCGTCTCGGCACGTTCGTGCCCGGCAGGTACGTGCAGAGCGGTTCGCTTTACGAGGAGCGCCTGGCGTTCAGCCGAAAATTCTCGGTCTATGCCTCGCAAACCGGCGATTTCGACAACTTCGCCACCGGCGAGAAAGACACCGACGCGCTGGAATTCGTGCAGGCCGGCGGCGGTCAGGCCAATGACATTACGTGGGTGGCGGAATCGGACGGTGCGCTGATCATCGGAACGCTTGGCGGGGTGAGGGCGCTGTCCGGCTCCGGCATCGACGAGGCGCTGACACCGTCCTCGTTCAAGAACCGCCGGTCGCGGACCTTCGGCTGTGCCCCGATGCGTCCTGTCGATGCGGGGCAGTCGTTCCTCTATGTCACCCGCTCCCGCAAATCGATCGCCGAGTTGACACAAAACGCCACCGGCCGCTTCACCTCCGACGACGTCGGTCAAATATCGGAGCACATTCCGAAGAAAGGCGTCGTCGAACTCGCCTTTCAGACCGACCCCGACCCGCTGCTCTGGTTCCCGCTCGGGAATGGCGAACTCGGCGGCTACACGCACCAGCCGTCGCAAGACGTGCGCGGCATGCATATCCACCAGATCGCCGGAAGTTTCGCCGGATCGAACTGGGCCGTTGTCGAAAGCGCCGTGGTGACGCCCGGCCAGGACGGCAATGACGACCTGTGGCTGATCGTCAAGCGCACGATCGGCGGCGTGACCAGGCGCTATATCGAAATAAAGACCGTGCCGTTCGAATATGCGGCAATCGAGGACGCTTTCGAGGTCGACTGCGGGCTGACCTATTCGGGTGCTGCCGTCAATGTCGTCTCCGGCCTCGATCATCTCGAAGGCCAGGCGGTCGACGTGCTGGCCGGCGGCAAGGTCTACAAAGGGCTCACGGTCGCTTCCGGCCAGGTGATGCTGCCCGGCGGCGCCACCGCCGCCAAATGGCAGGTCGGGCTCGGCTACCAGTCCGAGGCCAACACGCTGGAGCTGGACGTCGGCGGCCGCGACGGCTCGATCGTCGGCCGGCGCAAGAAGGTCGCCAAGCTCATTCTTTCGCTGCTGGAAACCGACATCGCCGGGCTTCAGGTCCAGTCGTTTATCCGCGGCCGATGGGAGCAGGTTCGCATCCCGTCCGTGGTTGCTCCGGGTGCCATGGCGAAATTGTTCACCGGCAATGTCGAGGTGCCGATCGACGACAGCTGGGAAGGGCAGGGGCGGGTGAAGATCCGCCACGTCAATCCGACGCCCTGCACGATCAGGGCGATGACACCGGTGTTCGACGCCGAGCCTTAGACGCATTGCAGGTTGGCGAAACTCTTGACGACGGCCGATCTCCCCCCTCGTGGGGGAGATGTCCGGCAGGACAGAGAGGGGCGCTGTCCCGCCGACCAATCGTAATTACGTCCTTATCCATTCTGGCCTGACCGCAGTTAGGTAAAGCCGCGATCCTTCGCGCCCCCCTCTGCCCTGCCGCGCATCTCCCCCCACAAGGGGGGAGATTGGCAGCTGCGATGTCCTCCCTCAAGAAGGAAATTCTCCAGTGACCCAACTCCCCCATGCCGAAGACCTCGGCAGGGCGCGGACGGCTGCCGATTTTGCCGCCGTCATCGCCTTGCTCGACACCGACCTCAACAATGCGATCGCCCGCAAGGGCGAGCTGGAAACGGAAAAGTTTCACGCGATCTTCGGCGCCGGCAATTTGACGGCGGCGCGTGCCGCATTGGACGACTGCACCGCTGAAATTGCGCTGATCGAGAAAACCATCGAGGACGCGGACGAGCGCCGCGTTGGCGCCCCCCTGGACGAACCCCCCGCCGAACCCTGCGCTGACACGCCGCCGCACGGCGACGAGGTCAGGACAAACGCCGAGGCTCTCGGCGAGCGCTGGCGCACGGTCCACTGGCTGATCGAGCAACTGCGCCAGGAGCTGTTCGCGGCCGATGCCTTGAGCCGCGCCGTCACCGCCGCCAACGGCGTGTCCGACGGCGCCGCCGGGGTCAAAGTCAACCTGACCACCATCCGGCGCACGGCCATGGCCGGCCCGCGGGCCACAGCACCCACGCGGCTCAGCCGCCCGGCGATCCAGGCCGACCGGCTGCTTTTGTCCTTCCTCAGCCCCGGCGGCGTGCTCGACCGGCGGCCTTCGATCGGCGCGCCGGTCAACGGCATCAAAAGCAAATTCATTCCCGCCGGCGAACGAGGCTGACCATGTGCACACTAGCTCTTATCGGCACGGCGCTTTCCGTCGGCGGCGCGCTGGCGGAAGGCCAGCAGTCCAGGCAGATGGCCGACTACCAGGCCAAAGCCTATGAACAGCAGGCGCGGGCCGACGCTCAAAGCTCCGCCTTCGAGCAGGGCCAGGAGCGCCATAAGCAGGACCTGCTGCAGGCGCAGGCGCGTGCCCAGGCCGGCGCTTCGGGCGTCGCCATGGCGGGCTCGCCGACCGAGGTGCTGGCCGCCAATGCCAGGCAGGGCCAGCTCGACCTCAAGGCGATCCAGTACGGCTCGCAGCTGCGCCAGAACGGTCTCGGCACGCAGGCGGCGATCGCGCGCTTTTCCGGCAGGCAGGCGGTGGGCGCCTCGATCTTCAAGGCCGGCGGCAATCTCGTATCGGGCATCTCCGGGCTCTACGACCCGGCCAAGGCGGTGACGTTCGGCAGAAGCGCCTTCCCGCCGGCGCCGGGCGGAGGCCTCTACTGATGGCCACCATCCCGCTCCAGCTTGCCCAGCGCCGGCTCGATACCGGCACTGTGGCCTCCTATCCGAACGGCTCGCCGGTGGGCGCGGCCATGCAAGGCTTTGGCGACGAGCTCTCGGCGGTGGCCGAGCGCTTTCGGCAGCAGCAGAAGCAGCAGGATGCGTTCGACGCCGACATTATCGGCCGCGAGCTGAACGCACGCATCGCCCACGCCGAGGCCGTGGCCGTGCAGACCGCGCCGGCCGACGGCGGCGGCCTGCACGACTTCATGTATGGCCAGCTCGATCCGCACAGCGACGGCGTCGTCAAGCCCGGCCTGTTCGACCAGATCTTCGACGACACTGTGGCGAAAGTGCCGGAGGGCGAACGCGCCAATTTCCTCGCGCAAAAGCAGGCGTTGCGGCTCGCCGGCTCGGCGCGCATGGCCGCGCAGCAGCACGCGCGCCGCCAGAACTACGAGCAGGCCGAGTGGACCAAGGTCGAGCACGGCTACACAAGCGCCATCGCGCAGGGCGACCCGGACGACAGCGACACATTCGAGGCGATCAGGCGGAGCGGGCTCGAACTGATCGGCAAGATGGGCAGCCCGGTGGCCCGGCAAGCGGCCGAGGCTGCCTGGCGCAGCAACGCGGCAAAGGCGCTCGTCCAGGCGATGATCGCCCAGGATCCGAAGCGCGCTGCCGAGATGCTGGGGGCGGTGTTGGCCGCAACGGACGGCAAGACCAAGGACGATACCGTCGAGGCTGTGAGTGGGCCTCCGGCGGATGGAACTGCCGCACCGGCTTCGCTCCGTGACCGGGTAGGCAAGCTTACGCCGGACGAAAGGTCGGCGCAGGCCTTTGGGGACGACATTGCCCCCGAAGAGCGGCCAGGGTTGGTCCAGCAGGCCCGAGCCGCCGACGCGATGCGGCAAGTCGAAAAACGCACAAACATTATCCTGGCCGAGCAGAATGCGCCGGCCGACATCAGGGACAGTGGAACCTATTCCGGCCCGATCCCAACGCCGGAACAATTCGTCGCTCTCTATGGCGCTACCGAAGGCGCCGGGCGCTTCGAGGCGTTCAACAGGACCGTTGAGGTTAATCGCCAATTCCACGGCATGCGCGACCTGTCGAATAACGCCGTGCGGGCCATGGTCAAGGACGCCGACCCCACCGCAGATAGTTCAACGCCGGAAGTGGACAAGGCACGCCATGACGCTATCGCCGCCGCCGCGGACCTGACGTTCAAGGCCAGGCAGGCCGATCCGGGCGGCTATGTCCGCGAGGCATTCGCGAACCTTGATGCGGCCTGGAGCAACCTGTCGAAGCCGGGAGACTATCGGGCGGCGATCATTGGCTCCATCGCCGCCCAGCAACAGTTGGGTTTTGAGACCGCCCAGCCGCTACCCAACTCTGTCGCTGAGGACATTGTCGGCAGACTCAAGGCCCAGCCGCAACACCAGACCGCAGAGCTGCGCAATGTGTTCGCCGCGCTACCGAATCAAGCCGCGCGCGAAGCGGTGCTGAGCCACCTGTTTCAGACCAGCGCGTCCCAAACGGACAACAGCATCGCGGACAGGTCGGTCCGGGCAGCTGTAGTCGACCCGATGATGCTGCTCGATTTAGCCAACACTGTCGAGCCAGGACGATCGGTATCAAACGCGGAACTCACCAACTACTTACCGACGAATCAAGAGTGGCTCGGGAGATTGATAGCCGGCGACAGTGAGCGGGGGAGCCTATGGCGTCTTCTCGCGCAAAAACTCGTGGGCTCCGATGGGCTTGGCGAAGACAGCATCTCGGTGGCCGACTTCACGCCGTTGGGGACGTCATTTGCACTGGAGAAGGCTGGAAATGCAGCGCTGGAAGGCAACTACGACCAAACACTGCTCAATGCCGCGGGCGCAATTCCTGGCGATAGGTTGGCGGTGGTGGCCCTGGAACGCGCCGCGGCGAAGATTGCCAAGCCCTGGGTAGAGAAACTCTCAATATTTTCGAGGCGGCCGACTGACCTAGTCGAAGGCGGCGAGGCACTTGTTCGTGGGGTCGATGCCGAAACCCTTAGGCACCAGCAAGCGCTTGCGCGCTCGGTCTCGCCACCAATCCCACGCCGGAAGACGCGAGCCGGTGAAATGTCCGATAGTGCCTTTGATACCGCGTTACTAGGTGCGATGCTTGCTAGGGATACGTCCAAAGTTAAACATGCCGGGGCGAAGGTTGGGTGGGCTCCATCCAAGGACTATCGAAAAACCTTTTTCGACGCGAATCCTAGTCTCAACAAAAGCGACTATATAGTGCATCATGGCGTCGAGCAGGGAGTTTTTAAAAGGTATCCCGGGCTTTTTGCAGAGCAAGAGCTGCATTCAATCGAGAATCTTCGTGGAATCCGGAACGAGTTCGACATAAATTTGCACCAGAAGGTCATTCGGAACGAGTGGGAATATTTCTATAAGAAAAACCCTCATGCTACTCGCCAGAATGTCCTTGACCATGTTACGGAAATCGACAAGAAGTATGGACATTTGTTCTATCTACCAATAGGTGACTGATGAGATACTTTGACATTCTGCCCGATGTGGCCGGCGGATTGGGCGACGGCACTGTCATGGATACCAGTGTCCACCCTCCTATCGTGAGCAAGCTTGTGTACCAGATGGAGGGATGGATCGGTGATGTTCTTATAACAAGCTTTCCATGTTTCCTCGTGACGGAAGAGGCCGCGCACGCATTGTCAGAAATCGGCTTCACCGGAGCGGCATTCGCCCCTGTTGAAGTCATAACGTCCGAAGATTTTCGCGAACAGCAGCCCGAGGTAGAGCTTCCATCTTTCGTGTGGCTGAAGGTGAGCGGGAAGGCGGGTCACGATGACTTCGGCATCGCCAAGAACCTTGACCTCGTCTTATCAGAGCGAGTCTTCGATGTGTTTGATGAACGAGGTCTCCCTTCAGCTACCATCAAGCCGTTCGACATTTGGCATGAGCAGCGTTGAGCTTTGCGAGCCCATTCCGGTAGAGCCGTGCAGCGCACTCGCGACAAGCCTGTGCAGCGCTGAATATGGATGTGTCTCACGAGAAAGCGCTGGCCGACCGGGGGCACGCATCGTGCGAGAGCAGATCATATTAAACACCATAGCGATGCAGGAGACTATGCTCGCTGGGCAAGAAGAAGATGGCTCAAGCAAGAAATGAAAGGGAACACAAGTGGTCGAGCGAAATTGTAGCGACGTCAAACCCGACTTGACTAGCGTCACCCGCTTGCCGTCGGCTGACAAAAGCACAGGCGATGAAGAGCTTGATGCTGCACGTCTGGGAAGCCCGAAAATATCTTGAGTTTTATGACTGGTTTCAGACATCAAGGGAGAATATCTTGGGTATGGGGCCGACGGCATAATATATATTTTCCTTTTCGAGATTGTACCTGGCAGGCCGGAAGTGGATCCGTGAGTATGGGTGATCGTAGGCGATGTGCCTCCGACATACCTGACTTGTGAGGACGCCAAGACTCCATACGAGGCGCTGGATGGATATGTCGGCGCCATGGAAGAGTGGGTCGAAGCTGCGCGACGAGGGGACCCGGTGGCGGATCTAATCCCGGTCGATGTGCCGGCTAGCCCAGCCAACGCCGAAATGTGGGTAGCCGTCTCAAGTTCCTTGATGAGAATGTGCTTCCGTTACTTCCGAAGTGATGTATAGGCGCTTCTCTGCAAGCGCCGTCAGCTAGCTAAAGGTTCTACCGTGCGGTGATCATCGGCAAGCCCCGAACTCGAGCAGCAAGCAGGCGCATTGCCCAGACTTCGATCGCAAAGAGCCGCGGCAAAGCAGCTTGGTTCAACCAGCTATACTAATCTTTTAGTGCTTTCACGATGCTGGCTTATGGCCCGCTAACCGCAGAGCGGTCAGTTGGCGGTGCCTTTTGGATCGCCCCCTGTTTCAGATGAAGGATTGACCTGTTGCGTACCGACTCTTTTGCGACCATGGCAAGGATCGCTTTTTTGCTTACCTTGGCCGCTGTTCTCCTGCTCGCGCTTTCGCCGGTGCGCTTCCTGCAGGAGTTGGACATGGGCTTCACCTTCCACCATGACAAGCTCAACCACGCCGCGGCGTTCGCTGTGCTGGCGGCGCTCGGAAGCCTCGGCTGGCCGGAACACAAGACGAGGCTGGTCGTGCTCCTTGCCATTACCGGCGCGGCGATCGAGCTGCTTCAGGGCGTGCAGCTGATCGCGCGCGATATGGATATCCTCGACTGGGTCGCCGACTGCGCCGGCATGGCCTGCGGGCTGGCGGCGATCGGCGGCACAAGAAGGCTTGTTGGCGGATTGCTATAGGCCTGGACCGCGTTGCTCGCTGTCCGCAAAATCGTCCGTGCCTGCCGCGCCGGATAACGCGGTGTCCGGCAGGCTAGCTTAGATTTCCCACCGCCAGCACCGAACCCCTTCCAGCCTCGCTTATGCGGGGCTTTTTTTATGGAGCAACCCCTCATGTCCCGACCTGCAACTGCCGCCGTTCGTCTCCTGACCGGCGAACGCGAACCCGTGCGCCTCGCAACCACGGCCGACATCCTCCTGCACGGCCTGCAGGCCATCGACGGCGTGCCGGCCGAAATCGGCGACCGCGTGCTGGTCAAGGACCAGGCCGACCCGACGCAAAACGGCATCTACACGGCGAGCGCAGGCGACTGGTTCCGTGCCGCCGACGCCCGCACGACGCGCACCGTGCAGAAGGGCACGACGGTTCACATCCAGATCGGATCGGTCAATGCCGACCGCGTGTTCGAATTCACCGCCGACGAGCCGGCCGTCGGCGCCGATGCCATCACCATCGCCGCATCCGTTCCGCCCGACATCGCCGACGTAGTCGAAGAGGTCGAAGCGCTGCGCGATGAAACCCAGGCCTTGAAGGATGCTGCGGAAACCAGCGCCGGCCAGGCATCGGCCAGCGCAGCCGCTTCCGCCGCGAATGCCAGCCAAACCACGGCCGACCGGGCTGCCACCAATTCCGATGCCGTCGCCGCCGCGGCGGCCGTCGTCAGCGCCCAGGCCGCACGCGACGCTTCGTTCTACGGCAAGGGCATTTTCCCGACGACTGCGGCGGCAATCGGCTTCGGCGTCGTCGGCAATGGTGCGATCACGGCAGGCTCGGGCGGCGCCAATGGCACGTTCGACCTGGCGTTTGCCGGCGGCACCGGTTCGGGCGCCGCCGGCCGCTTCGTGGTGGCCGGCGGGGCGCTGACGCAGATACTGATCACGGCGCCGGGCTCCTACACGGTGGCGCCGACGCTCAGCTTTGTGGCGTCGGCAGGGCTGGCCGGCGCAGCGGCGGTGGCGGTGCTTGGCAGGAATGTCGATGTCGGCGAGTATTTTTGGACGGAGGTCAGCGCCGGCATGCTTGGCCTATTCCGAGTTGACGCCGGGCCGGTTGCAACCGACATAGGAGTTCGTTCATCGACGGCCAGCATTGTGACGAACGTCGATGCGCTGTCGCGCATAGAAGGGCTTGCGGTCACTACGATCAAGCTGACCGAGGGCACTGGTTCCGTCGCGCCGACCTGTTTCCGAACCTATACATTCTCGACTGGCGTCGTAGTCGAGCATGTCGTGACCGCCAGGGCATCCGAGCGCCGGCTGCTGCAGCTGCTTTCCAACGGGCCAGCTGTCTATACCGCCAATTTCGATCTGTCGGACGGTACCTGCACCGGTACCGGCCCGGCACTCACCAGCTTCTCTATGATCGCGCTGGGCGGTGGCGAGTACGAATGCAGAGCGGTAGTCACGCCGACTGCGAACGGCGCTGCCAACGTCCAGACGCGGTTTTCGCCGGCCGGCGTGTTCCCCTTCACCGGCGATGGCGCCTCCGGCGTTTACGTGCGGAACATCGTCCTGCGGCTTCCGTCAACGACCACCAATCTGTTTCCGAGCAGCGACCCGACGAACGCCGTCTTCACCAAGACCAGCTGCACAGCCGCAGCCGCGACCGTCCCGGAAGTCAGGGTGGTGCCGCAGTTGCAGGCGCTGGTCGACGTCATCGATGTGCTGGTCAATGGCCGGCTAACGGCCGACAAGATCATCGAGCAATCCGGTTCGGGCAGCCCGTCTGTATATCAGGCCATCGCATGGGTGATCGGTCAGACCTTCGTTTGGGATGTGTATGCCCAAAAGGCCGAGAGGACACGCCTTAACCTGTTTTCCAACGGGGCCTGCGCCTTCGACTGCACCTTCGATCTTGCAGGTGGCACCGCTTCCGGCAGCGGCGCGGCATTCGGCACCGTTTCGACGCAGGCGATCGGCGCCAACTGGTATCGTTGCCGGGTGACCGGCACTGCGAACGGCACCGGCATCGCCAATGTCCAGCATCGCGTGTTCCCGGCCGCCGGTGGCCATCCTTACGTCGGCGACGGCGTGTCGGGCCTCGGTCTCCAAAGCTCTAGCCTGAGCATCAACGGGGGCGCGAACATCCTCAATTCGCCGCGCGATTTTTCGTCCGCAGCCTGGATCAAGGCTGCTGGAATGCCGCCGGTTGCCGCCAACACCATCCGCTATGTCGGCGCACTCGATCCGAGCGCGATTGACGCGGATGCCGACGACGGTCGGGCAGCGCTTGTCGGCAAGAAATGGACGCTGCTCGGTTCGAGCATCACAGCCCAGGCGTTCTATAGGGGACCGCTGGCCGTGAAGACCGGCATGGTTCCGACAAATCTTGCCTATAGCGGTGGGTCCCTGGGAATTGCCACCAATGGGCACTATGGGTCGCAAAAGATCTACGACCAGATTGCCCTTATTCCGGTAGATGCCGAGATCATCACTTTAGAGCCGGGTCCGAATAATTTCGGAGCGGCCGACGTAGTTCTAGGCGACCTGGGGGATCAAACCCTTGCTTCCGGCTTCACCGGGGCCATGGTTGATGCCTTCAAGGCCATGCGCCTCCGAGGCCCTATTGCCAAGATCATATGCCTCGGTACTTACAGCGGTGGTCCTGGCCACGCTACTCATAGGCTTTTCAGGACAAACAGTCAGGGGAACACTCTCGACCAGTTCATGCGGAGGGAACGCGAGGTCTGTGAAATGATGGGGATGGGCTTCATCGACGTCGGCGGCGGCAGTGGTATCGGGTACCTGACCTCGACACTCTACATGTCGGACGAATTGCACCTCAACAGCGTCGGCGGGGAGAGATACGCCAGCTTCGTTGCCGATAAGCTGCGCGCGCTATCGCGGGTTGGATTCTTTGGCACTTGATCTAGTTGGAAATTTCGCTCGCTTGTGGCAGATACCGGTGGATGCGTATCTTCTCGACCGTCCTCGCTTTTCGCCGTCTCTTCTGGTCATGGATCGCCACCGGCGCTGCCAGGGAGAATGCGATCGTCGGACCCCGGACGCGGTTCGGTGCAGGGGCGGAAATCTTCAACATCCACGGCGACCGAGCGAGGGTTTCGATCGGTGCCGACAGCCATTTGGATGGACATTTGCAAATCTTCGCCCATGCAGGCCGCATCGAGATCGGCGATTGGTTCTACCTTGGACCCGGCTCAACGGTTTGGTCGTCTGATCCGGTGGGGATCAAGATCGGCAAGCGGGTGCACGTTTCATGGGGGGTCGCGATCCACGATACCAACTCGCATCCCATGGACCCTCGGAAGCGGTTTGCGCAAATGCAGGCCATCTTCAAGGAAGGTCACCCGCGCGTCGACCCCGGCATCCGATCGTCGCCAATTGTGATTGGAGATGACGTCTGGATCGGCAATAGCGCCATGATCATGAAGGGTGTCACCATCGGCGATCGGGCTATTATCTCGGCCGGGTCAATTGTTCGATACGACGTTCCGGCCGATGCATTGGTGCGGCCAGCAGACCTAGTGAAGTGATGCCTGTCGCTGCCGCTCATCAACGAGGGTCGTGCCGTCGTATCGCACTGCATGTCGAGCCGGTCGTCCAGTCTACATTTCTCGTCTCGATCTCAGGGCGCTTCGATAAAAGGCATATGCTTGATGCGCTCCCATTGGTCTTTAGCCGTAGTTCTAGACCAGCGGTTACGCAGGACGTTCTCTCGATAGGCCTGGGCAGGCTCTAATTCCGGTATGTCCGAAGCGTCAGGTAAGAAGAACGCGTTCGCGCCGGCGGCCGAGACGGCAACGAGCTTGTAGTCGTGCGTCTTGCATAGCTTGGTCAGGGCGGTGATCGATGCACCGTGATACCAGCCGCTGTCATGCTTGGCCGTGCGGTCGAACGCGAGATCATAGGGCACGGTGATTGGGTTGAGACCGAAACTGGCATTGTACTCCGCGACAATGACAGCCGGACGCACTGGCAGCAGGGCTTGCAGAAACCAGTAGTCGTTGCCGTCGACGTCGACGGAAAGCACTCCAAGCTGTGGAAAATGCGTGGCGAGGTTTTTGATGTTGTCAAGATCGATGAAGCTCTCGCGCACTTCGATTCGCTTTGGAAGCAGCGAGCGGGCCAACCGCACGGTCGTTGCGTCGCCGTCGACGAGCAGACCCCTGAAGTCGCTAAGCCCAATGCAGTTGTATTCCGTGGGATGAAAACCAAACTCCAAGAATGTTTTCGGGCTTTGACCAACGATCCGCGCCAGGATCACGCTCTCGTCGGATTGTGGAGACCCACCAAGGTGAGCTTTTGCGAGGTGAAAACAATAGCGGAGCGGGGTTGCGCGAAGAAAGGCATGCACGCGCGACTGGACATTCATCGCCAGATGACTCCTCGATCGCCCGCCCGCAGCAAATTATTTGCAACAAACAGCGACGGTTTGCAACCTTGCGCAACGACCGCGACTGCCTGCCAGACGCTTCGTTCGAACCGCCGAAAAGAAGAACTGCGCTCGAGAGCGGCGCGAGTCGCATCTGCAAAGGCATTTGACCGGAAAAGGCGCTCCGGCTGAGGTTGATGGCCGAGGCGCCGAGACTACCAGAGCGTTTCACTAACCTGAAAAGCTGTCGGCTCAGGAACGCCTTGCGATCGGAACATTGGCGCTAAATTGGGTGAGCTGCTGTCGTGCAATGCCTTGCCGCAGATGGCGCAGATTCAGCAGTTGCGCTTGTTGAGGGTGGGATTCTGCGGTTTGTCGCTTCAAGCCGGTTCCACCTATAAAGCTTTCGCGACGCAACCATAGTCCTACGGCGACCCTTGCTCAGTTCCTCTGGCGAACCTGTTGGGATAAAGGTCGGTCCTTAGCCTTCTGATGGCAGCAAGGGCGCCTGTGGTTCCGCATCTGAGATGGGCGCTTTTACGATATTTGGCGCAGCGCGGCGCGCTTTGCTGCCATAGTCGATCTTCTTCGACTGCTTCTTGGCCCACTCTTCGACAAAATACCAGAGCAACAAAGCCGCGCCGAAACACGCGGCAAGCGCAATAGCCGATGCCAGCCATGGGGAGCCGGGGAACACCCGCTCGGATAGTTTTACGAACCTCATGCCGATAGGGACGTGCACGAGGTAAAGCGAATACGAGATCATCCCGACCCTGCTGAACAGGGACGACGCCGGCACCCAAGAGATTGCAATCGCAGTCGAGGCTAGAAGACAGGTGATTGCCCGCTCCGGTCCAAGCGTCCACCACACCACGGCGCAAAGGATGGCGATCCCGACGCAAAAGGTGTTGAGATCGACCCGCTTCGTCCAGAACATGAAGGTCAGGATGCCGGTGCCAAAGACGCTCAAATGGGCCGGCAGAAATTCGACATATCCGGCGCTCACGACAGAGAGCCCGGCAAACACACCAAGCATTGCCAAGCCTGCCGTCCGGCTGCTGACCAGGATCGGGAAAAGCAGCCCGATCACCACGTAATATTGAAACTCGATCGCCAGTGTCCAGAACGGCCCGCTAAGCCAGGGCTGGCCAACGAAGGCGTTCACATAGCCGATGTGCAAAAGCACGTTGATGACGGTGTAGGGCGGGTGCGAGGTGTTGAGTTGCGGGAAGTGCGCCAGCGCCACGCCGCTGATCAGGATGAACGCGATTGTCGCGAAATAGGGCGGTTCGAGGCGGACCATGCGTCTGGCGATGAAGCGGAAATAATCGCCGATCCGATGCCCGGCAAGGTCCATCGAAAGCGGAACGATAAAGCCTGAAATCACGAAGAACAGCGGCACGCCCATCCGGCCGTAGCTCCACACGTCATCGACGCCGTTTCCAATTCCGGCAGTGCCAACGACGTGGAAAACACACACCATGAGGGCGGCCATGCCGCGAAGGGCATCGACTGTCTGATTGCGCATTAGTCCCCGCTGTGAGTTCGTCGCTAAACCGCAAGGTGTGCCATCCGGCAACTGAATGCGCAACGTCAATTGCTATTCTGGCGCGGCTTCGCAGGAAGAAACGCCCTAATCTGTTCCGCCCATAAAGTATATGCGGCTCCCGTAATATGCGTACCATCGACTGAATACTTCGGCAGCAAGACGCCATTCGGCGCAAGGGTCGCATTGAGATCCAGATAGTCGCAGACCGAGCCGGAACATAGGGCTTGCAGCTTCCGGTTCAGCTCCGCGGTGGCTTCATTTATTTTGGGATATCGGTCGCTTCGGAACAGTGTAGATTGAACCACTACCCGCTTTGGAGCCAGCGCTTTGATGATCCTGTTGTAGCGCCCGAAGGTCCCATTCGCGTCTAGCCTGATCGTGAAGTCATTCGTGCCGATCATCACGAAGGCAATATCGGCATCGACGCGGGAAAGTTCATCGGTTCGAACCAGAAGGCCGGCCGTGTTGTCGCTGTAGACGCCGCGGTTGATGATCCGGTAATCAGGAAAGATCGCGTCCCAATCGCCCATTTCCGTGATCGAGTCGCCGATCATCACAGCGTCACCAGAACTCCGGCGGGCCGCAAAGATGCTGTTGCGGGCCGCCTGATACGTGGTTGCCGGAACGCTTACCGCTTCAGGCCAGATGGAAGCCTTTAGCGGCATGTAGCCCCAATGACCGAACGCCGAGCCGGCGAGGAACCCGGCAACAAGGATGGAAGTCTTTCGCATCCTTAGCCCCTACGTGAAATCCCGAAACATCAGGGTGGCTCAAGCAAGCCCCCTACCGGCTAGAGCCCTAACTGCTCGGCCGACCAGTCCTTGAGCCCTCTGGAAGCTCTCATGATCGCCGAAAGCTTTAGATGCCCTAGGGCAGTAATTCAATATAGCCTTCCACAACATTGGAGGGTGACCACGGGCACTGCGTCCCAGGAGGACCTGCGAAGCGCGCATCACCGATCGCATATCCCGCGCGTCGGGGCATTGATCGGCGTCGACGACGACGAAATTCGTGCCGAATCAAAAGGCCATCCGAGTGGTCAATCCCTGTGAAAATACAGACCTAACAACCTGCCCGCTAGGGCGGAGCTAACTGGAGCGCTCTGCTCGTCGCAGTAGCAATTTAATCTCGCCGGAGGATCGGGTCCCTCGCTAGCCAAACAATCTGCCTAGACATTTAGAGTCACGACACTAGAAAAAGCCGAGCAGCGAACACTTCGCCGACGGACCCAGCAGCTACCGTCTGCTGTCCTGCGGCTTCTCGTGCGGTTCCTGGCCTTTCGACCACCAGACAAAATACAGCGATCCCATCTTCATCACAGGCACGCGGCGGTCGCGTTCCCGGGCTCGCAACTCACGATAGGTCTTCATCTTCAGAGTGCCGCCCGGCAACCTGATACGCACCGCCATCGGTCCAACTCCCGTTGTGCAACGCAGCAATTGTGTGCAATGCGGTAAGTAGAGACCTTCCGTTACGGAAGAGTCAACAGCAGGATCATCAACTTATTTTGCGAGCTGCGGAGGCTTCGCGGCGCCGGGCGGGCAAGGCGCATGCTCGGCCGAAGGAGCTTCATCCTGGCGACTGATCGTCAATCAGGCGCTGGCGGTTCGACCACCAGGTGAAATAGACCCGGCCGAGCCTGACGACGGGTATGCGGCGGGCGCGTTCGCGGTCGCGCAATTCGCGGTACACCTTCACTTTCAGCGTGCCGCCAGGCATTCTGATACGCACCGCCATCGATTCCGCCACCCCATTGTGCAGCACAAGAGACCTTCCGCGGCGGAAGAGTCAACGCCTGCCCGCTGACTATTTCTGGGATTAGTCGAGCGGTCTTGAGGTTTGGGCGGGCGCGGCGGTTCCTGATCCCGCACGGAGGCGTCATTGCCCAGTCGGGATCGTCGGTGCGCGGGCTATTTCCTGGGCGAGGATTTTCTGGGCGAGGATGGGCGATCGGACATGCCGCTCGGCCACCAGATGACGAAGTAATTGCCGACCTGCCAAACCGGCACCTCGCGATTCTGCTCGCGGCGCCGCAGCTCGTCCCTTTTCTTGATCTTCAAAGTCCCGCCTGGGAGTCTGATTCTTATCGTCACGTGTCCTCCCGCACCCGCTACAGGTACGAACGATATACGCGAACAGTTTCATCCCGGCTAAGCAATTTCATCCAGGCCGAGCAATTTCGGGGCCGATACAGCGCGCCGGACCGACGCGAGATCGCCGGAACCGGCTCTATTTGAAGAAATCCGCAATGCCGTTGATGGCCAGCACCGCATAGACGATCGGTCCGGCGATAAACGCACAATAAAGGCAGAGGATCGCTGCCAGCACCGCGAGCAGCGGCTTGTCGCGACCGACGGCGCGGAGCTCGGACCTCACCGACCAGCGCGCCGCAGCGGTTTGTTCATCATCAGGCATATGCAGACGTCCTATGGCCTGTGCCGGACCGCGCCAAGGCCCCGTGTTTACGATCGCGGGCCAGAACGCTCAAGCGGCCCTTGCTGTCAGTGGCCTAACTCCTCGGGGTAATCAATCCATGGCTGCTCAGGAAAGCTTCAAAAGGAGCCGTCAGAATCTCAGATCCCTCTTCAGTGAGATGACTGTCGTCGCGATAGACAACGCGGCCATTTCTAACAGGGGTACAGTCGCCAGTCGGCCCCCCACACAGGGCATCAAAGGGATCGAACACGAAAAAGCTGCTTCTGGTACGGCTGAGACCCAGCAAGTAATCGGTAACATCACGGCGCCTGGCTAACTGCTCATTCCGGTCCTCGACAATGCCTGTGTGGCATTCTGCCGACATCGCCCAATCAGGCCGGTACCATTGGCGGCTGCACAAACCCGTCGGCCCGACCTTGTTATATTTTGGGGCGGGCAAGACGTAGATTACCTTCAAACCGGCCTTGTCCGACTCCGACAGCAGTTCTTCGAGCTGATGCGAGAAAGCAGTCAGAGACCCGTCGAGCCTACGGGGTGAGTAATTGTTTCGGATGACCAGAATATTCCGGTCGTTCGAGGAGACGTGCTTCATTATCAGCTGTGGGTACTTGCAATAGTCCGGTTCTCCGACGATCGGCGGGGTGCGGCAACCCGTCTGGAAAACGTTGAGCACCGAGGCGAGGCCATCCCGGTAAATTTCTTCCGCCATCGGGAACATATCCGCGGCATGGCTGTCGCCGACGAAGATAAGTTTCGGCTTTCCGCTCAACTCGGCAGTGCATTTAGCGAGGTTCCGTTCGAAACCCTCATCCGATCCAATGCTGACGGCCGAACAATCAGTGAGTTTGCGCTTTGTGTATTTGCCGACATATCCGGGGACCACTCCGCGCCCGGTCTCGGCAGTTTTGTCTCCGGAGAATGAAGGGATGGAATAGCGTTGCCCAAGAAGGATCAAAAATGCCGTGGCCACCATCAGAGGCAGGCCAGCTGCCAACACGCCCCAGCGCCCTCCGATCCACAGAGTTCGCCGAAAGGGGTTCTCAATGAGGTGGTAGGAGGCGATCGACAGCAAGAGCATCGCGGCGATCTGCAGAGGCAGCGACCAGAGGTGAATGCCGACGGTCCAATGGCTTATGCAGATGACGGGCCAGTGCCAAAGGTACAAGGAATAGGAGATCTTCCCGACATAGGAGGCAACCCTGTTGGACAGAAGGCGATAAACCACCGTTCCGTGGCGGACGGAGCCAATCAACATCGCGGTCGATATGACGACTACGACCGTGCAAACTATCGGATAATCCTTGGCGAGAAACATCGCCGCCGCCGCTGCCAGAATCGGTATGGCCGCATTGATCGTCAGCGACCCGCCGCCTTTGCTGGTGGCCAGAGCGAGCAGACAGCCAATTCCCAGCTCCCAGAAACGGAACGGGATCAGAAAGTAGGCAGCGGGCTGATTTGTGTCGTAGGTGGCGATGAACATCAGCAACGAGGCGGCCGAGAGTATTGCCAGGGCAGCGGTGCGGGATTGCCATCGGATCAGGAACGGAAAGAAAAAATAGAACTGCTCTTCGACGCCAAGCGACCATGTATGATTGAAGGGGTTGAGCTGCGCGCTGGCTCCGAAATAATTAATGGCCTGGGTGAACAGGAAGAAGTTGGCGAACCCAAAAATGGATGCCATCCCGGTCAGCGTCGAAACCATCGCTTCAGGATTAAACAGGCGTACCGTTGCACTCGTGATGAGAACCATGGCCAGCAAGGCCGGGACGAGTCGTTTTATGCGTCTGGAATAGAATTGAAGCAGGTGCTGCCTCAACGACAAATGGCCGGTTCGCTCAAAAGACAGTGTAATCACGTATCCTGAAATAACAAAGAAGACGTCGACTCCCAAGTATCCACCCGGCAGCACGCCGCTATACAGATGATTTATGATTACGGAAATGACAGCGATTGCCCTGAGGCCGTCGATGTCCTTTCGGTATGCTTTACTATGCACGGAAGTGCTGGGTGCGAGCGCCCCTTCAGCTTTTTCAAACGTGCTAATCGAAGAGACGGCCATAACTCTCGTTCCCGGGGTAGTCGCCGGAAGCTTTAGAGGCCCGAGGGCCGTAATTCAACAGACCCCCTCCAACATTAGAGATTAATCATGGACCTTTCATTCAAGGGCGCCGCGAGGCGCCTCGATGACATAGACTTGCCGAAACTCGGCGCCCGGATCGGCGTCGGCGAGGACGAGATCCACGCGTTCCTCGATGTTGAAACCAGCGGGCACGGCTTCGACGCCGTTGGCCGGCCGGTCATCCTGTTCGAACCGCACGTCTTCTACCGCAACCTGTCGGGTGCCAAGCGGGCAAAAGCGGTAGCCGCCGGCCTCGCCTATCCGAAATGGGGCGAGAAGCCCTATCCAAGGGATAGCTACCCACGGCTCAGGGCAGCTTGTGCGATCGACGAAACCGCGGCGCTCAAATCCGCCTCATGGGGCTTGGGCCAGGTTCTCGGCGAGAATTTCAAAGCCGCCGGCTTTCCTACCGTGCAGGCGATGGTCGAGGCGATGATGGCGGACGAGGCGCTGCAGCTCGGCGCAGCGATCGATTTCATCGTCGAGAAGCGGCTCGACGACAATTTGCGCAATCACGACTGGGCGGGATTCGCCAAGGGCTACAACGGCTCCGGCTATCGCAAGAACTCCTACGACACCAGGCTTGCCGAGGCCTATCGCAAATGGTCGCGCATCAAGGACACGCCGTGGCCGTCTGCCGGTCCGGTGTCATCGGCGGTCGTCCCCGCAGCTCCGCCAGAGTCAGCAAAACCGATTGCCGTTCTACCGCCGGCCGCCGCGCTCTCTGCGCCTCCTGTGGCTGTCGCCAAGCCCGGCTTCCGGGCAGCGCTGATTGCCGCCGTCCTGAAACTATCAGCCATCCTCAAACTGTTTGGAAGGAAATGACATGTGGACCCGGATCAAGAGCTTTTTCTGCGATAGCGAGACAATATTCTGGGCGCGGCTTCAGGCCGCCATCGGCGTCATCGCGAGCATCGTCACCTATGTCGACCCGCAGGTTCTTTCGCCGATCATTCCGGGCGAATGGTTCCCCTGGTTTCTTGTGGTCAACGGCGTTTTGACCGAGTTCCTGCGCCGCCGCCGCGCGGAGGATTTGTGATGGCCGCACTCCTCGCCATTC
Organism: Mesorhizobium sp. M0028; assembly: GCF_040323855.1. NCBI lineage: Bacteria > Pseudomonadati > Pseudomonadota > Alphaproteobacteria > Hyphomicrobiales > Phyllobacteriaceae > Mesorhizobium > Mesorhizobium sp. M0028. The sequence continues at coordinate 65,753 of NZ_JAMYVG010000006.1, forward strand.
TCGGCGCCATCATCGGCAACAAGCTCGTCATGACGATATTCGCTGCTGTGGCCGGCGGCATCGGCCTTTATGTTGCGGGCGGCATCAACCGGGCGAAGAAGGAGGCGGCCAAACAGGCCGAGGCAAAAGTCGCGGCCGGAGAAGATCGCCTCGAAATGAACCGCGAGGCCGCCGCAGAAGAGCGCAAGGCCGCCGGCATGACCGATGCGGCAGCACGAGCGGAGGCTGGGAAATGGGCAAAGCGCTGATCCTCTGCCTGGTGCTCGCCGGCTGCACGACAACCGCGCCGGCCGGCAATCCGCGCCAGGTCTGGTGCGACCACAACCAGCCGCGCCGGCCATCGGCGGCCGTCGTTGCCGCCGTGACCCGGCCCGAGCTCGACGAGATGAACGCCTTCAACGGGCAGGGTGCCAGATGGTGCGGGTGGACGCCATGATGCATGAGCTGCTCGACGTTCTGGGCATCAAGGCGCCGGTGCTGGTCGCCGGCCTTTCCGGCGGTATTTTGCGGGCTTTGTCGCGTCATCGCTACAAGGTCCGCGAAATGGTGGCCTCGCCGATCTGCGGCGCGCTGGCGGCGGCCTATCTGACGCTGCCGGTCGTGCATTATTTCCGCGCCGCCGGCCTGCCCATTCCTTCTCCGGACGACGACACCACGACGCTCGCCGCCGCGTTCCTCATCGGCGTCTCGGCGATGTGGATCTCGGATATCGTCTTCGAGGTGATCGTGCGCCGGTTCGGGCCGGTGAAGGAGGAGTAAGCCGCCCAAGCTGACAAAAGAGTGACGTTCAGTTGAAGCCCGCGGCGCCGAAAGGTGCGGCGGGCTTTTGCATTTTCCCTGGCAATCTGTACGATCTTTTCTCTGCGAGGGCGGCTCGATCCGGCGCTTGCGAAACCAAGATGCGCGTTAGGCTTCACGGGAGATGGTGTCATGCTTGCCAGAGTCCTGACACAAGCGGCAGTCCTGACAGCCGGGGCGCTTCTGTTTGCCGCGACGGCCCATGCCCGGCCGGACAGCCGCGCGATGACGTGCGAACAGACACAGCTTCTGATCCAGAGGCACCGCTCGGTGGTGCTGACCACCGGACGGAACACCTACGACCGATACGTGCGCCAATTCGGCAATGAATGCGACTGGCCGCAGATGCCGCGCGTCGCTTATATCAAGACGCGTGACGGTCAATGTCTGGTCTATCGCTGCCAGGAGCCGGTCTTCGACCTCCCGAATTGAAAAGCAGGGGCTTTTTCATCCGGCCGCCGACGCGGACAGCGAGGGCAGTGCGAAAGGCGGTGGCTCATTCTTCGTCGAAAGGACCACCTTCGCGTGCGAGATCGCGTGAAATAACGCGTTCATCGGTATCGTCCGGCAACGCCTCGTCGCTTTCCTGGTAAGCGTTATCGTCATCCTCCTCCGGCAGTTCGCCGTCTTTCTCGACGTCGTAACGGATGTCGCCGTTTTGCGGCACGCCGTCTGGGAGAATTCTCCCGCTCCGGATGGCGTCCCAGTCCTGCTGCTGGATCGTCGGGCTCTCGGTCTCGTCGTCGGTTCGTTCTTTCCTGCGCGGTTCCATCGCTGGTTCTCCATAATGTCGGTGGCACCTGAACTGGCTCAATGGTTGAACTCATAAGTCTGGTGGCCGGTTCCCGGGACACTGCGGTCCGGGCGCATTGCCGCACGACGGAACCAATCGCGCCTGCCTGCCTTCACAAGTCAGACGATCCTGGCGCGAAAGGAGCTCGACATGAGACCGCTCATTTCCTTGCCGTACATGCTAGGCGCGCTGGTGCTGGCGGTGCCAGCGTCCGCGCAGCCGGGCGAACAGTCGCAATCCGACCGCTGCAAGGTCGAGCCGCCGGACAAGAACAGCCAGCAGCAGCAGCCGGCCGGCAACAATTTGTCCGATACGCTCGAGCCATGCGGTGGGGTGCTGAAGCCGCCGCCAACGGGCGATCAGGGCATGGCGGCGCCGCCGCCGGATGAGGGTAGGACCCCGGTGATCAAGCCCGGCGATGTGCCGCCACAGCCGCCCAAGCAGTAGCCGCTTCATAGGGGCTGCCCATGGGGCTGCGACGGGCGGTAACGCCGCGCCGTTCGAGCCGGCAGGTTTGTTGCAGTCGCCCAGGAACATTAGCTTGTCCTAAATGTTGTTTTAGACGCAGCCGATATCACCCCCTCCGGTATCGCTGCTGATCGGGAAACCGATCGGCCCGCGTCTTGCGATGCGGGCCACCGCAGTTCATCCGCAGTCCATTCGCCGCACCGCACGGGCACTTCACCGCTATTCGATTAGCCGCCACTTACGGAACAACAAGGTGGCCTGGGCGTTTGCCTAGAGGGTTCGCCGCTTCGACCGGAATGCCGCGTCGCAACCGTAAAGGCGAGGCCCGTAACAACAGGAGTAGACGATGAAAATCCACCTTGTTCCTGCTGCGGCGGGATTGGTGTTGCTCGCCGGCGTCGGCGTGGCCACCGCAGACCAGGTGATTGTCACACCCGAACAGCAGACGGTCATCCGCGAATACGTCCACAAGCACCCGTTGGCGTCGATCAATCTTCTGGGGGTGGAGCTCAATATCGGTTCCACGTTGCCCGATACGGTCGAGCTGCAACCGATCGATGTTCCCGACGTGCAATACAGATACGTCGTCGTCGACGGTCGCACCGTGCTCGTCGACCCCGGCACGCGCAGGATCGTGCACGTCATCGAGTGACCGGCGTTCCCAAACTGCGAACCGGATTTGGAAAGGTCACGGGCTAAATTATCAAAAGAGCTCCATCCCGAAGGATCGGGATGGAGCCGCTGTCGTCTCGAAACAAGGAAAGGAGCCATTCCCATGCTGCCGCATGTCGAGCCGACCAACGTGGCCGCAGCCGTCGACAAACTGCTTGCTGAACGAGGCGATGGCCTGCTGTCGATGAAGGCAGCGATTGCGCTGTTGCGCGAACGCACCGGAACGGAGCGCTCGGACGCCGATCTTGAAGGGCTGATCATCAAGAAGGCGGCGCTCCTCGGCGTTGCTGTCCTGTGTGACAGAGAGGCTCAATAACGGTGCCTGCCGCTCAAGACGCGGGTCGAAATTTCGGCTAGAACAAAGTTGCTTACGCATGAACCGAGCCGACGGAGGCAACAGTGACGGACAGGCAGGAACGGATTCGCCAGCGGGCACACGCGATCTGGGAACAGGCAGGCAGGCCCGACGGGGCGCATCAGCAGCATTGGGATCAGGCTACCGCCGAGATCGACGCAGAAACCGCCGCGCAGGAGACCGCCAGCCGGCCGAAGCCGAAAGCACGCCAGCCTAAGCCGACGCCGGCCGCCAAGGAGGGAACCAAACCCAAGGCGCGACCGCGCAAAGCGTGAACTCGAGCGGATTTGATTGCATCGCTGGATCTCGTGGTTCGGTTGGCCCATCGTAAGGCGGGACCAGTCCTAACCAGTCCCGCTGCCGCCCACCCGCGATGGTAAGCCGGATTGTCGTGGCTTACTACTTACCGCAATTGTTGTCGTTGACAGTCGGGGAAACCGTCCCGGCAGGCTTGTTGGACGCATCGGGTTGGGCACCTTGCGGGGTTGCAGGGCAGTTTTGATCCGCATTGGAGTTCATGGCACCCGTCGTGCCCATCGTGCTGCTGGTCGTGCCAAGGTCGATGCCATTCGGCTTGGGCTGGACGACGATGCTCTTCTCACTGCCAGGCGCATTGTTGTCCGAGCCGGCATTCTGGGCCATCGCCGCGGTCGCCAGACCGGCTGCAAGTATGGAGGCTGTCAGGATTTTCGTAAGCATGTTGATCTCCATCATTCGGTTGTCGTCGCATGGCGACCGACCGTTGGGGCGACGTTCGTCTATCGCGGCGCCCGTCAGTTGACGCTCGCATTGCTTCACCCGGCAGAGGACCTTCCCGAAGTAAAACTTTCGGAAAATTTCACTACAAACTTCACTCGGCTGTTGTGTGAACAGATACCATGAGGCCAGTAAGTTGATCGGCAAAGAAACCGATAATCTTCTTGCAAATTAGTAGGTATGCAACCGGCGATGTCGCGGGCTGTTCAGCGCAACTACAGCAAGGAGAGTGTTATGACCATCATAATCAAAACAATCACCGATGCGGTGGCGGGCAGCGCAGTTGTTTTCATGCTCTCGATGCCCGTGAATGCCGCGGACGGAATTGCCGTTGGTGTTGGCACTTCCATTGGCGGCAACGGCGGCATCAAAGCCGGCCTCGGCGCGACGGTTGGTGGCCGCCAGGGCATCAACGCTGGTGCCGGCGCAACGGTTGGGGGCAGCGGCGGCATCAAGGCCGGCCTCGGTGCGTCGCTGGGCGGCAGTCGCGGCATCAACGCCGGCGCCGGCGCAACGGTTGGCGGTTCCAGCGGCATTGCCGCGGGCGCCGGCGCGTCGGTCGGGGGCAGAAGCGGCATCAACGCCGGTGCCGGCGCCACGATCGGCGGTTCCGGTGGCATTGCCGCCGGCGCGGGGGTAGGTGTCGGCAGCGGCGTCAGGGCCGGCGCGGGGGTCGGGATCGGCAGCGGCATCAATGTCGGCGCCGGTGTCGGGATCGGCGGTGGTACCAATCCGAGCAATCCGTCCAACCCGGGCAGCCCGTCCAATCCCAACAATCCCAACAATCCCAGCAATCCCAACTTACCCCAGGTCGTCGCCGACATGTCGAGCGACAAGTTGGCCAGGATGAAGAGGCGCTGCGTCGACGTGCTCAGCAGCGAAGGCACTTATGACAGCGATTTGCGCCAGTTGTGCCTGCTGATCGCGCGCCGCTAGGGCGGATACATCGGAATGAAATGTCGGACCGGCCGAGAGGCCTTCGTCCACCAAACCTCCATCAGTCCAAAGCCCGCCATTATGGCGGGCTTTTTGCCGAGCACGTGGCGGCAGCATGACGGGGGCTCACAAGAGCACGCGCCTCAATGCGCTTGACGGCCAAAATCCGGCGAAACGGTCACCCCGCCCTCCAAGGCGTCCCGACCCAGCGCGGGACTGCTTTGCATCGGTTCGGGGCACGCGAACTCCGCCAGATCGGCTTGCGTGAAGCCGTCGAACTCGATAGCTGCGCCTTGGAGTTGGGCTGCTTGCATGACGAGCCATTCGATGTCTTCGCGCGCAACATTCTCGGCGAGGTTCTGCAGTCGCACGGCTTCGGCGACGGCAGTCAGATTGATGGCAATCCTGGACCGCAATGTAGCCCGAACTCGGGAATTGACGTCGTCATGCAGACGAACCGAAAATCTGTAGCGCATGGAAAACCTTCCTTTCAGGAGCGGTTTATCCCTCGCTTCCACCATGCGCCCAGGGGCGGCGATTGACAAGCGAAAATCTTGAAAAATCGTGCAGTATCAAATAGTTAGTGTATTTTGTCGATTGTGCAGTTGATGCTTGATCCGCTTCATTGGATTTCTGCACGGATCACGCATCTGGAGGCCTTGACGTCCTCTGCCAACATACCTAACTCTACAAAGAATTAGGAACATACTAACTCAGCTAGTTATAGCCTGGTATGGCTGGAGGCCGAGATGTCCGAACTGGAACGCCCGGAACGATTGCAGATCATGCTGACCGTCGATGAACTGGCGGCGTTGGAGAACTGGCGCTTCGACAAGCGCATGCCGAGCCGGTCGGCCGCGGTACGCGAACTTTTGAGGCGAGGCCTCACAGCCGATGGTTTCCTGACGGCGGCGCACGGGACCAAGTCGCGCGACTTCGGCATTCTGCCGCATTCTGCCGATGGTGACGGGGCAGCCGAGGGGTCTTCCAGCAGCGAACAGTGAATCTCCAGCGACCCCGTTCGCCCGCCGCACCTCGCATGGCCTTCACGGCCACTGGGTATCATCAAGCAGCTTGGTTTATCTGTGTGGCCCCTCCGCCGTCGGTTGACAGAGCTGGCGTTGCAGATACATTGCACAGGACTATACAGGTGCAATGAACAGGTATGCCTATGGTCCGCCGCGTGGTCCCATCGTCTCCCGGTACGGGCAAGCCCGAACAGATCGCCACGGTTCTCGAACATGAAATCCGCTCCGGTGTTCTGGGCTTCGGCGACCGGTTGCAAAGCGAGAACGAGCTCGTCCAGCGTTTCTCCGTCAGCCGCAACACCGTTCGCAAGGGCCTCGAGGAACTGTCCAGCCGCGGGCTGATCACCACCAAGGTCGGCATCGGCTCTTTCGTCACCTTCGATGGCAAGCCCGTCGATGACTCAATCGGTTGGTCGCGGGCGCTCGCCAACGCCGGCGCAAATGCCGAGACGCGGACGCTGCGGCTCGAGGTGATCGAGGACCCTGATCTTGCCGCACTGCTTGGTATAGAAAACCCGTTTTTCATCGCTGTCGATCGGGTGCGCACCAATGCCAGCGACGGCCACGCTATCTCCATTGAGCGCAGCCGCCTGCCATTGTCACCCGAACTGGAGGACGTGCCGTTACGCGGTCTGCGCGAAGGCTCGCTCCACCAGACGCTCCGCGGCGCCGGTCTCATTCCAGACCATGGCGAGGAATGGGTCGGCATCGAAATGCTCAACCCAGAGGACGCCGCAATCCTCGGCTGCCCGCAAGGCACGCCGTTCCTGCGCGGTTGCCGCTTGACCCGCGCCGCCGATGACCGGCCGATCGAATATGTGACCAGCCTGCTCAACCCGGCGCATTTTGCGCTGCATATGAGGTTCTGAGTGATGCCGGACGACACCGGGAACATAACCGATCGGGCCATGGGAGCGCTTGTGGGCGGGGCACTGGGAGATGCGCTGGGAATGCCGACGCAGCTTTTGTCGCCGGCGCGGATTGCCGAACTCTACGGTCATGTCGAGGACTTCATTGCTCCTTTCGCCGACCATCCGGTGTCGAAGGGACTCCCGGCCGGGACGATCACCGACGACACAGAACAGGCGCTTCTGCTTGGCCGTATCCTGGTCGAATCCGGTAACCGGTTCGACCATGCGCGGTGGGTCAACGCGCTGCTCGACTGGGAACGCGATGTCAAGGCGCGCGGCAGCTACGATCTGCTGGGACCATCAACCAAACGCGCCATCGACGCCATCAATAACGGTATGCCAGCCGAGGAAGCGGGACGCAGCGGCGACACAAATGGTGCAGCCATGCGCATCGCGCCAGTCGGCATCATGATGCCGCCAGAGCCGCTTGACGCACTGGTCGGCAAAGTGGCCGAAACTTGCAGGGCGACGCACAACACGTCAATCGCAATCGCTTCGGCCGCAGCGGTCGCTGCCGCCATCAGTCGCGGCATCGCTGGCGGTGACTGGCGCGCCGCTTCCGACAGAGCCATCGCCGGGGCGAGGCACGGGGCAACGCTCGGCTATTGGGTGACCGGCGGTGACATCGCCGCGCGCATTGGGTGGGCGCAGAAGCTCGTACGCGGCAAGGAGACGAGCGACGCGATCCGGCTGATCACCGATTTGGTCGGCACCGGCGTCGCCAGTCAGGAGTCCGTTCCGGCTGCATTCGCGGTGCTGGAAGTCGCCGGCGGCGATCCCTGGCAAGCGGCAGTCATCAGCGCCAATCTCGGTGGCGACACCGACACGATCGGCGCCATCGCGGCCGGCATGGCCGGTGCCTGCACCGGCTTTTCCCGATTGCCACAAAAACACATCGCCCGGATCAAAGGCCTAGACATTGGGCGGGTGCGCGCGCTCGCCGCCGACTTGGTCGCCCTGCGGACGGCGAAGAGCAGGTCCGGCAAGGATGCGGCAGCATGAGCGGGCGTCTCGTCCACATCGGCAGCGCGGTAGTCGACTATGTCTACCGCATCGATGCCTTGCCGGCACCGGGCACGGAGAAGACCGCATCGAGCTTTGCACAAGTCGCCGGCGGCGGCTTCAACATGATGGTCGCGGCCAGCCGCACCGGCATGAAGGTGGTGTTCGGCGGCCAGCTCGGCAGCGGACCCAATGGCGACTTCCTGCGCGCGGCCTTAGCCACGGAGGGGATCGAGACACTGACGCGGGCATCGCCGGTTCTGGACAGTGGCAATTGCGTCGCCATAATCTCGAGCGATGCCGAGCGCACCTTTGTCTCGTGGCCTGGTGCAGAGAGTTTGCTCAGCCTTGACATGATGGCGCTCATTTCGGTCGCACCGGGCGACTGGGTGTTCACCTCCGGCTATACGGTTAGCTATCCGGGAAGCCGAGAGGCGCTTGTCGACTGGATCGAGGTGCTGCCGGCGGAAATTCCTTTGGTCTTCGATCCGACGCCGATCATTTCAGACATTCCGCGCACCATTCTCGACCGGGTGCTGGCGCGCACGAGCTGGCTGAGCTGCAACGCCGCCGAAGCGGCTGAGATCGCCGGCACCGGCGATGTCGAGGCTATTGCTGCCCGGCTGCTGGCCAGCCACTGCCCCAACGCGGCAGGCGTGGTCGTCCGCGCTGGCGCAAAAGGCTGCTTCGTGCGGCTGGCCGACGGCACCGCCCAAGATGTGCCCGGGTTCAAGGTCGCGGCGGTAGACACCAACGGCGCCGGCGACACTCATATCGGCGCCTTCGTCAGCGCGCTCTCGCACGGCGTGTCGCCGTTCGAAGCGGCGCGTTACGCCAATGCGGCGGCGGCGCTCTCGGTCACCCGCCATGGCGGGTCGATGGCGCCGAACGACCAGGAGATCCAGCGATTCCTCAGCCATGACGATCGACCGACGACCGTGCATGGCCGGAAACAAGAGGCCCATTTCTGACAGCCTAATGGGATAACAAGCCCGCCAACCGGGCAACAATGAGAGGAACGAACATGCGCATGCCCAAACTGACTGCTTTTCTGACGGCAACCGCTGTCTTCGCTTCGGCGCTTACGCTGGCCGCCAGGGCCGACGAGGTGCACGTACTCAACTGGAAGGGCTATGGCGCCGACGAGCCCTGGGCCATAGCCGCCTTCGAAAAGGCAACCGGCAACAAGGTCGTCAACGACTTTTTCAATTCCGAACAGGAAATGCTGACCAAGCTCAGGACCAATCCCGGCCTTTACGATGTCGTCATGATCAATGCCGCCTTCAACGATCAGGCGATGGCGGAAAAGCTCATTCAGCCGATCGACACGTCCAAGCTGGCGAACTATGCCGACATCAGCAAGGACAAGGCCGGATCATCGATGCTTGTCCATGACGGCAAGGTCTATGGGGTGCCGTGGGTTTGGGGGCTGACGGCGCTCGCCATCAACGACAAGTCATTCGACAAGCCGCCGACCAGCATCGCCGAAATGTGGGATCCCGCCCACAAGGGCCGCGTTACCATCCGTGACGATGCCGTCGAGGCCGTGCAGTTCGGCGCCATCGCTACCGGCCAGAACATCAACGACGTCAAGGACATGGAGGCGGTCAAGGCGAAGCTGACCTCGCTGATGCCGCAGATCAAGACGTTCTGGAGCTCGGAGAACGACTGGAACCAGATGGTTGCCTCCAACCAGATCGACATCGGCACCTATTGGAGCGGCTCGGCCGACCGCGCCAAGACGCATTTCAAGCTGCCGGTCTCGCTGGTCATTCCCCAGGAGGGTGCCGTCGCCTGGCTTGACGCCTTTTCCATTCCGGTCGGTTCCAAGAACGTCGCCGGGGCGCAAGCCTTCATCAACTACATGATCGACCCAAAGTTCTATGTCGAATGGGTTACCAAGGTCGGCGCGCCGGTGTCGGCCAACACCAAGGCGGTCGAAGCGCTGCCAGAGGGTTCCTTCAACCGCAAGGTGATGGGCGACCCGGCAGTCGCCAAGCGCATCCAGTTCCAGGCGCCGATTACTGACGCGCAGCGCGAGACCTATCTGGCGCTCTGGCAGCAGCTCAAGGTCGACGTGAAGTAACAGCAGAAGCCGCGATCAGCCGACCATCAATGTCGGCTGATCCTTCCTATCCTGGGAGGAGATGTCATGGCAGTACAGATCGCAGCCGCGTCGCGCAGCGGGCTGAGATCGGCCTTGCCGCTGTTGGCGCCTGCCTATCTCTGGCTGACGGTTGCAATTTTCCTGCCGCTCTCGGCCATGGTCTTCTTCTCCTTCATGACCGATCTGCCGCTATCGGGAAAGCCGTGGGCATTCACGCTCGAAAACTATGCCGCCTTCTTTTCACAAAGCCTTTACCTGACATTGCTGGTGGCCTCGCTGCGCCTCGGCCTCGAGGTGACGCTGTGGTGCATCGTCATCGGTTATCCCGCCGCTTACGTGCTGGCCAAGGTGCTGAAAGGCCGCAGCCGCGAGGCGATTTTCCTGCTCGTCATCCTGCCGTTCTGGTCGAACGGGCTGGTGCGCATCTTCTCGTGGGCGATGGTGCTGCGTGAAGGGGGCATTCTCGACACAGCGCTCAACGCCGTGCTGCCGTTCAAGATCAACATTGATCTCATGTATTCCTATCCGGCCGTCATCATCGGGCTGGTGCACTCCTACGTGCCTTACATGGTGCTGACCTGCTATCTGACCCTGCAGGCCATCGATGACTCGCTGATCGAGGCTGGGCGCTCGCTCGGCGCCTCGCGGCTGCAGGTGCTGAAGCGGGTCATCATTCCGCTGTCGATGCCGGGGCTAGTGGCGGGCGCAGTACTCATCTTCGTGCCGGTCGTTGGCTCGTTCATGGAACCGCGCATCCTCGGCGGCCGCACCGGCACCTTCTACGGCACTGTCATCGAGGACCAGTTCGTTGCCGTGTTCAACTGGCCGCTGGGTGCCGCACTGTCCTTCATCCTGCTGGCTGTGGTGCTGGTCATCCTGGCGGTTACTTCGCCGGTGCTGCGGAGGGCCGCTTAGTGGCGACGACCCGAATCCTGGAATGGCTCGGCCGGGTCTACATTCTGATGCTGCTCGCCTTCCTGTACCTGCCCATCATCATCATGGCGCTGATGTCATTCAACGTCTCGCCCTTTTACCAACTGCCGTTCGAGTGGACGACGGAATGGTATGCCTCGCTCTGGCAGAACAATCAGCTGATCGCGGCCACGCGAAACAGCGTCGAGATCGCCGTCATCACTACCATCATCTGCACCGCGCTCGGCACCGCGGCGTCGCTAGGGCTCTATCGCTACGACTTCCGCGGTAAGAAATTCCTGCAGGCGCTGCTGTTTCCGCCGATCGCCATACCGTGGCTGATCACTGGCACGGCGATGCTGATTTTCTTTTTCGGCGTTGGCATCGGCCGCGGGCTGCATGCCATCCTGCTCGGCCACGTGGCGTTGGCGCTGCCCTATGTCATCGTCGTCGTCTCGGCCCGGCTGCAGACATTTGCGCCAGAGCTCGAAGAGGCGGCGCGCTCGCTCGGCGCCAATCAATGGCAGGTGACGAACCGCGTCACGCTGCCCTGGATCATGCCGGGCGTCATTGCCGGCGGGCTGTTCGCCTTCGCCGTGTCCTTCGACCAGTTCGTCGTCTCCTACTTTCTGTCGACGCCCGGCCAAACGACGCTGCCGGTCGAAATCTACGCGGCGATCCGCAAGGGTTTCACGCCCGAGATCAATGCTGTCTCGACGATCATCATTGTTGTGTCGATGGCGCTGATGCTGCTGACGGCGCGCTTCTTCAAATTCGGCGGAGAGAAATAATGGCGGGCGTGCAGGTATCGAATGTGTCGCGCAGTTTTGGCGCGCACAAGGCGCTGGACGATGTCTCGATCGATTTCGCCGACGGCGGCTTCTACGCCCTGCTCGGTCCCTCCGGCAGCGGCAAGACCACGCTGCTGCGCCAGATCGCAGGCTTCGACTTTCCCGACTCTGGTCGCATCTCCATAGGCGGCGAAAGTGTTGAGCGGGTGCCGGTGGAGAAGCGGCGCATCGGCATGGTGTTCCAGAACTACGCGCTCTTTCCCAATATGAGCGTCTCCGACAATGTCGCCTTCGGACTGTCGGTGCGCGGCGAGCCCAAGGCGGTGATTGCCAGCGAGGTGCAGCGCGCACTCGACCTCGTGCAACTCGGCACGCTCGGTGGTCGCCGGCCGCACCAGCTCTCCGGCGGCCAGCGCCAACGGGTGGCGCTCGCTCGCGCGATCGTCACCACGCCGCGCGTGCTTCTCCTCGACGAGCCGCTCGGCGCGCTCGACAAGGCGCTGCGCGTGGACATGCAAATCGAATTGAAGCGTATTCAGCGCGAGATCGGCATCACCACGATCTTCGTCACCCACGACCAGGAAGAAGCGCTGACGATGAGCGACCGCATCGGCATTCTGCGCGATGGCAAGCTGGTGCAGGAAGGCCCGCCCGAGGAGATCTACGATCGGCCGAAGAGTGAGTTTGCCGCCACCTTCCTGGGCGACGCGAACATCCTTCGCGGCAACGCCACTGGTACGGGCATCCGGCTGCCTGACGGAACGGGGATTGCCGCAAGCGCGGGGGTTACGCTTGTCGCCGGCATGAAGGCGAGCTGCGCCGTGCGGCCCGAACGAATCCGCATCGCCACCAATGCCGGCGTTCCGGACCGAGCCCATGCCAACATACTCACGGGGCGGGTCTCCAAGCGTATCTTCGCCGGCAACAACAGCACATATTTTGTCGATCGCGATGGCCAGACAATCAAGGTCATCGTGCAGAACACCGGCATCGAAAAGCTGGCGGAAGGACAACAGGTGGTGCTGCGCTGGTCGTCCGAGAGTACGGTGCTGATCGACGCGAGCTAGCAGATCCAATCCTTCAGTCTTGCCAGGCGGTCGGCAATCGGGGAAAGCATGGTCGGGCAAACTCCGAAGCGGAATGCTCGATGCCCCTTGAATTGAATGCGGGCGACCAGTCGATGCTGCATGGCGAGCAAGGCTCGGCAGCGGCTGCCGCCATGAAGATCCTGGTCGCCTTCGCGAAGGCGGTCGACGCGCGCAAATTGCTGGACATTGCCGGTGCCCATATCGACGGCTGCCTCTATCACGGCCAGGCCAGCCTCGATTTCGTCGAAAGGCTGATCGAGGGCGGCGGCCGCGTTCGAGTGCCAACGACGCTGAATGTCGGCTCGTTCGATCTGATCCATCCTGGACTGGTGAAGATGACAGCCGCGGAAGAAGTGCCGGCGCGCCGTCTGATGAAGGCGCATCTGGAACTCGGCTGCCAGGCGACTTTCACCTGCGCGCCCTATCAGACGCGGTTTCGGCCAGGGTTTGGCGAGCAGATTGCCTGGGGTGAATCCAACGCCATCGTCTTTGCCAATTCGGTGATCGGTGCGCGGACCAACCGCTATGGCGATTTTATCGATTTGTGCTGCGCAATCACCGGGCGCGCGCCAGCCTGGGGGTTGCACCTGATCGAAAACCGGCGTGGCCAGGTACTGTTCGAGCTGACTGGCGGCCTCGAGCCTACCGACGCCCTGTTTGTCGGCGTCGGGCTGATCGTCGGGCAAAGGAGTGGCGACCGCATTCCGGTGATATCGGGCCTGCCGCCGCCGCGCGACGAGGACCAACTGAAGGCGCTGGGGGCGGCGGCGGCAACGACGGGCGCGGTGGCGCTATTTCATGCCGTCGGCATCACACCGGAGGCGAAGACCCGCGATGAGGCGTTGCACGGCCTGGTGCCGGAGCAAAAAATCCGTATCAGCTGCGCCGACATCGACCATGCTCTGGCCAGGCTATCGAGCGTCCCCGACGGTGTGCTGCTTGCCGCCGTCTCGTTAGGCACGCCGCATTTCTCCTACGAGGAATGGATGCGCCTGTTGCCGTTGCTGCGCGAGGTCGCGCCGGGTAGAGGCGTTCCGATCTATGTCAACACAGGGCGTGCCACCCTGGCGCGGCTGCAGGACGAAGGCGCACTGGCCGGCATGGGAGCATTCGGCCTCGTTCCGGTCGCCGACACCTGCACTTACGTCACCACGATCATCGAGCGGCTCGACGGTGTGGTGATGACCAATTCGGGCAAATGGGCGCATTACGCACCTGGCAATATCGGTGTCTCGGTGGCCTTCGGTGACATGGAGGACTGCGTCCGCTCGGCTGCTGCCGGCCGCGTCGTGCGAGGCGCGCCATGAGGGGGCCGGACAGAACAGGTACATTCCACCTTGCCGGCTCGGCACAAGGCCCGGCGCTGGTGCTTTCGCAGGCGCTCAGCTTCTGGGGCGGAATCGACGTCGAAACGGGCGACATCATCGACCATTCGCACCCGAACCTCGGCGGCAACATCGCCGGCAAGATCCTGGTGATGCCGAGCGGGCGGGGGTCGTCGTCCTCGTCTTCGGTTCTGGCCGAAGCGATCCGCAGGGGCACGGCGCCGGCCGGCATTATCCTGGAGCGGCCGGACCCGATCCTTGCCGTCGGCGCCATCGTTGCCGAATTCCTCTATGAAATCAGCATGCCGCTGGTCGTCTGCGAGATATCAGGCATTGTCTCCGGCGACCGGATCGCAATCGATCTGGGCGAAGATGCCCAAGCGATGGTGAGCAAGATCTAGCCGGCCATCAGTCCCGCCGCGCCCCGCCGCCAGTAGGCTGCCGCCAATGTTTCGTTGCGGCCGAGCGTCAGCGTGCCACGCCAGTGTTCGCGCACGGTCCTGGCGGCGGCTGCTTCGGCCGCGAACCAGCCGAATGCCGAACCGGTCGGCCATGCGACCGACCGGATGGCGCGCGCCAGCCTGTCGTCGAGCCCGGCCGGCACGCTATTTCTCGGCAGCCAATGCAGCTCGATACCGGTCTTGTTGTCGATGGCCTGCCGTTCGCCGTCGTCGGCGATCTCTATGAAGGCCACGCCTTTGGTCTCGGCGGGCAGCGTCTCCAGCATGCGGGCCAGCGCCGGCAGGCCGGTTTCGTCGGCGCCCATGAGATACCATGATGCCGGTCGTACCGGACGGCCGACCGGCCCCATGATGCCGATCTTCATGCCAGGCGCCGCCTGCATGGCCCAGCAGGCGCCGACGCTGTCGCCGGGATGGATGAGGAAGTCGACGTCGATGATGCCGTTTTCGACGTCGAGGGCTCGAATGGTATAGACGCGCGCTACCGGGCGCCTGTCGTCCGAGGGCCAGGCCGGCAAGCCATTGCTGCCAAGCACGGGCCAGAGCGGATCGGGGACATCCCTGGTCGGGAACAGCATGCGGATATGCATGCCGCCGAATTTTGCGAAGCGCGTCAAATCCTCGCCGGCGAAGCGGATGCGGCGCATATGCGGGGTCAGGTCGCCGACCTGGGTGACGACCATCTCACGGAACTGCGCAAGGCGGGTTTCTTCGGCGAGATCGCCGGTCCAGACGATCTCGGGTTTTTCTTCCTTGGCATAGACTTCGACAGCGGTAGCCAGCAGGTCCTTGATGCGGGCCAGCCCATCGCGGTCGGCGGCGTTGGCCCGCATCACCAGCCGCTCCATGTCAAGGGACGCGTCGCCGAAGGCGAAGCGGAAGTCGAGCCGCTGCCCCTCGCGCGAGGCATCGGCATCGAAGCTTTGCAGCCTGTCGCTGATGCGGTCGATGTAATGCGGCAGGTTGCGCAGGTTCAAGCGCGCTTCGCAGGCCAGTCCGCTCGCTGATGCTTGCCTCATTCTCAACCTCCGATCCTGCCTGTGAGCGCCACCTTGAAGGTGCGGCCCTTGCCCTGTTCCGTTGCCGCCGTCGTCGACCAGGCGCTTTGCGGGTCGGTGTAGGCGGTGTTGAAGACGTTATCGACGCCGAAATCGAGCTTGGCATGGTCATTGATGCGCCAGTTGGCAAAGACGTTGACCAGGTCGAAGCCTTCATCGACCACGGGCGGCGCGTCGGGGTTGGTGCGGCTTGTCCGGGTGATCTTGCCGACGCTGAGATATTGCGCACCGACGGTGAACTGGTCCTCCAGCATGCGGAAACCGACGGTCGCCGAGAAGCGGTCGAGCGGCGTGTTGTTCAGCGCCTGGCCGGAGTAAACGCCGCTGACGACCTTGGCGTCGATCAGGGCGCCGGCGAGGTTCACGAAACCCCAGCCATAGTCGTAGACGGCCTCGGCCTCGATGCCCTTCAGCCGTGCGTCGCCGATGTTGATCGCCGTGCGCGGCAACACAGTGAGGTCGACGTCGATATAATCTTCGACGGCGGTGTGGAAGACGTTGACCTTGGCACGAAACAGGTCACCCGCGGCCAGCACATCGTCATATCTAAGATTGATCCCGGCTTCCCAGTTCTTCGCCGTTTCGGGCTGCAGAAGCAGGTTGGGCTGGTAGCTGTCGCCGCCGCCATGCGCGCCGCCGCCGCGGTAGACGTCCTGCAGGCCCGGCGCCCGGTAGCCTTCCGAATAGGTGCCGTAAAGCTGGAAACCTTCCAATGGCGTTAACCCGACGGTGAGGCGCGGCGACCAGCGGTCGCCGGAAATCGAGGCTTCCGCCGGCGGCACGGTCTTTGTCTCACCGTCGAGTTGATAGCCGTCATAGCGCATGGCGGCGATGAGCTGCAGCCAGTTCTCATAGTCGCCCTGCCATTGCAGGAAGCCACCATAGCCCTGCTGTTCGCCGGCGCCGAAATGCGCGGCGTCCGACGAAGCCTTCAGATAGTAGTAATCGAGGCCGTAGGTGAGGGTGTGAGCGATCTCCCAGGCATCGAAGCGTGAGGAGTTCTTCAGGTTGAAGCCGCTCGTGGCGACGTCGTAGTAGCGGAAGTTGCCGATCGCCGTTGCCGGCCAGACCTGCGTCTGCTCGGCGCGCGTGCGGTTGTGGTAGGCGTTGACACTGAGGTCGACCAGCTCGTTGTCGTCCGGCCTCCACGTATAGCCAGCCGTGTAGGTCTGGTTGGTCGTGTCGGTGTCGTAGCGGCTCAGCGTCGGCGAGGTCGAGCCGCTCGATCCGGTGACCTGGTCGCTGTAGCGCTGAAGGATCGCGCCGAGCTTGAGCTCGTGGCCGTCGGCGGGCCGCAGGGTCGCCTTCACATAGCCGCTGGTGATGCTCTCTCCGGTCCATGGCACGGTGTCGCCATTGCCATCGGTGTAGCTGTCGCGGTCGCGGTAAATGACGTTGCCGATGATGTCGGCGTCGTCGCTGAAACGGTAGGCACCGGTGGTGCTGGTGGTGAAGCCGTCGCCATTACCCTCATAGCCCAGCTTTTCGCTCAGCGCCCAGCGTTCCTCCTGCTTGAGGAAATCGCCGGCATCCCTGGTTTCGAAGGAGACGACGCCGCCGATGCCGCCCGAACCATAGGCATTCGAGACCGGGCCGCGAATGACGGTCGCTTCCTTGATCAGTTCCGGCTCGACATAGAATGAGCCCGAGCCGTGGCCGACGCGCCAGTAATCCTGGCGGGCGCCGTCGAGCGTCACCACCACGCGGCCATATTGTTCGAGGCCGCGAATGTTGATGGCGGTCGCCGGATCGTCGCCGTTCATCGAGGCGGCAACGCCGGGCGTGGTGCGGAACATGTCGGCGGCGGTGTCTGGCTGGATGCGTTCGAGTTCTTCCTGATCGACGGCGCTGATGGCGGCCATCGATTCGATGATCGCCGTCTTGATCATCGTCGCCGAGATGGTGATCAGGTCGAGCACGGTCGGCTCGTTCTGCCCAGTCCTGGCCTGCTGGGGCGGCTTGACCGGCCGGTCGGCCTTGGCGGCGGCGCCCTTCTTCTCCGGCTCCTGTGCTGCGGCGGGCGGCGCGGCACACAGGCCGAGCGCGAAGGCGAGCGCGGTGCACGCCATCAAGGTTTTGTTGCTTGTCAGTTTCATGCGTGCAGCCCCGGAAAAGCAAAGATTGCTGGCGGCGGCCGTTGGCCCTGGCTGGCATGATGGAGAAGCCTCGACACGCGGGCCGGGCAGGGCTACTTATTAAAACATGATGATAATAGTCAACTTAATTTTACAGGCCGCGACCATGACCGAATTATCTAAAATGGAGCAGCGAAACGGCGGGGTCTGCAGCGGTAGACGGTGGAGGCAGACGCGCTGGTTTCAATTGGGCGGGATGGTGGCGGTGCTGATGCTGGCGCTTTCTGCTCTTGCGCCGTCTTGCGGCTTCAAGGCGCTGGCCGCCGAGACGGTTGTCGATGCATCGGGGCGCACCGTCGCGACCGGTCCGGGAACCAGGATCCTGACACTCGGTTCCGATGTTACCGAGATCGTCGATGCGCTGGGTGCCGGCGAGCGGATCATCGCCGTCGATCGCGGCAGCAAATATCCCGCTTCCGTCGCGCAAAAGCCCAATGTCGGCTACCGGCGCCAGTTGTCCGCCGAAGGCTTGGTTGCGCTTCGCCCGGACCTGATCCTGGCGGCCGAAGACAGCGGGCCGCCGGAGGCGATCGAAGTGCTCAAATCGCTGGCGATCCCGATTGTCCTTGTCCCGGAAGACAACAGTCCTCAAGGCATCGACCACAAGATTACGTTGATTGCCGCCTCGCTCCACCTCGAGGACAAGGGCAGGAAGGTTTCAAGGCAAGTGCTCGACGCCTTCCAGGCCGCTACCGACCTCGCCGCGAAAATGCCGGCCGAGCGACGCAAGAAGGTGGTGTTCTTCCACGGCCTCGTGCGGCTGAGTGCTGCCGGTGCGGGCACTGCGGCCGACGCGATCATCCGCTATGCCGGCGGCATCAATCGATGGCCGTAATGCAGGGTTACAAGGCAGCGTCGGAGGAGAAGCTGATCGAAATGGCGCCCGACGTCATCCTGATGATGAGCGACGGCAAGGGCGGACCCACCGCCGAGCAGGTGTTCGCCACGCGCGCGCTGAGCGCCACGCCGGCGGCGAAGGCAAAGGCGCTGATCGTATTGGACGGCGCCTATATGGTCGGCTTTGGCCCGCGCACCGCCGATGCGGTCCGCGACCTGGCGCAGGCGCTGTATTCGGAGACAACAGGCGCCGACTAAGTCATGAACTTTATGACGTCATGTTCAGTGGGTACTCGCGCCCCATCTGCCCCAAGCTTCCGTTCAGATCTCCGGGATGCTTTCCCTGAAGATCACCTGCAGTCTTGGCTGGTGCAGTTCGTAAGGCAATCCCCTGACCGCATGGGTCAAGGTGTTGAGCGCTTCGCGGGCTTCGACGCGCGGGTTCTGGTCGATGACCGCGTCGAGCGTGCCGTCGAGCAAAAGCTCCTTGGTGCCTTCCGTTACCTCATGGCCGAGAAAGACCGTCGACAGTGCCCGCCCGCGTTCCCGTAGCGCGCGGGCGATGCCGGTGTTGCCGGCGCCGACATTGTAGATGGCGGCCAGGTCCGGGTGCCGATCCAGCAGGGCGGAAGCCTCCGAATAGGCCTTTTCCCGATCGTCGAGCATTTCGCGCATCTCGACGATCTGCAGATTGGGCGATTCTTCCGTCAGTATGTGGCGGAAGCCCATCTCGCGCTCTTCGTGGCCGCGGTAGGAGAGCGAACCGGCGAACAGCGCGACCTTGCCCGGACGTCCGGCGCCCATGAAGCGGTTGAGCAGGTAGCCGGCGAGCCGGCCGGCGGCGCGGTTGTCGATGCCGATATAGGCGACCCGCGGCACATGCAGGATGTCGGAAGCGATGGTAACGACCTTGACCCCGCTGGCCGAAAGCGAGCGGATCGCCTCGCGCACCGTCGGATGGTCGAGTGCGATCACACCGACGCCTTGCGTCTGTCCGTGCAATTCCTGCAGCAGCCGGGCAAGCCGGTCCGGATTGAAGCCTTCGATAGTGGCGACGCGGACGTCGAGGTCCGGCCGCGACTGCGCCTGCGCCTCGATCTGGCGGTGCAGCATCTTGATGAAGGAATTGGTGCCGGCGGGCAGGGCGAAATCGAGCCGTATAACCTCACCAGGTATCGCGTTGCGCGAGTTCGGATTATTCGAATTTTCAGCGATATAGCCAAGCCGTTGCGCCGTTTCGAGCACGACCTCGCGGGTGCGCGCCCTGACCCCGGCGCGGTTGTTGAGCACACGGTCGACCGTAGCGGCGGAAACGCCGGCTTCCCGGGCTATGTCTGTCAGGGTGGACCGCACTGTCGATCACCTCATTCCAAAATGCGCCAAGGGCGCATCGAGATTACGCATTTCATGGGTCCGCTGTCGAAGCGGCAGCTTCATCGCCAGCCGCGATTCTGATGGGAAATGATGTAACCAGCCTTGGCCGATACGCAAGCTGCCGCGCTACACCAAAATGCCGAAACGGACCAAAGCGGGGAGGTGGGCAGCCTGGCTCCCTCAAATTCAAGCATCGTCCCCTCCCATGAGATGTTATGAGGTGTCTTGATTATTTATGATGTTGACAGGCTTCGTATAGTGCCGTCAATATCCATCATAGGGGCCGTGGAGGAACAAGGCCCTGAGGGAGGAGTTCCAATGTCGAATTTGATCCGCGTGTCGCGGCGCCGTTTGCTGGCGTCCGGTGGAAAGGCGGCAGTCCTTGTTGCTGCCGCAGGTATCGCACCGAAATTCATTCGCCCAAGCCGTGCCTATGCGGCCGATGCCCTGGCGCCCGGCATGATCGGTGGCCCGACGGGCTTCGACGGCTCGGAGCGCTATCAATATGGCGCCGACACGCCCGAGGGCCGCGCCATTGAGGCGGCCAAGGCGATGAAGGGCGCCGGCAAGGCGCCGGCCAAGATCGTGCTTGGCCTGTCCGATGGTTCGATCGGCCAATTGACACAGCCGTTTCCGGCCGGTGCGCCGTCGATCAAGGATCTCTGGGAGAAGGAAACCGGTATTCCGCTCGAGATCGTCGGTGTGCCGAATGGCCAGGAATTCACCAAGACGATGCAGGACATCTCCACCAAGGGTGGGGCGTATGACATCTACGCGGTCGAATGGAACCGTCTTGGCGACCTCGCCGAAACCGGGGGCATCCTCAAGCTCGACGACTTCGTCGCGCAGTACAAGCCGGAATGGGACGATCCCGAGCGCGGCTATGTCAATGGCGCCAAGGGCGTCTCGCTGCTCAATCAGTATCGCGGCTCGACCTATGGCGTGTCGCTGGATGGCGACTTCCAGACCTGGGTCTACCGCACCGATCTGTTCGGCGACGCAGCCGAGAAGAAGGCCTTCTCCGACAAATACGACTATGAACTGGCGGCGCCGAAGACCTGGAAGCAGCATGACGAGATCGCAGCCTTCTTCCAGCGCCCGGACAAGGGCCTGTTCGGCTCGACCGATCTGCGCAACCAGGGCTGGGGCTATACCAATTGGTATCAGCGTTATGTCTCAATGGCTTCGCCCAATCAGTTCTTGTTCGACGATACCGGCAAGCCGCTGATCAATTCGGAGCAAGGTATTGCGGCGACCAGCGAGTACATCGCGTCGCTTGCGCACCATTCGCCGGATGCGATCTCCTGGGGCTGGCCGGAGCAGTACGGCAATTTCGCAAAGGGCGGTGCGGCCATGACCTGCGCCTTCTCCAATCTGCCGAAATTCCTCGATAATGCCGGCAACAAGGATTCAGCTGTCACCGGCAAGATCGGCTCGATGCTGCCGCCCGGCCGCGAGATCGACGGCAAGCTGGTCAGCCGTTCGGTGCTGTGGCTCAATCTGTCGGCGTCGGTGTCTTCGCAGGCCAAGAACCCGGAGGCCTGCTACCTGTTCCTGCAATGGCTGGGATCTAGTCGCATCTATGCGTGGATGACCGCCAACCCGGGCGGTTACTTCGATCCGTTCCGGCTGTCGGATTTCTCCGATCCGCTGGTCCGCCAGACCTATCATGCTTACCACATGGACGTGGTGCGCGAGACGGTCGCCCGCACCGTGCCCACCATCAACTATCCCGGCGCCACCGCCTTCCACAATGCGCTGGACGAGAACCTCGTCGCCGCGCTGACCAAGGCCAAGACAGCAGAGCAGGCGATGGCCGACACCGAGGCCGAGTGGAAGAAGATTGCCCGCCGCACCGGCGAGGAGAAGCTTCTCGAAGCCATCAAGACCAACAAGGAGGCCTGGCCCACCGTTCTCGATCCGATCGCCTGATCCTCCCGGATCTTACCAAAGAGGGGAGGAGTGATTGCTCTTCCCCTCGATAACGAAGGACCCAGCAAAGCCGCAAGATGAAGCGTTCAGTTCCTTTCGAGATATTCCGCTATGCCGCGATCTTTGCGGCAATGGCGGTGACGCTGGTGCCGATCCTGTGGATGATGTCGATGGCGTTCAAGCCGATCGCCGAATGGTCGGCGACCGGCGCCGACCTGACCTGGTGGCCGAAGAACCCGACACTCAGCAATTTCCGCTTCGTCTTCGGTGAATCGACCAACAATCTTATCGTCGCGCTCGACCGCACAGCTTTGAAGCCGATCCTGTCGTCGCTGCTGTCGGCCACGTTCGGCACGGCGATCGCCATGTCGGCGGGCACAGCGGCGGCCTACGGGCTGTCGCGCTTCAACTCGGGCCAGAACCTGCCGCTGGCGCTGATCCAGCTTCGCCTGTTTCCGCCGATGGCGGTCATGACCCCGGTGATGATCATGTGGGCCTTCCTCAACTTCACCGACAGCTGGTGGGGGCTGTCGCTGATCTACGGCATCGTCACGCTGCCTTTCGCCTTCTGGCTGATGAAGACCTTCTTCGACGACATGCCGCGCGAGATCGAGGAGGCGGCACTGGTCGAGGGCTGTTCGCGGTGGCGCGTCTTCACCCGCATCACGCTGCCGATGATGCGGGCGCCGCTGGCCAGTGCCGCGCTGTTCGTCTTCATCCTCAACTGGTCGGACTATCTGATTGCGCTGCTTCTGACGACGCGCGAATGGGTCACGGTCCCGGTCTACATGGCCTCGCTGTCCTCCTCGATGACCGGACAGCTCTACGGCGCCAAGGCAGCTCTCGGCCTGATCGCCGCGGTGCCGCCGGTGATCATGGGCATCGCCATCCAGCGTCATCTGGTGCGCGGGCTGACCTTCGGGGCGCTCAAGCAATGAGCTCGGTGACAGCCACGATTTCGGAGGGCGACATGCAAGCCTCCAAGGCGGCGTCGGTGTTGCCGGACGAGGGCGCGCGGCTCGGATTCCGGCTGACCCTGCCGGCGCAGATCCTGGTGCTGTTCATCGCCGTCTTCCCGCTGCTGATGCAGCTCTACATCAGCCTGACCGACTGGTCGCCGCTGTCGGGCACCGGCTGGTGGAATGCCTGGTCGATGTGGAACAGTTTCGCCAATTACACCGACCTTGCCGCGGACGCGCGCTTCTGGAGCGCGCTGAAGCGCACGGCCATCGTCATGATCGTCTGCGTGCCGGCGGAGTTCCTGCTCGGCCTCGCGCTGGCGACGCTGTTTGCCGACGAGTTTCCCGGCAAGCGGATCTTCTATTCGATCCTCTTGATGCCGATGATGGTGGTGCCGGCGGTGGCCGGCTACATGTTCTTCATGCTGTTTCAGTCGGGCGGCCCGGTCAACGACATCCTGTCGGCGATGTCAGGCTTTCCCGTCACCATCGCCTGGCTCTCGGATCCGACGCTGGCGCTGATCGCGGTGATGGTCGCCGACATCTGGCAGTGGACGCCGCTAATGTTCCTGATCCTGCTTGCCGGCCTGGTCGGCGTGCCGGAGGACCAGATCAAGGCGGCGACGCTGCTCGGCGCCAACCCCTGGCAGCGCTTCGTCACCATCGTGCTGCCGAAGATGAAGACGATCATCATCATTGCGCTGGCGATCCGGGTGATCGAGAACTTCAAAATATTCGACACCCTCTACATCATGACCGGCGGCGGTCCCGGGGTCGCTACCGAAACCATCTCCGTTTACATCTACAAGCTCACCACGCAGGACCTGATCTGGAGCTATGTGGCGGCAATCGCGCTGGCCATATTGATCGTGCTGTCCATCGCCGCTGTGTTTGCCATGAAACGCATGGCCCGGGTACGCGAGGTGGCGGCATGAGCACGATCCATCTGCAAAACCTTGTCAAGAAATTTGGCGACTTCACTGCGCTGCAGACGATGGATCTGGCCATTGCCGACGGCGAGTTCATGGCGCTGCTCGGGCCGTCCGGCTGCGGCAAGTCGACGACGATGAACATGATCGCCGGCATGGAAGAGCCGACCAGCGGCAAGATCCTGTTCGGCGAACGCGACATGGCCGGCGTGCCGATGGGGCGGCGCGGCGTCGGCTTCGTCTTCCAGAACTATGCGATCTTCACTCATATGAGCGTGCGGCAGAACCTCGCCTACGGCCCGAAAATGCGCGGCGCACCAAAGGCCGAGATCGACCGCCGCGTCGGCGCCATTGCCGAGATGCTGCAGCTGACGCCGCTGCTCGACCGCAAGGCCGACCGGCTTTCGGTCAACATATTGCAGCGGGTGGCGATTGGCCGTTCGGCGATCATGGAGCCGGCGATCTTCCTGCTCGACGAGCCACTGTCCAATGTCGACGCCGCCTTCCGGGCGGTGATGCGGACCGAATTAAAGCAACTGCAGCGGCAGTTCCGGCAGACCATGGTCTACGTCACCCACGATCAGCTCGAAGCGATGACCATGGCCGACCGCATCGCGGTGATGGACCACGGCGTGCTGCAGCAGGTCGGCACGCCACTGGAAGTCTACAACAACCCGGCCAACGTCTTCGTCGCCCGCTTCATCGGTGCGCCGGGCATGAACCTGCTCAAGGGCTGGTTGGCGGAAAGTGACCGTGGCCTGGTCGTCGATCTTGGCCCACTCGGGGCGACGCCGCCGCTGCCGGTCGAGATCGCCGATGCCGCCAGCCGGATGCGCGGCGAGGTGTTTTATGGCTTTCGACCGGAGCAGGTGACGCTGGCCGAAAGCGGCCGTGGCCTCTGCATGCCGGTGAGTTTCGTCGAGCGGATCGGCGCGCGCACCATCATCCATCTTGGCGAGGGAGAGACCGCGGTGAAGGCGGTGTTCGACAATGATGTCGGGCTGGCGATCGGGCAGACAGCCGTCGTCGCGCCTGCGGCGGAGGCGGTGCGCGTCTTCGACGCCGCTACCGGCCTTGCGTTGAGAGCAGGTTGAGATGGCCGATATCGTTTTCCGTAATGTGACAAAACGCTATGGCGGCACGCTGGCTGTCGACGATGCCTCGTTCGCGGTCAACGACAACGAGTTCTTCTGCTTCTTCGGGCCGCCGCTGTCGGGCAAGTCGACGATACTCCGTCTGGTGCTCGGGCTGGAAACCCCGGACACGGGCGAGATCCTGATTGGCGGCAAGCCGGTCAACACGGTGTCGCCGGCGGAGCGCAATGTCGCCATGGTGTTCCAGAATCTGGCGCTGTTCCCGCATATGAGCGCGCGCGACAACATCCGTTTTCCTTTGGTCGAGCGGAAGGTGGCAGAAGCCGAGATCGAAAAACGCGTCGCCGATGTCGCGGCCAAGCTGCATATCAGACATATCCTGCACAAACCGCCGGCGCAGCTTTCCGGCGGTGAGCGGCAGCGCGTCGCGATCGCCCGCGCGCTGGTGCGTGATCCGGCTGCCTATTTGATGGACGATCCGATCTCGGCGCTCGACGCCCGGCTGCGCGAGGAGACGCGCGTCGAGCTCAAGCGCATCCAGCGCGAGCTCGGCAAGACGCTGATCTATGTCACGCACGACCAGGAAGAGGCGATGTCGGTCGCCGACCGCATGGCCATACTGGAGAGCGGCAAGATCAGGCAGATCGGCGCGCCGGCCGAGATCTATGACCGGCCGGCCAGCACCTATGTGGCGCGGCTGCTCGGCTCGCCGATGATGAACATATTGAAGTCGGTGCACGGCGCGGAAGGCGTGGAGGCGGCCGAAGGCACGATCCGCATCGCGGACAAGGCGGCGCCGGCCGATGCCGTCGAGATCGGGCTCAGGCCGGAAGACATCAAGGTCAAGGCCTGGTCGGATGGAATCTCGGACGGGGGCGCGGGCCGCCCGGCGCGAGTGTTCGAGGTCGAGCCGCTCGGCGGCTACACCGTGGTGACGCTCGCCGCCGGGCAGGCGCGCCTGCGGGCGCTGTTGCGCGGCCAGCCGGACATCAGGCCGGACGCGATGGTGGCGATATCCTGCGAGCCGGGCAGGGTGCATTATTTCGGGCAAAGCGGGGAAGCGCTGGCAAGATGACGGCGGCTGCAAGAAACGAGCTTCGGGAGGAACATATGGCAAGCGAAGAAATAGCGGGCAACGGCTTCGAGCCGGACGTTAAAGTCCGCACCAGGGAATACAGGATCGGCTGCGTCGGCGCCGGTATGATCATGGCCGAATGTCACCTTGCCGCCTACAAGGAAGCCGGTTTTCCGGTGGTGGCGATCGCCTCGCGCACCAAGCCCAGCGCCGAGAAGGTCGCCAAGCGCTGGAATATCCCGACCGTCCATAACACGCCAGAACAACTCATCGAGGACAAGAACGTCGAGATCATCGATCTTGCCTTTCCGCCGGACCAGCAGCCGGCGCTGATCCGCCATGCGCTGAACCAAGCACATATCAAGGCGATCCTGGCGCAGAAGCCACTGGCGCTGTCGCTCGATGAAGCCGTCAAACTGCGCGACGAGGCGGCCAAGGCCGGCAAGATCCTCTCGGTCAACCAGAACATGCGTTACGACCAGTCGATGCGCGTCTTGAAGCAGATCATCGACAGCGGCGCGCTCGGCGACATCGTCTTCGCCCAGATCGACATGCATGCGATCCCGCACTGGCAGACCTTCCTCGAGGACTATGACCGGCTGACGCTCGCCAATATGAGCGTCCACCATCTCGACGTACTGCGCTTCCTGTTCGGCGATCCCCTGGAGATCACCACCCTGACCCGCAAGGATCCGCGCACCCGCTTTGATCATTCGGACGGCATCATCGTGTCGACGCTGCGGTTCCCGTCCGGCGTGTTCGCCGTATCGCTGGAGGATGTCTGGTCCGGTCCGCGCCAGGAGGGCTACCAGGACGACCAGCACATCAACTGGCGCGTCGACGGCACCAAGGGTGTCGCCAAAGGCACCATCGGCTGGCCGACGGGCGCTGCGTCGACGCTGACCTACGCCTCGACCGAGACCACCGATGGTCAATGGGTGACACCCAGCTGGGACACGATGTGGTTCCCGCATGCTTTCATCGGCGTCATGGAGCAGCTTCAGCACGCGGTTAAGACGGGCGAGCCGCCAGCGCTGTCCGTCGCGGACAATGTCAAGACCATGGCGCTGGTCGAAGCCGGCTACCGCTCGATCGACAAAGGCCGGACGGTCAACCTTTCCGAAATATCAACTGACTGAATCACTTACAGGGAGGAATTCACACCATGATGCAGGCAGGTATTTTCACGGGTTATTTCCCGTATGGCCTCAAGGAAACCGCGCAGAAGATCCGTGCGCTCGATTTCAACACCGTGCAGCTCGACCTGCATTTCAGGGATATCGACCTGTCGTCCGGGCAGATCACCAAGGACAAGGCCAAGACCGTCCGCGATACGTTCCGCGACCACAATCTGCCGATCTGCTGTGTGTCGGGCTACACCAACATCATCCATCCGGATATGGGCGAGCGCGAGAGGCGCGTCGGCTATTTGAAGGAGATCATCCGCAACGCGCGCCATTTCGGCACCCCTTACGTGATCTCGGAAACGGGTACCTACAACACCGAATCCGACTGGGTGCATCACCCGAAGAACAAGACCGAGGAAGGGTTCGAGGAATGCCGCAAGGTCATCGCCGACCTTGCCCAGACGGCCTATGACCACGGCGCGGCCTTCCTGCTCGAAACCTATGTCAACAATGTCGTCGGCTCGGTCGAGGAGACGGTGAGGATGTTCGCGCAGGTCGACCACCCAGGCCTCGGCCTGTTGATGGACCCGACCAACTATTTCGAAACCCACAATATCGACCGGATGGATCAGATCCTGAACCAGGTGTTCGACACGCTGACCGACAAGATCAAGATCGCCCACGCCAAGGACGTCAAGCGTTCCGGCGGCGACAAGTCGGAGAAGCACGCAGACATTGGCGACGAGGACGCGCTGGAGAGCCACACTTTCCGCGGCGTCGGTGAGATCGAGCTGCCGGCGCCCGGCCTCGGTTCGCTGAACTACGACCTTTATCTCAAGCGGCTGGCCGAAAAGCACCCGAACATCCCGGTCATCATCGAGCATCTTTCGGAAGACGACGTGCCGCGCGCCAAGAAATTCCTCGATGGGAAATTCCGCGCCAACGGACTGTGATGGCGCGGTTCGGCTACGAAACAAGGGAGGAAGAGAAATGTTGAAATTCGCGTTGAAAATCGCGGCTGCCGCGACGGTTCTAGCCGGTGCAACGCTGGGTACTCCGGCGGTGGCGCAGGACGCCCAGAAGACGTTCTACCTGTTGTCGCATGGCGGCCCGTCGGATGCCTTCTGGATCGACTGGAATGCCGGCGCGACCAAGGCCTGCGACCAGCTCAAGGTGACCTGCAAGATCTCGTTCAGCGGCGGCGACATGGCGGCGCAGAAGGAAGCCTTCAACTCGGCACTCGCCGCCAAGCCGGACGGCATCGCCACGACTTCGGCGCAGCCCGGCCTGTGGACCGAGGAGGTCAAGGCAGCGAAGGCGGCCGGCATCCCGATCGTGTTCTTCAACACCGACGATCCGGCAACCGGCCGGCAAGCCTATGTCGGCGCCGACCTTAGGGAAGCCGGTGTCATCTGGGCGAAATATCTGGTCGACCACAAAATGGTGAAGCAGGGCGACAAGGTGTTCCTGCCGGTCGAAGTGCCGGGTGCCAGCTACCAGCAGCTCGAGACCGAAGGCATTGCCAGCGTCTTCGATCCGCTCGGCATCAAATATGACGTGGTCGATTGCGGCACCGATCCGGCCGGCATCATCGCCAAGATGACGGACTACATGGTGGCCAACAATCCGCCGGCAATCATCGCGCTCGGCGATTCCGTCGCGGCCAGCGTCAAGCGGGTGTTCGATGGCGCCGGCGTGCCGGCCGGCAAGATTCCGGTCGTCGGCTGGGGCAATTCGAAGGAAACGGCCGAGTCCGTCAAGGCCGGTTTCGTCAACGCGGCTGCCTGGCAGTTCCCGTCGGCGCAGGGCTTCATGCCGGTGGCGCTGCTCGGGTTGGCCGCCGCCGGCGAACCGATCGGCTACGACATCCACACTTTCAGCCTCTACGACGCCTCGAGCGTCGAACCGATCCTGAAACTCTACAACAAGTGATTGGAACTGACGCTCGCCGCGCAGGCGGCGGGCCTCACCCTGGCGTATGGTTCGAGCTGTCATGACAATTGCCGCAGAAGAGGAAATGCCGCGTGCCAAACGCAGGTCGAGCCTGATCCGCTCGCCGCAGTTCTCGTCGCTCGTCATCCTGATCGTCCTGCTGGCGGTGTTCGCGATCGCCGATGCGAACTTCCTGTCGCCGCTCAACATCTCCAACATGATGGCGTTCCTGCCCGAGCTCGGCATCATCGCGCTCGGCATGACGCTGCTTCTGACGGCGGGCGAGTTCGACCTTTCGGTCGGTGCTGTGTTCGGACTGGCGCCGGTTGTCGTCATGCTGCTGGTGCAGAACGGCGGGGTGGATATTGGCGTGGCGCTGCTGGCCGGCCTGCTGCTCTGCATAGCGATCGGTGCGATCAATGGGCTGATCGTCACCAAGATCGGCATCTCCTCCTTCCTGGTGACGCTGTCGATGCTGCTCGTGGTGCGAGGCGCGGCCCTCTACATCACCCAAGGCTTTCCGCTGAAGTCCTGGGACCAGCCCGGGTTCTTCGTGACGCTGTTGGCCGGCAGCTTCAATATCGGAACGTTCCGTTTCTATACCTCGCTGTGGTGGTTCATCGGCCTGTCGCTACTGGCGATCTATGTGCTGCGCTACGCCAAGCTCGGCAACTGGATCAGCGCCATCGGCTCGAACCGTAACGCCGCCGTGGCGCGTGGTGTGCCGGCCGATGCGGTCAAGATCTGGCTGTTCGTCCTGACCTCGGTGCTGGCCGGTCTCGCCGGCATGATCAGCGCCTTCCGCATTTCTGCCGCCTCGCCGGTGGCAGGCACCGGCTACGAGCTCGAAGTGATCGCCATGGTGGTGGTCGGCGGCACGGCGCTGACCGGTGGGCGCGGCACCATTTTAGGTACCATCGTCGGCGCGCTGATGCTGCGCAGCATCCGCAACGGCATCGTGCTGATCGGCGTGCCTGGGCTCGCCTACAACATCTTCGTCGGCGTCATCATCCTTGCCATGCTCATTCTGCACGCTTTGCTGCAGAAGAACGCCGCCAGGAGCTGACCATGGAAGTGCTTCGGCTGCACAACCTGCAAAAGTCCTTCGGCAGCGTCCGCGCCCTGAAGAGCGCCTCCTTCACGCTCAACGAGGGCGAAGTTGTGGCCTTGCTCGGCGACAACGGCGCCGGCAAATCGACGTTGATCAAGGCGATCTCCGGGGTGTTTCCGGTCGACCGCGGCGACATCTATGTGCGCGGCCAGAAGGTCTCCATCCGCTCGACGCGCGATGCGATGGATCTCGGCATCGAGACCATCCACCAGGACACCTCGCTGGCACCGGACCTCAGCATCGCGCGCAATCTTTTCCTCGGCCGCGAGCCGGTCAACCTCAAATGGCTGGGTGTGTTCGCGCCGCTCGATCTCGCGCAATTGCGCGATGCCGCCTCGGCTCTTTTGAAGCGCGTCGGCATCTCGAAGAAGCTCGACGCCGATGCGCTGGTCAGCACGCTGTCGGGCGGCGAACGCCAGTCGATCGCCATCTCGCGCGCCATGCAGTTCGCCGCCAAGGTTATCATCCTCGACGAGCCGACCAACAATCTCGGCGTCGAGGAAACGCACGGCGTGCTGCGCTTCGTCAAGGAAGTGCGCGACGCCGGTCACTCGGTGCTTTTGATCACCCACAACATCCATCACGTCTTCCAGGTCGCCGACCGCATCATCGTCATGCGGCGCGGCGAGATCGTCGCCGAGCAGACGGTCGCCGACACCGACCTGCTGACCGTGGAAAGTATCATCACCGGCGCCGACATGTCGGCCCTGCTCAAGGAGACGAGAGCCAAGTGAAGGACGGGAGCAAAGTGAAGGAACTGGCCGTCACATGGTAGAGCTTTACGGCAAGACGCTGTCGCGCCGGCAGGTCTCGGAACGCTCGGGCATGCTGTCGCAGTTCGCCGGCGTGCGACTGATGACGCTTGGCGACGGCGTCGAGCGCGGCATCCGCATGCTCGAATTCCGCACCGGCTCGGGCCTGCGCTTCACCGCGCTGGTCGACCGGGCGCTCGATATCGCCGATTGCGACTTCAAGGGCCAGGCGATCGGCTGGCATTCGCCGAGCGGCTTTCGCAATCCCGGCCTGCACGAGTATGAAGGCGAGGACGGGCTGGCCTGGGCGCGGTCGTTTTCCGGCCTTCTACTGACCTGCGGCCTCGACCATATATTGTTCATGAACGAGGTACCCGCCGACACCTACAACTATCCGCCGAAGAAGACGGTGCGCCATTCGCTGCATGGCCGCATCAGCACCATCCCGGCGCGGCTGAGTGGCTACGGCGAGACCTGGGACGGCGACCGCTGCGTGTTGTGGGCCGAAGGCATCGTCCAGCAATCGACTGTATTCGGCGAGGATCTGCATCTATTGCGGCGGATCGAGGCCGATGTCGGCGGCAACGAGATCCGGCTTTCGGACCGTGTCGTCAATCACGGTTTCAACCGAACACCGCATATGTTTTTCTACCACATCAATGTCAGCCATCCGGTGCTTGACGAGGGCGCGCGCTATCTGGCGCCGATAAGGGATGTCGTTTGGGCCGGGCATGCCGGCGAGCGTTATGAGGCGCAAAAGGTCGGCTATCGCACGGTCCCGGCGCCGCAGCCGCGTTTCAGCGAACAGGTCTGGCAGCACGAGCTCGGCGCTGGCAGCACCGGCGAAGTCCCGGTGGCGGTGGTCAACGATAGGCTCGGCCTCGGGTTCGAGGTGGTCACGCGCAAGGACCAATTGCCCTGCACCTACCAATGGCAGAATTTCCAGGCTGGACAGTACGCGCTTGGCATCGAGCCGTCGACGCATCATGTGCTGGGAAATCTGGCGGCGCGCGAACGCGGCGAGATGATCTGGCTGGAGCACGGCGAGAGCCGCTCGTACGATGCGGTGTTCCGGGTTCTCGACGGCGCCGGCGAGATCGCCGCCGCCGAGAGCCGGATCGCGGCAATCGCCAGGCAGCCGCAGCAGGATTATCCCCAGCCGTCGGGCCGTTTTCCTGTTCTTGGAGGCAGGTCGTGATAATGGCTAGGACGATACGAGACACCAGTTGGGAGGCTGGTCCCGGCCGGAGCGGGGAGGGTTCGCGGCCGAGCTGGAATTGGAGGTCACAATGGCTGGCACGGTAAAGCGCGATTACAGCCTGGTCGGCGAAAGCACGCGCAGGGCGATCGAGACGGGACTGGCCTCGGCGGAGTGGTACCACACCGATGTCCCCCGCAAGGCGATCAAGGAGTTGATGCAGCGCTCAGACGGCCCGGCGATCCGCGACACGATCATCTGGATCATCGCCATCCTCGGCTCCGCCGCCGGCGCCATCTATTTCTGGGGCACCTGGTGGTGCGTGCCGTTCTTCTTCGTCTACGGCGTGCTCTACGGCTCCTCCAGCGACTCGCGTTGGCACGAATGCGGCCACGGCACGGCTTTCCGCACGCGCTGGATGAACGATGTCGTCTACCAGATCGCCAGCTTCATGCTGATGCGCAATCCGGTGACCTGGCGCTGGAGCCATGCCCGGCACCATACGGACACGATCATCGTCGGCCGCGACGCCGAGATCGCCGTGATGCGCCCGCCGGACCTGCTGCGTGCCGCGCTGGCTTTCACCGGCATCCTCGATTTTCGCTATTCGCTTCCGGCGCTGGTACGCCAGGCGTTCGGCAAGCTGACGCCCGACGAGAAAAGCTACGTTCCCGAGATGGAACAGCACAAGGCCGTCATCGCGGCGCGCTGGCATATCGCGATCTACATCGCGACGATCGCGCTCGCCGTGTTCATGCGGTCGTGGATACCGGTGGTGCTCATCGGCGTGCCGCGCCTCTACGGCACCTGGCACATGGTGCTGACCGGCCTGCTGCAGCATATCGGTCTGGCCGACAACGTCGTCGACCACCGGCTCAACACCAGGACCGTCTACATGAATCCGATCAGCCGGTTCATCTACTGGAACATGAACTACCACGTCGAGCATCACATGTTCCCGATGGTACCGTATCACGCGCTGCCCAGGCTGCATGAACTGATCAAGCACGATCTGCCCGAGGCGAACCCGTCGATATGGCATGCCTATCGCGAGGTCTGGCCGGTCCTGCTCAGGCAGCTCAAATACGAGGATTATTTCCTTAAGCGCGAACTGCCGCCAACGGCACGGCCCTATCGTGGCGAGTTCCACGAAGTGAACATGTCGGCAGCGGCTGAGTAGGCACTGCACGAGCGCAACGCAGAAATTTCAGGAGAAGCAGAGATGGCCGATTGGGTCGAAGCGTGCGCCGTGGACGATGTCGAAGAGGAAGATGTCATCCGCTTCGACCATGGCGGCCGCACCTTCGCGATCTACCGTTCGCCGGACGATGAATTCTTCGCCACCGACGGGTTTTGTACGCATGAACAGGCTCATCTGGCCGACGGGCTTGTCATGGACGACATCATCGAATGCCCCAAGCACAATGGCCGCTTCAATTACAAGACCGGCCAGGCGAAGGGCGCTCCCGTTTGCGTCAATCTCGCGACCTATCCAGTCAAGGTCGAAGCTGGCAAGGTGATGATCCAGATCGCCTGACCGGCCTTCTGTCACGTAGCAAAGGGGACCAAAATCCATGAGCCGGAAAAGACCGACCGTCGCCGACCTGCGCGCCATGAAGGGCAAGCGGCAGCTGACGATGCTGCGCGTGCTGACGATGGACGAGGCCGAGGCCGCCGAACGCGCCGGCGTCGATATCGTCTCGGTGCCGCCGGAGCTGGTGCTCAATCCGCAATATCGCGATGCGGCACCCAGCCTGTTCACCATGCCGGGCGAGAATTTCTTCGAGATCGGCACCGCCGATGATTTCGTCCGCTGGGCGTTCCGGCTCTACAAGGCCAGCGCCGATGCGGTCTATTGCAGCGCCGGCTACGCCACCATCAAACGGATGGCCGACGATGCAATTCCGGTGATCGGGCATGTCGGCCTCATCCCGTCACGCGCCACCTGGACCGGCGGCTTCAAGGCCGTCGGCAAGACCGCCGATACCGCCATGCAGGTGTTCGAGGCGGTGAAGCAACTGGAGGCCGCCGGCGCGATCGGCGCCGAGATCGAGGTGGTGCCAGTCGAGGTGGCCAAGGCGATTTCGGAACGCACATCGCTGATCATGTTGTCTATGGGGGCGGGCACCGGCTGCGATGCGCAATACCTGTTCGCAGACGATATCCTCGGCCAGAACCGTGGCCACATGCCGCGCCATTCCAAGGTCTATCGCAATTTCGCCGCCGAATACGATCGGCTGCAGGCCGAACGCATCGCTGCCTTTTCCGAATATGTCGCCGATGTGAACAGCCTGGCGTATCCCGAAGACAGGCACGTCGTGCACATGGACCCGGACCAGCTCAGCCTGTTCCTGGAGAAGATCGAAGCCGCATGAGACACGCCGGCAGTGGCGCGAAGCGCCATCGCGGATCGTAAAACGCCGGTTCGGCGGCAGGGCCAGGTCATCGCATAGCCGGGCTGCGATGCCACACGAAAGTTTGTTGGTCCATGTCTGGACGGCACCGGCCAAATGCTGTTGAAACCGGTGCGTCATCGGTTTGCCGGACATTTGTGCGGCTGCCGATGGGGCGGGAGAAGATTCCCCTTCGGACAGTTCTACGCATGACCGCCATTCCCGAAGACAAAGCCTTACCCGAAACCGCGCCGGCGGCGCGGCAAGCCCGGCGGGTGGCGCTGATCGTCGCCGTCGCCTTCTTCATGCAGCTTCTGGATTCGACCATCATCTCGACCTCGCTGCCGCAGATGGGAGAATCCTTCGGCGTGCCGGCGGTGGCGATGAGCATCGGCATAACCGTCTATATGCTGACCATGGCGGTGTTCGTGCCACTGTCCGGCTGGCTCGCGGACCGTTTCGGCGCGCGCAACATCTTCCTCATGGCGATTGCCCTGTTCACGCTGGCCTCGCTCGCCTGCGGCGTCTCGCAGAACCTGGCTGAATTCGTCGCCGCACGTGCCGTGCAGGGCCTGGGCAGCGCGCTGATGACGCCGGTCGGCCGCATCCTGGTGCTGCGCAATGCGCCGAAATCCGAGCTTCTCAACGCTACGGCGCTGATCACCTGGCCGGCGCTGTTCGCGCCGGTGGTCGGGCCGGTGCTTGGCGGCTTCATCACCACCTATGTCTCCTGGCACTGGAATTTCTTCATCAACATTCCCCTTGGGGTTGCCGGTTTGGCGCTGGTCGCCCGCTTCATTCCCGGCGACCGCGAAGCTGGGGCCAAGCCGCTCGACTGGCCGGGCTTCCTGCTGACCTCGGTAGGGCTCGCCGCGATGCTCTATGGCCTCGAGCGCATCGCGCATCCGCGAGGGGGGGTGTTGCCGACCGTGGCACTGCTCGGTACGGGCATTTTGGTCGGCTGGCTGGCGGTGCGGCATCTGCGACGCGCCAACCATCCGCTGCTCGATCTCACAGCCTTCAAGGTGCAGACCTTTGCCATCTCGACGCTTTCGGCCGGCACGATTTTCCGGATCGCCATCAACGCCACGCCATTCCTGCTGCCGCTTTTGTTCCAGGTCGGCTTCGGTCTGAGCCCGGTCGATGCTGGCATGATGATCCTGGCCTATTTCCTCGGCAATCTCGGCATGAAGACGGTGACGACGCCGACGCTGAGGCGGTTCGGCTTCCGTTCGGTGCTGATCGTCAACGGGGTGATCGCCTCTTTGTCGATCATGGCCTGCGCGGCGCTTTCGCCGCAGACGCCGCAAGCGTTGGTGGTGGTGCTGATGCTGATCGCCGGACTGTCGCGTTCGATGCAGTTCACAGCGCTCAACACGCTGGCTTTCGCCGATGTGGCCTCACCGCAGCGCAGCTCGGCGGCGACGTTGTCCAGCATGCTGCAGCAGGTGGCGATGCTGTTCGGCGTAGCGGTCGCGGCGGCACTGCTCAACCTGTCGCAGATCGCCAGAGGCGCGGCGGCGCTCGATCTCGTCGACTTCCGACTGGCCTTCCTGGTGATCGGCGCAATCGGGCTCGTCGCCTCGTTCCGCTTCCTGGCGCTGCCGAGGGCTGCCGGCGCCGAGGTCTCGGGCCATGTTTTGCGGATTTGATGCAGGAACTGCGCGGCGAGCGCGGACATGAATTCTGCCTGCTCCGCTCGTCCGGGAGCAAACCTTTACCAGCGGTTCGATCGGCACGATCAATTGCAAAAGTGCTTGAGTTCCGGGCATTGCGCCAGCCTCGCCAATCGGTGCGTCCAACCGCGGAATTTCCTCGCAAGCCGGCCTGCAATGCGGATTCATTTGACGAATTGGTCTTGAGCCGATTAGCTTTCGTTCCGATGGCCGCAGAGGGAGCAGGGCGTAGCCATCGCGGGTGAAAGCGGGCAATGAACGCGACCGGCTGGCTAAACTGGAGAAGCCTGAACCAGGAGGGCATTGTCTTTGCCATCGCGGTCGTGCTGTTCATTGCCGCCGCGATCGGACTGCCCGGGTTTATCAATTCGAACAATCTCGTTGCCATCGTGCGCTCGGTCTCGGTGCTGGGCATATTGGCGCTCGGCATGGCGGTCGTCATTATCGGCAGGGGCATCGACCTGTCGGCGGTGGCGATCATGGCGATGTCGGTCGCCTGGTATCTGCAATTGCTGAATTCGGGGATGTCCGACGGGCTGGCCTTCGCCTATGTGCTAGCCGGCGTTCTCGCCATCGGGCTTTTGAACGGCATTTTGGTCGCCTACGCCGAGGTTCCGGCGATCTTCGTGACGCTGGCGACCGCGTCCTTGGTCTTCGGCTATGTGCGCTCACAATTGATCACACAGGACGCCGTGCCGGTGCCGCCCGGCCATTGGGTCGAGCTTCTGGGCGGGCTTCGGTTCCTCGACATCCCGGTCGAGGTTTTTGTCTT
The DNA here is from genome assembly GCF_040323855.1 of Mesorhizobium sp. M0028. Lineage (NCBI taxonomy): Bacteria > Pseudomonadati > Pseudomonadota > Alphaproteobacteria > Hyphomicrobiales > Phyllobacteriaceae > Mesorhizobium > Mesorhizobium sp. M0028. The sequence goes on from NZ_JAMYVG010000006.1 coordinate 102,510, forward strand.
CGCCGGGCTGGCTTTCGCCTTTTTCCTGTTCCTGCGCTACACCAAATGGGGCCGCTACGTCTATTTCGCCGGCGACAACCCGGTTGCGGCGCGCAATATCGGCATTCCAGTGCGCCCGATGCTGGTGCTGCGCTACGTGTTGTCGGCCTTGGTCTCGCTGATTGCCGGCTTGCTCACCGCCGCCAGCCTGCATTCGATCAACACCCGCATCGTCAATTCCACGCTGCTCTACGACATCGTGCTGGTGGCGGTGATCGGCGGCATCGGTCTATCGGGCGGGCGGGGCGGGGTGCGCAACGTGCTGGTGGGTGCCGCGCTGATCGGCATCCTGCTCAACGCCATGACCATCATCGACATTCCGCTGCTCTATCAGAACCTGATCAAGGCGGCGATCCTGCTGGCGGCGATCATCGTCGATGGGTTCATCAATCCGCGCGACGAGCAGACCGCGCAGCAAGGCGACATTTAGACTGACGCGAACGGTTGGGGCCGGCCGCGAACGACAACGACCAAACCAGAGGATGTGACATGAAAATGATCAGGACGTTTATGGCCGCCGCGGCAGCGCTTGCCGTCTCCGCCTTCGTGGCGCCAGGCTTCGCCGCCGAAGATCCGGGTCCGGGCGCCTATTCGCAAGCGCTCAAGGGCAAGCGCGTGATGCTGGTGCCGATGGCGATGGGCTTCGATCTGGCACAGGGCTGGGCGCATTACCTGAAGACCGAGGTCGAGGCCTGGGGCGGCGTGTTCGAGACGCGTGACCCGAACTGGGTGGTCGATGCCGGCGCGCAGGCGATAACCGACGCTATTTCGTCTGACACCAGGCCGGACGTGCTGATCATCCATTCGCCGGACCTCAACTCCTATGCCAAGCTGATGAAGAAGGCGCAGGCCGCCGGCACCTATGTCCTGCTGGTCGACAATCCGGCGAACTTCCCGGCCGATGCCTTTGTCGGCAGCGACTGGGATCGGCTCGGCCAGCTGGAAGCCGATGCGGCGATCAAGGGTTGTGGGCCGAACTCCTCCAAGAAGATCGGGCTGGTGCAGGGCGACCAGGCCAACTCGTCGAGCCTCTATCAATATGCCGGCATTATGAAGGTGCTGGACAAGAACCCCGACTTCAAAGTCGTGGCCAAGCCTGACTCGAACTGGGATGCGACGACCTCGCGCAACGTGACGACGACGATGCTGCAGCAGAACCCCGACATCTGCGCCATCATCGATTTCTGGGACGGCGACGCGACGGGCGCATCTGCTGCGATCCGCGATGCCAAGCTCGAGGGCAAAGTCTTTCTGGTCACCACCGGCGGCGGCGAAAAGACTGCCGACTGCGACAAGCTGCAGGACGGCACCTATGGCGCGGTGGTGATGACCGACCTTGCCCGCCAGTCGGGCGACATGAACGCCGTCATCAAGTTCCTGTTGCAGAGTGGCCAGCCAGCCGGCACCTCGCACACCTACATCTACACGCTGGAGAAGGCGACGACCAAGGCCGACCTCAAGCCAGACAGCTGCTGGGACTTGAAAGCACTGCAAGCCCAAGCTGCGGCCAAGTAAACCGCGGGTCCGTTGCAAGCATCGACGAGGTGGCCGGACCTTGTTCGGCCGCCTCTTTCTCTCTTGAGTGGCAGCAGCAACCGATGTCCTTTCGCGAACGCCTTCAATCCTGGCGCTACAATCTCGTGCCCGACCACCTTGTCGGCGAGATCCTAAGCAAACGCTGGACTGATAACGCCATTCCGTTCCTGGCGCTGGTGGCGACGCTCAGCGTGTTCGGTTCGATCATTCCCGGCTTCTTCAAGCCGATGTCGCTGCAGGAATCGACCCGCCAGCTCGGCGAATTTTCGCTGGTCGTCACCGGCATGACGGTGGTCATGCTCGGCGGCGGCATCGACCTTTCGGTCGGCTCGATCTTCGCGCTGTCCTGCTTTTCCGCCGTGTTCGTCTTTTTCATCCTCGAACAATCGGTATGGCTGGCGCTGGCCGCCTCGATCGCCACCGGGCTGCTGTTCGGCGCGATCAATGGTTATCTGATCGGCTATTTCAGGCTGCGCGCTTTCCTGACGACACTGGTCACCTTCATCTTCGGGCGGGCGCTGTTCGACATATTGGTCACCACCTATGCCGCCGACGTCCAGCTTTCCGATGCCACATCGGATGTGCTGGACTTCATCGGCGACGATACCTTCTGGGGCCTTTCGGTTGCGGTGTGGGCGGCGATTATCCTGGCCATCATCACCCATGTCGCGCTGACGCGCTCGCGGCCCGGCTGGCATGTGCAGGCGGTGGGCGGGTCGCGGCGATCGGCCCACAATGCCGGCATCCGCGTGCGCCGCACCGTGTTCATGACCTATGTGTTCTCCGGCTTCTGCGCCTCGCTCGGCGGCTTCCTCATCGCCTGCCGGCTGAGCGGGGCAGGGCCGGGCACAGGGCTCAATCTCGAGGTCATGGCTTTGACAGCAGCGGTCGTCGGCGGCGTCAGCCTGGGCGGCGGCCGCGGTTCGGTGATCAAGGGGCTGATGGGCGCGATCATCGTGCTGACGATGACCAACGGGCTGATCCGGCTGGGCTATGGCACCGGCACCAACCAGATGGTGTTGGGCATCATGCTGGCCGTGGCGGTCACCATCGACATTCGCTGGCTGAAGAACCGCCACAAGGTGCTGGACGAGGTCTATGTCGCACCGGTCTATTTGAAGATGGGGGCAACGCAGTCGGCCGCACCGGGCTCCGGCACGCCTTACGAGCTCGACAATCGCCTATCGGAGGCCGACCATATCGGGCTTGGCGAGCTGGAAGGGCCGGAAGACGTCATCCTCGACCGCGACGACCATCTCTATTGCGGCACCAGGCATGGCGAGATCGTCCGTTTCTTTGCGCCGGATTACAAACGTTCGGAGGTCTTTGCCCATATTGGCGGCTTTCCGCTCGGCCTGGCCTTCGACAAAACAGGCAATCTGATCAGCTGCGTCGGCGCGATGGGCCTTTATTCGGTCTCGCCGGAGCGGGAGGTGAAGCGGCTATCGGCGGAAACGTCGCGCTCCTGGACTTCGATCGTCGACGATGCGCGGCTGCGCGATCCCAATGATTGCGACATCGCGCCGGACGGCCGCATCTACTTCACCGATTCCACCAAGCGCTATGACGCCCACGACTGGGCGCTGGACTCGATCGAGAACCGCGCCACCGGGCGGCTGCTCGTCTATGACCCGAAGGACGCTTCGACGAAGACATTGCTCGACGGCTACCGCTACACCAACGGCGTGTGCATGGCGCATGACGGCAAGTCGCTGTTCTTTGCCGAAAGCTGGGCCTGCCGCGTGCACCGCTACTGGCTGGAAGGGCCGAAAGCAGGCACCGCCGAATGCGTCATCCGCGACATGCCGGGCTACCCCGACAACATCAACCGCGCCTCCAACGGCAACTACTGGATGGCCTGGCTCGGCATGCGCACGCCGAGCTTCGACCTGTCGCTGCGCCATCCCGACATGCGCAAGCGCATGACGCGCCGGCTGCCGCAGGACGAATGGCTGTTCCCCAACATCAACACCGGCGGTGTGGTCAAATTCAACGAGAAGGGCGGCATCGTCGAAGCGATGGGCGACCTGTCGGGCGCCGCGCATCCGATGGTCACCTCGATGCGCGAGCACAAAGGCTATCTGTTCGTCGGCGGCATCCTCAACAATCGGATCGGCCGCTACCGGATTGCCGGTGCCGACCCGAACTGGACCAGCCCCGCTTCCTATTGGGGAGCGAAGCCATGATGCTGGACCCGATCCTTGACATCTTTCGCGGCAAGGCGGTGACAATCCCGCCGCTCGATGGCGCCTTCAGGCCGAATACGCTGCTGGACGATGCTCCGGCTTTTGTTGAACTGCCGGAGCCTGACAACCTGCTGATCGATAAGGACCGGTTGCTGGCGGCCAGCGGCAATGCCGTCTATGCGCTCGCCGCCGGTGCCGCGCCGACGATAGTCGAGACATTTCCGTCCCCGGTCACAGCGCTCGCGCGCTCGCCCGCCGGCGAACTGACGGTCGGGCTCGAAAACGGCAGGCTGTTGATCGCGGGTAAGGACGCTCCGCTACCGGCCGAAATCCGCTGCATCACAGCGCTCGCCTACGCAGAAGATGGCACGCTTTGGCTGACCAATGGCTCGGCCGAACACGGGCCGTCGCAATGGGCCGCCGATCTGATGAAGAAGGGCGCTTCTGGTTCGCTGTGGAAGCGCGAACCGGCAGGCAGCGAATTCCGCAAGCTCGCCGGTGACATCGCCTTTCCCTATGGGCTGCATCCAACCGGCAAGGATGTGTTGGTCAGCGAGAGCTGGCGGCACCAACTTATCCGCTTCGACGGCGCGACAGGCAGCCGCTCGACGGTGCTGGCGCATCTGCCCGGCTATCCCTCGCGCCTGTCGCCTGCCGCCGGTGGCGGTGCCTGGCTGGCGCTGTTTGCGCCCCGCAACCGGCTGATCGAATTCGTGCTGCAGGAAACGCACTATCGAAACGACATGCTGGCGCAAGTGCCGCCGCAGCACTGGATCGCGCCGGCACTTGCCTCCAACCGCAGCTTCCTCGAGCCGCTGCAATGCGGCGGCATTCGCACCATGGGCATTCACAAGCCATGGTCGCCGAGCCGCTCCTACGGCGTGGTGGTCAGGCTCGACCGGGAGATGCGGCCGCAATTCAGCCTGCACAGCCGCGCCAACGGCACGCGCCACGGCATCTGCAGCGTGGCGGAGAAAGACGGTCGCCTGTTCATTGCCTCGAAAGGCGGCGATTGCCTGCTGGCCATCGACTTGGGTCCAGGAGGACATCGCTGATGGAACCGATCGTCCGCCTGGAGAACGTGACCAAGACCTATCGCGGCGTGCCCGCGGTGAAGAATGTCAGCTTCGAGCTGCGCAAGGGCGAGATCCACGCGCTGCTCGGCGAGAATGGCGCGGGAAAATCGACGCTGACCAAGATCATCGCCGGCGTCGTCGACGCGACCTCGGGAAAGATGTTCCACAACGGGCAGGAGATCGCCTACGCCTCGCCGCATGCGGCCCTTCAAGCCGGTATCGCCATGGTGTTCCAGGAGACCAGCCTGGTGCCGTCGATGACAGTGGCGCAGAACCTTTATCTCGGCACGGAAAGCTTTCTCAACCGGCTGCGCGGCACCTACATTTCAGCGCAGCAATTCCTGCAGTCGTTGAACTTTCCCGTCGACCCGAACGCCATGGTGGCGACGCTGGGCGCGGCCAAACGGCAGATGGTCGAGATCGCGCGCGCCGTCCACCACAATGCCGAGATCATCATCTTCGACGAGCCGACGGCGACGCTGACGCCGGAGGAGAAGCGGCACTTCTTCGCGCTGATCCGCCGGCTCAAGGCAAGGGGTGTGTCGATCGTCTTCATCAGCCATGCGCTCGAAGAGGCGCTTGATGTCGCCGACCGCATCACCATTCTGCGCGACGGCGAACTGGTGATCACCGACGACACAGCCGCCTTCGATCGCGACAGGGTCGTCGCCGCCATGGTCGGGCGCACGCTGTCGGGGCAGCTCTACAGCCAGCGCGACGAGGCCAAGCTGCGCAAGGCCGGCAAGAAGGTGCTGTCGGTGCAGGACATCTCGATGAGCAATGTCGTGCGCAACAATTCCTTCTCGATCTTCGAGGGCCAGATCACCGGGGTGTTCGGGCTGATCGGCTCGGGTCGCACCGAGACGTTCAAGATCGTTTCCGGCATCTACAAGCGCGACTTCCTGCGCGGCGGCACCATAGAGCTGGACGACCGGCCGGTGCGCTATCTCGTTCCGAGCGAGGCGGTGGCGGACGGCATCGTCTATGTCACCGAAGACCGCAAGAGCGAGGGGATTTTCGAGACCATGGACGTTGCCGAGAACCTGTTCGGCGGCTTTTTGGCGGCCGGGCGGGAAAAGGGCTGGGTGATCAATGCGCAGGAGATGCGGGCGCTGTCGGCCGAATGGACCAAGACGCTGAACGTCAAGGCGATCAACGACAATGCGCGGGTGGTCGAGCTCTCGGGCGGCAACCAGCAGAAGGTGGTGATCGGCAAGGGGCTGGTGCAGAAGCCGCGCACCGTCATCTTCGACGAGCCGACGCGCGGCGTCGATGTCGGTGCGATCGCCGAAATCCACCAGATCATCAACCGGCTGGCCGATGAGGGCCTGGCCGTCGTCGTCATCTCGTCCTACCTGCCGGAGATCATGAACCTGTCCGACCGCATCCTGGTCTGCCGGCAAGGCCGCATCGTCGAGGAGTTCTCGCCGGCCGAGGCGACGGAGGAGAAGATCATGTATGCGGCGGTTCATTAGGTTCCAGGCGATGCGTACTTCGACAATTGGCGGAGTCACCAGTCCATTCGTCATCGAGGGGCGAAGCAAGGAGCGCAGCGACGCGGCGCAGACCCCAGGATGACGACGGTGAGGGCCTCTGCATTTCCAGGGTTCTGGGCCGGCCTGCAAAACGTGAATCACCAGAGCAAGTTAGCCGCATTCGCTACCAAGCCGATTCAACGACCTCTCTCATCGATTCAAACCGAAAGGAGCCTGCCCATGGCCACCACAAGACTTCTGACCGATGCCGAGGTCGAGGCGATTCCCGCTGTGAAGGCCGTGTTCGACGACATCCGCGCGACGCGCAAATCCGATTTCGTCAATAATTTCTGGCGCGGGCTGGCCAATGATCCGGTCTCGCTGAAGCGGGTGTGGGAACAGCTCAAGGCGGTGATGGTCGCGGACAGCGTCATCGACCCGCTGACCAAGGAGATGATCTACATCGCCGTCTCGACAGCCAATGGCTGCTCCTATTGCGTTCACTCCCACACCGCCGCCGCCCGCGCCAAGGGCATGACCGAAGCGCAGCATGGCGAGCTGGTGTCGATCATCGGGCTGGCCGGGCAGACCAACCAGATGGTGACAGCGCTGCAGATTCCGGTCGATCCGGAGTTCGAGGTGAGGTGAGGTGCGGCGCCTTCCCTTCTCCCCTTGTGGGAGAAGGTGGCCGAGCGAAGCTCGGTCGGATGAGGGGTGCCGGAAGGATCGCTAGCCTGGAGACGTAAGTGCTTCAAATTGCCTAGATTTCCACCGCCGAGTTTCTTCCAGCACCCCTCATCCGTCTCGGCGCTGCGCGCCGATCCACCTTCTCCCACAGGGGGAGAAGCGAATGCGCGCTACACCGGCCGATAAACCTTCTCCGCCGTGTTCCAGAAGATGTCGGCCTCTGCCGCCGCGCCGTGCTTGCCCACCGCTTCCCTGTGCGCCCTGATCAGCTCGGCGTGGCTGGTCCACAGTTTCTCGATCGGGAAGTTCGATCCGAACATCAAATGATTGCTGCCGAGGATGTCGATGGCGGCGTCGACGATATAGCTGATCAGCGCCGGGTCGTTGCGGTGGACGAAGGTGCCGAGGCCGGACAGTTTTGCATAGAGGTTGGGGGCCGCTGACAGCGTGCGCAGGCCGGCTTTCCAGGCCTCGGTGGTCTCCGGCTCCATGTCGGTCAGCATGCCGGCGTGGGTGAGGATGAAATTGGTCTCGGGGTTCTCGCCGACAAGCGTCAGCCCGTCCTTCATCTGGGCGGGGAAAAGCTGCAGGTCGAAGGACAAGCCGTAGTCCTTCAGACGCGCCACATTGGCCCGCACCTTCGGGTCGATGACCTGATCGGCCGAGGCAGCGAAGCGGAAGGCCGGCATTTCGTGCCAGTGCAGCTGCATGCGCACGCCGCGCAGCAGGGGGTATTTGATCAGCCGGTCGATCTGGGAACGCACGTCGTCCACGGTCATGTCGGCATAGCCGACGATGGCGTGCGGCCAGCCGGTTTCTTCCGCGGTTTTCTGCAGGAAGGCGACCTCATTCTCGAAATCCTCCTTGGCCCAGTTGGTCTGGACATAGACCGCCTTCTCGACGCCCGAGCCTTGCTGGTCGGCGAGGAATTCCCCGATAGGATAGTCGCGGCGGATCGGCTCATATGGTCCGAAGATGCGCGGCACCATCGGCCCGACCAGCCAGGGCTGGTCCTTTTGGCGCCAGATGTGGAAATGCGCGTCGATCGCCTTCTGCATCACGAAACCCTCCTCCAGATTGCCGCGGCCGCCGGGGCTGGGCGGGCGAGCGACAGGATGAAATCGGTGAGGCCGGCGATCGACGAACCGTCGACCAGGTCGTCGAGCACTGGCAGGATGGCGCGAAGCGCTGCCGTCGCCGGCCGAAAGCGTGGATCGCCGGCCAACGGCGTCGCCAGCGAAAGCCGAAAAGCGCGGGCGCTCAGCCGGCGCATCGCCGTCTCCAGCTCGGCATGATCGCCGCGCTCCAGCGCATCCGACAGGATGACGATCGCCGCCCCGCGCGCAAAGGCCGAAAAACGCGGCACCGAGAGGAAGGCAAGCAGTGTCGGTCCCATGCGGGTGCCGCCGTCCCAGTCGTCGACCTGGGCAGCGGCGCGGGCCAGCGCCTGGTCGCGGTCGCGAATGCGCAGCGCCGAGGTGATACGGGTCAGTCGTGTGCCGAAAGTGAAGACCTCCGCCCGGTCGGCGCCTTGCACGGCCGCATGCGCCAGCTTGAGATAGTCTGAGGTGTAGAGTTTCATCGAGCCCGACACGTCGATCAGGATGAGTAGCTTGCGTGGCACTGTCTGCCGCCGGCGCAGCAGCGGCGAGGGGATATCGCCGTCGGCACTGACGATTTCGCGCAGCGAGCGGCGCAGGTCGAGCTTGCCGCGCGCATGCGTGCGCACCGTGCGGAAGGAGCGGCGGGCGGGCAAAGCGGTGGCGAGCTTGCGGCGGAAGGCGGCAAGCCCGTCGCTATCGCGGCTGAATTCGCGGACGCTCAACTGTTCGCTGGCCGAAGACAGTTCGCCGCCTTGCTCCTGGCGGACCACCTCGATTTCTTGTTCGCTGGTTTCGCCGTCATCCTTGATGCGGGTTTCCTCGTCGGCCTCGCCTCCGACCACTGCCGCGGTGCTGCCATAGAAATGGCTCCGAAAATGCGCCTCGAATTCGTCGCGGCGGTCGGGCGGCGGCGCCAGCGTGGCGAGCGCCGCTTCGCGGATGTCGGCCATCGAGCGCGGCCCAAGCAGCGTCACCGCTTGCATGAAGCCGGAGACCTGCTCGGGCGCCACTGAAAAGCCATAGCGGCGCAGCAGCCGGCCGAAGCCGAGGAAGGGCGTCGCCCCTCGAGGCAGAGCCGCGGGGCTCACGCCAGCGCCTCCTCGACAATCTTGCCGAGCTCGGGCGCGATGCAGGAAAGGTCCTCCTCGTCCTTGATCAGCACGCCAATGGCGCGGCGAAACGCTTCCGGCCACGGACTGCCGCCTTTTTCGAGGATCGTCGCGGCGTTCGCCCATTCGACCGCTTCGGCGATGCCGGGCGGCTTCGCCAGCGGGCGGGCGCGAATGTCGCGCACGGCGGCAGCCCCGGCGCGCGCCGTGGCCTCGGCGACGTCGCCGGCGCGCAGCATGATGATCTCGGCTTCGCGCCCGGCGTCGGGATAGGTGATCCAGTGGTAGACGCAGCGCCGCCGCAGCGCTTCGGCAAGCTCACGGGTGCGGTTCGAGGTCAGGATGACGATCGGCTGCGCAGTCGCGCGAATGGTGCCGCGCTCGGGAATGCTGATCTGGAAATCGGACAGGAACTCCAGCAGCAGCGCTTCGAATTCATGGTCGGAACGGTCGATTTCGTCGACCAGCAGCACGCGCTTTTCCGGCGCTTTCAGCACCTGCAGCAGCGGCCGCGCGATGAGAAAGCGGTCGTCGTAGATGTCGACCTCGTGCTCACCGGCATGGCGGATGGCGAGCAACTGGCGCTGGTAATTCCATTCGTAGAGCGCATGTGCGGCGTCGATGCCCTCGTAGCATTGCAGCCGCACCAGGTCGCGCCCGAGCACCTCGGCAATCGCCTTCGCAGCTTCCGTCTTGCCGACGCCGGGTGCGCCTTCGAGCAGCAGCGGCTTTCCCAGCCTGATCGCCAGGAAGATGGCGGTCGCCAGGCTTTCATCGGCGAGATAGCGCGAGGCGGCGAGGCGCGACGCCACCGCCTCAGGCGAGGTCGCGACTGTCTCAGCGCTTCTCTTGGGCATTTTCAGCACTCAGTTCGGGGCTTGCGCCTTCAGCGCCCGCAGGATGCGCTCCGGCGTGATCGGCAGCGTATCGATGCGCACACCGACAGCGTCGAAGACGGCATTGGCAACCGCCGGGATCTGCGGGTTGGCGCACATTTCGCCCGGCCCCTTGGCGCCATACGGCCCGTCCGCCGAGGGCCGTTCCAGCACGATGATCTCGGTTTGCGCGAGATCGCCAGGACCCGGCATCAGATATTGGTTGAAGTCGGTGCCGCCATGGTCGCGGTTGGGATAATAGGGCTCGGTCGTTTCGTAGAGCGCATGGCTGATGCCCATCCACGAGCCGCCAACGAGTTGCTGCTCGACCATTTTCGGGTTCAGCGCGCGGCCGATCTCAAACACGTTCTTTACCGTCAGCACGGTGACCTCGCCGGTCTCGTCGTCGACCTCGACCTCCGCCACCGTGCAGGCATGGGCGTAGCAGGTAGACGGCTTCATCGCTCCGGTCTCTTTCTCCGGATAGGAGCGGGGGATCAAAAACATGCCGCGGCCGGAAATCGAACGGCCGCGCTTGAAATGCGCCGACAGCGCGACATCGAAGATCGAGATCGATCTTTGCGGCGCGCCCTTGACCAGGATGTTGCCCTCGCCATCGGTCTCGAGGTCCGAGGCGTTTACCTCAAGTTCCTCGGCCGCCACTTCCAGCATCACCTGGCGGGCTTCCCTGGCGGCCTGGATGACCGCATTGCCGGCCCGATGCGTGCCGCGCGAGGCGAAGGTGCCCATGCAGTGCGGGCCGGTGTCGGTGTCGGCGGTGTCGACGACGACGCGGTCGGTCGGTACGCCGATCGTCTCGGCGCAGATCTGTGCCATGATCTGCTTCATGCCCTGGCCCAGGTCGACGCTGGAGAGCGTGACCATGAAATTGCCGGTCGGCGTCGAATGCACCAGCGCCTGCGTCGGGTCGCCGCCGAGATTCATGCCGGTCGGATAATTGATCGCGGCGACGCCGCGTCCGCGCCTGATCGCCATCTCAAGCTCCCTTCGCGTAAGACGACATCGTCATGAACTTCTCCGCCACTGGCCAGTTGGCGGCGCGCGAGGCTTCCTGCATGCACTCGATCAGCGCCGCCCCCTCCGTCGGCTGCCGGTGTGCCTTCATGTCGCCGTCGCGGTAGGCGTTGATGAAGCGGAATTCGAGAGGGTCCATGCCGATCAGCCGGGCGAGCTTGTCCATCTGCACCTCCAGCGCGAAGTCGCCGATGGTGACGCCGAAACCGCGCATCGCCGAGGACGGGGTACGGTTGGTGTAGACGCAGTAGGTGTCGATCCAGACATTCGGGATCGTATACGGGCCAGGATAATGCCCGGCGCCCTTCTGCGCGCCGTAGGGCGAATGGCGCGAATAGGCGCCGGCATCGGTGTAGCCGGTCACTTTCCGCGCCACGATGCGGCCGTCGTTCATGACGCCGTCCTTGATGACGACCTTCTCGGCGGCGCGCGGCGAGGAAATCTGCATCTCCTCCTCGCGGCTATAGACAAAACAAACCGGTCGTCCGGTTAGTTTGGCGCCGAGGATGGCGATCGGCTCGACGATGACGTCGACCTTGCCGCCAAAACCGCCGCCGACGGTGCCGCCGACGAAATGCAGCTTGTTGCCGGGCATCTGCAGGATGATCGAGGCGTTGTCGAGCGTGAAGAACATCGCCTGCGTGTTGGTGTAGCAGGTGAAGCGGTCGTTGCCCTCCGGTGCGACGATGCAGCCGGTCGTCTCGGTCGGCGCATGCTCGATCGGCGAGGACTGATAGGTCTGTTCGAGCACGTGGTCGGCTGTGGCAAAGCCTGCCTCGACATCGCCAAAGCGCACCTTGCGGCATTCGCCGCTGTCGTAGAGGTAATAGTTCCGGCCGTGATACTCGTTGACGATCGGCGCGTCGGGCTTCAGCGCTTCCTCCATGTCGAAGACGGCCGGCAGCACCTCGTAGTCGACCTTGACCTTGGCGGCGGCTTCCTGCGCGGCGCGCTCGGTCTCGGCCAGCACCGCCACCACCGCCTCGCCCTTCCAGCGCACCTTGCCGTCAGCCAGCACCGTCTCGTCCTCCGGCCCGATCTGGATCAGGATCAGGATGGTGTAGACATTGTGCGGCACATCCTTGGCGGTCAGCACCTTGACGACACCCGGATGCTTTTCCGCCTCGGACGTATCGATGCTGCGTATGCGGGCGTGATGGTGCGGGCTGCGCACCATCTTCAGGTGCAGCATGCCGGGAAAATTGCGGTCGGCGAAATAGGTGGTCTTGCCAGTGACATGGCCGGGTGAATCCGAACGCGGCCGCGGCTGGCCGATCTCGTGCAGATCGTCCTTGCGCTGGTCGGCGAAATAGCTCTTGCGGAGTTCCATTTTCTTAACTCCCTCAAACCGCGTTCTGCGAATTGGAGCGCGCGGCGGTCAGCACCGCCTGGATGATCGGCTCGTAACCGGTGCAGCGGCAGATATTGCCCGACAGCGCCTCGACCACGTCCTCGCGGCTGGGGTTCGGCGTGTGATCGAGCAGTACCTTGGCTGCCATGATCATGCCCGGCGTGCAGAAACCGCATTGCGTGGCGAAAGCATCGAGGAAAGCGCGTTGCAGCGGATGCAGCACGCCGCCTTCCGAAAGCCCCGACGTCGTGGTGACGGCCGCACCGTTGCAGGTCTCGGCCAACGTCAGGCAGGACAGCCTGAGCTCGCCATCGATGATGACCGTGCAGGCGCCGCAAGTGCCTTGATGGCAGCCGCCTTTTGGCGAGGTGTCGCCGATCTTGTCGCGCAGCGCGTGAAGCAGCGTCGTGCCGCTGTCGATGAACTCGGCCTTTTCGGCACCATTGAGCGTGAACTGAACCGGGACCTTCGCCATCTTTATTACTCCTTGCGCCGCAGCCAGGGCGTTCAGGCGAGCAGCAGCCGGCCGAGATGGACCGGCAGGACTTCGTTGCGATACCAGGCACTGGCGATCGGATCGGTTGGCGGCGAAGTGCCGTCGTGGGCAACGGCCAGTGCCGGTGCGATGCCGTCTGCGGTGAGTTTGCGGCCAATCAAGGCTTTCTCCGCCGTCCTGGCACGGATCGGCCGGTCGGCCATGCAGCCGAGCGCGATCCGCGCTGACGTGACAGTGCCGTCCGGCGTGTGTTCCAGCATGGTGGCGATGCTCAGCACCGAGACGCCCTTTGGCTTGACCCGCGACACTTTCAGGAAGCGAAAACCGCCTTCCTTCGGAAGCGTGAAGCCGACCGCAGTGACGATGGCGTGATTGCTCTCGCGCTTTGCCAGAAAGGTTTCGATCGGCAGCTCGCCGTAGTCGGTGGTGACGGTTGCGTCCAACGCCAGCAGTGCAACGGTGAAATCGCCGTAAGGCGTTGGCGCGAAGAGATTGCCGCCGACCGTAGCCATGTTGCGGATCGCCGGTCCGCCGACGGCGCGCGCGGCGTGGGCCAGTGGAGCGAGATCCGGGTGACGGGCGATCGCCGCCATGGTCACCGAAGCGCCGATGCGGACCTCGCCGCCGGAAATGCGGATGATCGACAGCGCCGGTTCGGTCGACCGGATGAAACCGGAAATCGACACGTCGCCTTCGTTGGCGGCGCGCACGACCAGTGTGCCGCCACCGAGATAGCGGGTGCCGGCGGCCTTCAGCGCCGCGCCAGCGTCCTCCACCGTCGGGAAAGTCTGCAGTGCAAGCGCCATGGAACGCTCCTGTTTGTCAGCTCAATTCAGTTCAACCTTGCCGGCGAAATGGGCCTTCAGGGCGTTGAAGCCGCCCTGGAAGACGTTGGCGCCCATGCCTTCGGCCAGCTTGTCGGCTTCTTCGGGAGGGGCGTCGAAGCTGGCGGTCCATTCGGCATAGGTGCGGTCGCCGTCGGTCACCCGCCGCAACTGCAGCGTCGCCTTGTGGTTGGTAAGCGGTTGCGGCGTCTCCAGGATGGAGTAGCTGACGAGGAAATTCTCGTCGGAGAAATCGAGCAGCTTTTCGCGGAGGCGGGCGCCGCTGGCGAGCTGGAAATTGCGCACGCAGCCGATCGTGCCGGCGTCCTTGCCGTCCTCGATGTGGCTTTCGACCATGCGCGGATGCCAATTCGGCAGACCGTTGAAGTCGCGTATGCGCGCCCAGACCTTTTCGACCGGCGCATCGATGACGCTGGAGATGGTGACTTTCGCCATAGGATCGTTCCCTTGCAAATCAGCTGCTTGGGAGGGTAGGGCGGCGGGCTACGCGGCGCTTATCAATGCGTCTTGAATGCCTATCAATTAGTCTGAAAAACGGGCGCTCAGCTGATCGCCCGCGCCGCCTCGCGGTAAAGCGTCGGCGGGACGCCGACATGGTCGCGGAAGAAGCGCGAGAAATTGCCCTGGGTGGTGAAGCCGAGATTGCAGGCGACCGAAATCAGCGGCTCCTGCGACCACTGCAACTGCCGTACCGCTTCCTCCATGCGCAGCGTGTTCCAATAGACGTTGGGCGTCAGATTGGTCTGCTCCTTGAACAGGGCGAAGAAATGCGGCCGCGACAGGCCGACGCTGCGCGCCACGTCGTCGAAGCAGATGCGCTCGCAGACATTGGCTTTCATCAGCTGGATCGCCTTGCGGACGCGGAAGTCCTGCATGGTGTTGACGCGGGCGCGCACCGTCTGCGGTGCGGAGGCGTCGGCGGCATCGAGCACGCTGTCGATGAAGCGCTCGATCTCGTAATTGGCGATGTCGTCGATGCTCTCATTGTCGCTGAGATGGTCGAGAAGGTTGGCCGCTGCCTTGTGCAGCCAAGGCTCGAGCGTGATTGCCGGGGCTGAAAACAATGGCGCGGCGGAAGGCAGCTCACGGCGCCTTCGAGCCCAGTCCGGATCGATGTAAAAGGCGAGGAACAGGCCGGGCGTGCCGTCGCGGGACAGAGCGTGGCTGTGCGGCTGGAAGGAATTGATGCCGGCGGCGGTGCCCGGTCCAAGCCGCACCGTCTCGCGGCCGATGGTCATCTCGCCGGCGGTGCCTTCCAGCCAGATGATGATATGCGCCTCGACATGGGCATGGGTGACGAAGTCGCTGGCGACGTTCAGGACAGAAACATGTCCGAACCGGCCCCAGTAGAGCCTGATCGCTTCCGTCATGGGTATATCCTCCCGCAGGCGACTGGCCTCCCTTCGCCTGCTGCGAGCGATTGTGCGGCTCAGTTCGGGCTTGCGTCAAGACGGATGTGCACGCCCGGGCGCCGGCCATGCGCCGCAGCGGCGGATTTTCAGACTCGGCGATAGGAAGAAGGCGAGCGTTTCCAGGCCGGTATGGCAAGACCGGTGCGGTCGACGGCAACCGGCACTCCCTTCGAGGCTGAGCAAGGACTTTTGCCAGCGAAGCAACTTTGCCCCGCCGGCGGAAAAGTTCAGTCGTTGCGCCTGAAATTGCGGATGCGGTCGAACAGCACGGCGAGCAGGATGGCGCCGCCGATGAACACGCCTTGCCAGAAGGCATTGATGCCGAGCAGGCCGAGGCTGTTGCGGATGACCTCGATCAGCGCCGCGCCAACGACTGCGCCGAAGGCTGTGCCCATGCCGCCGGCCAGGTTGGCGCCACCGATGACGGTGGCGGCGATCACCTGAAGCTCCATGCCGTTGCCGAGATTTGTGGTGACCGCGCCCAGCCAGCCGGTCTGGATGATGCCGGCAAGGCCCGCCGCCAATGCCGAGATCATGTAGACGACAACCTTGATCTGGCGCACCGGAACGCCGGTCAGCGTCGCCGCATGCTCGTTGCCGCCGATGGCGAAGATGTGCCGGCCGAATTTCGTCCAGCGCAGCACGAAGCCGGTAATCATCGCTAGCACGATCATGTAGAGCACCGGATTGGCGATGCCGAACACCCAGGCGCCGCCGCCAAGCGCCAGCAGCTTGTCGTGGTCCGGCCCGAACTGGAAGACGACGGTGTTGTTGGAGGCGACCATGGCAAGGCTGCGTGCGATCGAGAGCATGCCAAGCGTCACCACGAAGGGCGGAAAGCCGAGATAGGCGATCAGAACCCCGTTGAAGGCGCCGATGATCAGCGCCGTCGCGATCGCTGCGGCAATGCCGGTCTCGATGCCGTAGCCGGCATGCATGGTCACGGCCAGCACCATCGAGCACAGGCAAAGCACCGAGCCGACCGACAGGTCGATACCGCCGGTGATGATGACGAAGGTCATGCCGAGCGCCACGATGGCGACGAAGGTGATGTTGCGGGTGATGTTGTAGAGGTTCTTGGTCGTGGCGAAGGAATCCGTGGCCACGGACAGGAACAGGCAGGCGAGGATGACCGCGATCACCACCCAGAAGGTCTGGCTGGCAAACACCTTGCTCAGCAAGGTGTGCTGCTTGTGCGCGATCGTCTGATCAAGGGTGACTGCCATTATCGACCTTTTTTACTCATGGTTGAGGCGTCAATCATACCTGTTCGATAGCGCCGGTGATGAGCCCGGTGACTTCTTCCGGCGAACTCGATGCGATCGTCTTGTCGGCGACCTTGCGGCCGCGCCGCATGACGATGACGCGGTCGGCGACGTCAAAGACGTCGGGCATGCGGTGGCTGATCAGCACGACGGCGATGCCCTGGTCGCGCAAATGGCGGATCAGGTTCAATACCTCGGCGACCTGGCGGACCGAGATCGCTGCCGTCGGCTCGTCCATCAGCACGATCTTGGCCTGCGAAAGCATGGTGCGGGCGATCGCCACCGCTTGCCGCTGGCCGCCCGACATCTGTTTGACCAGGTCGCGCGGGCGGGTTTCGGATTTCAGCTCGGCGAAGATCTGGCCGGCACGCTTGTACATCGCGGCATAGTCGAGGATGCGAAGCGGCCCGAGGCCGCGGCGCAATTCACGGCCGAGATAGACGTTGGCGGCGGCCGTCAGATTGTTGCACAGTGCCAGGTCCTGATGGACGATTTCGATTCCATGCTGGCGCGCCTCGACCGGCTTGTGCAGGATCAGCTCTTTGCCGTCCATCTGCATCGTGCCATGGCTCGGTGGGAAATTGCCGGCGATCATCTTGACCAGGGTCGACTTGCCGGCGCCGTTGTCGCCCATCAGGCCGACAACCTGTCCGGCCTCGATCGACAACGAAACGTCGTTGACCGCCTGGATGGCGCCAAAATGCTTCGAGATGTTGGTGAGTTCGAGAACCGCCACCAGCCTTCTTGCCTCCCCGTGCTTTGCGGCCTGCGGTTCTGCCGCGGCCTTTCGCTCTCCCCAGTTCCTCCCGGAAGCAGCGATTTTGCCCATTTACGCATAAGCCACCTTGGCGTCAACCACGGCTTCTTTCGAAAAATCAGTTTTGTAGGACAAATAGCATTGACGTCGGCGACAAGGCGATATTAGCTAAGTGTCGGAGGAGCTTGCGCCGATCTCCCGGGTTGCCGGAAGGAATCGGTGAAGGTTTGTCGGTCAGGGATTTGGTAACCAGCAGTATCTGTCGGTGCCGGTCTGAGACTGAATATGAAAATGCTTATCGACCTGGCTTGGCGACACGAGTGCGACGTCCTCTGTCATCTTGCTCCGGGTCGATCTGTGTGTGGCGGGCACGTGGTGTCCGTTTGTTTCAAAAGGGAGGACTGACATGAGGAAATCACTATTGCTCGCTGCCGCCGCCGTCATGGCGTTGGGTGCCGGGCCGGCTATGGCCAAGAAACAGCTCGTCATCGTCGTGAAGGGTCTCGACAATCCATTCTTCGAGGCCATCCACCAGGGTTGCGAGAAATGGAACAAGGAAAACGCCAGCTCGGAATATGAGTGCTTCTACACCGGACCGGCATCGACCTCGGACGAAGCCGGTGAAGCCCAGATCGTCCAGGACATGCTGAGCAAGCCCGACACTGTGGCGATGGCGATTTCGCCATCGAACGCGCCGCTGATCGCGCAGACGATCAAAAGCGCCAATCCGTCGATCCCGATCATGACCCTCGACGCCGACCTCAGCAAGGAAGATGCGGCGCTGCGCAAGACCTACCTCGGCACCGACAACTACCTGATGGGTCACAAGATCGGCGAATACATCAAGAAGGCCAAGCCGAATGGCGGCAAGATCTGCACCATCGAAGGCAATCCGGCGGCCGACAACATCCTGCGCCGCGCGCAGGGCATGCGTGACGCGCTTTCGGGCAAGGACGGCCTCGCCGCGCTGGCAGGCGAAGGCGGCTGGACGGAAGTTGCCGGCTGCCCGGTGTTCACCAATGACGACGGCGCCAAGGGCGTGCAGGCGATGACCGACATCCTCGCTGCCAATCCCGATCTCGACGCCTTCGGCATCATGGGCGGCTGGCCGCTGTTCGGCGCTCCGCAGCCCTACCGCGACCTGTTCAAGCCGATGGCCGACAAGATCGCCAGCAACGCCTTCGTCATCGGCGCCGCCGACACGATCGGCGACGAGGTGGCGATTGCCCGTGACGGGCTGGTGACCGCGCTGGTTGGCCAGCGGCCGTTCGAGATGGGCTACAAGGCGCCCTCGGTGATGATCGACCTGGTCGAAGGCAAGCCGGTCGCCGATCCGGTGTTCACCGGCCTCGACGAATGCACCAAGGACACGGTCGACACCTGCATCCAGAAGTAGGTTCGCAGTTTCGGGGCGCCCTTCGACGGGCGCCCCGTCACAGACCGTCCATACGAACGCACGAGGCGACGCTGCTTTGGAGCGTAGGCCGCTGCTTTGTCGTGTCCTGAGTTCAGGCTTTCGACAAGCGGCTGCCGGGGAATACGAATGCCGGACGCGACATCAAAAAAGCGACCCGCCAAGTTGAAGGCAGAGGCTGAGCGGCCGGCCGGCGTTCGGCGTGCCGACGCCGCACACTTTCCCGGATCGAGCGTGCATGCCTCGCTCGCCAACGAAATCGGGCTGAGGATCGTGCGCGGCGATTATCCGCCGGGAACCATCCTGCCCAACGAAGCCAAATGGTCGGAGACCTTCGACGTCAGCCGCTCGGCGGTGCGCGAAGCCATAAAAATGCTGATGGCCAAGAGCCTGCTTGCGTCACGTCCCAAAATCGGCAGCTGGGTCGAGCCGAAGGAGCGCTGGAACCTGCTCGATCGCGACGTGCTGGCCTGGTACGCGACCTCGCCGGACCGCGAGGTGTTCCTCCGGACGGTGCAGGAATTCCGCCACATCATCGAGCCGGAGGCCAGCGCCTTTGCCGCGATGCGGCGCACCGACGAGCAGATGGCCGAGATCAGCCAGGCCTGTCGCGAAATGGGCGAAGCGACCAACCTGCAGGAGCGAACGCGCGCCGACACGCGGTTCCACCTCGCCATCCTGCGCGCCTCGGGCAACGATCTGCTGGTGCCGCTCGGCGTGCTGATCGAATCGGCGCTCGATCACCTCTTTGTTTTCGTCACACGCGAAACCAGCGACCAGCGTCGGGCGCAGGCACTGCACGAGGCGATCGAGAAGAACATCCGCCTGCAGCGGCCCGCCGCAGCCCGTGCCGCGGTGCACAGGCTTCTCGCCAACACCGACGATGTTATCGGGCGGTCGCGGCGGTGATGGTTGCACCAGGGCTGGCATTGCTCCGAACGATTGCAAAACTCGGCATTCCTTCGCGCCCCTCTCTGTCCTGCCGGACATCTCCCCCACGAGGGGGGAGATTGGATGCCACTTCGGCTTTCGCTAATCATCAACGTTAGGCAATGAGGGCGGCGACCTCGGATGGGCCAGGGATTCGGACTTTTTTACCGCCGCAGCGTATTTTGTTCTTGCTTTGTGCCGGCAGCTATGCTAGTAATCTGGTTATGGTGCTGATTGGCGCCGGCGACCCGCCTACCGAGGCGGGTTTTTTGTTTTCGGCTTTGAAATTGCAGTGTTGCCGATCTGAGGTCTGAGGGACAGCACCCCCCCTCTGCCCTGCCGGGCATCTCCCCCAACAAGGCAGGGCAAATCGCGTAAGGAGTCCCCCTCATCCGGCCGCTTCGCGGCCACCTTCTCCCCGCTGGGGAGAAGAGGCTGACGCCGGCGCTGGCGATCTCCTCTCCCCTCGGGGAGAGGTTGGATTGCCCCGAATTGCCCTTCGCAATTCGGTTGGCAATCCGGGTGAGGGGGCTCTTGCCTACATGCGATTGCACTGCCTCAAGGGGGAAGATTGGCAGGTTCGCCAGTGGCGCTGACGCCTCGGAATGTTGCGGCAAGCTTGCGTGGCCAAAAGCTGATCGGCCGGCTCAGATCGTCTGCTTCTTGCCATCCCTGGTCGGCATCAGGTCGACGCCGTTGACCTTGCCGATATGCGTGGCCAGCATCGGCACATATTGGTCGGCGGGGCCGGCCGCGAAGGCGCCGGCGAAGGCGTTTTTGGTGGCGTTGCCGAGTGGGTTGGCGATGCCGGCAGCACCCGCCATCGATTCGAGATAGGTGAGATCCTTGAAGGCGTTGGCGATGCTGAATTTGTGCGCGTCGCGGTCGCCTTCCAGCGTCCAGCGCATGAAGGTCTGGTAGAAGCCGCAATCCATGCGGCCGTTGCGGATGACGCTGTCGAAGCGCGGCGGCGAGATGCCGACCTTCTGCGCCAGCGCCAGCGCCTCGGAATAGATCGCGGCGTAGCCGAGCGAAATGAAGTTGTTGAGCAGCTTCATGCGATGGCCGTCACCGGTGTCGCCGATATGGACGATGCGCCCGGCCCAGGTGTCGAGCACCGGCTTCAGCCGGGCAAAGACCGCGTCGGGCGCGCCGACCATGGCATCGAGCGTGCCTTCCCAGGCCTCCTTCGGGGTGCGGCTGAGCGGGGCATCGACATAGTCGACGCCGAGCGCCTTGAGTTCGGCGGCCAGCGCCACCGTCGAGACAGGATCCGAGGTCGAGCAGTCGACGGCGACCGATCCCGGCTTCAGGCCTTCCTTGAGGCCGCCTGGGCCGCGGATGATGGCTTCGACCTCGCGCGAGCCGGTGACGCAGATGAAGACGATATCGGATGCCGCGGCGACGTCGCGCGAGGTCGCCGCTTCCTTGGCGCCGCGGCCGAGCAGGTCTTCCGCCGGTGCGCGGTTCTTGCGGCCGAGAAACGTCAACGGATAGCCCTTGTCGACGATGTTCTTCGCTATGCCGTGCCCCATCAGGCCCAGCCCGATGAAGCCGATCTTTTCGCTCGCGGCGGTAGTGTTCATGTCGTTTCGTCCTATTTGCAGTGATGGATGACGGCGCTGCACCTTGCCGGCGAATTGTTGAAGCGGGTTTTTGCCGCATGCCGTGGCAGGCGATTGCAGAGTTCGATATTGTCTGACAATACACGTGAATTCCAGGGAGAGCAAAATGACGAAGCGGATCATGTTCACCGGCGGCAGCGGCAAGGCCGGGCGCCACGTCGTGCAGTATCTGGTCGAGCAGGGCTGCCAGGTGCTCAACATCGACACCAAGCCGCTCGACAATCCCAAGGTGCGCACGCTGATCACCGACATCACCGACAGCGGGCAGGTGTTCAACGCGCTGTCGAGCTATATCGGCCTGCATGAATTCGATCCGTCGCTGCGTTCGCAGCCGGTCGATGCCGTGGTGCATTTCGCGGCGATCCCGCGCATCATGATCACGCCCGACAACGAGGTGTTCCGCATCAACGCGCTCGGCACCTACAATGTCATCGAGGCCGCAGTGAAGCTCGGTATCCGCAAGGTGGTGATCGCATCCAGCGAGACGACCTACGGCCTGGTCTTCGCCAACGAACCGCGCGATCCGACGCATTTTCCGCTCGACGAGGAGTACGACGTCGATCCGATGGACAGCTACGCGCTGTCCAAGGTCGTCAACGAGAAGACCGCGCGGGCGTTTGCACAACGCGATGGCTCCGACATCTATGCCTTGCGCATCGGCAACGTCATCGAGCCGCATGAATATTCGCTGTTTCCGAAATGGTTCGCCGATCCGGGTTTCCGCAAGCGCATTGCCTGGAGCTATATCGACGCGCGCGACCTCGGCCAGATCACGCTGCGCGCCATCGAAAAGGACGGGCTCGGCTATCAGGTGTTCAACGCCGCCAATGACGACACCTCGTCCGACCTGCCGACAGCCGAACTGCTGAAGCGGTTTTACCCCGATGTGCCGGTCAAGGGCGAACTTGGCGAATACGAGACGCTGCTCTCCAACCGCAAGGCGCGCAACATGCTCGGCTTCCGGCCGGAACACAGCTGGCGGAAATATGTCAAGACGACCTGACGGGCGTACGTGATACGGAGCCGGCACTGGGCCAGCCCCGACGCGCAACGTTGAGAAGGCTCTGACTCAACCTCGAATTTGACATAGGCTATCTGCTGGCTGGTAATAACACGTTTCCCCCTTCGAGAGGAACGGTGCGGCCTGCGGGGAATTGTTGACTTTAAACGCAACTAACTCTATTCTGTATCGAGCGGTCGAAACCGGTCGGCTCGTCGCGCGGCCTGCACTTAACCAAAAGGTGGAGGCCAAGCGGTTTCTGTATGTAACGCCAAATGTTTATAGAGGATTGGCTGGGAAGGATCCCGACTTAAGCCATTTGCCGATGGCCAAAATGGAAGAACTGATAGCAATTTTTTGTTTCGGTTGGTTCGTGACGGCAAGCCTCAAAGGAGACCCAGACGAGCGGGGGCCAGACATCGAACGATTGCATTCTGTTGACGAGGTCTGGGTAATTTGTGCGCGAAAGCCTAGGCATGTCCAAGTGCGTCTGTTCGGTAGGTTTCTCGACGCCGGGGTATTCATAGGTTTAGGACTGCATTGCCGACATTGGCTAGGGATCAAAAAGAACTATAGCGAAACCGTCGCTGGAATCCCCGATCTTTGGGGCAACACCATGGGTAATGCGCAACCTTTTCGTGCAGCAACGGCGTTAGAGTACGTGAAGGGAATATGTCGAGATGTGGATGAAAAAATCTAATAAGGTTTCCGACCAAGCGTTCGTTGAAGAGTTCGAACGCGGGATACTTCGTTCGGCTTTTGTGAGCGCCTTTTGGGCGGTCATTCAAGCCAGGAAAGCGGAAACGGGGCTCACCCTAAGTCAGCTTGCCGATCGCCTCGGAATTAACAAGTCTGCGGTCTCTCGCTGGTTTTCAGGAACAAAGCCGAACTGGGAAATAGACACTATCGCGGACCTCGCGACTGCCCTTGAGGTAGACGTAGAGGTTGTGGTCGTAGACAGAAAAATGAACCGTCGGTTTGGGCCTGCGGGCGAGATACAGCCGCTTACGCTCGGAGCGGGGACCACACTAAGTTCCGGGCAGCATTCCATCCTGCCGGGAACCGATGCCGTGAGTGCGGTGTCAATACGCCTTGAGGCAGCATGATTTTGAACCCCCATGCTAGCGTCGTGTTTTGCGATGACCTTCGACAGGAGGCCAACGGGAAGCAGCTGCACATAGGGGTCTATAATGATGCCGTTTTATTCGACGGACCTTTGCCGTGGGCATTGCCCACGGGGCTGTGGTGTCTGATTAAGTATCTTGAACCGTATCCAGAAACTTTGCCTACCCTCGCGATAAAAGTTCGTCTTGAATCCAAGGCCGGTGGGGTAGTTGATTTGATAGAAGCTCCAGTGCCGAAGACCGACATCATCCCCCAGAAAGGACCCCTCGAATTTGAGAAGGATACAGTCAAATTATTGGCCCTTAGCATGAACATTCAACTGTCAACCTTGGTCTTCCAAGAGCCTGCAAAACTCGTGGTCGTAGTCGTTCGGGACGGGGAGGAAACCTCAGCTGGCCGATTGCGCATCTCGCAGTTGAGTAGGGATGGAGCCGGCAACCCCATCCCCGCTGTTTAGGCCCAAAGGGGTCAAGGTTCTCCGATACTTCACTTGTTGAAGGGGCAATACCCTTGATCAATAAGTTCTGAGCCTAGCCCTCACTCGTTTCCTGCCGTGCGGCAATTAAGCTACTTGTCTTTCCAGAATTCGGCCTGGAGTTGCGCCGCCTCATCGGCAAGCAGCGGACCAACGACTTCAGTCGGACGCTGCCCAGCTTCGAAGACGATCCTGCAGGGCAGGTCGAGTGTAGGATTCTCGACATGTGCACCCGTCGATGCCTTGAGGTCATGTTCGCTCTGGCCAAAGACGACCCGTCCGATGCCCGCCCAATAGATTGTGCCGGAGCACATCGCGCAAGGTTCGGCCGAAGTGTAGAGTGTGCAGGAGGCCAGCTTTTCGAGACTGAAATTCATCCCCGCCCATGAGGCCAGCAGCCTTTCGCCATGAGCGGTGCGGTCGCCCCCGCCGGCTTTGTAAGCGTTGGGCTGCTCGCGCAAAACATTGCCGTCCTTGTCAGCGAGGAGCGAACCAAAGGGATGTTCGCCGGCATCGCGGGCCTTGCGCGCGACTTCGAACGCCTGACGGAGCAGGCGCTCATCATAGGGGCGTTGTGGCATCGGCGGATCCTCCGGCTATGCCGCTGGACCATAGTGCCGAACAATCCGCCGACACAAGTCGGCGGCCTAAAACGCGTCGCGTTCGACCGGCCTCATGCTACGCGCTTCAGGTTCTTGTTTTGATGCATGTCGTATCGCAAACCCGCTGCACACTTTTGAGCGACATGCATCAGGACTCGTTGCGATTGGGGCGTTGAGCCAGCCAGATGCTGCCGATGACGAAAACGACGCCGGCGATTTGAGGCAAGGTCAGCGTCTGGTCCAGGAATACCCATCCAAGCAGCACGGCGGTCACCGGGCTGAGGAAAAGCAGCGATGACACCACGGCAGATTCCAGTCGCGCAATGCCCCGGAACCAGAGGACGTAAGTCAGCGCCGCACCGATCAGGCCGAGCCACACCAGTCCAAGCAGGTTGGCCGCGGTCGGGAGCGGGATGGAGGGCTCGAAAAGCAGGGCCACCGGAACGAGAAGCAGACCGCCGGCGGTCAGCTGCCATGCCGTAAAGGTAAGCAGCGATACTGGCGGTTGCCACTTACGGGCCAATACGCTTCCGAAGGCCATGGAGGCCGCCCCGGCGAGGCCGGCGGCAACGCCGACCGCATCGAGCGTCGCGTTCGGGGTCAGCACCAGCAATGCAACACCGGCGATCCCGACAAGGGCGGCGACGATCGCCAACCGACGGACAGGGCTGGCAAGCAGGGCAGCGGCAAGGAAAATCACGATCAACGGCTGGACCGACAGCACCGTCGCGGCGACCCCGCCCGGAAGCCGGTAGGCGGCGACAAACAACATGCTCAGGAAGATCGAGATGTTGAGGGCTCCGAGGACGAAACTGCGCAGCCACCAGATGCCCGTCGGCAGTTGCCGAACGATCGCCAGCAGCAGCAATCCGGCTGGCAAGGCACGCAGCATTGCGACCGTCATCGGCGAAAAGTTGGGCAGGAACTGGGTGGTGACGATATAGGTGCTGCCCCATATCGCGGGTGCAATGGCTGTCAGCAACAGATCGAAACGGCGCGTTTTCATAAGATTTCCAGTACTTCGGCAAGAGGGCGGCGCGGCTTTTGCGGCCAGTTGCCGGGCGCGGCGCGGCCGACCGCGATGAGCATCACCGGCACTTCATTCAGGCCAAGGCCAAACTCGCGGGCCACGCCTTCGGCATCGAAGCCTCCCATCGGACCAGCGACGAGCCCCAGCGCTTCGGCTGCAAAAATCAGCGTTGCAGCGCCAAGCGTTGCAGAGCGCACCGCTTCGTCGCGGGCAGCCCGAGGATCGGCATATTGTGCGCGGGCGCCTTCCTGCCAGCCCGAAGCCATATCCGCCGGCATGAAGCCGGCTTCGACGAAAGGACGCAGCCTTGCATTGAGGGCGGCGTGGTCGGGCAGTACGCCGCAGACGATGAAGGTGACCGCTGCTTCCTGCACCTTGGCCTGGCCATGGGCCACGCTGCGCAACCGCGCCTTTGCTTCCGGCGTCCGCACGGCGATGAACCGCCAATTCTGAAGGTTGTAGGCGGTTGGCGCGCGCGTTGCGAGACGTGCCAGTTCCTCAACCTCGGCATCCGTCAATGCGTACGAGGCATCGAACCGATTGGCCGACATGCGTCGCTCGATAAGGGAGATTGTGGGGTTGGTCATCATGTCATTCCGAAAATGAGAAAGCCGTTCGGGAAGCAGATATGGAATTTACCAACAGACGATAATATGTGACAATTGAAAGACATTGTTTACTGGAAGAGAATGGTGCAGTGGATCGCCTGACTGCGTTGCAGGTTTTCCGTCATGTGGCGGAACTGAACAGCTTTGCCGAAGCCGGACGGCGGCTCGGTCTCTCGCCTCCCGCGATCAGCAAGAACATCGCCGAGCTGGAGGCGCATCTGGGGGTGCGGCTCATCAACCGGACGACGCGGCGGATGGCCCTGACCGAAGAAGGCAGGATCTATCTGGAGCATGTCACGCAGGGGCTCGATGCGCTGGCCAGGGCCGACCAGGTCCTTGGCCCGATCAAGACGGCGCCGAGCGGGACGTTGCGGGTCAGCGCGCCGATGACTGTCACGTTGACGCGGCTTTCGGCTGCCATTCCCGCGTTTCTATCGCGCTATCCCGATTTGAAACTCGATTTGCATCTTGATGACAGGCGCGTCGATATCGTGCGGGAGGGATTTGACCTTGCCATTCGCGGCAGCGACAATCTCGAGGATTCCAGCCTGGTCGCCAGAAAGCTTGCGGTCATGCCGCACGTGCTTTGTGCAGCTCCTGCCTACTTCGAGCAGCACGGCCGGCCTCAAACGCCTGCCGATTTGAAGGCGGCCAACTGCATCCGGTTCAGCCTCTCGGGGCATGCGGACATATGGGAATTCCGCAAGGACGGCCGCAGCGAGCGGATCGCCATCGACGGACGATATTCGGTCTCCTCGAGCCTTGCCGTGCGCGATGCGCTGCGCGCCGGCTTCGGCGTCAGCCTGATCCCCTATCCCTATGTCGAAAGCGACCTGAAAGCAGGCCGGCTGCAATCGGCTCTGGATGACTGGGACAAGGTCGAAACCACACTCTACGCGGTCTATCCGGCACGGCAGCATCTTGCCCCGAAAATCCGCGTCTTCCTTGATTTCCTGATCGAGGAATTCAGTCGGGACAAAGAGAAGCCGTTCGTGCCTCCCCGGCGTGAACGCCCGGCAAAGCGCTGTGTCGGCGAGGCGACGGATACGGAAAATCAAACCGAGATATTGCCGTCGATTTCATCTCCTTGACACGCCTCCAAATCCGGACTTTGTGGAGCCATGCAGGACGCGAAGCCGAATAAGGGAAAGACAGCGGCCGAGGCGTTCGCCGAACGCACGAGCGGTATTCGCCGCGCCGATGCGGCGCGCATGCCGGGGTCGAGCGTGCATGCGTCGCTGGCCAACGAAATCGGGCTGAGGATCGTGCGCGGCGACTATCCGCCGGGAACCATCCTGCCCAACGAAGCCAAATGGTCCGAGACCTTCGACGTCAGCCGCTCGGCGGTGCGCGAAGCCATCAAGATGCTGATGGCGAAGAGCCTTTTGTCGTCACGTCCCAAAATCGGCAGCTGGGTCGAGCCGAAGGAGCGCTGGAACCTGCTCGATCGCGATGTGCTGGCCTGGTACGCGACCTCGCCGGACCGCGAGGTGTTCCTCAGGACGGTGCAGGAATTCCGCCACATCATCGAGCCGGAGGCCAGCGCCTTTGCCGCCATGCGGCGCACCGACGAGCAGATGGCCGAGATCAGCCAGGCCTGCCGCGAGATGGGCGAGGCGACCAACCTGCAGGAGCGGACGCGCGCCGACACGCGGTTTCATCTCGCCATCCTGCGCGCCTCGGGCAACGATCTGCTGGTGCCGCTCGGCGTGCTGATCGAATCGGCGTTCGATCATCTGTTCGCTTTTACGACCCGGGAACTCGACGATTTGCAGCATGCGCAGAGGCTGCATGAGGCAATCGAGAAGAGCATCCGCCTGCAGCGGCCGGACGCGGCACGCAATGCAGTGCGCAAGCTGCTGGCCAATACCGACGGCGTCATCAAGTCCAGGTAGCCGCCGTTCGGCTCCCGGTTTGAGTGCTCAGTCGAACGGTCCGGTCGCGAGATGCCGCCGGGTCAGCCCGAGCAGCAAGGCCTGATCGCGGGCGGCGTGTTCGGGCGGGTTGACGACGGGGTCGCCATTGACGATCGCCGCCCAGAAGCCACGCATCTCCTCGACGAAGGCTTCCGCGTAGCCGGCGCGCAAATCTTTCTTCGACAGCGTGTGACCGTGCGAGGTCGTCACCGTCAGCCGGGTCGGATGATGGTTGAGCCAGGGCGAGGGGAATTCGAGCTCCAGGCTGGCATCGTCGAAGAACAGCGTGATCCGCTCCTTGTAGTCGGCGAGCTTAGGTACGGTAAGATGGGTCATGGTCCACAGCGCCTGTCCGTCCAGCAGCTTGACGGCGCCCTGGCCGCCGTCGCCATTGGCAAAGATCTGCGCGCCGACGATCTCGCCGTCCGGCACACCGAGCGCATCGAGCAGGCCGTGAACGGCATTGACATCGTGAATCAAGGCCGAGCTGTAAGCGCCGGTAAATCCACGGAAAGCGAGATCAGTGAAAGGCACGCCAATGGCTTGTTCGACCTGGCGCTTCTGCTTGGCGGCGACAGCGGCGACCATGTCCTTCGGGATATCGGTGCCGCGCCTGTAGGGCAGGTGGGCGATGAACGGCCAGGCGTCGGGATCGTTCACTTCCACCGAGACCGAGCGCAGCGTGCTCGATGTCCCCGGCAGCGAAGCGAGCGCCAGCCGGTAGCTCGGATCGAAGCGCTTCATGTAGCCGACTTGCATGATTTTCCTGGCGGCATCGCGCGCGGCGACGATCTCCGCGATTTCCGCCAGGGAATAGCAGAGCGGCTTTTCGCAAAAGACATGCAGGCCGCGCGCCAGCGCCGCCAGCACCTGTTCGTGATGCAATGGGTCCGGCGAGCCGATCACTACCGCGTCGAGGCGGTGGTCGAAGAGCTGGTCGATCGTTTCGAAATTGGCGATGCCATGGGTGTCGGTGACGAACTGCCGCGAAATCCTGGAGGGATCGGCGACGCCGACCAGCTCGAACAACTCACCGAGGCGCAGCAGATTGGGAATATGCTCGACCTGCGAGATCATGCCGGCGCCGACGACCCCGACGCGTAACCTGCTCATGCGATCATTCCCGCGATGTCCGATTGTCAGCTCAAGCCGCCGCAGCCGGCCGGTTGCCGATCTGGGCGAGCAGGCCGGCAATCTCCGCCTCGACCGCCTTCAGATCCTCGCCGCCCGACATGATCGAGATGACCTCGTCGCGCGAGATGTCCGATTTGGCGTAGGTGCCGCGATTGCGGCCGCGGTTGAGCAGCGTGAAGGTGTCGCCGACCGGATAGGCATGGTGGATGTTGTGGCTGATGAAGATCACGGCCAGGCCCCGCATGCGCGCTTCGATGATGAACTTCAGCACCATCGCCGCCTGGTGGACGCCGAGTGCCGAGGTCGGCTCGTCAAGGATCAGCACGCGCGCGCCAAAATGCACGGCGCGGGCGATCGCCACCGACTGGCGCTCGCCGCCCGACAGCGTGCCGACGGCTTGCGTCGGGTCGCGCACATCGATGCCGATATCGGCCATTGCCTGCCTGGCGATAGTGTTGGCGCGCTCCTTGTCGATGCGCGAGAAGGGCAGGCTGCTTTTGGTCGGTTCGCGGCCGAGGAAGAAGTTGCGGGTGATCGACATCAGCGAAATCATGCCGAGGTCCTGGAACACCGTTGCCACGCCGAGCTCCTGCGCGTCGCGCGGGCTGCGGAAGGTGACCGTCTTGCCGTCGACCAGGATTTCGCCTTTGCTCGGCCGGTAGACGCCGGACAGAACCTTGATCAGCGTCGACTTGCCGGCGCCGTTGTCGCCGAGCAGGCAGTGGACCTCGCCCGGGTAGACCTTGATGTCGATGTCCTGGAGGGCGCGCACCGAGCCGAAATTGACGCTGACGCCGCGCAGTTCCATTGCGGGTTCGGTCATTTGGGCCGGTTCGCTCATTTGGGCCGGCTCGGTCATTTGCCACCTCCGCGGCCGAGCGCCTTCAGCCTGATGTAGTTGTTGACCAGCACGGCCATCAGGATGACGATGCCGAGGAAGACCTTGAACCAGTCGGTGTCGATGCCGGTGTAGAAGATGCCCATCTGCACCAGCCCGAAGATCAGCGCGCCGAACAACACGCCATAGACGGTGCCGTAGCCGCCGGTGAGCAGCACGCCGCCGATGACGGCGGCGATGATCGCCTCGAACTCCTTGAGCAGGCCGCGCGTGGTGTCGGCGGAGCCCGCCTCCATCACCTGGATGGTGGCAAGCAGCGTCGCCGCGCAAGCGGTGTAGACGAACAGGCTGATCTTGACGCGATCGACCGGCACGCCGACGTTGCGAGCTGCAATCAGGTCGCCACCGGTGGCGAAGATCCAGTTGCCGTATTTCGTCTGGGTGAGCACGTAGCCGGCCAGCGCCGTCAGGCCAAGCCACCAGACGATCGACATCGGAATGCCGGCGACGAAGGGAATGCCGTCGCTGCGGGTGCCGATCCAGCCTTGCGCGCCCATCCAGTGGAACAGGCCGGTGAGCAGATGGCCGTTGAAAATGCCGGCCGTCGCCGGGTCCGGTACGCCTTCGAGGATGTAGGGAATTTGGGTGCGGCCGGTGACGGCGCGGGTGATGCCGATCGACAGTCCGCGCAGGATATAGAGCGTGGCGAGCGTGACGATGAAGGAGGGCAGGCGCGTCTTCACCACGATCAGGCCGTTGAGATAGCCGGTGAGGATGGCAACGGCGAAGGCACAGGCGATGCCGCCCCATAGCGGCAGGCCCCAGTACTTCACAGTTAGCCCGATGACGACACCGGCAAAGCCGACCATGGAGCCAACCGAAAGGTCGAACTCGCCGGCGATGATGAGAAGTGCTGCTGCCGTGGCGACGATGCCGAGCTCCGCCGACAGCGTCAGGAAGGTCATCGACCCCTGCAGCGAATAGAGGTTCGCCGCGCCCGGCAGCAGCGCAAAGATGATGATCGTCGCAAGCAGCCCGCCGGCAGCACCGGCTTCCGGCCGGCGCAGCCACTGGGTCAGCTTGCCGGTGCTGGCCAGCCGCTCGTCGGCGCCGGCGGCCCGCTTCGACGTCATGCCGAAGCGGTCGGTCGCCTTCAGTTCGCCCGGAGGTATCGCCTTGTCTTCCACGACCGCCATTAGGCTCTCCAATCGCTCAATTCGCAATCTTCGAACGGATCGGGAGAGCGCCTGGCGCATTCTCCCGTTCCGTCGGAGTGCTGGCCTAGCGGATGCCCTCTTTGGCGAGGGCCAGGATCGCCTTGGCTTTTTCGGGCGAGTCGATGAACAGCGGCCCGGTATAGGCGTTGTTCTGCGGCCAGAAGCCGTGCGTCGCCTGCTCGACCAGATAGATCACCGGCAGATAGCCCATCAGATATTGCTGGGCATCCATACCGAAGCCCATTTCGCCGGCGACGACAGAGTCGAGGACCTCCGGGCTGATGTCGAAAGTGTAGAGCTTGAGCTTGCCGAACAGTTCCTTGTCGCGGAACATCGGGATCAGCGGATTGGCGGCGGTGGCACCAAGCGCAAAGACGGCTTGGGTGTCGGGATGCGCCGACAGATAGGCTTCGGTGCGGCGCTGGATGTCGGCCGGATCTGGCGCCACGGCCAGAACCTCGGTGCCGCCGCCGGATGGCTTCAGCCCGTCATTGAGGCCCTGGCAGCGCTGGTCGAGGCTGACATTGCCGACCTCGTGGTTGATGCAGACGACCTTGAGCGTGCCTTCCTTGGCCAGCCGCTCGCCGGCCTTCTTGCCGGAATCATATTCGGAAACGGTGCCGACATAGAGCGTGGTGCCGAGCTCGGCGCCTTCCTTCTCGCCGGAATCCAGAACCACCATCGGAATATTGGCGGCAAGCCCGGATTTGACGGATTTGCCGAGTGCATTGGCGTCGGCGATGGAGACCGCGATGCCGTCCGGCTTGGTGGCGATGGCGGCGTCCAGAAGCCGGGCCTGCTCGACCACGTCGAAGACCTGCGGCGCGTAATATTCGACCTTGGCGCCGGTGAGGGCGGCCGCGTCATCGACGCCGCGCTTGACCACCGACCAATAGGGATCGGACGCCGACCCATGCACGACGAACGTGATGTGGACGTCCTTCGGATCCTTGAGGCCCGCGGCATATGCAATGCCTGTCATCAGGCCCGCCGTGACGAAGGCGCCCAATGCCGCTTTCAGAAGAGTTTTCATCTTATTCTCCCATTTGTCGTTGCAGTTCCAATCCCTCTGGCGCCGTTTTCCGGCCGCGACGATCGGCTCACGTCGCGGATCGGGTGGCCGCTTTGCGGGCCTTTGCCGACGTCAATCGCTGTTCGCCCGCGTTGTTGCCGCGGGCTGATGTTGACGATCGCCCGGCCGAGAGTGCTGCGCGAAGCTCCTCGCGCAACGGCTTCATGCCGATGACATCGATCGGCTGTGCGGCGAGCCAGTCGCGAAAGCCCTGGTCGCAGAACAGCTCGTACTCTTCGGTGCGGATATAGGCGGAGCGCGGCTCGATCAGCTCGAGTTCACCGGGCGCGTTGCAATGCAGGCAAAAGAAAGTCAGGCCCTCGCGCACACCCTCGATGAGCGCTTTGTAAACGGGCTCGATCGGCCTGGAGCGCGGCCGGCCCCAGGTCGTCTGGATGGCGGCGTCGAAAATGGCAAAGCCGCCGGCGCGGGCCAGCGCCACGCCGCGCTGGAACGCCTCCTCGGTGACGCCGACCAGATTGTCGTTGGGGGAATAAGCGGACAGGGTCTTGGTCAGCAGCACGGGCAGCTGATATTCGAGCCCGAGCTTGATGTAGATGTCGCAAAATTCGGGCGACAATGCTGCGCCCATATGCGCGTCGAGGTGGGTGACGTCGATGCCGGCGCGATAGGCGGTGTCGATCTGGGCGCGAAGCTCGGCCTCGACCGCCTGCGGCACCGCCTTGCGGCGCGTGGTCGCCACGTCGGGCCATAAGAAGCCGAACTCGTCGGTCAGGCCGGCCGCCCGCGACGGCGCGGTCAGCGGCCGCCATTTGTAGTGCTGTTTCTCGCTGTTCAGCGTCAGGTGGACGCCAAGGTCAAGGCCAGGGTTGGCTGCGGCGCTTTCGGCCATTTCGAGGAACCACGGGCACGGCACCATCACCGCGCCGGAACTGCAGACACCTAGCCCGCTCAATTCGAGAAAGGCGCTGTTGGCGCCGTGGCACATGCCGACATCGTCCTCGTGGAGCACGATCCGTTTGCTGGAGCCGGCGGCGTTCACGAATGTCGGCCTTTCCGCCGGCGCGCCGGTCTCGAGGGTCTTCCAAAGTGTGTCCCGTATTTCATGGAACCAACCGTTTGCCCAACTGGCCGGAATGGAACGCCGAAAGCTGGCTTTCCGACAGGGCCACTTTGGCGAATTCGGATGGGTACGATTTGCCTGCCGGCTGAGACACTTAGCTGCCGATTTCCCCAATCAGGGTTCAAAACCACTCATAGGAACCGTCTTCCGGGCGCAGATGGCTTGGTCGAATAGCGGCGGAGTGGTTCTTCCAAACTGTGCCCACAAGCCTACAGCTGTCCACACCATCAAGCGACCCACATTACCAAGTGACCCAAACTACCAAGTAACTTGGAGGCCTGCCATGTACACCGCCGGCGAAGAGGAAATCGAAGCCATTGCCAGGGTGATCCGCTCGGGCGCGCTGTTTCGTTACGGCAAGGACAGCGAATGCGACCGCTTCGAGGCCCGCTATGCGCAGCATCTTGGCGTCGAGCATTTCGCACTGGCCGCCAGCGGCACCTATGGGCTCGCGGCCGGCCTGATCGGGCTCGGCATCGGTCCGGGGGACGAGGTCCTGGTGCCCGCGCACACCTATATGGCGACAGCGACCGCGGTGCTGTCGGTCGGGGCCATTCCCGTCATCGTCGACATCGACGAGAGCCTGACCATCGATCCCGTCGCCTTGCGCGATGCCATAGGGCCGCGCACCAGGGCGGTCATCCCGGTGCATATGTGGGGCGCGGCCTGCAACATGAATGCGATCATGGACATTGCTGCCAAGCGCGGCTTGCTGGTGCTCGAGGATGTCTGCCAAGGCATCGGCGGCGGCTATGAGGGCCGCAAGCTCGGCTCGATCGGCCATGCCGGCGCCTATTCCTTCAACTACTTCAAGAACATGACCTCGGGCGAGGGCGGCGGCATTGCCACCAGCGACCCGAAAGTGGCGGAGCGGGCGCGCTGCGCCATCGACCCTTGCCATTTCTACTGGCAGGGCAGAAGCAACAGCATCAAACCCTTCGCCGGCATCGGCGCGCGTGCTTCCGAACTGATGGGGGCGATGCTCAACGTCCAACTCGATCGACTGGACGGCATCATCGAGGCGATGCGCGCCGAGAAGAAGATGGTGCTGGCCGGCACCCGCCATCTCGGCAATCTCGGTCTGACACCGTCGCCGATGAACAGCCCGGACGACGATTGCGCCGCACAGGTGATGTACCTACTGCCGAGCGAGCAGGCGGCGCAGACTTTTTCGAAGACCATTCCGAGCGTCGTTGCCGGCAAGACCGGCCGTCACAATTTCACCCAGTGGGACCAGGTGCTGATGCATGAAGGGGCGCATCATCCGGCGCTCAATCCTTATGCATTGCCCGAGAACCAGGGCCTGCGGCTGGATTACGCCGACGACCTCGGCAAGCGCTCGCTCGACATCCTCAATCGCACGGTGATGATCGCCATGAACCCGGCGCATGACGATACCGATATTCAGGACATGATCCACAACATCGACGCGGCGGCGCGGGTGGCGCTGGAAAATGCTTCGCTGGATGATGTCGAATTGCGCAAAGCGGCACCGGTTGATCTGCAGAAGTTCGACAGTGTGAACTAGACCAGTTCCGACACGGTTTGCTACCCTGCGGCCGAGTTCCTTGTCCGGCGGCCGGGCGGGGATTCCGGCCGGCATAACCGGTCGTCAAAAATCCGCAGGCCCGTGTCGGATAGGCCGGGCTCCCGCTCGTCCTAGGGGCATCGATCACCAACCACGGAGGATTAACGATATGCCCGGCACCGTACGTCTGCACCGCGTTCTGACAACCAGCCCGGAGAAAGTCTACCGCGCGTTCCTCGAAGCGGATGCACTTGCGAAATGGCTTCCGCCGAACGGCTTCACCTGCACGGTTCATCACTTCGAGGCGAAAGTCGGCGGTACGTTCAAAATGTCCTTCCGCAACTTCACCACCGGCGACAGCCACTCGTTCGGCGGCGAATATGTCGAGCTCGTGCCCAATGAGCAGCTGCGCTACACCGACCGGTTCGACGACCCCAACCTGCCCGGCGAGATCGAGGTGACTGTGACATTGAAGAAAGTGTCGGTCGGCACCGATGTGAATATCACGCAGGCCGGTATTCCAGACGCCATCCCGGTTGAGGCCTGCTATCTCGGCTGGCAGGAGTCGCTGCGAAATCTGGCGAAGCTCGTCGAACCCGAGATCAAGCAGTAGGGTAAGCGCGCGCGGCTGATCCATGGGGGCGATCTCTTCGCCCCAAGAGATTGAAGCGGGCGCTGCCTTGGCTGCATCGGCGTCGCTAGCCGGGACCCTAGGGATTCCCGGTCTTCCCAGGCAACATGCGCCGGCGCCGGAAAGTCCGGATTAGCGAAGCCTGGGTCTAGCTTCTGTCCAACCTTAGGAACGCGGCGCGCAGCGCCAGCACTGCGCGCAGGATCTGGCGTTCGTCCATTGCCGCATAGCCGAGCAGCAGGCCGTGCTCGGGTTCAGTAGAGTGATAGTTGATCGAGATGCCCTGGACGTCGAGCCCCTCCTTGACGGCGGCGGCCACCACGTCGCTGTCCTTGTAGGGCCTGACGAAGCTCGCCAGCAGTTGCATGCCGGAATCGTTTTCCGTCACGGTCAGCCATTCGGCCAGATGCTCCTGGCACAGCTTGACGAAGTTCGCCTGCCGGCGCGCATAGAGCCGGCGCATGCGTTTGAGGTGTGTAGCGAAATAGCCCTGCGTGATGAAGTCGTTGACGGTCGCCTGCAGGATCAGCGGCGCGAACTGGCCGGTGATGCTCACCGCCCGGTCGAACGGCACCGACAGTTCGCGCGGCACGATCAGATAGCCGATGCGCAGCGCCGGGATCAGCGTCTTGCCGAAGCTGCCGATATAGACGACGCGGTCGGCATGATCGAGCCCGCGCAGCGCCGGCACCGGCCGGCCGCGGAACCGGTATTCGCCGTCATAGTCATCCTCGACGATCCAGGCGCCGTTGCGTTCGGCGATGTCGAGCAACTGCAATCGCTCCTCGATGCGCATGATGGTGCCGAACGGCCATTGGCAGGATGGCGTCACATAGATCAGCCGCGGCGGCGGCAGCTCCGGATCGGCAAGATGCCAGCCACGCCGGTCGACCTTCAACGGTGCCAGCCTGGCGCCGCTGGCGAGAAAGGCGCTCTTGGCGCCGAGATAGCCGGGCTCCTCCATCCAGACATGGTCGCCTTCGTCCATCAGCACGCGCGAGACGAGATCGAGCGCTGCCTGCGCACCGGTGACGATGATCACCTGGTCGGCGGTGCAGCTGATGCCGCGCGACAGGCCGATGGTCGAGGCA
This sequence comes from Mesorhizobium sp. M0028, assembly GCF_040323855.1. Taxonomy (NCBI): domain Bacteria; kingdom Pseudomonadati; phylum Pseudomonadota; class Alphaproteobacteria; order Hyphomicrobiales; family Phyllobacteriaceae; genus Mesorhizobium; species Mesorhizobium sp. M0028. The sequence continues at coordinate 139,077 of NZ_JAMYVG010000006.1, forward strand.
ATGGCCTGACGCAGGCCGGGGTGGCCGGCAAAGGAGAGATAACCAAGCAGGCTCTCGTCGCGGCTGCGTGCATTGCGCACCAGAAGGCTTGACCAGATGGTGAATGGAAACGACGCCGTTTCAGGCACGCCGGGATGGAAATTGATGACGCCGGCATTACGCGGCGGTTGCGGGCCGTTGACGATGGTCTGGCCGCGCCGCGACAGTTTTTGCGGCGCTGCCAGTCCGGCGCGCAGCGATGCCAAGGGACGGTTCTGCTGGATCGGCGCTACCCAGGTGCCCGATCCGGCGCGCGCCTCGATAAAACCTTCGGCAAGGAGCTGGTCATAGGCGGCGATGACCGTGTTGCGCCCGACCTTGAGGTCTTCGGCCAGCGAGCGCGTCGACGGCAGCAGCGTGTTCTGCGGGATTTGGCCGTCAAGGATGAAGCGTCGCAAGGCGCCGTAGATCTGACGATGCATCGGTTCTTCCGAAGCGCGGTCGACCGACATGATGTCGAGGGAAAGGCGCATGTGGTCGGCCAAGGCACTATTCCCCGACGAACCGGGCGGCGCGGGCGATCTTTTCCTCGTTGAGCCGACAGACGGTATCAAGCACCAGTCGCCTGGTTTCGGGGTGGACCTCGCGGCTGTTCTTCAGCGCGCGATGAACGGTGGCGGCGCCAAGTTCCGCCTTCTCGGCAATCTCCCGGATGGTGCAAAGCCGTTCCATGCCAAGCGCAGCTTCGAAAGCCATGTCGCTCCTCCTCGGTTGCATCAAGGCACGGCTTCCGGCCGGCCTCAAGCTCGAACGTCGGGGTTTGAAATCCAGAGCCGGGATTCTGCGATCCGCGCCGCGCAGGGAGCAAGGCGGCGCGGATCGCCGGGCGCATTCGCGTCGCTAACCCCATCGAGGCGCGCGCCCATTATGTTCCTCCGGCTCGCAATGCGGGCCGGTCAGTTTGCCTGCCGCGTTGCCACTTCGAAGCCGGCCTGCCGGGCGGTGGCGAGCAGCGAGAAATAGCCCTTGCTGGCATAGGTCAGCGGATGCGCCTTGGCCGGATCCTGCTCAGCCTCGACAACGATCCAACCCTCATAGCCGCGCGCGGCGAGGGGTTTCAGCAATGACAGGAAATCGACCGAGCCATCGCCGGGCACGGTAAAAATGCCGTCCACTACCGCCGCCATGAAGCTCATGTCCTCGCGGCGTGCCTTTTCCAGGACCGCCCTGCGAACATCCTTGCAATGGAAATGCACGATACGATCGAGATGCCGCTGCAACAGCGATTGCGGGTCGCCGCCCGAAAACAGGCAGTGGCCAGTATCGAACAACAGTCCGACGCTGTGCCCCGTCGCCGCCATCAGCCTGTCAACTTCATCGTCCGTCTCGACGATGGTGCCCATGTGGTGGTGGAAGGCCATGCCGACCCCGAATGCGGCCATGCGGGTGGCGAGGGCGGTCAGTTTCTCGCCATAGGCCCGCCAGTCGCCGTCGCCGAGGCGCGGACGCTCGGAGATCGGTGCGAAAATGCCGTCATGGCGACCGCGCGAGGTGTCGGCGTAGACGACGATCTTGGCGCCGAGGTCGCGCAGCAACGCCAGATGCGGGGTAATCGCCGCGAATTCCTCTTCGACCGTGCGGTCGAGGATGCGGCCATCATACCAGCCGGAGACGAGTTCCAGGCCATAGGAGGACAGGAGCGGCCCAAGCACCTCAGCCTGGCGCGGAAATTTCCCGCCGAGCTCGGTGCCGCGATAACCGGCCTGTGCGGTTTCGGACAGGCAGGTCTGCAGCGGCGTGTCGCCGCCAAGCGCCGGGACGTCGTCATTGCTCCAGGTGATGGGATTGATGCCGATCTTGACCGTCATGACGCCAGGCTTTTGCAGGCTTGCGAATGCAAGCCAGCCTGCAGACTGGCGACAAAGAGGCCCTGTCACTAGGTCCAGTTCAGCCTGATTTGGCAGAACCAATCAATAGTGACCGATTCTAGTCTTCCTTTGGGCGGCCAAAAAGGACGCGCAGTTCGTCCTTTGCGTCCTCCAGCACTTTCTTCTGCGCCGCCGGCAGGTTCTTGCCGGCGCGGTTGATGTAGAAATTCAGCATCGACATGGCGGATTGAAACGGCCCCGCCTTGCGCCGGTCGCTGTGCTCGGCCGACCGCCTCAGCGAGGCGGCGATCTTCCTCGGATCGTGGGATTCGAAGATGTGCTCCTCGAGATCCAGCGCGTCGCTATGCTCGGTGACGTCGGCAGACCATTTCCGTTGCGCGGTCATGGCAAACTCCTTCCACAAGCTCGTTCGAAAAGAAAACGCCCTATGGTGCGCCACTGTTCCACTTCGGCCCGCATCCCTGGAGCCACGGATTGGCCCGTCGTGGCGCTGCTCCGCGATGCGAATGCGCTGATAGTGGTCAGAACCGCCGATTTAAGAACTGCGGACAGGAAACGTTCTTGACCCCCATCGTCTCAAACCAGGCAGCAAGTTCCGGCATCGACAGTGCCTATGCCTGGATACGGCTCGGCGTCTCGATGCTGCTGGCAACCATAGGCGGGGTCGGCATGTGGGCGGTGGTCGTGGTGCTGCCCGCCGTGCAGGCAGAATTCGGCGTCGATCGCGCCGCTGCCTCGATGCCCTATACTGCGACCATGGTCGGCTTTGCCGCCGGCAATGTGCTGTTCGGCCGCGCCATCGACCGCGTGGGGTATTGGGTTCCGGCGCTGATTGCCGCGATTACACTTGGCGCCGGCTTCCTGCTGGCGTCGCTGACCAGTTCTATCCTGCAGTTCACCCTTGTCCAGGGCCTGTTGATCGGCGTCGGCTCGTCGGCGATCTTCGGGCCGCTGATTGCCGACATCTCGCACTGGTTCAACCGGCGCCGCGGCGTTGCGGTGACGGCTGCCGCGTCCGGCAACTATCTCGCCGGAGCGATCTGGCCGACGGCGATGCCCTATGTCATGCAGACCGAAGGCTGGCGCTTCACCTATGCCGCGATCGGCATCGTCTGCCTGGTCACCATGGTGCCGCTGATCCTGCTGCTCCGGCGCGGCGCACCGCCCCAGGCGGCTCCCGGATCGCCGGGCAGCCGCGTGGTCCAGCCGATCTCGCTGTCGCCGGCGGCCTTGCAGGCGCTGCTCATCGTCGCCGGACTCGGCTGCTGCGTGGCGATGTCGATGCCGCAAGTCCATATCGTCGCCTACTGCATGGATCTCGGCTACGGCGTGGCGCATGGCGCCGATATGCTGTCGATCATGCTGGCGGCGGGCGTCGTCAGCCGGCTTGGCTCGGGCTTCCTTGCCGATCGCATCGGCGGCGTGAAAACCCTGCTGATCGGCTCGGTGCTGCAATGCCTGTCGCTGTTGTTCTACATCCCGTTCGACGGGCTTGCCTCGCTCTATGTCGTCTCGCTGGTCTTCGGCCTGTCGCAGGGCGGCATCGTGCCCTGTTATGCGATCATCGTGCGCGAATATATGCCTGCCAAAGAGGCTGGCCAGCGCGTCGGCATCGTCATGATGGCGACCATCTTCGGCATGGCAATCGGCGGCTGGATGTCGGGCTGGATCTACGATTTGACCGGTTCGTATGCCGCCGCGTTCCTCAACGGCATTGCCTGGAACCTGCTGAACATTTTGGCCATGGTGCTGCTGCTGTGGAAGGCCCGGCGCAGCGCTGCTGTGACGGCCTGAAGCACGGCGATACGGGCACAGTCTCTCCGGCCGTCGCTTGACAATAGCCGAAGGCTGCGCGACGCCAGACAAGGTGTGGCAACGGGTTGGCAAGGCAGCAGTGGCAAAGACCCCGAACATCGTCTCACGGTCGCGTCTGGGCGGTTGCCCGGCGTCGGGACGAGTATAGTGATCAAGCCGCGCTCGCGCCGCGGCGGCGGCCGCCCGACCATCGCCGACGTCGCCCGCAAGGCCGGCGTCGGCGCCATTACCGTATCGCGGGCCTTGCGTGAGCCGGGGCGTGTCTCGGAAGATCTGCGCCGCCAGATCGAGTCTGCGGTGAATGAACTCGGCTATGTGCCCGACCCGAATGCGCGGGCGCTGGCTTCGGCGCGCGCCGAGGTGTTTGGCGTCCTGGTACCGTCGCTTACCAACAACGTCTTTGCCGAAGTGGTGCGCGGCATCTACGACAGCCTGTCGGACGGCCCTTTCCGCATCCAGCTCGGCAACACCCACTATTCCGGCCTCGAGGAAGAGCGGCTGCTGCAGGTGTTTGGCCCGCAACGCCCGGCGGCGCTGATCGTGGCCGGCATCGACCAGACGCCGGCCTCGCGAAAACTGCTGGAAACGGCAGGCTGTCCGGTGGTGCAGGTGATGGAGACCGGGCCCGCTCCGGTCGACATGATGGTCGGTTTCTCACATTTCGAGGGCGGCAAGGCGGCGGCGGAACATCTGGTCGAGGCGGGCTATCGCCGGATCGGCTTCATCGGCGCGCGCATGGATCCGCGTTCGCAGCGGCGGCTTGCCGGCTATCGCGCGGCGATGGAGGCGGCCGGCTTGTTCGATCCGAGGCTCACGACCACGACGCCGGTGCCCTCCAGCGTGACACTCGGCCGCGAATTGTTCCGCGACGCGCTGGCCAAGGTGCCGAGCCTCGACGCGGTATTCTGCAACAATGACGATATCGCGCTTGGCGTGCTGTTCGAATGCCATCGCGCTTCGATCGCCGTGCCGAAGACGATCGGCATCGTCGGCTTCAACGATCTCGACATGATGGAGGTTGCTTTCCCGTCGGTGACCAGCGTTCGGACCTATCGCTACGAGATCGGCCGGCGGGCTGTCGCCATGGCGCTTGCGGCTATCGAGGGCAACAGGCCGGAGCAGCGGGTCGTCGACCTCGGCTTCGAACTCAAGCGGCGTGAGAGCACGGCGCGCTGAAGCGAGCTTCAACGCAATGTAAATGGCGCTTTACATAACGTCATGGTAGCGCTACCACTTTTCATAGGCGGGATTTCGCCTCGAAGAGTGGAATCTGTTTATTATACATAAGCGACAGCTCATGCTTGTTTCTTATGTATAATATGATAGTTTTTTACGGGATTAGCCGGGCAATAAAGGAGGAAATCGGGTCGGCATTCGGTCACCTGAACGCGCAGCGGGTATGGCGGGAGGTGCCGGGCCGGGAACGCGCAAATTCATCGACGTAACAACAAACAAACTGCAACTGGGAGGAATATCGATGATCAAGTCACTCGTTGGCGGTATCGTTGCCGCCACTGCTTTTGTCATGCTGAGCTCGTCGGCGATCGCCGAGCCTGAAATCGTCAAGGGGCCATCGGCCGAGCCTGAGTGCTTCGCACCCTGGTCGGCCGATACGCAGTTCTTCAAGTTCCCCAAAAAAGACGGCCCATACCGCATCGCTCTGGCCAACGGCTACATCGCCAACACGTGGCGCATCCAGATGGTGCAGACGGCGAAGGCCTATGCAGCGCAGCCGGAGGTCGCGGCCAAGCTCAAGGAATTCAAGGTGGTCTCGACCGGCGAAGACGTGCCGGCCCAGATTTCGGCAATCAACAATTTCATCGATTCCGGCTATGACGCGATTGTCGTCAACGCCCAGAACCCGACCGCATTCGGCCCTGTCATCAAGCGGGCCAAGGAAGCCGGCGTCGTGCTGGTCGCTTTCGACAACATCCTCGACACCAAGGATGCCATCAACGTCAATGTCGACCAGAAAGGCCTTGGCGAATTGTGGGGCAACTGGCTGGTCAAGCATGTGCCGAACGGCGGCAAGGTGCTGGAAGTGCGCGGCGTCGCCGGCACGTCCGTCGACACCGACCGTCACAACGGCATCCACGAGGTTCTCGACGCGTCCGGCAAGAAGTGGGATGTCACCGAGGTCGTCGGCAAATGGGATGACGGCGTTGCGCAAAAGGCTTCGGCCGACGCCATTGCCACCAATGGTCCCTTCGACGGCGTTACCGGGCAGGGCGGCGATACCGGCATCGTGCAGGCGATGATCGATGCCAAGCATCCGTTCGTGCCGTTCGGCGGCGAGACGGAGAATGGCTTCCGCAAATTCTGCGCCAAGTTCGCCGCTGACGGCCTGAAATGCTCGTCGGCCGGTACCGGCCCGGCCCAGGTTGCGGTTGCCATCAAGACAGCGATCGCGGCACTTGAAGGCCAGGTCGTGCCGCAAGCGGTCAAGCTGCCGCTGGCGATCGTCGAGGATCCGAACTTCAAGGCAGGCCAGGATTACTTCCCCGACCAGTCCGACAATTTCTTCGTCGGCAATTCCTTCCCGACCTGCGGCATCAATTTCACGGCGCAGGAAATCATGGGCCAGAGCAAGGAAAACCAGTAAGCTCCAACAGCCCGACGCCGCGGGAAATCCCGCGGCGTCGGCGCTCGACATCCTGATTGCCAAGCGCCTGGGGAGGGCCGATGGACGGTGCGGTTCCGCTCTTCCGCATGGAAGGCATATCCAAGCGCTATGGCGGCGTGCGGGCGCTGGAAAAGGCCGAGCTGTCGGTCACTCCAGGCAGCATCCACGCCATTCTCGGCGAGAACGGCGCCGGCAAATCGACGCTGATCAAGGTCATGGCGGGGGTCGTCGCGCCCGACGAAGGCCGCATGATGCTGGACGGAAGCGAAGTGACCTTCGCTTCGCCGGCCGCCGCCAACCAGGCCGGCATCGTGTGCATCTTCCAGGAACTGTCGCTCGTCCCCGAACTCAGCGTGGCTGACAACATCGCCATTTCCGATCCGCCCAAGCGTTTCGGCATGATCGACCGCAAGGCACAGCGCCGCGTTGCGGAAGAAGCCCTGGCTCGCGCCGGCGCCTCCGATATCCATCCACTGGCGCTGGTCAAGGATCTTCCTCTTTCAAGAAGGCAGATGGTCGAGATCGCCAAGGCACTGGCGCGCAAGCCACGCATCCTGATCCTCGACGAGGCGACCTCGGCTCTGACCGCCGCTGACGTCGCCAGGGTTTTTGCCGTGTTGAAGCGGTTGCGTTCGGAAGGGCTGGCGCTGCTCTACATATCGCACCGCATGAACGAGATCGCCGAACTGGCCGACCAGTGCACGGTGTTCCGCAATGGCCGCAATGTCGCCAGCTATGCGGCCGGCACCAAGAGCGACAATGAGGTCGTCGAACTGATGATCGGGCGCGAATACAGCCACATCTTTCCGGCCAAGCCCGCGCGGGCGGCTGCTACAGCCGCGCCGGTTCTCGAGGCGCGCAGCCTGTCATGGACGGATCGGCTGCACGATGTCTCGCTGTCGGTCGGGGCGGGCGAGGTGGTAGGGCTTGGCGGCCTCGACGGCCAGGGCCAGCGCGAATTGCTGCTCGCCTTCTTCGGTGTGCTGCGCGGCCTGTCGGGCCAAATCCTGATCGACGGCAGGCCGGTGGCGATCGCCAGCCCGGCCGCCGCGCGCGATGACCGGATCGGCATGGCGCTGATCCCGGAGGACCGCAAGACCGAAGGCTTGATGCTGCCGATGACGGTGCGCGAAAACCTCTCCTTCGCCGCCCTTGACCGGCTGTCCAGGGCCGGCATCATCGATCGCGCCGCCGAGCAGCGGCTGATCGACGACATGGTCGGTCTTCTGGCGATCAAGACGGCCGGCCTCGACATTCCGGTCGGCGCGCTGTCCGGCGGCAACCAGCAGAAGGTCGTCATCGCCAAATGGCTGATGCGGCAGCCGCGGATCATCCTGCTCAACGACCCGACACGCGGCATCGATGTCGGGACCAAGCAGGAGCTTTACCAGTTGATGCGCAAGCTTGCCGACCAGGGCGCGGCAATTCTGTTCTATTCGACCGACTATGACGAGCTGATCGGCTGCTGCGACCGGGTGCTGGTGCTCTATGACGGGGCGGTGAAGCGTGAACTGGTCGGCGCCGAAATCACCGAGCGGGCGCTGATCGCCAGCGCGCTCAACATTCACGAAGAGATGCCAAAGCAAGGAGCGGACGCGTGAAGGATTGGCGCTACTGGCTTGCCGAACAGCGCGGAACGCTGCTGGCGTTCGGCATCTTCGTCGTCATGTTCGTCATCTACACCTCGAACCATCCGGCGGGCTTCACCGCCAACGTCGTACAGACGGCTTCGAACAAGGGCGTGCTGCTCGCCTTCGTCGCCATGGCGCAGACGCTGGTGGTGATCACCGCCGGCATCGACCTCTCCGTCGGCATGATCTTCACGCTGACCAACTGCCTGGCGTCGTGGCTGGTCGTCGGCACCGGCATCGAGACCGCCTTCGGCGTCATCGCCGTGCTCGGCACCGGGCTGCTGTGCGGGGCAATCAACGGCGCCATCGTTATCTATGGGCGCCTGCAGCCGATCGTCGCCACCATCGCCACCGGCGCGGTCTATTTCGGCATCGCGCTGCTGCTGCGGCCGTTTCCGGGCGGCTCGGTCAATGAGGGGCTCGCCGACGCGCTGACCGGGCGCCTGTTTGGTATTGTGCCGGCGAGCCTGGTGGCGCTGGTGGCGGTCGTGCTTGTCGTCTGGGTGCCGTTCAGCCGGTCGGTGCTCGGCCGCGCCGCTTATGCAGCCGGCTCCTCGGAGATGGCGGCCTACATGTCCGGCGTGCCGATCCGGCGTGGAAAGTTCGCCGCCTATGCGCTTGCCGGGCTGCTTGCCGCGATCGGCGGGCTGTTCCTGACGTTCTTCACCTATACCGGCGATGCGGCCTATGCGAGCGGCAACGCCTATACGCTGTTTTCAATCGCCGCGGTCGTGCTTGGCGGCGTGTCGCTGTTCGGCGGCAAGGGCAGCGCCATCGGCGCGATCTTCGGCGCGCTTGCCTTCCGCACCATCGGCGACCTGCTGTTCGTCTTCGATTTCGATCCGCTCTGGCAGCCTCTGTTCCAGGGCGTCATCCTGCTGATCGCGGTCAGCCTCGGCGCCTTCGCCCTGTTCCGGGTCCGCAACCGGCTGGAGTGGTTCCTGTGAGCGAAACGACTGTGAGTGGTCTCGCCGGCCGCATGCCGAAATTCCTCCGCCGCGCCGACCCGGCGGTGCTGACGGCGTTCGCTTGTATCGTGCTGCTGCTTTTCCTCGGCAGCCTCTATTCGCGCAGCTTCCTGTCGCCTGAATACCTGTTGCAGCAGCTCAAGGTGGCCTCGTTTCTCGGCGTCATCGCCACCGGCATGATGCTGGTCATCCTGCTCGGCCAGATCGACCTGTCGGTGCCATGGTCGGTGGCGGTCGGCGCCATGATGGCCTGTGCCGCAGCCGCGTACGGCCCTGTCGGCGTGGCGCTTGCCATTCCGTTCGGCATCTTCTGCGGTGTCCTGATCGGCATCGTCAACGGCATTGGCGTCGCCTATCTGCGCATTCCCTCGATGATCATCACGCTCGCCACCAACGCGGTCGCGCAGGGGCTGATGGTGGTCTATACGGGCGGTTTCTCGCCGCAGGATTCGGCAACCGGTGCGATGCGCTATCTGGCGACCGGCTTTGCCGTTCCTGGCGTGCCGAACGCAGTTCTCATCTGGGCGCTGATCGGCGCCGCAATGGTGTTCGTGCTGACCCGCACCGGCTTCGGCCGCACTGTCTACGGCATCGGCAACCGCGAGCGTGCCGCCTATCTTTCCGGCATCGACACACGGCGCGTGGTGATGATCGCCTTTGCGGTTTCGGGCGGGCTCTCGGCCTTCGGCGGCGTGCTGTTGGCCGGCTATGCCTCCAAGGCGGCACAGTCGATGGGCGATGCCTATCTGCTGCCGTCGATCGCTGCCGTGGTGCTCGGCGGCACCTCGATCCTCGGCGGACGGGGCTCGTATCTCGGTACCGTCGCCGGCGTCATCCTGATCACGCTCCTGCAATCCATCCTTTCCGTCATGCAGATGCCGGAGGCGGGGCGGCAGATCATCTACGGCGTCGTCATCGTCGCCATGCTGCTGCTCTATGGCCGCGCGCCGGCAAGCCGCTGACCTGCATGACCGGGAACGACGTGTCATATAAGCCGGCGAGCACTGTTCGAACGATACCCGCCATCGTGGTGATGGGCGTTGCCGGCTGCGGCAAGTCGGTCGTCGGCGAAGCGCTTGCAGCGGCATTGGGCGCCCTCTTTATCGAAGGCGACAGGCTGCATCCGCCCGAAAACGTCGCGCGCATGGCGAGCGGACAACCGCTTACCGACGCGCTGCGCGCAGGCTGGCTCGACGCGATCGGCCAGCGCATGGCCGCGTCGATCGCAAGCGGGCAACGTGTGGTCGCCGCCTGCTCGGCGCTGAAGCGCAGCTATCGCGATCGCCTGCGCGGCTTTTGCCCGGATATCGTTTTCGTCTATTTGGAGATCGACCCGGCAACGGCGATGCGGCGCGTCGGCAATCGCAAGGGCCACTTCATGCCGGCAAGCCTGGTCGACAGCCAGTTCGCCACGCTGGAGGCGCCAGCGACGGACGAGGCGGCAATAACCTTGGATGGCACGCGTCCGGTCGCCGACATCGTCGCGACTGCCTTGAGCTTGCTGGCACGCTAGTTTAGCGCCTCGTTCAGTCCTGCAACTTTCGAGATTGGCTGTCATCCCTGGATTTCGCCAATCACAATGGTGAAGAGCGTAGAACTCGACGCGTGTGCTTGCATCGCTCTATGCCTCATCGCCATCGTCGAGCAAGCGGGTGGCGCGCCAGCGGGTGAGCACGATGTTGGTCTGTTCGATGACGAAGAAGCGCGCGGAATCGCGGTCATAGCCTTCGGCCAGCAGCTTTTCGTAGTCGGTGTGCATATGGCGGATGTGGGCTATTGTCGCCAGCCATACGGCAATGCTCGGTGGCAAGGTCTTCATATGCACGGCGCCGGCATCGGCACGGATTTTTTCCATGTCGGCATAGGGCGCCAGCGGCAGGAGCGCTGTCAGTGCCTTGGCGATGGCGCGGCGGCGGCCGGTCGGGGCGCTCACTGCTCATCCGATCTGGGTGACTCGTCCCGCCCGGCCATGGTCGCCTCGGCGAAGGCATCGATCGAAGCGAAATAGGGCTTGATGTCGATGACCGGCGTGCCGTCGAGCACGTCGATGGCGTCGAGATCGATGCGGCCGATATCGATGTCGACGGCAACCAGCCTGGCTACATGCAGCCCAATTGGGTTCGGCCGGGCAGGGGAGCGCAGTGAAAAGACGCCCTTCGGTTCAACTGCATGGCGGGGTTTCTGGACAATCAGTTGCCGCGGCGCATGGTGCAGCCAGGACAGGATGATCACGTGGCTGGCGCGTTCCAGCCCAAGCAGGCCATCCCGGTAGAGCGGGTCGATGACCAAGTGCGCCGGCTGTCCTGTCTCCCGCGCGGCCCTCATGTTTTTGGGGCAGGTTTCCCGTGTCGTCCAAGGCGAAGCGATGCGGCCGATGAAGACGACATGGCCATCCGGCGGCATCGTTTCCGGGTCGGTTTCCAGAAGCTTTTCGCCGCTGCGCGTTTCGAACATGGTTCTCGCCTCGATGCTTGCGGCTTTGCGCGATCCGCCACGCATGCGTCATTTTCTTGTCCGGAAGCGACATAGCGCTTGCAAGCCTATCAAAATCGACATAAACATATGTTTATATCTTTTCAAAGAGAATGCTTGCATGCATGTCGCTCTCGACACGATGGTAGATACGTTGAAGGCGGCAGCCGAATCCAGCCGGCTGCGTATATTGGCGCTGCTGTCGCGCGGCGATCTAACCGTTTCCGATCTCACCGAAATCCTCGGCCAGTCGCAGCCCCGCGTCTCGCGCCATTTGAAATTGCTGCTGGAGGCCGGGCTGATCGGCCGCTACCAGGAGGGCTCGTGGGCCTTCTTCCGGCTTTCGGATTCCGACACGTCGCGCGATTTCGTGCTCAGGCTGGTCTCCGGCATCCGCGGCGCCGATCCACAGGTCGAGCGTGATCTCGAACGGCTGGCCGCGGTCAAGCGCAAGCGGCAGGACCGGGCCGCCCAATACTTCTCGGTCAACGCCGCAAGCTGGGACCATATCCGTTCGCTGCACGTGCCGGACCGCGCGGTCGAAGCAGCACTCGTAAAGCTCGTCGGCAAGCGGCCGTTCCAGTCGATGCTCGATCTCGGCACCGGCACCGGGCGCCTGCTCGAGATCTTTTCGCCGCTCTATCGGCGCGGTGTCGGCATCGATATGTCGCGCGAGATGCTGACGGTGGCGCGCGCCAATCTCGACAAGGCCGGCGTTTCGAATGCGCAGGTGCGGCAGGGCGATATTTTTGCGCCGCCGGTCGAGCGCGACGCCTTCGATCTCGTTACCATCCATCAGGTGCTGCATTATCTCGACGATCCTGCCCGCGCCATCCGCGAGGCGGCACGGCTGTTGCGCCCGGCCGGCCGGCTGGTGATCGTCGATTTCGCGCCGCACACGCTGGAGTTCTTGCGCGAGGAGCACGCGCATATGCGTCTCGGCTTTTCCGACCGGCAAATCGGCGACTGGTTTTCCGAGGCTGGCCTCAATCTCGAGGACAGCCAGGAATTCGAGCCGCACGGCGGCAACGAGGCCAAGCTCACCGTCAAACTCTGGCTCGGCCGCGATCGGCGCATGCTGATTGCCGAGCCTTCCAACGACAGACAACCGGCCAATGCGTATCCGATAGGGGAAACCGCCTGATGAACCAGTTCCGCTTCTCCCGCCGCCCCGACATCGGCGACAAGGTCAGGGTTTCGTTCGAGTTCTTTCCGCCGAAAAACGACGAGATGGAAGCAAGGCTGTGGGATACGGTCACCCGGCTGGAGCCGCTCAAGCCCAAATTCGTCTCCGTCACTTATGGCGCCGGTGGTTCGACCCGCGAGCGCACGGCCCGCACCGTCAAGCGCATCCTCAACGAAACGACGCTGACGCCGGCGGCGCACATGACTTGCGTCGATGCGGCGCGTCACGAGGTCGATGCGGTGATCCGAGAGTTCGCCGATATGGGCGTCAAGCGTTTCGTCGCCCTGCGCGGCGATCCGGCCGAGGGCGTCGGCGCGGCCTACCGGCCGCATCCGGAAGGCTATGCCAATGGCGCCGAGCTGGTCGACGCGTTGAAGGGCGCCGGCGATTTCGACATATCGGTCTCGGCCTATCCGGAAAAGCATCCGGAAAGCCCGGATTTCGCCACCGACTTCGACATGCTGAAGCGCAAGGCCGACAATGGAGCGACGCGGGCGATCACCCAGTTCTTCTTCGACAACGATCTTTATGAACGCTATGTCGAGCGGGCACGGCGGGCCGGCATCTACATACCGATCGTGCCGGGCATATTGCCGGTGCACAATTTCACCCAGGTCGCCAACTTCTCGGCGCGTTGCGGCGCCTTGGTGCCGGCATGGCTGGCCGAGCGCTTCGATGGGCTGCAGAACGACCCGCAAACGCATGCGCTGGTGGCGTCCGCGGTTGCGGCCGAGCAGGTGCTGGACCTTGTCGAGCGCGGCGTCGGCGATTTCCACTTCTACACGATGAACCGGGCCGATCTGGTCTTTGCCATCTGCCACATGATCGGCATCAGGTCGCACGAAGTCGAGGCGGCTGGATCGGCCGCGGCGTAATGCGAAATGTCAAAGATCGGGGGAATGCAAAAGGCCGGGCAAAATGCCCGGCCCTTTCAATGGTTGTAGTATTCGGTGCTGGTCTTCCCCCGCTTAGCGGCCTTATGGAAGGACGCCCATAATGAGGGCGCCGATGAATGCAAACGCAGCACAAATCATCAATGCGTTGATCGGCCTCGTCAGTCCCATGTCATAGCCTCCTCTTAAAGAGCTATGGCGAGAGTCTAGGGTCATTTGTGCCACAGGCAAGCAGAAACTTTGCTGCAATGCGACGAGATTGTGGAATTTGCGACCTGCCGTTTGCCGTTAGGCATTGAAACTCTTTGTCAAAAGCCGGCTCGGGACCTGTGAATAATCTGTGGCAAAGCCGGGGCAGTAACGAGAATGGCAGCGCTACCGCTCCAGAAATCGGATTCGATTTTCGGACCGACTGAAGGTTCGGAGCGTCAGAGCGTCATGTCCAACCGGGTGCTGCACGCCATACGAATGCGATGGGGCAACCAGCAGCGCGTTGTGAGGATAGCCGGGACTTGCATATCCTGCCAATTGGCAGTATATTGTCTGCCAAGTGATGGAGGTTGGAATGAGTGTCGCTTATGCGGTTCGCGATCCTGCAAATCAGGCTTTGCCGGCAAATCTGGCGGATGCCTCGGCACGGGCGCGGCTCACGCCAGCGGCTGTTGCCGGCATCGTCAGGCTCGCAGACATCTGGCATCTGACCAGCACCGAGATATGCACCTTGATCGGCGACGTATCGGAGAGAACCTGGTTCCGTATGAAGAAAGGCGAGTGGGAGGGCGTTCTCTCCCAGGATTCGCTGACACGCATCAGCGCCCTGATCGGCATCTTCAAGGGACTGCGGCTTCTGTTTTCCGAAGCGCTTGCCGATGAATGGGTGCGGTTGCCGAACAAAGGACCTCTGTATGGTGGCCGGCGCCCCCTGGACGTGATGATCGAGGGCGGCATTCCGAAGCTGCTGCAGGTTCGCCAACACATCGACGCTTTGCGTGGCGGACTTTGAATGCAGATCCCGCCGCGCGCCGACATTTCCCAGCGCGACACGATCCGGCTGATTTCGACAGGCAGGCTCAAGGAGCCGGTCCTGATGCCGTTGGCCAGGAATCATGGAGATATGGAGGACCTTGCGGAGCTTGAAGGAGCCACCAGCGGCCGTCTTCAGGCGCAGCAAGGGGGATTGCCCGACCTCGATCCGCGCGAACTGGTCTTCGGGAGGCCGGGCTACACCTTCATCAATGCGGCGTTCGCTTACACCCGTCCGGGCGGCAATCGTTTCAACGATGATGCCAGGGGCGTCTGGTACTGTGCGTTCGATGCGGAAACCGCGCTCGGCGAGGTCTCGTTTCATCTGACGCGCGAGCTTGCTGCGATCGAACGGTTCGAAAACGTTACCGACTATGCGGAGCTCGTTGCCGACTTCATAGGCTCGTTTCACGATCTGCGCGGCGCTGAGTTCAGCAAGGACCCGGTGCTCGATCCGGATACTGCCTTAGCCTATCCTGCCGGGCAGGCGCTGGCGAAGCAACTCCGCAAGCAAGACCCCGCGACCGGTTTTGTCTATCCTTCCGTGAGACATGTTGGCGGGACCTGCCTTGCCGCCTTCCATCCAGATCTCGTTCAGAATCTCCGGCAAGGCGGTATCTGGCGTCTGGAATGGCAGGGTTCATCTGTTCCGGCGATCACGCCCATATAGCGCCATCTCTAACGCCGCCCGAACAGGCGACCGTCGATGGTGACGAGGCCAAGCGCAATCAGCGCCATGCCGCCCAATTCGAACAGTTCGAGCCGCTCGCCTAGGAACAGGAAGCCGAGCAGGATGGCACTGGCCGGCACGATGAGCGTGACCAGCGAGGCGTTGGTGGCGCCGGCCGAGGCGACAAGGTTGAAATAGAGGATATAGGCGAACGCGGTCGACAGCAGCGCCAGCGCCAGCACCGCCGCCCAGACCGGCGGCGAAGCCGAAAACAGATTGGCGGTCCCGTAGGTGAACAGAACGACCGGGATCATGATGATGGTCGAGCAAGTCAATTGTCCGGTGGCAATGACCGGTGACGGCACACCCTTGAAGCGGCGGGCAATCATCAGCGCAATCGCATAGGATAGTGACGCTCCGATGAGCGCGAATTTCGCCCAGACCGGGCCGCCGAGCCCGGCGACGAGGCCGGGACCGATCATCACCGCCGTTCCCGCGATACCGAGGGCGATGCCGGCAAGCTTGTTCCAGGACAGCTTTTCGTCGCTGGTCAGGGCGTTGGCGAGGATCAGCGTCCAGAACGGCGTCGTCGAATTGAGCACCGAGGCGACGCCGGCGCCAAGCTCGGTCTGGCCGGCAAAGATCAGCGAGAAAGGGATGACATTGTTGGCGAGCGCCAGCAGGAAGAACAGGCCGGCATGCGGCAAAGCGAGGCGAAAGGATGGGCCGCGAACCGCAAGATAGAGCTGAAGTGCCGCCGCCGCGATGGTGACGCGGAACAGCACCAGCACCAGCGGAGGAAGTTCCGCCACCGCAATGCGGGCAAAGAAGAACGAACCGCCCCAGATGGCGCCGAGCAGCAGAAGCTGCGCCCAGTCCTTGAGCACCATCGGCCCGCGCATCGTGGTGGTGGCAGCTATCGCCATTGGTCGTCCTCCCAGACGAGATGCCTTGCTCTTCAGGCGTCTGTTCACGCCATACCCGATCCGGCCGCAAGGGCCACCCGAAACCTGAGCGATGGCCTAGCTCGCCCATAACCGGCGTACAGAAAGGCGTAGCGCCGCGAAGCCGGGGCGGCGAGACATAGAATTGTTTTCATTAGCCGCTAGCTTGGATTAATTGTGCGCAGCCTCAGTCAAGGGATTCGTCCATGCAGCGATTCGAAAATGCCCGCGAGGCAGCGCTGGCGCTGCGCCCGGACGATCCGATCTATTGCTTCCGCCCGCAGGTGCTGAAGGCGGACGCCAAACAGTTCATGGGCATGTTTCCCGGCAAGACCGCCTATGCGGTCAAGACCAATGGCGAGCAGATCGTGCTCAACGCGCTGGTCGAGGCCGGCGTCAGCGCCTTCGATGTGGCCTCGCCCGGCGAATTCGCCGCCGTGCGCGCCGTCTCGCCCGACGCCGAGATGCTCTACATGCACCCGGTGAAGGCGCAGTCGGACATCAGGCTGGCGCTGGAGAAATACGCCATCCGCGTCATTTCGCTCGACCATGAGGACGAGATCACCAAGCTGACCAGGGTGGTGCGGGCGCTCGACATCGATCCGGGCGCGATCACCGTGTTCGTGCGCATCCAGACGAAAGGCTCGGCGGCCTACGAACTGTCGAAGAAGTTCGGCGCCGGACCGGCCAATGCGGTGGAACTCGCCGAACGGCTGAACCGAACCGGCTACAAGGTCGGGCTGTGCTTTCACGTCGGCAGCCAGATCGAGGATCCCGACACCTATGAGCGGGCGCTGGCTTCGGCCGACTGGGTGCGCAACCGCGTCGGTTTCGACATTGCCGGGCTCGATGTCGGCGGCGGCTTTCCGGCCGAATATGGCCATGACCCGAACAGCCGCAAGCCGGAGATGCCGTCGCTCGGCCAGATCATGTCGCGATTATCGGGCGACCTCCAGGAGTACCAATTCGACCAGATGCCGCTGGTGGCCGAGCCCGGCCGGGTGATCGTGGCGCGCTGCCTGTCGCTGATCGTGCGCGTGCTGCTGCGCAAGGGCAAAAGGCTCTACATCAATGACGGCATCTGGGCGTCGCTGTCGGATTCATGGACCGGCAAGATCACGCTGCCGGCGCGCTTCATCCCCGATCCGGCGATCCGCTCGCGCAATGGCGAGGACAAGACCATCGTGCCCTTCAAGGTCTGCGGCGCGACCTGCGATTCCGTCGATATATTGTCGCGGCCGTTCTGGCTGCCCGAAACCGTCGATACCGGCGACTGGATAGAGATCGGCCATATCGGCGCCTACTCGCTGTCGCTCAGGACACGGTTCAACGGCTTCTATCCCGACACCTTCGTCGAGGTGGCAACGCCATTCGACGAAGGCGACGCGCCGCAAGGGTTCGCCAGCCTCGAGACGATGGCGGATTAGTGAATAGTGAATAGTGAATAGTGAATAGTGAATAGTAGTAGCTCTTGTGCTCTGCGCGGCTCAGGTGTTGTTCTTTTCACCATTCACCATTCACCATTCACCATTCACCATTCACCATTCACCATTCACCATTCAGTCAGGCTACTCCGCCGCCGGCCTGGATGTTCTCGCCGGTCAGCCAGCGAGCTTCGTCCGAAGCCAGGAAAACCGCGACATCGGCGACGTCGCGCGGCGCTCCGATCCGGCCGAAGGGCGACATGCCGGCGGCCACGGCCCGGTCCCGCTCCGGAAGCAGGTCGGTGTCGGTGAAGCCTGGCGAAAGCGCATTCACGGTAACGGCGCGCGGGCCGAGTTCGCGCGAGAGGACGCGGACGAACTGCTCGACGGCTCCCTTACTGCCGAGATAAAGCGCCGTGTGCGTGAAGAACATCTTCGTTCCACCGGTGGAGACGGCAATGATGCGGCCACCGTCGCGAACGCGGCGCGCCGCTTCCTGAAGCGTGAAGAAGGTGCCCTTGGCATTGGCCCCGAACACATGATCGAAGTCCGCTTCGGTGGCCTCGACGAGCGGCTTTATGACGGCGACGCCGACATTGGCTACGACGATGTCAATCGGCCCCATCTGCCGTTCGGTTTCGTCGAACAACTTGCGAATGTCGGGGATGCTGGAGACGTCCGCCTGGATGGCGACGGCTTTTCCGCCAATCCCTTCAATGGCGGCAACGACTTCCCTGGCTGCTTTCTCGTTGCCGACATAGTTGACGACCACGGCAGCACCCTTGGCCGCGAGCCCCTCGGCGATGGCGCGTCCGATGCCGCGCGAGCTGCCGGTCACAAGTGCGGTCTTGCCTTCGAGTGGACGATGCATGGCTGTTCCTTCGTCTGGCTACGGCCGCCTCGATCGAGCGGCGTTCCGGGGAAAAGCTAGGGGCATGCTATTGCTCAGAGAATAGCCTATTATCTAACTGACTTGTTAAGCCTGAGGTACATAATGCGAGGAAGCGAGTTTTCCGAACTCACGGCATTTGCAGCAATCATCGAAGAGGGAAGCTTTGTCCGCGCCGCGGCCAAGCTCAGGATTTCGCCTCCAGCACTCAGCCAGACGATACGTGGGCTGGAAGAGCGTCTCGGTATCCGCCTGCTTAACCGCACCACGCGCAGCATGTCGCCGACCGCTGAGGGCGAGAAGCTGTTTGCCCGCATCGCACCGGCATTCGGCGAACTGGAAGGCGCCGTCGCGGACGCGCATGCATCACGCGGCCGGCCAGCAGGCTCGCTGCGCATCAATGTTCCGCGCATCGCCGCCACGCGTTTCATCGCGCCGATCCTCGGCGATTTCCGCCGCGCCTATCCCGATATCGCCCTCACAATCATTGTCGACGACATGCTCACCGACATCGTCGAGGGCCGCTTCGATGCTGGAATCAGACTGGGTGAGCGGCTGCACAAGGATATGGTGGCTGTGAAGCTCAGCGAGGAGCTCGAGATGGCTGCAGTGGCGGCGCCGAGGTATCTGCAGCATCACCCGATACCCCGTCACCCCGCGGACCTGCATCAGCACCAGTGCATCAATTTCCAGTGGCCGAGCGGCGGCAATCTCTACCGGTGGGAGTTCGCCCGAGGCCAACGTGCCCTGGAAGTGGCCGTCAGCGGTGGCCTGACGGTCAACGATACGGACCTGATGATCGGGGCGGTTCTGGATGGGGTCGGCGTGGCGTACATGCTGGAATACCAGGTCCGGCCGTGGATCGAAGCGGGAAAGCTCATCCGCTTTCTCGAAGCCTGGTCGCCGAGATTTCCGGGTTTTTATCTATATCACGCAAGTTCCCGGCAGGTTCCCGCGCCGCTGCGAGCCTTCATCGATTTCTTGCTTGCCAGGCGGTGATGTGAATAGTGAATAGTGAATAGTAGTAGCTCTGGTGTTCAGTGCGGCTCGGGTGCTATTCTTTTCACCATTCACCATTCACCGCCCTCACAGCCTGGCCAGCAGCTCGAGCGTCGGCCAGCCGTCGACCGGCAGGCCGAGCCGCATCTGCTCCTTGCGGATCGCCTCGCGGGTGTTGGTGCCTAGGATGCCGTCGACGGTACCGACGTCATAACCTTTCGCCTCGAGCTTGGTCTGCAGCGCCTTCATCTCGTCGCCGTTGAGGCCGGGTTCCGGGTTGCGCGGATCGAATCGCGGCGCGCCCCCCAGCCGGGCGGCAAGATTTGCCGCGGTCAGGGCATAGGTGAAGGATTGGTTCCACTCGAGATAGACGTCGAAATTGTCGTAGGTCAGGAAGGCTGGCCCCTTGCGACCCATGGGCAGCGCCAGGCCGGCCTTCAGGCCGTTGTCGAGAAGCGGCGTGCCGTCTGGCCTGGTAACGCCCCACTGGGTCCATTGCATCAACGGCAGCTTGTTGGTGCGTCCCGTCTGCTCCCACGGCAAATCGTCGGGCACACGGACTTCCTCGATCCAGGGCTGGTCGCGCTTCCAGCCGCGCGACTGGATCTTGCTGGCCGTGCTCATGATCACATCAGGCGCGCTGCCGCGCAGGTCGACCAGGCCATTGCCGTCGCCGTCCACGCCGTGGCCGAGATAGTCGGAAGGCAACATCTGCGTCTGGCCGATCTCGCCGGCCCAGGCACCGGTCACGTCGGCCGGCACCACGCCGCGATCGATCAGCATCAGCAGCGGCACGATCTGCGGCCGGAACAACTGCGGGCGGCGGCAGTCATGCGAGAGGCTGACCAGTGCGTTCAGTGTGTGGAAATCGCCTTGCACGGCGCCAAAATCGGTTTCCAGGGCCCAGAAAGCAGCGATGACCGGCGCCTGCACGCCGAATTCGCGATCGGCGCGGGCAAAGATCTCGGCATATTTTTGCAGATTGGCCGCGCCTTGCTTCAGTCGATGCGACGAGATCATGCGGTTCGAGAATTCGATGAAGGTCTGGGTGAAGACGCCCTGGGCGCGGTCGCGTGCCAGCGCCTTCTCATCGAGGGTGGCGTTTTCCAGCGCATCAAGGCCGGCAGCGCCGACGCCGGCCGCCCTGGCCTCCGCCGCCACGCCCTGCTTCCATGCCTCGAAATCGCCGCCGCATTGCTGTGCCGCGGCCGGCACGGCGGTCAGGAGCAGCGCCGCGAGAATTCCAAAGCGCGATCGCATCGCCATCCTTCCGAGAAGATTACCAGCGGTTGCGGGTATTCGTCATTGGCTGTGTCGAAAAGCAGGCGGCAGGCCTGGTGTCAACGGGTGTTCTGCCGCAACCACTTCTTCCAGGCGGCTTCGGAGCCGTTGAAGACGTTGATGTCGGCGTTTCCGGCCATGCCCGGCACGACGCCCGTTCCGGTATACTGCCAGAAGGTGAATGGATGGCTGCCGTATTTCTGGCGCGGGTGCCCGGCGACGGAGCGCAGCCAGTAGGGGTAGCCCCGGAAACCCGATAGACCATTATCTTCGAAGAAGTCGACCGACGTGTAGATGATCGGCTTCTTGCCGTAGTGTTTTTCGACGATTTTGAGGAATGTGCTCATCTCGCTGCGTACCGTGGCGGAATCTGGCCGCAGCTTGCAGGTCGGCGATTTCGGGTTCCATTCCATGTCGAGAACGGGCGGCATCGCCGAACTGTCTTTGGGCACGTTCTGGATGAACCAGCGCGCCTGGGTAGCGGCCGGCGTGCAAAAGTAGAAGAAATGATAGGCGGCACGGGGGATACCCGAGGCCTTCGTGCGGCTCCAATGCTCGTTGAAAGCTTCATCGAACCGGTCTCCGCCTTCGGTAGCCTTGATAAAGGCAAAGGAGATGCCGCTGGCCCTGGCCGCCGGCCAGTCGATCGATGTCTGGTATTTGGAGACGTCGGTGCCGTGGACGGCGTAGCTCCACGGTGCGCCGCTATCCCATTCATGCGGGTCGGAATCGGCAAAACGGGGCGCGCGTACCGCAACCGTCGGGGCGCTGGACGACGACAGCGATGGCGTCAGATCATCGACCGTCGAGCAGGCACCAAGCAGCATCAGCGTGATGAGGACCGCGAAACGGCGCATCGCTACTTCCCGAGCCGGTTTCAGCCGGCCGCTGATGGGTCTTTCCGCGGGTGGCCCCTCGACCGGGCGCGACGCGTTTGAAACTGACTTACGCGAAGCGCCTGGATCTTCGTTTCATGCATTCCCAAACCGTTGCGCAGTTTGGGACACATGCATGCAAGCCCAGCCGGACGATCACCCCACAGAATCGCCCAGTCCCTCGTGATCGCCGATCATGGTTGATATTCGGTTGACGGCGCTCGACAAGAGCCGCGATTTTGCCGAAACAATGGCGGCAAATCGATGACATAGATCGCGCTCGGGGGGAATTCGAAAAAAATGCAGATCCTTCTGAAGTTCGTCAAATGGCTGCTGGGCCTGGCTGTGCTGGCCGCTGCGATGCTCGCCGGCTGGCTGTATTTCGCGCCGCCGGAACTGATCCGCGTCGGTTCCGGCTATTCGGCCAAGATCGTCTGTTCGAACGTCTTCATCGCAGGGCGAGACGCCGACGACGTGCTCGCCGTCGATGTGCAGGCGCCGGGCCATCCGCTGCTGAAGCTGATGAGAGTGTCGGTGGACAAGGAGAAGGGAACGGTTTCGGCGGGCCTGTTCGGCGGGCTCGGCAAGAGTGTCGCGGTCGCCCGCGACGGGCTCGGCTGCGCCTCGGTTCCCGACAGCGATATTGCCGCCGCCAAGGCTGTCGCGGGAGTTGCACCGACGCCGGCGCCGCTGCCCGATGCGATCTGGCCGGAGGGCGACAAGGCCGATGCCTCGCAGGATCCCGAGGTCACGGCAATCCTCGACGATCCGGCATTGACCGGTGCTGGCATGCGGGCGGTGGTGGTGGTCAAGAACGGCCGCATCGTCGCAGAGCGCTATGGCGACGGCTTTTCCGAAAAGACCCCGCTACTGGGCTGGTCAATGACCAAGACGGTGAATGCGGCGATCGTCGGCACGCTGATGAAGGACGGCAAGCTGGCGATCACCAACCAGGGCCTGTTTCGACCCTGGCAAGCAGATGGCCGTGCCGTGATCAGCCTCGCCGACATGATGGCAATGTCGAGCGGACTGGAATTCAACGAGGATTATGGCGACGTCGCCGATGTGACGCGCATGCTCTATCTCGAACCGGACATGGCAGCATTTGCCGGATCCAAGCCGCTGACCGGCGAGGTCGGCAAGGTGTTTTCCTATTCGAGCGGCACGGCGGTGATGCTGTCCCGATTGTGGCAGGACGCGATCGGCGACAAGGACAAGGCGCTGGCGTGGCCGAGGGTCGCGCTGTTCGATCCGCTCGGCATGCGGAGCGCGGTGTTAGAGGCCGACGAGCACGGCACCTTCGTCGGCTCGTCCTATCTCTATGCCACGGCACGCGACTGGGCGCGCTTCGGCCAATTCCTGCTGCAGGGTGGCGTCTGGAACGGCAAGGCGATCCTGCCCGCCGGCTTCGTCGACTGGATGCGGGAACCGGCAACTGCCTCGAAGGTCTACGGCAAGGGGCAATTATGGATCGAAGGGCCGGGCGACGAGGAAAATCCCGGCGCCGGCATTGCCGCCGGCCTGCCCAAGGACACCTACTGGATGGAGGGGCATGATGGGCAAACGGTCGCCATCATTCCCTCCGAGCAGCTGGTTGTGGTGCGGCTCGGGCTGACGCCGGCCAGGCTCGGCTACCGGCCGCAGGTAATGGTGGCGGCGCTGGTCAAGGCGCTGCATTAGGCTGTATCGATATTCAGGTGATACCGGCCTGCAAACGGCGGTTTCCTGCGCTTCCGGCCTTCGCCGGCCAAAGCACTCATGAGCGGTCGTGGCAGTTAAGGCTACGGCCGGCGTAGGCCGGTGCTCACGTACCCAAAAGTACACCCCGCGCCGGTTCTCGGAGCCCACCGTTTTCGACTCGGCCTGACCTGAATCTCAACACACCCTGGCTATCGACCTAGGCCGATCACAGCGAGCCACGCATAGCCGCGATAAAGCGCTTGGAAACGGAAGCTTGCACCGGTTCTTGCAGATTCCGAATCGAGAACCGCGCGCAGCGATTGACGTGGCTCGACATGGAATTTTTTCAGCCAGCCGCGCAGCAGCGTGCGGAACCAGCGGGGCAGGGCCTCCTGCTGGCCGAAATCGACGATATGCAGCGAGCCGCCAGATGACAGGGCAGCAAGAGCCGCGGATACCGTCTTCTCCCAGCCGGGGATCATCGACAGCGAATACGAGACAAAGACGCGGTCGAAATTTTCGACGCCGAACAGCGCCTTTGCGTCGAAATCCGTGGCATCGCCGCGCGCCAGCGTGACGCGGCCGGAGAGGCCTTCGCGGGCAAGGGCGGCGGTGGCCGTCTCCAGCATCTCGGCCGAAATATCGAGGCCGAAGAAGCGCGCGCCGGGATAGCGGCGGGCGGCAAGGATGATGTTGCGGCCGGTGCCGCAGCCGAGCTCGAGCACGGTGCCGCCGGCCGGCACATCCAGGCCGGCGATAAGCCGGTCGCGACCGAGCAAATAATATTTGCGGGTCAGGTCGTAGATATGACGCTGCCAGCGGTAAACGCCGTCCATCAGCTCGGCATGACTGGCCGGCAACTCGGTCGTGCTCATGCGCCCTGCTTCACGTAGAGATGAAAGCCGCCATAGATCGCCGAGCGGTCGCGCGCCGAAAACTCGCGCGAGGCGTCGTTCTCGTAGCGCCACTGGTCGAGCAGCGAATTCGAGACGCGGCCGGGCAGCAGGCTGGGTTCCGCTGCGGTGCGGAAGATGACGCGGGCGCCGGTGGAGGCGGTTCGGGTGATCTCGGCCCACAACCCGTTGAGCTGGTCGTCCGTCATCCAGTCCTGTGCGTCGAGCAGCACGAAGCGGTCGACCGAACCGGCATCCTTGCCGGCAAGGAACTCGATCAGATTGGCATGGTGGATTGCCACGCGATCGACATTGTTGCGGATCGTCTTGTAGTTGCGCTTTTCGAGATAGGCGGGCAGGGCGGCCTCGCCGGGATTGGGATAGCGGCGGGCAAAAGCCTGCCAGGCGAAATAGTTGGTCTTCAGCGGAAAATCGCAGGCGAGCTTTTCCAGCCGCGCCTTGAGCACGCTGGCCATGGTGCCGTCACCCGAGGTGATCAGCGAATCGTACTGGGCCGGCGGAATGCCGAGGCCGAACAGCGAAGCTTTTCGCGAAGTCGCCCATTTCAGCAGCGGTTTTTCGAAGACCGGCGCCAGCTCTTCGTCGAAGAAGCGGCGCTGATCGGCGATGCTCTTGGCGTCCATGATGTCGGCCGGGTCGACGCCGAAGAATTTTGCGGTGCGATGGCCCATGGCGATGAACAGGCCAAGCAGGCCGGTCTGGTAGAAATTGCGGTCGAAGACAGCGATGCGGCGACGGCCGCGCCAGCTGCGGCGCTCCCAATAATGGCGGCTGACCGGGTCGAGATGCGGTGCGATGAAGCGGTCGTAGGCCTGCGAATTGTGCCCGGTCTCAGCCGCGCCGAAGAAACGGAACAGGTCGCCCTGCGACGGCAGGTGACGGACGGCTTCGAGCTTCATACGGTTCAGCGCGATGTGGGCGGTGTTGAGGTCGACGGCATCGATCCTTTCCGGCGACCGGGTGAGATAGGCGAGGATGTTGCAGCCGCCCGAGGCAATGGTGACGATGCGGTGACCCTTGCCGAGCTGCATCGCGTCCATGTCGATTTCGGGGTCTTCCCAGATCTGCGGGTAGACAAGGCCGGAGAACAGGAAGGCGAACAAGCGCTCGGAGATGCCGGCTTTCGACAGCGGGCGGTTCTGGTAGACGGCTTTGCCAACTTCCTTGCCGCGGCGAAAAACCAGTTCTCCAGAAATGTCCGTCATGGCAAGGCGATTCCCCGTTTGCTTTGCCGCAAGCGGGTAGCGCAGGGTCATGACAGGCCGGTGACAGCCTGTTGACGCGAGTTCAGGCCTTGCCAAATCCACCAGGCGTCGGCGTCGTCACGATGACTGCCTCGCCGGCGTCGAGGATGGTCTGATCGCAGGCCTTCAGGACCTCGACGCGGCCATCCTTGCGCCGGACCTTGGTCGAGCCGGCCTCGCCATCGCCGCCGCCGTCCAGTCCCTGCGGCGGGCGGTTGCGATGCGAGGACAGGATCGCGCATTCCATCTTTTCAAGAAAGCGGATGGTGCGCTTGGTGCCGTCGCCGGCGCTCCATTTGCCTTTGCCGCCGGAACCTTCGCGGATATGAAAGTCCTCGAGCAATACCGGGAAACGCAGTTCCAGCACTTCCGGATCGGTCAGGCGCGAATTGGTCATGTGGGTGTGGACGCCGGAGGTGCCGTGAAAGCCGCGGCCGTCGTTCATGCGGCCGGCCGGCGAACCGGAGCAGATCGTCTCATAATACTGGTACTGCTTGTTGCCGAAGGTGAGATTATTCATCGTGCCTTGCGCATTGGCCATTGCCCTCATCGCGCCGAACAGCGCGTTGGTGACGTGCTGCGAGGTCTCGACATTGCCGGCGACGACTGCCGCGGGATAGGCGGGCTTCAGCATCGAGCCGTCGGGAATGACGATGTTGATCGGCCGCAGACATCCGGCATTCATCGGGATGTTGTCTTCGACCATGACGCGGAAGGCATAAAGCACCGCGGCACGGGCGACCGGCTCTGGCGCGTTGAAATTGTTCTTCATCACTGGCGACGTGCCGGTGAAGTCGACGGTCGCTTCGCGCTTGTGCCGGTCGACCGATATCTTCACCTTGATCATTTGGCCGGTGTCGGTCGGATATTCGTATTCGGAACTGTCGGGCAGCCGCTCCAGTACGCGACGCACGCTTTCGGCGGCATTGTCCTGGACATGGCCCATATAGGCTTCGACGACGCCAAGGCCGAAATGCGCGACCATCTTGCGCAGCTCGGCGACGCCCTTTTCGTTCGCGGCGATCTGCGCCTTGAGGTCGGCGATGTTCTGGTGCGGATTGCGCGCCGGGTAGGGGTGGTCGGTCAGCAGCGTCTCCAGGTCCTTCTTGCGGAACCTGCCGCGATCGACGATGCGGAAATTGTCAAACAGCACACCTTCCTCATCGACGGTAGTGGCAAGCGGCGTCATCGAGCCGGGCGCCGTGCCGCCGATGTCGGCATGGTGGCCACGCGAGGCTACGTAGAAGAGGATCTCCTCCCCCCTCGAGGGGGAGGTGGCGGCGAAGCCGCCGGAGGGGGTCGTTGCGGCAGTGCTCGACGCATTTGTGGTGCCTTCTGAGAGGACCCCACCCGGCCGCTTCGCGGCCACCCTCCCCTCGAGGGGGAGGGAAAACACCGGTGTCACCACGGTGATATCAGGCAGATGCGTGCCGCCATTGTAAGGGGCGTTCAGGGCAAAGACGTCGCCGGGGTGAATGTCGCCGGAATTGAGCCGGATGATGGTCTCCACCGAGCGGTCCATCGAGCCGAGATGCACCGGCATATGCGGCGCGTTGGCGACCAGCGCGCCATTCCGGTCGAAAACGGCACAGGAGAAGTCGAGCCGCTCCTTGATATTGACCGAATAGGCGGTGTTCTGCAGCGTTACGCCCATCTGCTCGGCGATCGACATGAACAGATTGTTGAAGACCTCCAGCATCACCGGATCGGCTTCGGTGCCGAGTGCGGCCTGCCGGTGCTTCTTCTCGATGCGGCGCATCAGTACATGGTCCTTGGCGGTGATCTCGGCCTGCCAGCCGGGCTCGACGACGATGGTCTGGTTCGGCTCGATGATCAAAGCGGGGCCGGCGATCTTGTTACCGGGCTTCAGCGTTTCGCGAGGGAAGATGCCAGCGTCGCGCCAGATGCCGTCGACGAAAATTTTCCGCGTCCCGGAAGGACTTGCGGCCTTGTGTTCAAGAAATGAATCGCTTTCGTCGCGGCCGGTGCTGCCGGTATCGGTACCTTCGACGCCGACCGATTCGACGATCATCGGCTTGTCGTCATAGACGAAGCCGAACTGCGCCTTGTGCGCCAGTTCGAAGTCCGCCTTGGCCTGCGCAATCGAGCCGTGCCCAAAGTTCACAGGCAGCGCGGTATCGGTGCCGTCATAGCGGATCTGCAGCACCGGCTTCGAGGCGACCGCGTCTTCGGTGATGCCTTGCGCGGCGAGTTCGTCGATGACGGCTTTGCGCAGCGTTGCGATGAGCTCGTTGATCGCCGGCCCGGAATCGTCCGCCAGCGGCTTCAGCAGCGCCTGCTGGCGTGACGCAAACACCGAGGACAGGCCGATGCCGTATGCCGAGAGCAGGCCGGAAAAGGGATGGATCAGCACAGCCTCCATGCCGAGCGCATCGGCGACGAGGCAAGCGTGCTGGCCGCCGGCGCCGCCGAAACAATTCAGCAGGTATTCGGTGACGTCGTAGCCGCGCTGCACCGAAATCTTCTTGATGGCATTGGCCATGTTTTCGACGGCGATGGTGACGAACCCTTCGGCAACGGCTTCCGGCGAGCGGCCGTCGCCGATTTCGGCGGCAAGTGCGGTGAACGTCTCGCGAACTGTCCGCACGTCGAGCGGTTCGTCCTGGCCCGGCCCAAAAATGGCCGGAAAGAAGTCGGGCTGCAGCTTTCCCAGCATGACATTGGCGTCGGTGACCGCAAGCGGACCGCCGCGCCGGTAGGCGGCCGGGCCGGGATTGGCGCCGGCCGAATCCGGCCCGGCGCGAAAGCGGCCGGCCTCATAGTGCAGGATCGAGCCGCCGCCGGCGGCGACGGTGTGGATGCGCATCATCGGCGCGCGGATGCGCACGCCGGCGACCTCGGTGTCGAAGGCGCGCTCGTAGTCGCCATCATAGTGGGCGACATCGGTGGAGGTGCCGCCCATGTCGAAGCCGATGACTTTGCCGAAACCGGCGAGTTTTGCCGTCTCGACCATGCCGACGACGCCGCCGGCCGGGCCGGACAACAGCGCATCCTTGCCCTGGAACATGTCGGCGGCGGTGAGGCCGCCCGACGACATCATGAACATAAGGCGGGGGGATTGGCCAATCTCCCCCGTTGTGGGGGAGATGCCAAGTGGCGGCAAAGGGGGCAGGGCAGAGGGGGGCGTGACAGACTGAGATGTTGGCGGGACAGCGCCCCCCTCTGTCGGCTTCGCCGACATCTCCCCCACAAGGGGGGAGATTGGCGCGGCACCCAGTTCCGCCGCAACCCTTTGCACATACCTTGCCAGGATCGGCGACAGATACGCGTCGACCACCGTGGTGTCGCCGCGGCCGACCAGCTTGATCAGCGGCGAGACCTCGTGGCTGACCGAGACCTGCGAGAATCCGAGCTTTCGACAGACTTTGGCGACCGCCTTTTCGTGATCGGGATGTTTCCAGGCATGCATGAAGACGATCGCGACCGCATCGATACCGTCAGCCTTGGCCTGTTCGATGGCAGGACGCACGGAGGCGATGTCGAGCAGGCGTTCGACACGACCGTCGGCGCGCACGCGTTCGTCTATCTCGATGACGTGCTCGTAGAGCTGTTCGGGAAGGATGATCTGCTTGGCAAAGATATCGGGCCTGGCCTGATAGGCAATCCTCAGCGCATCGCGGAAGCCCTTGGTGATGAGCAGCAGCACGCGGTCGCCCTTGCGCTCGAGAAGCGCATTGGTGGCGACCGTGGTGCCCATTTTGACGTCGCCGATCAGAGCGGAAGGGATTGGGGCGCCGGGCTGGACGCCGAGCAGTTCGCGAATGCCCTGGATGGCAGCGTCGGCATAGGCTTCGGGATTTTCCGAAAGGAGTTTCCTGGGATGCAGCCCGCCTTCCGGGTCCCGGCCGATGATGTCGGTGAAGGTACCGCCGCGGTCGATCCAGAAATCCCATCTTGCGGTCATGGCAGCGCCTCCGGCATTTTCATTTTACGCATCCTGTTAGTGCTCAACGCTTTGTACGGCCAAGCGCTTGATGTTACACGCGGAAACGCAACGTTACGAAACTCATCATGACCTGATGCATTGTGTCCTCGATCGTCGCCGGTAACGGTGGCGTGATTAGAGGAGAGATATCATGAAGAAACTCATTCTTGCGTCGGTCTCGGCGCTTGCCTTGCTTGGCGTTGCGGCCTGCAGCGACAGCGGCACCGACAACACTACGACGCAGAGCACTAACCCGCCGGCATCCGACCAGACGATGAAGCCGGCTGCTCCTGACGCCAACAAACCTGCCGAGCCGGCCCCGGCCCCCGCTCCTGCGCCGGCTGCCCCGGCGCAATAATTGATGTGACAACCAAGAGAGGCCGGCCTCACACGCCGGCCTTTCTGCTGCTTACGATACCCGCGCCTTGCGGCCGAGTGCGCCGACGCTGGCGCCGAAACGACGACCCAAGGCGCCAATCGCCAGGCTCGCCGTTTGCGCGGCGAGGCTGCCGTCTGCGGATTTTCCATGGGTGAGCGCTAGCGCCAGCCGCCTCAGGCATTCCGCCAAATCGATTGGGCCAGCCCCTGCGGCACTGTCTTGGCTTGATAGCGATGGGCGGTTGGCCCTATGAAACCCTCATGTCGATTTGGGACCGCCTCGGCGACTTCGTCACACGCGTTTCATCTTCAGCGTCGTCAGGCGTCGCCGAAGTGGTCGAAGCCGTGCGCACGGTTTTCTCCGGCGATGCCGATCTGCGCCGGCGCGTCGCCTTCTCGGTGGCGATGATCGCGCTGTCGGCCAAGATGGCCAAGGCAGACGGCATCGTCACCCAAGACGAGGTGCGCGCCTTCCAGGAAATATTCGAGGTGCCGAAGGAACAGAGGCGCAATGTGGCGCGGCTCTACGATTTGGCCAAACGCGACATTGCCGGTTTCGAAACCTATGCCGAGCGGATGGCGCAGCTTTGCGGTTCGGGCCATTCGAATTGCCTGATGCTGGAGGACATACTCGACGGGCTGTTCCACATCGCCAAGGCCGACGGGCTGGTGCATGAGCGCGAGCGCCAATTCCTGCATCGCATCGCCGAGATCTTCCGCATCGATGAGGCGCACTACCAGAGCATCCTGGCGCGGCATGTCGATCTGGGCGCCGCCGATCCTTATGTTGTGCTCGGCATCGAGCGTGGGAAGCCGTTCGAGGAGGTCCGCAGGCGCTACCGCAAGTTGGTCTCCGACAATCATCCGGACCGGCTGATCGCACGCGGCCTGCCGCAGGAATTCATCAAGATCGCGACGACCAGGCTGGCGGCGATCAACGCGGCCTATGAGATGATCGAGCGAGGCCTGCGGCACGCATGAGCGGCTTTCCGCCCGACGAGCCGAGCGCCGAGGTTAGGGTATCGCCGAATTTCGGACCGCGGCGCGGCACGCTTAGACCCGATATGATCGTGCTGCACTACACCGGCATGGCGACCGGCGCCGGCGCCGAGGCATGGTTGTGCGATCCGGCAAGCGAGGTCTCGTCGCACTATCTGGTCCATGAGGACGGCCGCATTGTTCAGATGGTAAGGGAAAGCGATCGCGCCTGGCATGCCGGCAAGAGCTGGTGGTTCGGACAGAGCGACATCAACTCCTGTTCGATCGGCATCGAGATCGTCAATCCGGGGCATACTCTCGGCTATCGCAATTTTCCAAAACCGCAGATCGACGCGGTGATCGGCCTGTGCGTCGGCATTGTCGAGCGCCATTCCATTCTGGCGCAGCGGGTGCTCGCCCATTCCGACGTGGCACCGGGGCGCAAGGTCGATCCGGGCGAGAAATTTCCATGGAAAGCCTTGTTTGCCGCCGGTGTCGGCCATGTTGTGCCGGCAGCACCGATCCGGCGCGGCGCCGTACTGAAGCCAGATGATACCGGCGCCGAGGTCGAGGCGCTGCAGTCGATGCTGTCGCTCTATGGTTATGGCGTCGAGATCACCGGCGCTTTCGACCGGCAGACCGAAATCGTGGTCGAGGCATTTCAGCGGCATTTCCGGCAGCGCCTGGTCGATGGCATGGCTGACGGATCGACGATCCGCACGCTGGAAAGGCTGCTCGCTTCCGCAAGGATAGCCTCTCTCAAATAATCTTTTCCCAGATTAAAAGTTACAATCTGTTACCTAAAGTGACTTGCGCCGCCTTCTTTGGCGCCAATTCCGTCGTCAAAGGCGATCCGTACAGATTGTCGGACCTCTATCCCCCCAGATGTTCCGATGTTGATTGAGGGTATCTGCGCGAAGTTCTTTGTGCAGATCAAACAGAACAGGATCACATGCAGAAATTGACCGTTTTAACGGCAGCCATTGCTGCCGGCGTAATGACTTTTGCCTTCAGCGCGGCGAACGGCGCACCGCTGAGCCAACGGGCCGATCAGGGCTTCAGTGCCGCAGCCGGCAAAACCGCCATGCCGAAAGGTGGTGCAAAAGTAGAGAAGACCACCACCGCAAAAGTGGAAAAAGCGGCCGCGGTAAGAACGAAAAAGCCAGTCTCCGCGAAAAGGCCGACCGCTGCGAGAAAGACAATCTCCAAACAGCATGTGAAGCGTAACCGCAAACGCATCGACCGTATGGCAACGGCGTCAGTCGCTCCGAAGAGCAGGCCAGCGCCCCAGGCGGCGGTTGTCGGCGGCAGCGGACAGTATTCGGCGATCATTGCGCGATATGCCGCCAGCTACGGCGTGCCGGTGTCGCTCGCCAATGCCGTCATCAAGATCGAGAGCAACTACCAGCCGAACCAGGTCGGCAGCGCCGGCGAGATCGGCCTGATGCAGATCAAGCCGGCGACGGCAAGAATGATGGGCTATAGCGGTTCGGTTCAGGGTCTCTACGATCCCGATACCAACATCAAATACGGCATGAAGTACCTTGCCATGGCGCGGGATCTCGGCGGCGGCACGACCTGCGGCACGATCCTGAAATACAATGCCGGCCACGGCGCCACACGGATGAACCCGGTGTCCGCAGCCTATTGCGGCAAGGTCAAGGTGCAGCTGGCAGCACTTGGAGCGCCCGCCTGACAAGCGATAACTTGCTTTTTCGTTTGCGTTTTCGGGCCTGAACCCCTTTATACGCCTTGCCAGCTGGCCGGGCGGCCGCACCCGCGAAGCCGAAAGGCTGCGGGTGAGGAAAGTCCGGGCTCCATGGAGACACGGTGCCGGTTAATGGCCGGCGGGGGCGACCCCAGGGAAAGTGCCACAGAAAGCAAACCGCCACGATCTAATCGTGGCAAGGGTGAAAGGGTGGGGTAAGAGCCCACCGCGCGACTGGCAACAGGAGCGGCACGGTAAACCCCACCGGGAGCAAGACCGAATAGGGGCGGTGCGAGGGGAAACCCTCGAGGGCTGTTTCCGGCTCACCGTCCGGGTAGGTTGCGTGAGGCGCATGGCAACATGCGCCCAAGATGAATGGCCGCCACGTTCTCGCCCCGTACGGGGCGAGGGCCATACAGAACCCGGCTTACAGGCCAGCTGGCAGTTTCCCCGATAAAAGGAAATCTCCTGATATCAGCAGGTTACGTCTTCGGGCGCAGCCGTTGATTCACTTTTCGACCCGCAATCGAGCGCGACATTCCTTGAAAATGGTGCGATTAAATCGTACCAGTTGATGACGATATTCAGGAGCGCGTCATGGGACAGGTCGATAAACGTAGCATCACGCTGTCGCCGGAGTTGGCCGCGGCAGTCGACGACGTGGTCGCCGCCGGCGAATATGCCTCGGCGAGCGAGGTGATCCGCGACGCACTGAGGCAATGGAAGGACAGGCGCGACCTGCTCGGCTACACGGTCGAGGAATTGCGCAAGATGGCGCAGGAGGGGATCGACAGCGGACCGGCGCTGGACGGGCCGCCAATCATGGAACGGCTGCGCGCCAAATATCTGAAAATGGCCGAGGCCAAAGGCCTTGAGGAGTGAAATATCGCCTGCTTCCTCAGGCATTGATCGACCTCGAAGCCATCGTCGACTACATTGCCGAACAGAATCCAAATGCGGCGGTTCGCCTCGTGGATCTCTTGCAAAGGCGGTGGATTTGCTGACCCTGCATCCCTTCTCAGGTGCACCGCGCGAAGACATTGCGCCCGGCATCCGTCACCTGATCGTCGGCGAATACCTCACTTTGTATCGTGTCCGCGAAGAGGCGATCGAAATCGTTCGCGTTCTCCACGGCCGGCGCAAGATCGACGCCGGCGATCTGAATTCGTAGTCGCGCTGCTCAGGTGCCGATGCGGTCTAGCGACGTCTCGATCGCCTGCCAAAGCTCTTCCACCGGCTCGCAGCCGATCGACAAGCGAACGAAGCCGGGCGGAACGGCATCTCCCCTTTTTGATCGCCGTTCGGCCGAAGTGTGTACGCCGCCGAACGATGTCGCTGCCTGCATCAACGCGCAGTTGTTGATGAAATCCTCGGCCTTGTCCTCCGAGGCGAGCACGAACGAGATGAGAAATCCGAAGCGCTCCATCTGGGCGCGGGCAAGATTGTGTGATGGGTCGCTCTCCAGTCCCGGAAAGCGCAAGCCGCTGATTGCGCGATGGTCTTTCAGCCGTCGCGCTATCATTTCGGCGGAAGCGCACATGCGGTCGAAGCGCACGTCCAGCGTTTCGAGGCCGCGATGTACCAGCCATGCCTCGAACGGCCCGGGGATGGCGCCCGACGTCTCGCGCCAGTCGGTCACCCTCGAGATAATATCTGCGTTGCGGCTGGCGACATGGCCGAACAGCACATCGGAATGGCCGTTCGGCGCCTTGGTGTCGGCAGCAATGACGATATCGGCGCCGAGATCGAGCGGGCGCTGGCCGAAAGGCGTCATCGTCGTGTTGTCGACCACAAGCATCGCACCCGCTTTGTGCACGGCTTCGGCGACGGCTGCGATGTCGCATATGTCCAGTCCTGGATTGGCGGGCGTTTCGACGAAGGCAAGCCGGTATCCGTCAAAGCCGCCGTCGAGGAAGCTCGATGTCGGCCGGACATCGTACGCGACGCCGAAGGACTTCAGGAAACGGTCTGCCAGCGCTCTCGTCGTATGGTAGCCGTCGGACGGCAGCAGGATACGGTCGCCGGCTTTGAGCAGGCCGAAAAACACCGCCGAGATGGCAGCCATTCCCGAGGGAAAGGCGACGCATGGGGCGTCTTCCAGATGCGCCAGCATGTGCTCGACTGCATCCCAGGTCGGATTGCTGAAGCGGCC
The DNA here is from genome assembly GCF_040323855.1 of Mesorhizobium sp. M0028. Taxonomy (NCBI): domain Bacteria; kingdom Pseudomonadati; phylum Pseudomonadota; class Alphaproteobacteria; order Hyphomicrobiales; family Phyllobacteriaceae; genus Mesorhizobium; species Mesorhizobium sp. M0028. Next base: position 173,638 of record NZ_JAMYVG010000006.1, read on the forward strand.
ATATTGATCGTAGCCGGTGGCGTCACCCGGCGCGTGGAAAATGGCGGCCATGGTCAAGGGCAAGGGAATTGGGTCGCCCTTGGCCAGCCCGGCGCGACGCAGATGAGGAAGTGCCGCGGCGCGCGACTTGGCTGTTTCAGACATGGCTTCAAACCTCGTTACTGACCGGAAAAGGAGATGCCGAGGCTATGCGCGGCAACGATCCGCAGCAAGCCGCGTCCGGTTGGACCACACGGCTCTAAACCCTTCGTTAGGCTTAATGGAGGATAAAGACCGGAGTGCCGTCAAAGCTGCTCTCCCCAGTCGTGGCAGGCGCGTTTTGAAGACTGTTCCCGTTGACGCCCATAACACCCCATGATATCCCATTCCGATACTCAAGCCTTCGTTCCGTGTCAGGGTGAAGCGTACGCCAATCGGGCAGCCGCGGCGGCTGCGCGTTTGCCTGCGTTCGCCCGTCATAATGAAGTGGGTTTTGGACGGCGACCGGGCCGGGGCGGCGCGGACAGGAAGATGCAGAGGGGTGCGGCGGCGCAAGCGGCCGTAAGGCGTAATGGACCGGTTTCTGTCGAACGCGGTGAACAGGATCGATGCGAAGGGACGGGTGTCCGTGCCGGCGCATTTCCGTGCCGTTGTGCAGAAACGCGGCTATTCGGAACTTTATGCGCTACGCTGCCTGGATCGCCCGGCGATGGATGTCGGTGGGCTCGACCTGCTCGATCGCTACGAGCAGCGCATCGCGCAGGAAGACCCGTTCCTGCAGGCGGCGGACGACATGTCGTTCTTCTGCCATGGCGATGGAACGTTTCTGAAGCTCGACCAGGACGGCCGTATCACGATGAGCGATTTCATTCGCGAGCATACCGGCATTTCAGCGGAAGTGGCCTTCGTTGGCCGCGGCAATTTCTTTCAGATCTGGGAGCCGGGACGGCTCAGCGCCTATGGGACGGAAGCTCGCGCCCGGCTTTTGCAGCTTCGGCAGGGGACGAAGCCCGGGGAGCGGCCGGAATGATGGCGGGCGACGGCGATGAAGTTCATGCCGTTGGCGGACCAGCCCGTCACATTCCGGTCCTCCTTGCCGAAGTTCTGGAGGCGCTGGCGCCGACAAAAGGCGAGGTGCTCGTCGACGGCACGTTCGGTGCTGGCGGCTACACGAAGGCCATTCTGGCAAGCGGAGCCTCGGTCGTCGCCATCGACCGCGATCCGGATGCGATCGCGGCGGGGCGGACCCTTGAACAGCAGTCCGGCGGCAGGCTCAGGCTTGTCCAGGCACCGTTCTCAACGCTCGACGAGCAGGTTGAAAGTGCCGATGGCGTCGTGCTCGACATCGGCATCTCCTCCATGCAGATCGACCAGCCGGAGCGCGGCTTTTCATTCCGCGCCGATGGACCGCTCGACATGCGCATGGCGCAGGCGGGCCTGAGCGCCGCCGACGTCGTCAACACTTTCAAGGTGGGCGATCTTGCCCGCATCTTCGGTTTTCTCGGCGAAGAACGCCATGCTGGGCGCATCGCCCGTATGATCGAGAGCCGTCGCGAAAAACGCCCCTTTGAGCGCACGCTCGACCTTGCCGATGCCATCGAGACGCATATCGGCCGCGCGCCGAAAGACAAGATCCATCCAGCCACCCGGGTTTTCCAGGCGCTGCGCATCTTCGTCAACGACGAGCTCGGCGAGCTGGCAAAGGCGCTGTTTGCCGCCGAGCGCGTGCTGAAACCGGGCGGGCGGCTTGCCGTGGTGACCTTCCATTCGTTGGAGGACCGCATGGTCAAGCGCTTTATCGCCGACAGAGCTGATTCAGCGACCGGATCGCGGCACCTGCCCGAGGCGCAGGCGCGCACCGCCACCTTCACCAAGAAGGGCAGCGGCGTGACGCCTGGCGATGCCGAGATTTCGGCCAATCCGCGGGCGCGCTCGGCAAGGCTGCGCGCTGCGATCCGTACAGAGGCGCCGGCGCGCGCTGGTGATTTTTCGATTTTCGGCCTGCCAAAACTGCCTGGCCCAAAGCTTCCCGGTGCTGATCGACCGGGAGAGAGGTGAACACGTGTTTCGTACCAGCGACATAGTCCTGATCGCCGTCATGGTTTCGGCGGCTGCCTTGACCTACAAGACCAAGCGCGAGGCCGAGGAGCAACTGGCGGCAGTGCACAAGATCCAGGCGCAGATCCGTTATGAAGAGGACACGATCGACCTGCTCAAGGCGGACTGGAGCCTGCTTACCCAGCCGTCGCGCCTGCAGAAGCTCACCGAAATCTACAAATCGCAACTCGGACTGGAGCCGGTCAATGCGCGCCAGATCGTCGGGCTGGACGATCTGCCGGCCAAACCCGTCAACATCGAGGACCTTTCATCGCAGCGGCTGGGCGGCATGGCTGATATTGGCGGCAAGGATCCGGTGGTGACCGGAGGCATCGTCCAATGATCACCGGATTTCCAATGGCCGCCAGATTTCCACAGATTGGCAGGCTGCTGAAGCGCGGTTCGAAGCCCGGCGCGGGCGGATCGATCGTGGTCGAAGGTGCCCGCAAGGCAACCGGTGGCAAGGGCAGGACCCGCATTGTCATGACGATGGCGGTGTTCTTCGGTATCTATTCGACCATTGCCGGGCGGCTGGTCTATCTGGGTTTCCAGAACCCCGACCTGTCGGGCGGGCCGCAGAGCCGGGTGACGGCATCGCGGCCCGACATCGTCGACCGTAACGGCGAAGTGCTGGCGACCGACATCAAGACGGCGTCGCTGTTTGCCGAACCGCGCCGCATCGTCGATGCCGACGAGGCGATCGAAAAGCTGTCGACGGTGCTTCCCGAGATCGACTACGAGCAGACATACAACAAGCTGAAGAGCGGCGCCGGCTTCGTCTGGCTGCAGCGGCAACTGACGCCGAAGCAGCAGGCCGATATCATGCAGCTCGGCATCCCCGGCTTCGGCTTCCGCACCGAAAAGCGCCGGTTCTATCCGGCCGGCGAAACCTCGTCCTACATTGTCGGCCTCACCAACATCGACAATCAGGGCATCTCCGGCATGGAGAAATACATCGACGAACAGGGCTTGAGCGATCTTCAGGCGTCGGGCCTGGCAGTGGCCAAGGATTTGAAGCCGGTCCAGCTCTCGATCGATCTGCGCGTCCAGCATATCGTACGTGACGAGGTCGCCACCGGCATGGAAAAGTACCATGCGATCGCGGCGGGTGCCGTCGTGCTCAACGTCAAGACCGGTGAGGTGCTGGCGATGGCGTCGGTTCCAGATTTCGATCCGAACAACCCCTATAACGCGCAGGACAAGGACCGGCTCAACCGTATGTCCGCCGGCCTGTACGAAATGGGGTCGACCTTCAAGAGCTTCACCACCGCCATGGCGCTCGATTCCGGCAAGATAACGCTGCAAAGCCGCTTCGACGCATCGCGCCCGATCAGGATCGGCCATCAGACCATCCATGATTTCCATGGCAAGGGCCGGGTGCTGTCGGTGCCGGAAGTGTTCATCTACTCATCCAATATCGGCTCTGCCAAGGAAGCCGAAGCGGTTGGCATTGACGGACACCGCGAATTCCTGCATCGCCTGGGAATCCTCGAGAAGATGCAGACCGAACTGCCGGAAGTCGCCCGGCCGACCGAGCCCAAGGTCTGGAAGCAGGTCAATTCGATTACCATCGCCTTCGGCCACGGCGTGTCGACGACCCCGCTGCAGACGGCGGTCGGCTGCGCCGCGCTGATGAATGGCGGCTATCTGATGGACCCGACCTTCCTGCCGCGCACCCAGGAGCAGGCGATGGCGGTGGCCAAGAAAGTGGTCAGCGACAAGACCGTCGAGGGCATGCGCTATCTCTATGCCCTCAATGCCGAAAAGGGATCCGGCCGCAATGCCCGGGTGCCAGGATACCGGGTGGGCGGCAAGACGGGAACGGCGGAGAAGGTCGTCAACGGCCGCTACTCGAAGGAAAAGAATTTCAACGCTTTCGTTGCGGCTTTCCCAATGGACGATCCGCAATACATAGTGCTTACGATCGCCGACGAACCGAAGCCGGAAAAGCCCGGCATGGGTGCCACGGCTGCCTCGAATGCGGGCATCATGGCTGCAAACATCATCCGACGTGCGGCTTCCATGCTTGGCGTGAAGCCAGATTTCAGCCATGAAAATGGTGCAACGCTGGTTTCCTATCAGTGATTCTTGGGGCGCGCCGGCAACTGCGCGCTATTTTGTTGCGATGAACGGGGTTCGATGAAGCTGAAAAATCTAGCCGGTATCCTGCCTGTCGAGGGGACAGCTTCCTTCGACATGGAGGTTACAGGGATTTCGTCGGACTCCCGCCAGGTAACACCGGGTGTTGTCTTTTTCGCGCTCACCGGCTCCAAGGCGGATGGCGCAGCCTATGCCGCCGATGCCGCGAGCCGCGGCGCTGCCGCGATTGTTGTCGGCAAGGGCAGTGCGGTCGCCGGGCTGCCAGTTCCGGTTCTTGTCGTAGACGATCCGCGCCTTGCGCTGGCGCTGAGTGCTGCCCGTATTTTCGGCAAGCAACCGCAAACCATGGTCGCGGTGACCGGCACCAGCGGCAAGACCTCCGTCGCCGCATTCACCCGACAGATATGGGAGCAGGCGGGTTTGGTCGCCGCTTCGATCGGCACGACCGGCGTGGTGGCGCCGGGCCGCAATGAATATGGCTCGCTGACCACGCCGGATCCGGTGGCACTGCACAGGCTGCTCAAGGAGTTGGCGGAGGCCGGCGTCACCCACGCCTCGATGGAAGCGTCCAGCCATGGCCTCGACCAGCGCCGGCTCGATGGCGTCAGGCTTGCGGCCGGCGGCTTCACCAATCTCGGCCGCGACCATATGGACTATCATCCGACGGTCGAGGACTATCATCGCGCCAAATTGCGTCTGTTCGATGCGCTGCTGCCGAAGGGCGCGCCGGCCGTCATCTTTGCCGACGACCCGTGGTCGGAGCCGACAATCAAGGCGGCGCGGGCAGCGGGACTGAACGTGCTGACGGTCGGCCGCCACGGCGATTTCCTGCGGCTGAAGCGGGTCGAGCACGAGCGCCACCGCCAACGCGCCGAGGTCGAAGTTGACGGCGTTCTCCATGAAGTCGACCTGCCGTTGGCGGGCGACTTCCAGATCGCCAATGCGCTGGTGTCGGCGGGCCTCGCCATTTCGACTGGAACATCTGTTGCCAAGGCGTTGATGGCGCTAGAGAAATTGAAGGGTGCGCCGGGGCGGCTCGACCTCGTTGGGACGGCCGCCAATGGCGCACCGGTCTATGTCGACTACGCGCACAAGCCGGACGCGCTGGAAAACGTGCTGGCTTCGGTGCGTCCCTTTACCACCGGCCGCGTCATCGTCGTATTCGGTTGCGGCGGCGACCGTGACCGGGGCAAGCGGCCGATCATGGGCGAGATCGCCACAAGGCTGGCCGATGTCGTCATCGTCACCGACGACAATCCCCGCTCGGAAGTTCCCGAGACGATCCGCGCCGCGATCCTGGAGGCCGCACCTGGCGCCATCGAGATCGGCGACCGGCGCAAGGCCATCCACGAGGCAGTCGGGATGCTTCACGCTGGCGACACGCTGATCGTGGCCGGCAAGGGCCATGAGGAAGGCCAGACCATCGGCACCGAGACGCTGCATTTTTCCGATCATGAGGAAGTTCGCTCGGCGCTCAGGGAGCAAGCGGCGTGAGCTATCTGTGGACCTCCGAGGCGCTGGTTGCCGCCATGGATGGCCGGCCGCTCGGTCCGATGCCTGAAGGCATCGCCGGCATTTCCATCGACAGTCGCAGCCTGCAGCCGGGAGACGCCTTCTTCGCCATCAAGGGCGAGGTGATGGACGGCCATGATTTCGTCACCGCCGCCATCAAGGCGGGCGCCGGCGTGCTTGTCGTCGCCGAGGGCAAGCTGCCGTCGCTGGGGCGGCTGACGGCACCGATGATCGTCGTGGAGGACGTGCTCGTCGCGCTGGAAAAGCTCGGCGTTGCGGCGCGCGCACGCTCGAAGGCGAGGGTGATTGCCGTGACCGGTTCGGCGGGCAAAACCACCACCAAGGAAGCACTGCGCCACGCTCTGTCCGCGGTCGGTACGGTGCATGCATCGGCTCAGTCGTTCAACAATCACTGGGGCGTGCCGCTGACACTGGCGCGCATGCCGCAGGATTGCGACTATGCCGTCTTCGAGATCGGCATGAACCATCCGGACGAGATCCGGCCCCTCGTCAAAATGGTCCGGCCGCATGTCGCCATCATTACGCTGATCGCGGCCGCTCATCTCGGCTTCTTCCGCAACCTGGACGAGATCGCCAAGGCCAAGGCAGAGGTTTTCGAGGGACTGGAGCCCGGTGGCGCCGCCCTTCTCAACCGCGACGACCAGCGCTGGAAGCTGCTGGAGAAGATGGCGAAAGAAGCGGGCGTCGAGCATGTCTACGGGTTCGGCGAGAATGCACGGGCGACCTTCAAACTGATCAAATGCGAGCTCAATGCCGATCACTCCGTGATAGCCGCCAAGATTGGCGGACACGAGATTGTCGCCAGGATCGGCGCGCCGGGCCGCCATATGGTGCAGAATGTGCTGGCCGTGCTGGGTGCCGCGCATCTGGTCGGCGCCGACGTCACCAGGGTTGCGCAGGCGCTGGCCGATCTTTCGCCCGAACGCGGACGCGGCAAACGCTATGTGTTGCGCCATCCCAAGGGGCCGATCACACTGATCGACGAGAGCTACAACGCCAATCCGGCGTCGATGACCGCTGCAATGGCACTGCTCAACACCACACCAGTGTCGGGCGAGGGCAGGCGCATTGCCGTGCTTGGCGACATGCTCGAGCTCGGCAGCCATTCGGCGAAATTGCATGCCGCGCTTGCCGACCTGATCGTCGGCACCGATACGCGCACGGTTTTCCTCGGCGGCCCGGAAATGCGGGCGCTGGCCGAGGTGCTGCCGGGCGAGATCAAGACGGAATACCGCGCCGGCGCGGAAGATCTGAAACCGGTGCTTCTGTCGGAATTGAAGCCCGGCGACGTGGTCATGATCAAATCGTCGAAGGGCATAGGCTTTTCAAAGCTGGTCGAGGCGTTGCTCGGCAAGTTTCCGGCGGAAGCCACAACCAGCAGACAGACCTAGGATCGGTCCGGGGGACGCAAGCGCATGCTAACACTGCTCGTCGAATTTGCGGACAAGATCTCGGTCTTCAACGTCTTCCGCTACATAACTTTCCGCACCGGCGGAGCGCTGATCACAGCGGCGCTGATCGTGTTCATCTTCGGACCGACCATCATCAATTCGCTGAGGCTGCGGCAAGGCAAGGGCCAGCCGATCCGCGCCGACGGGCCGCAGACGCATTTCAAGAAGGCGGGAACGCCGACAATGGGCGGACTGATGATCCTGTCCGGCATCGTCGGTTCGTCGCTGCTGTGGGCGAACCTGTCGAGCATCTACGTCTGGGTGGTGCTGCTGGTGACGCTGGGGTTCGGCTCGATCGGCTTCTACGACGATTATCTCAAGGTGACGAAGCAATCGCATCTCGGCTTTTCCGGCAAGGCGCGGCTCGGGCTCGAATTCGTCATTGCCGGCATCGCCGCCTGGGTGATCATGCATAACGGCCAGGTGCCGTTCTCGTCATCGTTGACATTCCCTTTCGCCAAGGAGTTTCTCGTCAATCTCGGCTGGTTTTTCATCCCGTTCTCGTGCTTCGTCATCGTCGGCGCCGGCAATGCGGTGAACCTGACCGACGGCCTCGACGGGCTGGCGATCGTGCCGATCATGATCGCGGCGGCGTCCTTCGGCGTCATCGCCTATCTCTCCGGCAATGCGGTGTTCGCTGAATATCTGCAGATCCATTTCGTTCCCGGCACCGGTGAGCTTGCCGTGGTCCTCGGAGCGGTGATCGGTGCCGGTCTCGGTTTCCTGTGGTTCAATGCGCCGCCGGCGGCAATCTTCATGGGCGATACCGGCTCGCTGGCGCTGGGTGGGCTGATCGGCACGGTCGCGGTGGCGACCAAGCACGAGATCGTGCTGGTCATCGTCGGCGGCCTGTTCGTCGTCGAGATATTCTCGGTCATCATCCAGGTCGGCTATTTCAAGATGACCGGCAAGCGCGTCTTTCTGATGGCGCCGATCCACCATCATTTCGAAAAGCTCGGCTGGACCGAAAGCCAGGTGGTGATCCGCTTCTGGATTATCGCCGTCATTCTGGCGCTGGTCGGGCTGTCGACCCTGAAGCTCAGATAGGAGGCCGCTTGATCCCCGCCGCATCCTTTTCAGGCAAGCGCGTTTCGCTCTTCGGGCTCGGCGGCTCGGGGATTGCCACGGCGCGCGCGCTGATCGAGGGCGGCGCGGACGTCCTCGCCTGGGACGACAATCCCGACAGCGTTGCCAAGGCCGGCGCGGTCGGCATCGCCACCGCAGACCTGCGCGGCGCGGACTGGGCGAGGTTTTCCGCCTTCGTGCTGTCGCCCGGCGTGCCGCTGACGCATCCCAAGCCACACTGGACCGTCGAGCTCGCGCGGGGCTCAGGCGTGGAGATCATCGGCGATATCGAGCTTTTCTGCCGCGAGCGGACGGCGCGGGCGCCGGCAGCAGCCTTCATCGCCATCACCGGCACCAACGGCAAGTCGACGACCACGGCATTGACGGCGCACATCCTCAAATCGGCCGGGCGCGACACGCAGATGGGCGGCAATATCGGCCGCGCGGTGATGACGCTCGATCCGCCGCAGCCCGAGCGGCACTATGTGGTTGAGTGCTCGTCCTATCAGATCGATCTTGCCCCTTCGATCAATCCGACGGCCGGCATCCTGCTCAACCTGACGCCGGACCATCTCGATCGCCATGGCACGATGCAACACTACGCCTCGATCAAGGAGCGGCTGGTGGCCGGCAGCGAGACGGCAATCATCGGTGTCGACGATTCCTGGTGCGCCCAGATCGCCGACCGGCTGGAGCGAGCGGGCCGGCAGATCATTCGCATCTCCAAGCGCCTGCCGCTGACCGACGGCTATTTCGCCGAAGGCACCAACCTGATGGAAGCCGTGCACGGCCGCTACAGCCGGGTCGCCTTTCTCGAAGGCATCGGCTCGTTGCGCGGCCAGCACAACGCGCAGAATGCGCTGGCCGCCGCCGCCGCCTGCCTCAAGGTCGGGCTCGAGCTCGGCGAGATCCAATCCGGACTGGAGAGTTTCCCGGGGCTGGCGCACCGCATGGAGCAGGTCGGCCGCAAAGGGCATGTGCTGTTCGTCAACGATTCCAAGGCGACCAATGCCGATGCCGCGGCACCGGCGCTGTCGAGCTTTGCGCGTATCTACTGGATTGCCGGAGGTCTGCCGAAAGAGGGTGGCATCGAGCCGTTGCGCGGCTTCTTCCCGCGTATCGCCAAGGCCTATCTGATCGGCGAAGCCGCACCGGCCTTTTCGGCGACGCTGGGCGAAGCGGTGCCCTACGAGATATCAGGCACGTTGGCTGCGGCGGTCGAACACGCCGCCCGCGATGCGGCCAAGGATAGTAGCGGCGAGGCGGTGGTGCTGCTGTCGCCGGCCTGCGCCAGTTTCGACCAGTTCAAGAATTTCGAAGTCCGCGGTGAGGCGTTCAGGCAAGCCGCAACCGCCATTGATGGCGTGAAGCCCATCGGAGGGACACGATAATGCAAAGCCGTCTCGACAAAAGCCCCGTGGCGACCTGGTGGTGGACGATCGATCGCTGGTTCCTGGCGGCGTTCCTGTCGCTGATGGGCCTCGGCATCGTTTTGTCCTTCGCCGCAAGCCCGGCGGTGGCCGAACGCATCGGACTAGACAGTTTCCACTTCGCCACACGCCAGATCATCTTCACCATTCCGGCACTTGGAGTGATGCTTGCCGTCTCGTTCCTTGAATCCAGGCAGATCCGGCGCATGGCGCTGGTCATGCTGTGCATCACGCTGTTTTTGATGGTGGCGGTGCTCTATATCGGCGTCGAGGTGAAAGGCGCGCGGCGCTGGGTATCGCTTGCCGGCCTGTCGATACAGCCGTCCGAGTTCCTGAAACCGGGCTTCGTCATCATCTGCGCCTGGCTGTTCGCCGAGCACAAGCGCCAGCCCGACATTCCGGGCAATCTGTTCGCCATGTTGCTGCTTGCGCTGGTCATCTCGCTGCTAGTGGCGCAGCCTGACCTGGGGCAGACCATGCTGGTGCTCGGCACCTGGGGGGTGATGTTCTTCATGGCCGGGCTGCCGTGGCTGTGGATCGTCGCGCTGGGTGCTGCCGGCGTCGGCGGCGTGTTCGCCGCCTATGCGGTGTTCCCGCACGTTGCCGGCCGCATCGACCGCTTCATGACCGGCGAGGGCGACACGTTCCAGGTCGACATGGGCCGCGAGGCGCTGATCAATGGCGGCTGGTTCGGCGTCGGGCCGGGCGAGGGCACCGTCAAGCGGGTCATCCCCGACAGCCATGCCGATTTCGTCTTCTCGGTCGCTGGCGAGGAATTCGGGCTGATCATGTGTTTCTTCATCATGTCCATCTTCGGCTTCATCGTGCTGCGCGGCCTCAACACGGCACTCAAGGAGCAGGACGATTTCACGCGCTACGCGGTTGGCGGCCTGGTCACCGTCTTCGGCCTGCAGTCGGTCATCAACATGGCCGTCAATCTGCAACTGATGCCGGCCAAGGGCATGACGCTGCCGTTCATCTCCTATGGCGGTTCCTCCCAGATCGCGATCGCCATCTCGATGGGCATGGTGCTGGCGCTGACGCGCAAGCGCCCGGAAAAGCGCAAGCAGCTGGGCTTCATGCCGTCGCCGCGTGCGATGCCGGCGGAGTGAGATGGCGAAGGGGGTCATCCTTCTAGCTGCTGGCGGAACGGGCGGACATCTGTTCCCGGCCGAGGCGCTGGCACATGAGCTCAAGGCGCGCGGCTGGGCGGTACATCTGGCCACCGACGACCGCGCCGAGCGCTTTGCCGGGCAGTTCCCGGCGACCGCCATCCATCCGATCCAGTCGGCGACGATGGGCTCGAAGAATCCTTTTGCCATGCTCGCCGCGTTTTGGAAAATCTGGCGCGGGGTGCGGCAGGCGTCGGCCGTCATCGCCAGCATCAAGCCCGCCATCGTGGTCGGCTTCGGCGGCTATCCGACACTGCCGCCGCTTTACGCGGCGACCCGGCGCAAGGTGCCGACGCTGATCCACGAGCAGAATGCGGTGATGGGCCGCGCCAATCGGGCGCTCGCCGGCCGCGTCGACGCCGTTGCCGGCGGGTTCCTGCCGGAAGACATCAGTTCCACTGGCGCCAAGACGGTGACCACCGGCAATCCGGTCAGGCCGCAAGTGTTGGAAGCAGCGAATACACCCTATGCTGCATCGGCCGGCGAAGAGCCGTTCCGGTTTCTGGTGTTTGGCGGCAGCCAGGGCGCGCAGTTCTTTTCCGATGCGGTGCCGGCGGCGATCGCCCGGTTTTCCGATGCACAGCGTAGGCGACTGGCGATCACGCAGCAGGCCCGCGCCGACGATGTGGCGCGGGTGGAAGCCGCCTATGCCGCGCTTGGCATCGAGGCCGAGGTGTCGCCCTTCTTCACCGACATGGCGGCGCGGCTCGCGGCGGCGCATCTGGTGATGTCGCGCTCCGGCGCGTCGACCGTATCGGAAATCGCGGTGATCGGCAGGCCGGCGCTGCTGGTGCCTTATCCGCACGCGCTCGACCACGACCAGGCGGCGAATGCGGCCGCCCTTGCCGCAGCGGGTGGCGCCGAGGTGCATCCGCAATCCACGCTTTCGGCGGAGCGGATCGCTGCGCTTGTCGGCGGGCTAATGGATGATCCAGGCAGGGCGGCGACAATGGCTGCGGCGGCGAAATCGTCCGGTAAACCGGATGCCGCGCGGTTGCTCGCCGATCTGACAGAGGCTATTGCGTCCAGGAAATCCGTTTCGGAATTCAGGAAGGAGACGCATTGATGAAGATGCCACAGACGATCGGCCTCGTGCATTTCATCGGCATTGGCGGCATCGGCATGAGCGGCATCGCCGAGGTGCTGCACAATCTCGGCTACAAGGTGCAGGGATCCGATCAGGCCGACAGCGCCAATGTGCAGCGGCTGCGCGACAAGGGCATCGAATGCTTCGTCGGCCACCAGGCCGAGAACCTCGGCGAGGCCGAAGTGGTCGTCGTCTCCACCGCAATCAAGAAATCCAACCCGGAGCTGAAGGCGGCGAGAGAGAAGTTGCTGCCGATCGTGCGGCGCGCCGAAATGCTAGCCGAGCTGATGCGCTTCCGGCAGGCGGTCGCGATCGGCGGCACGCACGGCAAGACAACGACGACTTCGATGGTGGCGACGCTACTCGATGCCGGCGGGCTCGACCCGACGGTGATCAATGGCGGCATCATCAATGCCTATGGCACCAACGCCCGCATGGGCGACGGCGAATGGATGGTGGTCGAGGCCGACGAGAGCGACGGCACCTTCCTCAAGCTGCCGGCCGAGATTGCCGTCGTCACCAATATCGACCCCGAACATCTCGACCATTACGGCTCCTTCGACAAAGTGCGCGAGGCATTTCGCCAGTTCGTCGAGAACGTGCCGTTCTACGGCTTTGGCGTGATGTGCACCGACCATCCCGAGGTGCAGGCGCTGGTCGGCCGCATCGAGGACCGGCGCGTCATCACCTATGGCGAAAATGCGCAGGCCGACGTGCGCTTCACCAATCACCGCATGGACGGCCCGACCTCGGAATTCGACGTGGTGATCCGCGACCGCAAGACGCACGGCCAGATAACGATATCAGGTCTGCGGCTACCCATGCCCGGGCGCCACAATGTCTCCAATGCGACGGCGGCGATTGCCGTCGCGCATGAGCTCGGCCTTTCGGCTGAGGCAATCAAGAAGGGTCTGTCGTCCTTCGCCGGCGTCAAGCGGCGCTTCACCCATACCGGTTCGTGGAACGGTGTCGATGTGTTCGACGATTACGGTCATCATCCGGTCGAGATCACGGCGGTACTGAAGGCCGCGCGCAGCGCCACCAAGGGCCGCATCATCGCCGTTACCCAACCGCATCGCTTCACTCGGCTGCGCGATCTGTTCGACGAGTTTTCCGTCTGCTTCAACGACGCCGATACGGTAATGGTGGCGCCCGTCTATGCGGCCGGCGAGGAACCGATCGACGGCGTTACGTCCGACGCACTGGTGTCGCGCATCCGCTCCGGCGGCCATCGCGACGCACGCTACATCGAAGGTCCGGCGGCGATTGCGCCGATCGTGCGCGAGGTGGCGAAGCCGGGCGATTTCGTCGTCTTCCTCGGCGCTGGCAACATCACCCAATGGGCCTATGCGCTGCCCAAAGAACTCGGCGGGACTATCTCATGATGCGCGGCCAGGCGTTGATCGACAAGCTTGGCGACCGGCTTGCCGGACTGCGCGGCCGCATCACGCCCAATGCCGAGATGGACAAGATCACCTGGTTTCGAGCCGGCGGGCTCGCGGAGGCATTGTTCCAGCCGGCCGACGAGGACGATCTTGCCGCGTTCCTGAAGGCGGTGCCCGAGGAAATACCGCTGACCATCGTCGGCGTCGGCTCAAACCTGCTTGTCCGTGACGGCGGCATTGCGGGCTTCGTCATCCGGCTTTCGGCCAAAGGCTTTGGCGAGACCGAAGTGATAGCGCCGACCACGATCAAGGCGGGGGCCGCGACACCCGACAAGCGCGTTGCGGCCGTTGCCTACGAGGCCGGCATCGGCGGCTTTCATTTCTACCACGGCATTCCCGGCGCCATCGGCGGAGCGCTGAGGATGAACGCCGGCGCCAACGGTGTCGAGACGCGCGAGCGCGTGGTCGAGATGCGGGCGCTCGACCGCAAGGGCAATGTGCATGTGCTGAGCAACGCCGACATGGGCTATGCCTATCGCCATTCAGCTGCGCCGTCCGGGCTGATCTTCACGTCGGCGCTGTTCGAAGGCGTTCCGGAGGACAAGGCGGCGATCAAGGCCGCGATGGATGCTGTCCAGAACCATCGCGAGACCGTGCAGCCGATCCGCGAAAAGACCGGTGGCTCGACCTTCAAGAATCCCGAGGGCACCTCGGCCTGGAAGGAAATCGACAAGGCCGGCTGCCGCGGCCTGATGGTCGGCGGGGCACAGATGTCGCCGATGCATTGCAACTTCATGATCAACACCGGGACCGCCACAGGCTACGAGCTTGAATATCTCGGTGAGACGGTGCGTGCGCGCGTGCTCGAAAGATCGGGCATCCGGCTGCAGTGGGAGATCAAGCGCATCGGCAATTTTCGGCCGGGCCATGCCGTCCAGGAATTTCTCGGGCAGCTGCTTTAGCGCAAGCCGAAGACCGTTGCCTCCGGACCTCATGAATTCACATTTTGCTGCCGTTTTTGCGGAAAGTGAATCCATCGGAATCGTAAGCACTTGCCAGCGAATCAACTCTCTGATTCTCTGCCCTGAAGCGTTTCCTGATTTGAGTCGTTTCGACGCGTTACTCGCGTTTCCGTCTGGGGGGCAACCTGCCGGGAGACTCGGACTCAATGTTGCGGAAACACGGGAGCAAAGCTGCTCGGCGTATTTGAGTGCGCGCGATGCTTTTCGGGCCATGCACGATGGTGCAGGCCTGCTGTGAGAGGAAATGACGGGGAATGACAAGCAAGCACGTGGCCGTCCTTCTGGGGGGATTCTCGTCCGAGCGGCCCGTGTCCCTGTCGTCGGGCAAAGCCTGCGCCGATACACTCGAGGGGGAGGGCTACCAGGTCACCCGGGTCGACGTCTCGCGCGACATCAGCTCGGTGCTCGTCGAGCTCAAGCCCGACGTCGTCTTCAACGCGCTGCACGGCCCCTTCGGCGAGGACGGCACCATCCAGGGCATCCTCGAGTATCTGGCCATTCCGTACACCCATTCCGGCGTGCTTGCCTCGGCGCTCGCGATGAACAAGGAACAGGCCAAGAAGGTCGCCAAAGCGGCCGGCATTCCGGTAGCGGAATCGAAGGTGGCCAATCGCTTCGCCATCCAGAACAAGCACCCGATGAAGCCGCCCTATGTGGTCAAGCCGGTCAACGAAGGATCGAGCTTCGGCGTCGTCATCGTGCATGAAGGCCAGTCGCATCCACCGCAGATCATCGGCTCGTCCGAGTGGAGATATGGCGATACGGTGATGGTCGAGCGTTATGTGCACGGGCGAGAATTGACGTGCGCGGTGATGGGCGATGTGGCGCTCGGTGTCTGCGAGATCATCCCGACCGGCCATTCCTTCTACGACTATGATTCAAAATACGTCGCGGGCGGATCAAAACACGAATGCCCGGCAAAACTTTCACCGAATATTTACCAAAAAATACAGACACTGACGCTCAAGGCTCACCAAGCTATCGGCTGTCGGGGGGTTTCCCGGTCGGACTTCCGTTATGACGATCGTCACTCCGAAAACGGTGAAATTGTCTGGCTCGAGGTCAACACCCAGCCGGGTATGACGCCGACGTCTTTGGTGCCGGAAATCGCCGCGCAAGCGGGACACTCGTTCGGCGATTTGTTGAGTTGGATGGTGGAGGACGCTTCGTGTCTGCGTTGAAGTGGGGACAGGGCAAGGGGAAGGGCGCGGCCGGGCCGGTGCTGTTCGGCATGCCGTTGTCGTTCGACCATTTCGTGCTGCCACGCCTGCTCCGCCGGCCGGTGCGTGTGCTGGCGCGCCTCGGCGAGGGCGATTTCGAAGCGCAGCCCTATTGCGCTGCCATCCTGTCGGCGGCACTGCTTATTTCGAGCAGCGCCTATGGCGCCTATCTCGGCGGGCATGCCGACGCCATCGTCCAGAGTGTCACCGCCCGCACCGGTTTTGCCGTCGACCAGGTCAAGGTCGTCGGCAACCGCGAAACCTCCGAGATCGATATTCTCGACAGGCTGGAACTCGACGGCTGGACCTCGCTGATCGGCTTCGATGCCGAAGCTGCGCGCGAACGCATCACCACGCTGCCCTGGGTCGAAGCCGCGGCAGTGCGCAAAGTCTACCCGCATACGCTGGAAGTGCGCGTCGAGGAGCGCGAGCCGTTCGCGCTGTGGCAGCAAGGGAGCGCGCTTTCGGTCATCGAGAAATCCGGCACCGTGATCGCGCCGTTCTCCGGCGGCAAGCAGATATTGCTGCCGCTGATCATCGGCACCGGCGCACCGGCCAAGGCGCCGGATTTCCTGGCCAGGATCAAGAATTATCCGGAGCTTGCCGCGCGGATCAAAGGCTATATCCGCATCGGCGAACGGCGCTGGGATCTCAAGCTTGAGAATGGCATCACCGTCAAGCTTCCCGAAGACGGTGAGGACCAGGCGATTGCCGACCTGGTCAGGATGGACCACGAGAACGGGCTTTTGACGCGCGACATCGCAGCCGTCGACATGCGCCTTTCCGACCGTCTGGTCGTCCAGTTGACGCCGGAAGCGGCGACGCAGCGCGAGGCTGCGCTTAACGAAAAGCCCAAGATGCTGAAGCGCAAGCCGGAGACGAAGATATGAGCTGGCTTGGCGGCAACAGCGATGCCTCGTCGCGCCGGTCCGGCATCCTGACGGTGCTGGATGTCGGTTCCAGCAAGGTCTGCTGCGTGGTGGCCAAGCTCAAGCCGCGCGACGATGGCAAGCTGCTGCGCGGACGCTCGCATCGCATCCAGGTGATCGGCATCGGCCACCAGAAATCGCAAGGCGTGAAATCGGGCGTCGTCATCGATCTCGACCGTGCCGAGCACGCCATCCGTCTTGCCGTCGACGCCGCCGAACGCATGGCGGGACTGACGGTCGATTCGCTGATCGTCAACATGACCGCCGGCCGGCTGAAGAGCGAGGCTTTTTCGGCCACCATCAATCTCGGCGGTCATGAAGCAGACGAGGCCGACATCAAACGCGTGCTTGCCGCCGGCGCCAAGCAGGCGCTGCGGGCTGAGCGCGAGGTGATCCATTCGCTTCCCGTGGCCTTTTCGCTGGATGCCGAGCGCGGTGTGCGCGATCCGCGCGGCATGGTTGGCGACCAGCTTGGCGTCGACATGCACGTGCTGACAGGCGACGCGGCGCCTCTGCGCAATCTGGAGCTCTGCATCAACCGCTCGCATCTCTCGGTCGAGCGCATGGTGGCGACACCCTATGCCAGCGGGCTAGCCGCCCTGGTCGACGACGAGCTCGAAATGGGCGCGGCCTGCATCGACATGGGCGGCGGCACGACGACGATCTCGGTATTTTCGGAAGGCAAGTTCGTCCACGGCGACGCCATCGCGATTGGCGGCAACCACGTCACGCTGGATATGGCCAAATGCCTGTCGACCTCGCTCGATGCCGCTGAAAGGCTGAAAGTGATGCATGGCTCGGCGCTGCCAGGAAGCGCCGACGACCGCGACCTGGTCTCGATCCATCCGATCGGCGAAGACGGCGAGGTGCCGTTGCAGATCCCGCGCTCGGTGATGACGCGCATCATCCGCGCCCGCATCGACGAGACGCTGGAACTGCTGCGCGACCGGCTGAACAAGTCCGGCTACGGCAATGCCGTCGGCAAGCGGGTGGTGCTGACCGGCGGCGCCAGCCAGCTTGCCGGCCTGCCCGAAGCCGCACGCCGCATTCTCGGCCGCAATGTGCGCATTGGCCGCCCGCTCGGCGTGGCAGGCCTGCCCGAGGCGGCCAAGGGGCCGGCTTTCTCGACCCCGGTCGGACTTCTGATCTACCCGCAGATGGCGAGCTTCGAGAGCCGCCCGGCGAAGGGAATTTCCGGTCTTCGGATGACCGGAACAGGCGGAAAACTGCATCGAATGAGTCAGTGGTTGAGAGACAGTTTTTAATTTGACGGGGACAGCCCCATAGGCGGCCGCGGCGGCGAAGCGGCGGGAAAGGCAAAGGACGAAGACAATGACCATCAATCTGCAGAAGCCGGACATCACCGAGCTCAAGCCGCGCATCACCGTGTTTGGTGTCGGCGGCGGCGGCGGCAATGCCGTCAACAACATGATCACCGCCGGCTTGCGCGGCGTCGAGTTCGTGGTGGCCAACACCGACGCGCAGGCACTGACGATGTCGAAGGCCGAGCGGCTGATCCAGCTCGGTGCGCATGTCACCGAGGGTCTCGGCGCCGGATCGCAGCCTGAAGTCGGGCGCGCGGCGGCGGAAGAGTGCATCGACGAGATCATCGATCATCTCTCGAACACGCATATGTGCTTCGTCACCGCCGGCATGGGCGGCGGCACCGGCACCGGGGCGGCGCCCGTGGTCGCGCGCGCTGCCCGCGAAAAGGGCATCCTTACCGTCGGCGTCGTCACCAAGCCGTTCCACTTCGAAGGCCAGCGCCGCATGAAGACGGCCGACATGGGTATCGAGGAACTGCAGAAATGTGTCGATACGCTGATCGTCATTCCCAACCAGAACCTGTTCCGGCTGGCCAATGACAAGACGACCTTCGCCGACGCCTTCGCCATGGCCGACCAGGTGCTCTATTCGGGTGTCGCCTGCATCACCGACCTGATGGTCAAGGAAGGCCTGATCAATCTCGACTTCGCCGACGTCCGCTCGGTCATGCGCGAAATGGGCAAGGCGATGATGGGAACCGGCGAGGCTTCGGGCGAGGGCCGCGCAATGGCCGCCGCGGAAGCCGCCATCGCCAACCCGCTGCTCGACGAGACCTCGATGAAGGGCGCCAAGGGCCTGCTGATCTCGATCACCGGCGGCCGCGACCTGACACTGTTCGAAGTCGACGAGGCCGCAACCCGCATTCGCGAAGAGGTCGACCAGGACGCCAACATCATTCTGGGCGCCACCTTCGATGAGGAACTCGAAGGCGTTATCCGCGTGTCGGTGGTCGCCACCGGCATCGACAAATCGGCGGCCGAAATCGCTGCAGCGCCGATCGCCATCCGCACGGCTCCGCCGAAGCCGGTCAGCCGCCCGGCGGCTCAGGTCACGGAAATGCGCCCGGCGCCTGTCCAGCAGCCGATCTATGAACCACGTGCTGCCGATCCGGTCGCCGAGGCCATTCAGCTCGCCGAGGCGAATGCGGCAGCGATGGCGCAGGCCCGCCCGGCACCGGTCGCGCATTCGGAAGACTTCCGTCCGCAGAGCAAGATCTTCCAGGCGCCTCCCGCTCAGCCGCAGCCGATGATGCAGCCAGTGGTTCAGCAAGCGATGCAGCCGGCTCCGCATCGTGAAATGCCGCAGCCGATTGCCGCGGCACCCCAGCGCATGCCGCGGGTAGAGGATTTCCCGCCGCAGGTGAAGGCTGAAGTGGAAGCCAAGGCCCGCCCGGCCGACCACGAGAACAGCGGCCCGATGGGCTTGCTCAAGCGCCTGACCAACGGCCTAACCCGCCGCGAAGAGGAACCTGCACGGCTGCAGCCGGCGCAGCCGCGCGAACCGAAACTGCGCCAGGCGCCGGCGGAAGTGCGCCGCCTAGCCAGCCAGGATCCGCAGCTTTACGCGCCGCGCCGCGGCCAGCTGGACGAGCAGGGCCGACTGACGCCGCAGAGCCGGGCTGTCCAGGAAGACGATCAGCTGGAGATTCCCGCCTTCCTGCGCCGGCAGGCCAATTGATCTGTTGACGGTTCGTAACAGTTGTTAACAGGCGAGCAGGAAACTGTTCGCCTGTTAATATTAAAAGCGATTTTAAAACAAGGACTTATGGGGCAATCCCGCGCTGGACCGCAGTTACAAAGAGTAAGAAACCGTGATTTGGAGTCTCCCTGTGGGACCATTATCTTCGCCACCGACCAAAGTCGGTTTGCTGGGAGTCTCGGGGAAGTGGCCCTGCCTGCCGATCAATCAAGAGCCGCGCCCTCAGGGCAGATGAAGCGGACCTAGGCAGTACGGGCTATGGGGATTGTTTTGCACGACTATCAGACGACACTTAAATCGCGTGCGACGCTGACTGGTATCGGCGTCCATAGCGGCAATCCGGTCACCGTCCATTTCCTGCCGGCAGATGCCGATACGGGTATCGTCTTCCAGCTTTCGAATGCAAGCGGAAGCCACGAATTTCGCGCGCTCGTTTCCGAGGTCGGTGCCACCGACCTCTGCACCATGCTTGGCGATCCGCAAGGCGAGCACATTGCCACGGTCGAGCATCTGATGGCGACGCTCTTTGGGCTTGGGATCGACAATCTCGTCATTGAAATCGACGGCCGTGAGGTGCCTATCCTCGACGGCAGCGCGGTCATGTTCATCGAGGCCATGGACCAGGCAGGCATCGAAACGCTGCCGGTCAAGCGTCGCTACATCAGGGTGGTCAAGCCGGTTCGCATCGAGAACGGCGCCTGCTGGGCGGAGTTCAGGCCCTATGATGGCACGCGCTTCGAGATCGAGATCGATTTCGAAAGCCCGGCGATCGGCCGCCAGCTTTTCGCATCCGATATGAATGCCGACATTTTCCGCCGCGACGTCGCGCGGGCCCGCACTTTCGGGTTCATGAAGGACGTCGAGCGGCTATGGGCAGCTGGCTACGCGCTCGGCTCCTCGCTGGAGAACTCGCTGGTGATCGGCGATGACAACCGCGTGATCAACATGGGAGGCCTGCGCTATCCCAACGAGTTCGCGCGGCACAAGACGATGGATGCAATGGGCGACCTGGCGCTCGCCGGTGCCCGGTTTATCGGCTGCTTCCGCTCCTATCGTGGTGGCCACAGGCTGAACGCCGCGGCGCTGCGCCGTCTCTTGTCCGACCGTTCGGCTTTCGAGATCGTCGAGACGACGCGCCGCGAGCGCGGCCGTGCCGCCGAGATGAGCGCTGTCAATGCCCCCCTCTTTGCGCCCTGGATGATCTGATTCTTAACGTTTTTGCGGCTCTTATTGCGATCAGCTGTGTTGCAAGGATGCATCACTGGCCGGCCAAATCGCACAGCTTTCCAGGTGGCGCCAAACCGCCACAAAAATGTGCGATTGGCCGGGGATAGCGTTGCCGGGCAAGGCGGTTATGGTTTATGGCTGCTGCCGTCGACTGAAATGACGCCGAAAGGGCGGAATCCAATCATGTTTTTCAAGCGAGTTGGTCAATCGAAGGCGCCGCGGCGGGCTGTTTTCCTGGCGCTTTCGGTCGTCGTTCCATCGCTGTTTCTGTCGGCCTGCATGTCGTCCGAGAAGGACGTCGATCTATCGACCTATGTCGATCAGACCGAGCCGGCCGACGTGCTCTATAATCAGGGTCTCGCCAATCTGAATGCCGGGCGCCTGCAGGAGGCAAGCCGCAAATTCGATGCCGTCGACCGCCAGCATCCGTATTCGGAATTCGCCCGCAAATCGATGGTGATGGGCGCCTTTGCCGACTACCGTCAGGGCAATTACGACGAGGCGATCGGTTCGGCCAAGCGCTACCTGACCCTTTACCCGTCGACCGACGATGCAGCCTATGCCCAATATATTATCGGGCTGAGCTACTACCGCCAGATCAAGGACGTCACCCAGGACCAGAAGGAAGCGCGTCTTACCGTGCAGACGATGCAGGACCTGGTGACGCGCTGGCCCACGTCCGAATATGCCGACGACGCCAAGGAGAAGATCCGCTTCGCCAACGATCAGCTCGCCGGCAAAGAGATGCAGATCGGCCGCTATTATCTCGAGCGCCGCGAGTACATCGCAGCCGTCAAACGATTCCGCAACGTGGTGGAGAACTATTCCAACACACGCCATGTCGAGGAGGCGCTGGCGCGTCTGACCGAGAGCTACTACGCGATGGGGCTGACGTCGGAAGCGCAGACCGCCGCGGCCGTGCTCGGCACCAACTATCCCGACAGCCAGTGGTACAAGGACTCCTATAAGCTCCTGCAGAGTGGTGGGCTCGAGCCGCGCGAGAATGCCGGATCGTGGATCTCCAAGGCCGGGAAGCTGATCACCGGCGCCTGAGCGGCGCGTCACCATGCTCTCCAGGCTGTCGATCCGCGATATCGTTCTGATCGAGAAGCTGGACATCGACTTCTCGTCCGGCCTTTCGGTGCTGACCGGCGAAACCGGCGCCGGAAAGTCCATCCTGCTCGACGCCTTGTCGCTGGCGCTTGGCGCCCGCGGCGACGCCTCGCTGGTGCGGCATGGCGCGGCACAAGGCCAGGTCATCGCTGTGTTCGACGTGCCGCGCAACCACCCGGCCCGTATGCTGCTCGCCGAGAACGCCATCGAGGACGACGGCGACATCATCCTGCGCCGCGTCCAGACGGCGGACGGCCGCACGCGCGTTTTCGTCAACGACCAGCCGTCCAGCGTGACGCGGATGCGCGACGTCGGCCATGCGCTGGTCGAGATCCACGGCCAGCACGACGAGCGCGCTTTGGTCGATCCCGGTGCGCATCGGGAATTGCTGGACAGCTTCGGCGGTCATCTGGGCGCCGCGCGTGCAACAGGCGAGGCGTGGCGGCACTGGCGCGCCTGCGAGCAGGAATTTTCACGGCACCGGGCCAAAGTCGAGGCGGCTTCCCGCGAGGCCGATTATCTGCGTGCGGCGGTCGCCGAATTGACCAGGCTCGATCCGCAACCGGGTGAAGAGACCGAGCTCGCCGAACTGCGCGCCTCGATGATGCGTGCCGAAAAGATCGCCTCGGAAATCCACGATGCGCAGGATGTGCTCTCGGGCCCGTCCTCACCCTTGCCGCAGTTGGCCAGCCTGCTCAGGCGGCTGCAGCGCAAGGTGACGGAAGCGCCCGGCTTGCTTGAAGAGGTCGTCAAATCGCTCGACGAGGCGATGCTGTCGCTCGACGCGGCGCAGTCGGGCGTGGAAGCAGCACTTCGCGCCACTGAATATGATCCGCAGCGGCTGGAGAAGGCCGAGGAGCGGCTGTTTGCGCTGCGTGCCGCCTCGCGCAAGCACAGCGTCGCTGTCGACGATCTGGCGCAACTGCGCGACACCATGGCGGCCGACCTTACCGATCTCGACGCTGGCGAAGAGCGCCTGCATGCGCTGGAGAGACAGGCTGCAGCTGCGCGTCAGGCCTATGACATTACGGCGGCCCAGCTGTCGTCGCTTCGCCATGCGGCGGCCGCAGGGCTGACCAAGGCGGTAATGGCCGAACTGCCGGCGCTGAAGCTCGAACGGGCTGAGTTCATCGTCGAGATCGCAAGCGATGCCGGGAGCCGCATGGAAGAAGGCATCGACCAGGTCGAGTTCTGGGTGCGCACCAACCCCGGCACCCGGCCCGGCCCAATGATGAAGGTCGCTTCCGGCGGCGAGCTTTCGCGCTTTCTGCTGGCACTCAAGGTGGCGCTGGCCGATCGCGGCTCGGCGCCGACCCTGGTCTTCGACGAAATCGACACCGGGGTAGGCGGCGCGGTTGCCGACGCCATCGGCCAGCGGCTGGCGCGGCTGGCAAAGCGCGTGCAGGTGCTTTCGGTCACGCACGCGCCGCAAGTGGCGGCGCGCGCCGCGACGCATTTCCTGATCTCCAAGTCAGGCGGGGCCGACCGGGTGTCGACCGGCATCGCCGAGATGGACCGGGCGGCGCGGCAGGAGGAGATCGCGCGCATGCTCGCCGGCGCCACCATCACCGACGAGGCGCGCGCGGCGGCCGAGCGCTTGCTGCGGGAGAACATCGCGGCAGCGTAGAGCGGTTCATCACGCCGAACCGCTCTACCTCTTTGTTTTGCGCAATTCCGGACGGAAAACCGTTTCACACTTTTCCTGGAATTGCTCTAGACGAGTTCGTTTCCGGCGCTCGTGACCTGAGTCAGGGTCTGGCTCCATCCTGCTGTTCAGGAATGATTTCCGTGTCTGATCTCTCCCTCATGAGAGAATCCTGTTCTATTGTGTCGCGCCACCGTGGAGGGAGCAGTGTATGGACGAAAAACCAGTCGATTCGCTCAGCGAAAGCGAGGCGGCAAGCGAGTTGAAGCGGTTGGCGCAGGAGATCGCCGAGCACGACCGGCGCTACCATGGCGAGGACGCGCCGATAATCACGGACGCGGAATATGACGCGCTGACGCGGCGCAATCTCGCCATCGAACAGCGCTTCCCTGCTTTGCTGCGTGAGGATTCCCCCTCACGCAGGGTCGGCGCGCCACCGGCGGAAGGCTTTGCCAAGGTGCGTCATGCGGTGCCGATGCTCAGCCTCGCCAAGGCCTATACCGACCAGGATGTCGCCGATTTCATCGTACGTGGCCGGCGGTTCTTTGATCGCGACAAGGATCTGGACATCGCCTTCACGGCTGAGCCGAAGATCGACGGGCTGTCGGCTTCGCTGCGTTATGAAGGTGGTGTGTTCGTGCAGGGGGCAACGCGCGGCGACGGCGCCGTTGGCGAGGACATCACCGCCAATCTGAGGACCATCGCCGACATTCCCAAGACCTTGAAGGGATCGGGCTGGCCCGAGGTCATCGAAATACGCGGTGAGGTCTATATGACCTACGCGGAATTCGAGGCGTTGAAGCAGCGCTCGGCGGCGATCGGCGGCCAGGATTACGTCAATCCGCGCAATACCGCGGCCGGGTCGCTCCGTCAGAAGGACCCGTCTATTACCGCCAGCCGCAACCTCAAGTTCTTTGCCTACGCCTGGGGCTTTACCACAAAGGATCCGGCTCCGACCCAGTACGATTCCGTGCAGAAATTCGCGGAGTGGGGGTTCAAGGTCAGCCCGCTGATGGTCCGGGCAAGATCGGTCGAGGAACTGGTCGCGCATTATCACCTGATCGAGACCCAGCGCTCATCACTGGGCTACGACATCGACGGCGTCGTCTACAAGGTCGACCAGCTGGAATTGCAGCGCAGATGGGGTTTCGTCACTGGCGAACCGCGCTGGGCCATCGCCCACAAATTTCCGGCCGAACAGGCGATGACAACCGTGCTCAGGATCGACATTCAGGTGGGCCGTACCGGTACGCTGGCGCCCGTTGCCCGGCTTGCACCCGTCACGGTCGGCGGCGTAGTGGTCGAAAACGTCACGCTTCACAACGAAGATTACATCAAGGGTCTGGACAGCAACGGCCAGCCGATCCGCGACGGCTATGACGTGCGTATCGGCGACACAGTGGTCATCCAGCGGGCAGGGGACGTCATTCCGCAGATCGTCAGCGTCGTAGCCGATAAGCGTCCGCCAGATGCCGTGCCCTACGAATTCCCGCACAAATGTCCGATCTGCGGCTCACCCGCAACGCGCGAGATCAACGAGAAGACCGGCAAGGAGGATTCCCGCCGCCGCTGCACCGGCGAACTGATCTGCCCTGCGCAGGCCGTGGAAGGATTGCGCCATTTCGTGTCACGCGGCGCCATGGATATCGAAGGCCTGGGCGCTGAAAACATAGATCTGTTCTTCAACGCCGGGTTGATCAAGACAGCCGCCGATATCTTTACGCTCAGGGATCGTCGTCCCGCCGTTACCAAGGCGCTGGCCGAGCGGCGGGAAGAGCAGGCCAGGCAGCGTGAGGCCGCGTCGGGCAAGACGCGCAAGAATGTACGCAGTGTCGAGGAACGCAACTACGACGG
This sequence comes from Mesorhizobium sp. M0028, assembly GCF_040323855.1. NCBI lineage: Bacteria > Pseudomonadati > Pseudomonadota > Alphaproteobacteria > Hyphomicrobiales > Phyllobacteriaceae > Mesorhizobium > Mesorhizobium sp. M0028. The sequence goes on from NZ_JAMYVG010000006.1 coordinate 198,971, forward strand.
CCTCGACAAGCTCTTCGCTGCCATCGACGCTCGCCGCGAACCGGAACTCGATCGCTTCATCTTTGCGCTGGGCATCCGCCATATCGGCGAAACGACGGCCGCTGTGCTTGCCCGAACCTTCTCGACGATCGAGGAGTTGATCCGCATTGGCAAGGAGACAGCAGCGGCAGCCGATCCACACACCGTTTTTCCTTCGATCAACGGCATCGGCGATACGGTGATAGGTGCGCTTCGCGATTTCTTCGGCAATGAACGCAACGACGCCGTGCTTGAAGCGCTGCTCACACAGGTCCACCCGAAGCCATACATCGTGAACGTCTCAGCCGATAGTGCGGTCGCCGGCAAGACAATCGTGTTTACAGGTACGCTGGAAAAGATGACGCGCCCCGAGGCCAAGGCGATGGCCGAACGTCTCGGCGCGAAGGTCGCCGGCTCGGTTTCTGCGAAGACCGATCTCCTGGTAGCGGGGCCGGGCGCCGGTTCCAAGCTGAAGGACGCGACCAAATTCGGCATCGAGGTGATCGACGAGGACACCTGGTTGCAGCGGATCGGCAAGGGCGCGTGATGGCGGCTGCGTTCAACGGTTTTGGGCAAAAGGCCATTCCCTTCCTCAAGGCGCTGGATTTTCATCAGAGCCGGGAGTGGTTTTTGGAAAACCGCGACCTTTTCGAACGGGATCTGCGCGACCCCTTCGGCGATCTGGTCGAAACGCTCTCCGAGCGCTTCACGGCCGCGGGGCTCGGCCTGCGCGGCGACCGCAAGAAGTCGCTGTTCCGGATTAATCGCGATGTGCGTTTCGCCAAGGACAAACGGCCTTATAACCGGCATTTGTCGGCGATCCTTTCGCCTGACGGCACCAAGATGGAACAGGGCGTGTTTTACGTCCATATCGGGCTCGATCGCTGCTTTGCCGCCGTTGCCTGGTGGCAGCCCGGACCGGAGCTATTGCTGGCGCTGCGCAACGCGATCGCGAAGCGGCCGGCTGAATTCCGCACCCTCGTCGCGGCGCTGAAGAAGAACGGCCTCGAGCTCGACCCGGACGGCTGCATGAAGCGCACGCCGCGCGGCTTCGAGCATATCGCCGAGCCCGATCTCGCTGCCGCGATCCGCAATCGGCATTTTGCCGTCCGGCACGCAGTCGAGCCGGCGGATATTTATGGAGCTGGATTGGTCGACGAATTCGTCGACTTCGTCATGCGGGCAAAACCGCTGCTCGACTGGGGCAGGGCGATCGAAGGCAAGGCTTCGCCGCGCTAGCGGATAAATCAGACAGTCAAATGCGCCGCGCAGTGTAGAGGCTGGTGGTCATGTTGCGGGTTATGGAGCCTTGGAACTCGTCGCGGACGATGCGACCCAGCTCCGCCAGGATTGCTTCGCGGTCGCTGCGGATGTTGATGTTGGAAAAAGTGGCATAGAGGGCGACCGTCTGGTCAGGATCGAGGACGAGCGACCAGACACTTGTCCCATGTTTGATGGAATCGAACGCGCCGGTTCGCTCCAGCGCCGCCACGCGGGCCTCGGCATCAAGGGCGAACGGAATACCATTTGAGCCCGCCGAAGGGCTCGAAGGCCCTTCAAGCAGTGCCTTCGTCGCATCATGAAAGGGATCGGGGCGACTGTTGTCGCCGAATACATTCCAGACCATTGCCCACCAGCCGCCCGGCCGAAGCAGCTCGGCGACCTTGACCAGCGCGGTGTCCTCATCCAGCCAATGAAAGGCAGTGGCGCTGACGCCGAGATCAAAACCGGCCTTCTCAAGGACGGCATCCTCAAACGCAGAGACGCTCACCGAGAGCGCCTTGTCCTGAATAAGTCTCGCAAAGGAAAGTCGCGAGGCGAGAATCCGGCTCGATGGCGAGCATCGGGCTCGCGCCCAGTTCGAGTAAGCGGCGCGTAGCAGTTCCTGTACCTGCGCCAATCTCGAACGTCGCCGTGCCAGGGGCGAGACGGCACCGTTCACATAGAATTTCGAATACCCAATCAGGATAGCCAGGCCGCGTCGCGTGATAGCTGCCGGGATCGGCGCCGAAGGCCAGGCGGCCGAATTTTGGATCGATGAAAAATTCGCTCATTGCAACCACCTCTGGGGAAGCACCTCTGGCCTTGGGTCTGTGGCCGCCACTTTTGGCAAGGACCGATGGGCGCAAACGGATATGCCCTCCCAGGTGCCAAGCGTCTGATTTTTATCCACTGGGCACTGGAGCGCCTTGCCGCCCGCCTCAGCCATCACTTCCGCTGATCATTTGCCTCAATCGAATTGGTGTGACAAGCAGGGCGGCCCTCCCTACATACGACCGTCCCGAGGAGGCGATTGATGTCGGCGGAAGCAATCTCCGAAAACAGTGCGAAAAGCGATTTCTGGGACGGCGTGCGGCTCAGCATGCCCGTCGTGGTGGCATCGGCGCCGTTTGCATTGCTGTTCGGGGCGCTCGCAGTCGACAACGGGTTTTCCGTGCTCGAAGCGTTCCTGATGAGCGCAACGGTGTTCGGCGGCGCCAGCCAGATGGTCGGCATCGAGCTGTTCGGCCAGCATGTCGCGCCGTGGCTGATCGTGCTGTCGATCTTCGCGGTGAATTTTCGCCACGTGCTCTATTCGGCCGGTATCGGCCGGCGCATCGCGCATTGGCCACTGATCCAGCAGGCGATAGGCTATTTCGTGCTCACTGATCCGCAGTTCGCGATGGCCGAGCGCAAGGCGGAGGCCGGCGAAACCGTCGGGTTTACCTGGTATATGGGGCTTGGGCTGCCGGTCTATGTGTTCTGGGTCATCGAAAGCGCGCTCGGCGCGATGTTCGGCAAGCTTATTCCCGACACCCATGTGCTGGGCATCGACTTCCTGCTGCCGATCTATTTTCTCGGCCTGGTCATGAGCTTCCGCAAGCGGCCGCTGTGGCTGCCGGTGGTCATCGCCAGCGCTGCCGCCTCCATCATTGCGTACAAAACCGTCGGCTCGCCCTGGCATGTCTCCATAGGTGCGCTGGCCGGCGTGCTGCTCGCCATCATCCTGCCGCCCCGCCACAGCGGCGTGGAGACACGGCCATGAGCACGACCTTGTGGATCATCGTCGCCGCTTCGATCGCGACCTATCTGACCCGCATCGGCGGTCATCTGGTGATCTCACGCTTCGACCATATCCATCCGCGCGTCGAGGCCGGGCTCAGCGCCGTGCCGGCGGCGGTGCTGACCACGCTGGTGGCGCCGGCGGCGCTCAGCGCCGGACCGGCGGAATGGGCAGCCTTGATTGTTGCCGGCCTGGTCTCGCTGCGCGGCGGGCTGATGGCGATGTTCCTGGCGGGTGCTGCCGTGCTGATCCTTGCGCGGCAGCTCGTCGGGTAGTGGACCGACGGAGTACGCCTGTCTTCCTGCCAGATCGCCGCTCTATGGTATTTTGCCGTCCATCTTCGGGAAGAGAATGACACTCTCCTGTGCGGTCGGTTCGTTGCGGGCGCCAATAAAGGTGGCCGGCGTGCTTGCCCGGTTCACGGCAACGTGAAGCACGTTGGCGGGAATGTAGAGATAGTCGCCGGGATGCACGAGGTCGCGAAACTGCAGTTCGTCCCCGCTCCACATCTCCAACTCGTCTCCGCTCAGCATATAGAATGCTGTTTCGTGGCGCGCATGGACATGGGCTTTGGTCCGCTTGCCCGGCGGGATTGAGGCGACGCCCAGCCAAAGGGCCTTCGCTCCGACGGTCTCAGCACTTATTCCCGGCAGATAGTCCGCCCCCTGTTCGGCCCGATAAGCCTCGCCGCCCCTAACAACCAAAGCCTTTCCCTCGCTGGGCGCAGCACTGTCCATTGCGGCCGGCTGTTTCAACATCATCATCTTGAACCTCCATTTGTGTTAGTCTGTGCGAAGGACGGCCAGAATGATCAGTCCCCCGTCCGAAGTCCTTAACAGGAGGCGAAAAGTTCCGAATTCTTCCGAAGCCGGAAAGCGAGATGCTTCAGCACCGCGACGCTTCGCGTTCGGGCCGTTCGTGCTCGACCTGCTGCGCGGGACGCTTGTTCGCGAGGGCAAGCCAGTTGCGGTCGGGCAAAAAGGCTTGTCGTTGCTTCAGGCCCTGGTGGAGGCACCGACGCAGGCGCTGAGCAGGACGGCCCTCATGGAGGCCGCCTGGTCCGATGCCGTCGTCGAGGAAAGCAATCTTTCGGTGCAGATTGCCGCCCTGCGCAAGCTACTCGGCCCGCAGCCGGACGGCAGCGAATGGATCGCCACCGTCCCCCGCACCGGATATCGCTTCGCCGGCAGTGTTCATGTGCTTGACCCCGCTGCAGACGATGCGCTTCCGAGCCAACTGGCGGGTCTCTCCGAAAGGGCGTCCATTGCGGTGTTGCCGTTCGCCAATGTCAGCGGCGACAGGGAACAGGCCTATCTGGCTGACGGCATCACCGAGGACATCATCACCGCGCTGACAAGGTTCCGATGGTTCCGGGTGATCGGGCGCAATTCCAGCTTCGTCTATAAGGACAAGTCGGTCGACTCCAAACAGGTGGCCCGCGAGCTTGGCGCCCGTTATGTCTTGGAAGGAAGTGTGCGCCGGTCCGGCCAGCAGATCCGGGTCTCGACGCAACTGGTCGATGCCGCCTCGGCCAATCAGATCTGGGCCGAACGATACGAGATGGAACTGACGGAGGCGTTCGCCGTCCAGGATGCCATAGCCGAGCGGGTGGCTGGTGCGATCGAACCCGAACTGCTCAAGACGGAGTCGCTCCCAGCCGTTGGACGCAACAGCGGAAATGCGACGGCCTGGGACCTGGTGCGGCAAGGTACCTGGCATTTTCACCACGTCGGCCGTCAAACTCACTTGCGTGGCCGCGAGTTATTTCGGCTGGCGTGCAAGCTCGATCCTGAACTCGCAGAGGCCCATCTCTGGCTCGGTCGGGTGAGCGCCGGCATCGTCGCTTACGTCTGGAGCGACAAGCCGGCACAGGATATCCGAGAAGGCCTGGATGCAGCCCTGAAGGCGGTTCGGCTCGACGAGAAAAATCCCTATTCGCATTATGCGCTCGCCATCTGCAGCATCTATGCCAATGCGCAGGAACAAGCCGTTCTTGCTGCGGAAAGAGCGATCGAGATCAGCCCAAGTTTCGCCCTTGGTCATCTGGCTATGGGAATGGGGCAGCTTTTCCGCGGCAGCGCATCCGAAGCGATAGCGCCGCTCGAACACGGCCTTATGTTGAACCGGTACGATCCGCAGAACTTCGTCTGGTTTAATGTCCTGGCGCTCGCTTATCTATTTGCGGGGCAGGCAAACGAGGGGCTCGTCGCGGCGATTGAGGCTCGCAAGGTCGGTCCCACGTGGCGACCCACCTATGAAACACTCGCCTGCTGCTACGTCTCGCTTGGCCGTCTGCCGGAGGCAAGATCTTGCGTCGAACTGATGCGGGAGATGGAGAACCCTACAGGCGATGCCTTGGCGCCGCTCAGGCTGCGCAATCCACATTGGGCAGACCAGATGGCGGATCTGTTGAAGAAAGCCGGTTGGCAGCAGTAAGGCTGCGGTCAATCCCCTGCAGATTGGCGTCGTCTGTGTGATGTCGGTCACGCAGTTGTTGGGCAGCACAAGCCAGGTCGGCTTCGCACTCAGGGTGATGCTGGGGTCCGGTCGATAGCCGACCCACCGCCATTGCGAAAATCACCACTTCTGATCGTGCGGCTTCGCCGCAGCGCTCATCTGCGCTGCAAACCATGTAATAGCTCCTGCCCAGCCAGCAGGTTTCTTGAATATCGACGCGACCTGCGACAGGCTCAGCCGGATCGCCTCCGCTCTCTCCTGGTGGGCGCGCCGCACGGCGCCGCTATAGAGCGCTTCACGCTGCTTTGGCGTCAATGCGCTTAGATCGATCGGCTGGATGCCGAAGGGCTCGGGCGACATTTCCATCTCCCCCTGGTTTGCCGTTTTGATAGGCAGCTACACCGACGATTTACGGGAAAGGGCTAATCAGCTAAAATGAATAATTAAGATCGTTACGTTCTCCAGGAGAGATGTATGGATTTGGCCGATCTGCGCATCTTCCGCACGGTGGTGCGCGAGGGCGGAATCACCAGGGCAGCGGAAAAACTGTTTCGCGTGCAATCGAACGTGACCACACGCATCCGGCAGCTCGAGGAGGATCTCGGCGTGCAGCTGTTTATCCGGGAGGGCAAGCGCCTGCACGTATCGCCGGCCGGTCACAAATTGGTCGGCTATGCGGATCGGCTGCTGGCGCTTGCGGAGGAGGCGCGAACGGCGATGCTCGATCCACGCCCGCGCGGCACGCTTCGCCTAGGTGCCATGGAGAGCACCGCCGCGGCCCGGCTTCCAAGTCTGCTCGCCGACTATCACGCACGTTATCCCGAAGTGGAAATCCAGTTGCGCACCGGCAATCCTCAGGTTCTCGCGACCGCCATGCTTGCCGGCGAGCTCGATGCGGCGTTCGCCGCCGAGCCCATCGCCGACGCTCCGTTCGAAAAGCTGCCCGCATTCCAGGAGCAGCTGATCATTGTCTCGGCGGCATCGCGCGTTTCGATCGACGACCGCCTGGACATGCCCAAAACCATGATAGCCTTCGAGCACGGCTGCCCGCACCGCAAGCGGCTGGAACAATGGTACGCGCGCAGAGGGTTCATGGCCGAGAAAACCATCGAGCTTGGTTCATACCATGCCATCCTTGGTTGCGTGGTGGCTGGCATGGGCATAGCGCTGATGCCGAAAAGTGTGCTTTCGGGTTTCCCGGAGAGCCGCTGGCTAAAGCTGCACGAACTGCCCTCTGACGAAGACAACGCCGTCACGGTGTTGTTCTGGCGCAAGGGAGCCGGTTCTCCCAACGTCACGGCTTTGCAAGAACTGCTTGCGGAGCAAAGCCTGTCAACCGGCGTTGCCGCCGCCGCTATTGCTTGAAGTCGTGCGGCAGCGGGGCGGTTGCCTTTTCCAGCCAGGCCAGCGTCTCGCCGTCGAGCATCGGTCCGATCTCGGCCAGCACCCGCGCGTGGTATTCGTCGAGCCAATGCAACTCGTCACGCGTCAACAGATCCGACCGGATCAGCCGCTTGTCGATCGGCGCCAGCGTCAGCGTCTCGAAGCCATGCATGGCGATGTCACCGCCTTCGACCATCTCAGCCGGAGTGACCAGGACAAGATTTTCGATGCGGATGCCGTAAGAACCTTCCTTGTAATAGCCGGGCTCATTGGAGACGATCATGCCGGCCAGCAACTTTTCGGTGCCGGTCTTGGCGATACGCTGCGGGCCCTCATGTACGGCAAGATAGGAGCCGACACCGTGCCCGGTGCCATGGGCGAAATCGCAGCCGTGTCTCCATAGCGCCAGGCGCGCTACGGCATCGAGTTCGGAGCCGCGCGTGCCCAGTGGAAAGCGCAGCATGGATATGCCGATCATGCCTTTCAGCACCAGCGTGAAGCGCTCGCGCATCTCTTCCGTCGGCGCGCCAATCGGCACTGTGCGGGTGATGTCGGTGGTGCCGTCCTGGTACTGTCCGCCGGAATCGAGCAGGAACAGCTCGCCATGCTCCAGTTTGCGATTGGTGGCGCGGGAGACGCGATAGTGCATGATGGCGCCGTTGGGACCAGCGCCGGAGATTGTGTCGAACGAGACGTCGCGCAGCGGCATCTGTGTTTCGTCGCCGGTTTGCCGGCGCGTCTCCTCGAGCCTGGTGACAACGGTGATCTCGTCGAGCGTGCCGGGTTCCTGACGGTCGAGCCAGCACAGCAGCTTGGCGACGGCGGCTCCGTCACGGCGATGCGCGGCGCGGGCGCCGGCGATCTCGGCTTTGTTCTTCGTTGCGCGTGGGATGCGGGCCGGATCCGGTGCGGCAGTGACGGTGCCGCCATTGTCCTCGACCAGCATGCTGAGCTTCTCCGCCGCCAGAGCGGGGTCCAGCGCGATTTTTGCACCGCCCTTGGCCAAGGTGACGATCGCCGTTTCGAATTCACCGGGTTCGTGCAATTCGGCGAGCTGCGTCAGATAGGCTGCGACGATGCGTGAGAACTTGCGCTGGTCCATGAAAAGCAGATGCGATCCGTCGGCGGCGAGCACGGCAAAGCCGAGCGCCAGCGGTGTGTGCGGTACGTCGCCGCCACGGATGTCGAAGGTCCAGGCGATGGAGGAGGGGTCGGTCAATACGGCATGGGTGGCGCCGTCCTTCTCGATGGCTGCCGCCAGCCGGACCAGCTTGTCCTTGGCCAGTTCGCCGGCAAAGCCGATCGGGTGGATCTCGACCGGCGCCAGTGGCGGCCCGGGCTGGTCCTGCCAAATGGCGTCGATCGGATTTTGTTCGAGCGGCACCAGTATCGCGCCGGACTTCACGGCCGAGGCCCTCAGCGCCTTGACGTCGCTGATCGTATGCAGCCATGGATCGAAGCCCAACCGCACGCCCTTGCCGAGATTGTCCTTGATCCAGTTGGCCGGCGGGTTGTCGACAAGGCTCTCGATCGAAAAGATGTCGAGATCAACCTCCTGGCGCACCTGCAGCGTGTAGCGCCCGTCGACAAACATGGCGGCGCGCTTGCCAAGCACAATGGCGACGCCGGCCGAGCCGCTGAAGCCGGTCAGCCATTTCAGCCGTGCCGAGCGGTCGGCGACATATTCGCCCTGGTGCTCATCGGCGCGGGGCACGATGAAGCCGTCCAGCCCATTCGCCGCCAACCATTGGCGTAGCATTGCCACGCGCGGCTTGCCAACGGCCGGATCGCCGGCGGAATCGAAGGTCTGGAACATGTGGGCTCTCCTCGAATGCTGGCGCGACCGTAGCGCATGACCTCGAAAATCGGAATCGATTTTCGGAACGATCATGCCTGGTCGCGACAGCCTCTTTTTGCGCATGGAGGCCATGCAGAATCGGCGATTTCAAAAAGCGTCAGCAAGGCTTACCTTCTTAACGTGGAGGAACGTGTCTTATTGCCTGCAAAGGAGACCATCATGTCCACGATTTCAGCCAGACGCGGATTTTTCAGAAGCGCTGTGAACGCGCTGATCGAAGCTCGCCAGCGCGAAGCGAGCCGGTATGTGAGCGGCGTTTTGCTTGGCTTTGATGACGAAACGCTGAAAGCTCACGGCTACGATCGCGAAGAGCTGAAGAAAGCGGCGAACTCTCGCTAGGTCCGGGCGGATGCGTTGAAGGCGCGGCGCCTCAGCGCTTGAGATGGATCGTCACCCAGCCTTCGCGGTGCAAGGTGCGGACGTGCCGGAATTTCTGGCCGACATAGGCCGCGATCACCGCGTCGCGCTGGCGCTCGAGAATGCCTGACAAAACGATCGAGCCACCGCGCGCGATATGCCCGGCCATTTGCGGCGCCAGCCGCATCAGCGGCCGCGCCAATATATTGGCAATTATCAGGTCGAAGGGCGCACGCGCGGCAAAGATCGGATGATGAAAACCGGGTGCAGCCACCGTTTCAATGAGCGCCTTGACATGGTTCAGCCGCGCATTGGCGGCGGCCACCTTGACGGCGACCGGGTCGATGTCGGTCGCCAGCACTGGAATATGAGCGAGCTTGGCCACCGCGATGGCGAGCACCGCGCTGCCGGTGCCAAGGTCGAGCGCGTTGCGCGGATGCTCGCGCTCTATGACCTGCTCCAGCATTTCGAGGCAGCCGGCGGTGGTGCCGTGATGGCCGGTGCCGAAGGCAAGGCCGGCCTCGATCTCGATGGTGAGCTCACCGCTGTGGCGCTTCCTGCGGTCATGCGCGCCGTGGACGAAGAAGCGCCCGGCCCGCACCGGCTTCAACCCCTCCAGCGAGCGCGCCACCCAGTCGATGTCGGGCAGCGCTTCGCGCTCTATCGATTTCGACAGCGACAGTCCGGCAAGGATGTCCCTAAGCCGCGCCTCGACCGCATCGACGTTGTCGTCCGCATAGAGCGATACTTCGTGGATGTCGCGGTCCTCGTCGACCTCGAGCACCGCAACCGGCAGGCCCTCATCGTCGAACGCCGCACCGAGCGCCGCGAAGATGCGATCAGCCTCGATCTTGCCCGCGGTGAAATACAAACGCGTCTGCGTCATTACCGGATATGTCAACCTTCCGCCACCAGCCGTTTGAGCTTGGCGATGGCGGCGTCCGGGCTTTCGCCATAGGCAATGGTGCCGGCGAAATCGCCCTTGGCATTGAGCAGCAGCACCGAAGCGGTGTGGTCCATCGTGTAGTCGCCGTCGTTCGTGTCGACTTTCTTCCAGTAGATACCGAAGGACTTGGCCATGGCGTGGACCTTGTCGGGATCGCCGGTGATGCCGAGGATGCGATCGGAGAAATTGCTGACATAGGTGTTCATGATTTCGGGCGTGTCGCGCTCCGGGTCGACCGTAACGAAATAGGCGCGCAGGTTCTTGCCGTCGTCGCCCGTCGTCTTCAGCCAGCCGGCCAACTCGAAAAGCGTGGTCGGGCAGACTTCCGGACAATGCGTGAAGCCGAAGAAGACGACGCTGGGGTGGCCGCGAAAGGCGGCTTCGGTGACCGGCGCGCCCTTCTGGTCGACCAGCGTGAACGGCGCTCCGAACGGCTCGCCGCCATAATGTCCGCGGTACCAGTCGAAGGTGAGCCAGCCGATGCCTGCGGCCATCAGGACCAGAATGCCGACCAGAATTGAACGCATCATCAGTGAAAGTCCGTCGTGATTTCCATCGGCCGCCATATTGGCGCCGTGAAGGCCCCAGCTTGGCGATCACTCTTAGCGGTTCAGTCGCACCGACGCAAAGATGTCGCGTTGCCGCAACCGGCAATGCTGTGGGAAGGCGATCTGCTTGCAAAGCGCCGCCGTTCGTCCCACCTGAGGTCGGCAAAATTCGAACCGCAGGAGGCCTCTTTGCGAAAATTGATTGGCGGCGCGTTGGCCGCATGCCTGGTCATTGGTGCCGGCGCGGCCGTCGCCGAGGAAGTCGGCAAGGTCGGCGTCGATTGGCTCGGCAACGACATCATCGTCGAGGCGATCAAGGATCCGAAGGTCGAGGGCGTGACCTGCCACGTCTCCTATTTCGACCGTGGCATGATCGACCGCCTGCAGAAAGGCAACTGGTTCGAGGACCCGTCCGATTCTTCGATCTCCTGCCGCCAGACCGGGCCGATCACCATTGGCGATATCGACATGAGCGAGGCCGGCGAGGAGGTGTTCAAGCAAGGCATCAGCCTGATCTGGAAAAAGCAGGTGGTGAACCGGATCTACGACAAGGCCAACGAGACGCTGATCTACCTCTCGCATTCGCGCCAAGTGCAGGATGGCTCGGCAAAAATGTCGGTCACCACCGTGCCGCTCTACGGCCAGAACGTGGTGTGGACCAGCGGCAAGCCGAAATAGAGACTGAAGGTGCTACAGGGTCCTTGGCGCATCCAAACGGATGCGCGGCGCTGCACTCGGCTTGCGAGACTATGCGTGCCGGCGTAAAGCGCGCGCATGGACCGTCCCGAACACCTTGTCCTGAAAGATCCCGAGCCGCGCATCCATCCGACGGCGGAGCTGAAGGCTTGCAAGCTTGGACGCTATGCGTCGATCGGCGAGCGGGTCATCCTGCGCGAGGTGGTGGTCGGCGACTTCTCCTACTTCGAGCGCCACGCCGAGGCGATCTACACGACGATCGGCAAGTTCTGCTCGATCGCCGCCAACAGCCGCATCAATGCGCTGGAGCATCCGGTCGAGCGGCTGACGCAACACAAGATCAGCTACCGGCCCAACGAGTACTTCCGCTGGCTGGGTGTCGATCAGGCGTTCCGCGACCGGCGGCGGGCGAAAGCCGTCAGCATTGGCCATGATGTCTGGATCGGCCATGGCGCGGTGATCATGCCTGGCATAGTGATCGGCAATGGCGCGATCGTCGGTGCCAACGCGGTGGTGACGCGCGACGTGCCGGCCTATGCAATCGTCGCCGGCGTTCCGGCCAAGCCATTGTACCAGCGCTTCAGCGCGGAAACTGCGGCACGGATCGAACGTCTTGCCTGGTGGGACTGGCCGGTCGAGAAACTGGCCAGGGCAGTCCCCGACATGCAGGCCTTGCCTATCGAGGCTTTCCTCGACCGCTGGGAAAACGACGCCGCCTGATCGTTGCGAGCGCGGCGCGTGCGCTGTTTGACCGTGAATTCCTCCTCGCAGGGAACTCGAAGCAGTTGCCGATTGTTTCTCCCTGCCATGATCGAAAAGCTGTTCACCAGGATCGCCAACCATATCGCCCATCTTGCCGGTCTGCCGCCGACGTTTGCCGTCTGTTTCCTGATCATTGTGGTCTGGGCGGCAAGCGGTCCGGTCTTCGGCTTTTCCGACACGTGGCAGCTCGTCATCAATACCGGCACCACGATCGTCACCTTCCTGATGGTGTTTCTCATCCAGAACACCCAGAACCGCGACAGTGCAGCGATCCAGGCCAAGCTCGACGAGTTGATCCGCGTCAGCAAAGCCAAGAATACCTTTATCGGCATCGAGCACCTGACCGAATCCGAAGTCGAGGAAATCCGGGCCAAATGTGAACGCGCGGCGAAGCGGCACGACGAACAGGTTGCCGACATGGCCGCACCCAAAGCCGTGGCCAAGAAGCGCAACGCGAAGAAGCACGCTTCGGCGTGAGGGAGCCTGTTGTCCGGGTTCCTGCGCGACGTTCGCCGGATCATTTCATGAATGCTGCAAAGGCTTCCTTGTAGTCCGGGTGCCAGCGCGACAGGGCAGGGCGGTTCTCGATGATGTCGCCAATCGCCCAAGCCATGCGCTTTTCGTCCATGGACCGGGTCGCCTCGTTATCGGGACACAGGATGTAGAAATCGCCACGCAGCACCGAGGCCAGCATGAAGTCGATGACCTGCTCGCCGGTCCAGGCGCCGGCCGGCTTTTCGGTCGCACCTTCGGTCAGGCCGGTAAAGGTAAACCCGGGAATGAGCAAATGCGCCGCGACATTGGCGCCGGGCTCGTTGCGCAGCGCGTGTGCAAGGCCCTCGGTATAGGTCTTCACGCCAGCCTTGGAGACGTTGTAGGCGAGGTTGCCGGGCGGCGTGGTGATGCCTTGCTTGGAGCCGGTGTTGACGATTAGACCCGGCTTTCCCGCCGCCAGCATGCGCTGCGCAAAGGCCTCGACGCCATGGATGACACCCCAGAAATTGATGTCCAGCAACTGCTTCCAGGCCTCGCGGTTCTCCCAGGGCTTGCCGGGGTTGTTGCCGACGCCGGCATTGTTCATCAGCAGCGAGACGTCGCCGAAGGCGCCGAATGTCCGTTCGGCCAGTCGGTCGAGCTCGTCGGCTTTCGAGACGTCAGTTGCAACGGCAAGCACGGCGCTCTCGCCGGCGATGGCGGCGACGGCGTGTCGGGCCTCATCGAGGCGTGCGCCGCCGATGTCGGCCAGCACGATCTTCATGCCCATCGCCGCTAGTCGTTTGGCCGCGGCAAGGCCGATGCCGCTGGCCGCGCCGGTGATGACGGCGACATTACCGGAGGCAAGTGCGGGCAGGGCGGTCTGGATCTCGGCGTTGGTGGTCATGATTTTCTCCTGTTCTGGCCGCGGCGAACTTAGCGCGGAACGAGGCTCGCGCAAGCCGATGCCGGTATCTTCGGGTTGACCGCGTCGGCGGGCGCTGCGCATGCTGATATCGAAAAAGGAGACTGACGATTGACCGACTGGATCGAGATCCTGAAAGAACAGACCGCAACCGGCGACCAGATGAGCCGCGAAGTGCCGCAAATGCTTGCCAATCCCGACATCAGCGAAGCGCAAGTGAAAACGCTTTTTTCGGCGCTCGAAAAACAGGCGGAGTTCGTCGAAAAGCTGCGTATGGCGCTGGAAAAGTTCGGCCATGATTTTTCAGTGATCAAGGCGGCCGAGCGGCTGGAGGAGCGCTACGCCGACCTTGCCGCCTCGGTAGCGGAAAAGCTGAAGGAAATGCGAGGCTAGAGCCTGTTCCATCCCGATAAAATTCGGGATGGGCTCTATCTTCTCGTTGGACCATGATCTTTTCCGAAAACCGGCATCCACTTTTCGCTGACGCGGTCCTTCGGTTCGGGATCATGGTCTGTCTATTTCTCGATTAGCCGCTCGAAGCGCCTGTCCGGCACTAACCAGATCAGCGCTACCAGGACATAGATCGAGACACCGATCCAGTGATTGACGAAGGTCAGTGCGACGGCGGCGATATAGAGGGCCAGCGAGATCTTTCCCTTGAGGTCATTGCCCAATGCCCTGGCGAAAAGGGTTTCGCTGCTGTGCAGTCGATGCAGGGCCATGGTGAGGATGTTGAAGCCGATGGCGCAGAGCGCCAGGTCGACGCCATAGACGGCGACCGGCACGGGCGCGAAATGGTTCTCACCCATGAAGGCTGTCGTCGCCGGCATCAGCGATAGCCAGAACAGCAGGTTGAGGTTCGCCCACAGCACGCGGCCGTCAACCCGCTGCACGGTATGGAACATGTTGTGCAAATTGTTCCAGTAGATGCCGACATTGATAAAGGACAGCACATAGCTGAGGAATATCGGCCAGAGTGGTGCCAGCGCGGAAAAATCCTCGCCATGCGGCACCTTCAATTCCAGCACCATGATGGTGATGATGATGGCGACCACGCCATCGGTGAATGCCTCGACCCGTCCTTTGCCCATGAATCTCCCCTGACAATCCGCTGAGGTTAAAAGAGGATCTCGCTCAGCGCCATCGGCAAAGCTGCCAAACTTGTCAGGAGCAAGTCGGGAAGGGGGAACGGCTGACGCGAAAAAGGCGTTTGGTGTCAGATCCCGAACAGCAAAAGGTCGAAAAATGACAGCTCACGCTCAAGTCATGACGCGCGATCACGAACTCGGCGGCAGCGCCGCAGCGGCTGCCGTGGCTGCCATGATCGCGGCTCTTTTCGCCGGCAGCACGGCGCTGACGCCGCTTTACATCATCTACAAGCAGGTCTTCGGCTTCTCGCAGATCACTTTGACGCTGGTCTACGCCGTCTATGTCATCGGCAATCTGGCAGCGCTGCTGATGTTGGGCCGTGTGTCCGATGTTATCGGGCGCCGTCCGATGGCATTGGCCGGGATGGCGGTGGCCGTCGTCAGCGCGGTGTTTTTCCTGTTCGCAGAAAATGTCGCGTGGCTCGACATCGCCCGGATTTTGAGCGGATTGGGAATTGGCGTCGGCGCCGGGACTGGGACGGCCTGGCTCGCCGAATTGCTCTCGGCCAACGACAAGTCACAGGCGGCGACGATTGCCACCAGCACCAATTTTCTCGGCCTCGGCATTGGTGCGCTGGGGGCCGGGTTGCTCGCAGAATACGCACCTTGGCCGCTCAGGCTGATATTCGTCGTCCACCTGGCGATGCTAGCGATCGTAACCCTGCTGATCTGGCGTACGCAGGAAACCGTTTCGCGGCCGGGAAAACTGGCTGACGTCTCGATGCGGCCGCGGCTTTCCGTGCCTGATGACATCCGCGCAAATTTCGTTGCGCCGGCGGTGACCGGCTTTGGCGCGATGGCGCTCGTCGGCTTTTATGCGGCACTCGCGCCGAGCATCCTGGCGCAGCAACTGCAGGTAGCCAACCATGCGGTAGCCGGCGCTCTGTTCTTTGAATTGTCGATCGTGGCGGCCGGCACCATTGTGGCGACGACGCGTCTTTCGAGCCGGGCCGCGATGTTTGCGGCACTTGCGCTGATGATCCCCAGCGTCGCACTGATCGTTGCGGCGCAGGTCTTCGCCTCGATGGCCATCATGGTCGCCGCAAGTGCTCTGTGTGGCGTGTCGGCAGCGCTCGGCTATCGCGGCGGCTTGCAAGTGGTGAACGAGATCGCGCCGGCGGACCGGCGTGCCGAAGTGGTCTCGGCCTTCTTCATCTGCTGTTTTTGCGGCAACGCGCTGCCGGTCATCGGCATCGGCATCCTGTCGACCGTGGCAAGCGCGACCGTGGCGAGCCTGGTCTTTGCCGGCATGATTGTCGTCTTTTCCCTGGTGGCGCTCGGGTTTGGCGCGAAATACGCGCGCTGAGCCGGCCTTTCAGCCGTTCGGCGTCTCGGGCGAAAGATGCGCGCGCTGGCGCGGCACGCCGAGGCCGGTATCCGGCGGTTCGCCGGCAGCCGGCCGGCTCTCGATCATGTGCACGCTGCGCCAACGGCCGAAGCGATAATAGGCCGTGGCCAGCACGAGCGAGGTTATCGAGCCGGCCGGAAAGCTCCACCACAACGCTTCCTCACCGATCGCACTTCGAAAGAAATAGGCGAAGCTGGTGCGCACCAGAAGTACCGAGATCACCAGGATGATCAGCGGCGGCATCACCGCGCCCGTGGCACGCACAGTGGCGAAGAGCACGATGGTGATGCCGAACAGGATGAAGGACCAGGATGCGACCTTGTTGATGTGAGTGGCGATGTCGATCGCTGCACTGTCGCTGCTGAGGAAGAGGCTGAGCACCGCGCGATCGAATACGAACAACAGCGCGACAAGCACGCCGGTAAGCACAAGGTTGAAGCCGACGCCGGACGCGGCGATGCGGCCGATCCGGTCCCAGCGCCCGGCGCCGACATTTTGCGCCGCCATGGACGAGACCGCGGCGCCGATGGCGAGCGCCGGCATCTGGATATAGGTCCAGAGCTGGGCGGCTATGCCGTAGGCAGCCGCGACCTGCGAGCCGTAGGCATTGACCATGCCCATCACAGTCAGCGCCGCGGACGAGACGACGATCATCTGCAGGCCCATCGGCACGCCCTTGAAGACGACAATGCGCAGCAGCGCCGGGTCCGGCCGCAGCAGAGCAAGATTGGCGCCGGCCAGCCGCAGCGGGTGCTTGCGCGCATAAAGCACGATCAGGATGGCAAGCACGCTTACCGTCTGGCCGATCAGCGTCGAGGTGGCCGAGCCGGCGATGCCGAGTTCGGGGAACGGGCCGATGCCGAGAATAAGCAACGGGTTCAAAATGACGTCGAGCACGACGGCCAGCGCCATGAATAGGAAAGGCGTGCGCGAATCGCCGGCGCCGCGCAGCACCGTCATGACGAAGGACAGCAGGTTCATCATCGGTACGGCGAGAAAAATGATACGCAGATAGGAGCGCGCCAGCGGCAACGCATCGGCCGGGGTGCCGAGCGCATTGAGGATTGTATCGACCCAGATCCAGCCGCAGACCGCGAACACCACCGAGACAAGGAAGAAGAAGGTGGCGCTGGTGCCGACGATGCGGCGGGCTTCGGGCATATCGCGGGCGCCGACCGATTGCGCGACCAGGATGGTCGCCGCCATGCCGATGCCGAAGACGGTGCCGAGGATGAGAAACAGCACGAGGTTGGCATTGGACGTGGCGGTCAGCGCCGCTTCGCCGAGGAAACGACCGACCCAGACGGCATTGATTGAGCCGTTGAGCGACTGCAGAACATTGGAGCCGAGCACCGGCAGGGCGAACAGCAGCAATGTACGCGGGATAGGTCCACTGGTGAGGTCGCTGGTCCGCCGGCGCGCGGGCATCTTGTCGTCCATGGCAGGCAACTCGGCGAAGGCTTATCTTGAGTCCGGTCCGCAATGATTGCCGATTTAACGAGACAGGTCGACGCAGCGTTGCGAATTCCGCCTGGCGTGCCTTGATCCAATCATGTTCTCAAAGCTTCCGGAATCGTATATTGATCCTGCACGCGTGGGGCCGCATCTTTCCTGGATCTCATGGGCAAGCCGGGGGTTCATGTCCGATATTCCGCTGTTTTTTGAGCGCCTGAACCGGCGTGCGTTTCTTGGTGCATCCGCTTTGGGCGCGGCCTCCGTGGCTCTTTCGGCGTGCACCACGACGGACGTAGCGGCGCCGCCAGTGACCGCGGCGCCAAGCGATCCGGCTTTCGGCGATGCCGCAAGTATGTATGCGGCGCGCGTCGACGAGGGCTATCAACTGCCGGCAATCCCGGTAGCCAAGGTCGATCCGAAATTCGTGCGCCAAATCGTGTCCGATCCGACCGGAGAAAAACCCGGCACGATCGTCGTCGATACCTCCGAGCACTTCCTCTATCTGGTGCGCGACGGCGGCAAGGCAATTCGCTATGGCGTCAGCCTCGGCAAGGCCGGTTTCGGATGGACCGGCAGCGCCGTGGTTCAGGCGAGGAAGAAGTGGCCGGTCTGGACGCCGCCGCCGGAGATGATCCAGCGCCGGCCGGAACTGGCGAAATACAAGGACGGCATGCCGCCCGGCCCCCACAGCCCGCTGGGCGCACGCGCGCTATATCTCTTCCGCGACGGCAAGGACACGATGTACCGGCTGCACGGCACGCCGGAGTGGGACTCCATCGGGAAGAACGCTTCCTCCGGCTGTGTGCGCTTCATGAATCAGGACATTATCGACCTCTACAGCCGCGTCGACGGCGTCGCGCCGGTCTTCGTGCGCCCGAACCTGTCGGCCGCCGGGAAGATCGCCGCCGTGTCGGACAGGACGGCCGAGCCGATCGATGCGGGCGTGCCAAAGGACGCGGAGATGTTGAGGTAAGTGCCTTCGACGGATCATCAGTCTTAGGTTTTGCAAACCCACTAGAACACAATCCTTGTGCCGGCGAGCCGCAACTGAAGGGCCCGACCGTTCGATCGTGCCAGGCAGGCGGACGCGTTCGGCGCGTCCGCCTGCCTGGGGGTGTCGCTACTTCCCGGCGAGGCCTGGAAGCGTGACCTGATAGACCAGGAACATCGTGTCGATATCGGGGCCATCTTCGGCCTTGTAGGCCGCGCCGACCTGGAAGCCGTCCTGGGTGAGAAAGTCATTGTCGTTGGCGACGAACAGGAAATAGTCGTCGGGCCGTGTTGGATCGAGGACGCTCACCACCGACATCGCCTCCCACTTCTCCGAAAGGTTGTTGCGGTCATTGGGCGCGCCATTGTGCAGCCCGAAGCGGCCGAGCTCGGTCTTGTCGTTGATGTCGATGAACGGCGTCAGCTTGGCCGGCGTCACCGAGGGATCGAGCTCACCTTTGGGCGCAACCGGCTTGTCCTTGTCGAACTCGGTGCCGGCGATGTCGGTTGCCGCCGACACATCGACGACGCTGATCTCGCGATAGAGCGAGGTGTCGCCCTTCACCCCCTGGCCGTTGCCGCTGTCGCGCGCCAGCATCAGGAAGGTCTTGTCCGACAGAGCCACGATTTCGCTCTGCGCGGCAATCTTGGTCTTGCCCTTGGCATCGGTGAACACCGGCAGCGGCACAACATATTCATGCGCAAGCTTGAGTTGGGCCGGATCCGAGGCATCGTAGACCAGCGCGCGCGTGTTCTGGCGCGTCGAAGCGGAATCGCCGCCATCCTGTCTGGGGGCCGATTGCAGCACAGCGATCAGGAACTTCCCGTCCGGCGTCAGTGCCATGCCTTCGAGGCCCTGGTTGTTCTGACGGCCGGTTTCGGGATCCGTCGGATCTGGGTCTGCCGCGCCCGGTCCCGGATTGTTGGACGCGAAGTTCGGCGTTCCATGACGCATCGGGACAAGCGCCGCCGGTGACTGCGTTACCGACATCAGACGCCCATCGGCGGAGAAGTGGTAGATGTTCGGACCATATTCGTCCGAGATGAACATGGTGCCGTCGGGCAGCCGCACGATCGCCTCGTTATCGAGCGCGAGCTTGCCGTTGGCTTCGGGCAGGATCGGCATGTCGTCGGTCGCGGCGCGCACGCCGTTGAGCGGATCGAGGCCGGTTGCGTCGGCGCCCTTGTCGTCGGTCAAAAGCATGGTGTCGGCAAGGGTTGCCTTGAGGCCCGACTGTTCCTGGCCGGCGGCTGGTGCCGCACCCGGTGCGATCGGGGCGAATTCGATGGCAATCGTGTTGATGCGCGGACGGTAATCGGTGGTGCCGACGACATTGTAGCCACGATCCGGCAGCAGCCACAGCGAGCCCTTATAGCCATCGGCGCCATGCGTCCAGCCGGCAGCGTCGATCGCCATGCCCGAGCCGGAGCCAAACGTCTCGCCGAACTTGTCCCTTTGGCTGGCCGGGATGCGACCGACACCGACCAGGCCCTTGTTGACGAAGCTGACGCCGCCGACGGTCGCTGCGTTTTCAGCCAAGGCCGGAGTCAAGGCGGTGAACATCGCCAGCGCGACTGCGAGGGACGCGTTTCGGTGCAGGTTTTCATGGAAGTCCTCTTTGTGACAAAACAGCCGGGATCTGAAAAAGCGCCGCGTCGCATCGAGAATGCCGCGAAAGCCTTCGGAGAAGCGATCTAGGACGCGAACATGATACTTGCGTGACAGTGCTGCGCTTGCCTGGGCCTCATGTGGTCGCAACTAGCCCGGGCATGGCGAATCCGTCGCCACCGAGAGCAATTAACAACTTTACAAATAATCATTCTTATGTGAAGTTATGACAATGAAAGGTCACCGATGACAGTCTGTCGTTTCGCTACCCGCCTCAATTCCTTTGCCTCGCGGCCACAGGCCGAGTGGCCTGATCTTGTTGGTAAACCGTCCATGCTGCAAATGGCGGCGCGTGCGGCGAAGGTTGCGGAATTGACCGATCTCGACCTCAACTTCCCCGATCATGTCGATGAAAAACCTGCGGAAATGGCGCGCAAACTCAGCGATCTCGGGCTTTCCATCAATGGCTTCGCCATGCGCTACTACTCTAATCCGGCCTTCAAGCTCGGCGCCTTCACCAATCCGGATCCTTCCGTTCGCCGTGAGGCCATCGACCTGACCAAGGCCGGCATCGACGCCGCGCGCGAGGCCGGCGCCAGCCTGATGACATTGTGGCTCGGGCAGGATGGCTTCGACTACGCCTTCCAGGCTGACTACGCAACACTCTGGCAACACGAAATCGATGGCATTCGTGAAGTAGCGGCGCATGATCCGGGCTGCCAGATTAGCCTTGAATACAAACCCAACGAGCCGCGCTCCTACAGCCTGATGCCCGATGCGGCGACGACATTGCTGGCGATCCGCGAGATCGGCCTGCCCAATCTCGGCGTGACGCTCGATTTCGCTCACGTGCTCTATGCCGACGAGCAGCCGGCTTTCGCTGCCGCCCTCATAGCACGGCACAGCAAGCTGCTCGGCGTGCACCTCAACGACGGCTACGCCAAGCGCGACGACGGCCTGATGGTCGGTGCCGTGCACACGCTGCAGACGATCGAGCTGCTCAGGCAGATCCGCCGCGACGGCTATGCCGGGGCCATCTACTTCGACACGTTCCCCGACATGACCGGGCTCGATCCCGTCCACGAATGCGAAGTCAACATCGCCACCGTCAAGCGCATGCTGCGCGTCGTCGAGCGGCTGGAAAAGGACAACCGCCTGTCAGCCGCCGTCGATCGTCAGGACGCGGTCGCGTCGCAGGCCATCATCCAGGAAGCCATGCTCGGGCCGGACAGCTGAGGCCGGCGCCATCACCGTTTTTCAACAAGGGAGGAAAGACCATGAAATTTCTGCTCGTCACCGCTACCGCTGCCCTGATGACGCTGTCCATCGGCTCGGTGTTTTCCGCGGATCTCGCGCCGCTCAATTCCGACACCGAGAAGGATCGCATCGACTGGTCGCAGCTCGAGGCCAAGTTCGGGGCTTTCCCCAAGCTGCCCGAGGGCACCAAGGCGGGTGCGGTCTCCAAGACGCTGACCAACGAATACTGGCGCTCGCTGGGTGAGGGCTACAAGTCGTTCGGCGACCGCATCGGCGTGCCCGTCGTCTACCAGGCGGCGCAGAGCGAGGGCGACCAGCTCGGCCAGCTCACCATCGCCGAAGGCCTGGTCACGCAAGGCTACAACGTGCTGCTCGTTTCACCGCAGACCGACTCCAATTTGCAGCCGATCATGGAACAGGCCAGGGCCGCCAACGTGCCGGTGGTCAACGTCAATGACGCGGTCATCCCGCAGGCCGAGTACTATGTCGGCAATGTCCAGCGCGACAATGGTGTGCGTGTCGCCAAATGGTTCATCAAGAACCGGCCGGATGGCGGCAAGGTTGCCATCGTCGAAGGCCAGGCCGGCGTCTACGCCGCCGTCCAGCGCACCGACGGCTTCAAGAGCACGATCACTGAAGGCGGCAAGTTCGAGGTCGTCGCCAGCGTGCCGGGCAACTGGGATCGCCAGACCTCCTACGACGCGGCCACCAATATCCTGCAGCAGCACCCCGACCTGATCGGCTTCTATGCCAATAATGACGGCATGGCGCTGGGCATCGTCGAAGCGGTCAAGGCGGCCGGTCTGCAGGACAAGGTGGCCGTCTTCGGCACCGACGGGATTTCCGACGCTTATGCCTCGATCCGGGCCGGCGAGCTGACCGGTACCGTCGACAGCTTCCCGGTGCTGACCGGCGAGGTGGCGCTGGAATCGGCGCTGCGACTGGTGGCTGGGCAGAAGCTGCCGCGTGTTGTTGCCACCCCGCAGGCGCTGATCACCAAGGACAATGCCGACCGTTACTCGGGCGGCGGCGACGCCGTGCGCAAAGCGCTGCTCGAGGACGCGGCAGCAGGCCAATAGAGCAGGGCGGCGGGTGCCGGCCTTGGGTCGGCACCCTTGCTTGGAGAACCGAAGCAATGTCAGCGCGGCTGCAATTCGAGGGCATTTCCAAGCTGTTTCCGGCCGTGCGGGCGCTGAGCGACGTGTCCTTTTCGGTCGGCGCCGGCGAAATCCATGGCCTGCTTGGCGAGAACGGCGCCGGCAAGTCGACGCTGCTGCGCATCCTGTCGGGCGTCTACCGGCCGACAGCGGGAAGCGTTTTCATCGACGGCAGGCCGGTGACGCTGAACAACCCGGTCCAGGCGCGGGCCGCGGGCGTCGCGATGATCCATCAGGAATTACAGCAGGTGCCACGTCTCAGCGTTGCCCAGAACATGTTCCTGGGCCATCCGCTGACGCGCGGCGGCGTCTTCGTCGCACGGCGCGAGCAGGAGCGCCGCGCTGCGGAAGCCCTGGCCGCCATCGACCCGACCATCGATCCGGCAGCCCCGCTTGGCTCGCTGAAGGTGGCGCAGCGGCAAATCGTCGAGATTGCCCGGGCGCTGCTCGACCGCGCCAGGATCGTGGCGATGGACGAGCCGACATCGAGCCTCACGCCGAGCGAGTTCGAACGGCTGGCCGAAGTGATTGCGGGCCTGGCGCGCGACGGTGTCACGGTCGTCTATGTCTCGCACAAGCTGGATGAGGTGTTCGGCATCTGCCAGCGCGCCACCATCATGCGCGACGGTGTCGTGGTCGAAACCGTTGATCTCGCGCAGGTGTCGGAAAAGGCCGTCGTTTCGATGATGGTCGGCCGCGAACTTGCGCAGGAACAGCACCGCTCGCATGCTTCCAGCGAGATCAGGCTGAGCGTGCGTGGCCTGGCCTCGGCGACCAAGGTCCATGACGTTTCGTTCGACCTGCATCGCGGCGAGGTGCTGGGCATTGCCGGCCTGGTCGGCTCGGGCCGCACCGAGCTGCTGCGATTGCTGGCCGGCGCCGACCGGGCGTCATCAGGCACAATGGAGATCGACGGCAAGGCGATAAAACTTTCCAGTCCGCGCGGCGGCATCGCCGCCGGCATCGGCCTTGTGCCGGAGGAGCGCAAGCGCGAAGGCATCGTGCCGTTGCGGTCGATCTCCAGCAACATGGCGCTGGCGTCGATGGGCGTGTTCGCGCCGCGCGGCGTCATCGACCACCGCCGGCTGAAGCGCGTGGCAGCCGAGAAGATGAAACGCGTCAATCTCAGACCGTTCCTGCTCGACCGGCCGATCCGCCTATTCAGCGGCGGCAACCAGCAGAAGGCGATCATCGGCCGCTGGCTGGCGGCGGGAACGCGGATCCTTCTGTTCGACGAGCCGACGCGCGGCATCGATGTCGGCGCCAAGGCGGAGATCTACCACCTGATCGAGGAGCTCGCCGCCGAAGGCCATTCGGCAATCGTCGTTTCGTCCGAGTTGCCCGAGGTGATCCGGCTCGCCGACCGGGTGCTGGTCATGCGCGACGGCACGGTCGCCGCCGAACTGGGCCGCGCAAGTCTCAGCGAACAGGCGATCGCCGCGCACGCCATACCCCAAACGGAGATTGAGGCCGGCAAGGCGCAAGGCCGTCGGGCCGGTGCATAACGGACAGGACCAGCGGATGACCGATATAACCCAACACACAGCAGCGCGCCCAAGCGCAGATTTCCTGCACCGGTTTTCGGTGCGCGACGCTGGCACGCTGATCGGCCTGGTGGTGATCCTCGCTGTCTTCGGGGCGCTGGTCCCCGGCTTCTTTGCCGAGCGCAATTTGATCAACATCCTGCAGCAGTCGAGCATCAATGCCTGCCTGGCGTTGGGCATGACGCTGGTCATCATCTCGGGCGGCATCGATCTGTCCGTCGGGCCGACGGCAGCTCTTTCGGCAGTCATCTCGGCCTCGATGCTGGTTGGCGGCGTGCCGTTTCCGCTGGCCATCGCCGCCGGCTTCGCCATCGGCCTTGCCTGCGGCCTGCTCAACGGCGTGCTGGTCGCCTATGTCGGGCTGCAGCCCTTCATCGTCACGCTGGGAACGCTCAGCACCTACCGGGCGCTGGCGCTGATCTATACCGGCGGCAATCCGGTGCTCGGCCTGCCTGCCGGCTTCCGTGCCATCTTCAATGGCTCGCTGTTCGGATTGCCGTTGGCGGTCATTATCGTGGCCGTGGTCGCGCTGATTGCCTGGATCATCCTCAAGAAGACGCCGTTCGGCGAATATCTGCTCGCCGTCGGCGGCAATGAGGAAGCGGCCTATATAGCCGGCGTGCCGATCGCCCGCACCAAGATCGCCGCGTATATGATCTCGGGCCTGCTGGCGGCGCTTGCCGCACAGATCCTGATCGGCCGGTTGGGTGCGGCCGAACCCATTCTCGGCAATCTCTGGGAGCTCGACGCCATAGCAGCGGCGGCGATCGGCGGTGCCTCGCTGATGGGCGGCAAGGGCAGCGTCGTCGGCACAATCCTGGGTGCCGTCATCCTTGGCAGCATGCGCAATGGCCTGACGCTGATGAACGTGCAGTCCTTCTATCAGCTCCTGGCAACTGGCCTTATAATCCTCGCCGCGATGCTTGTCGATCGCGTGACGAGGGGACGTGGATGACATTGACCGGGCTGGATCTGAAAGCAGTAGGGCCGCGCATCCGCATGATGATGCCGCATCTGACGCCGCTCGAGGCGAAGGTGGTGGAAACCGTCTTCGGCAGGCGCGGCTTCGACGAGACTATCCCGCTCAAGCAGATCGCAGAGGAGGCCGGCGTCTCAGAGGCGATGGTGGTCAAAATCGCGAAGAAGCTGGGTTTTTCCGGCTATCGCGATTTCCGCACGGCGGTCTATGAATACAGCCGCCTGCCGACCGCCGAGATGCATCAGGAGCTGTCGGTGGACGACAGCTCGGCCGAAATCGTGCAGAAGGTGTTCCGCACCTCCATCCAGGCGCTGGAGGAGACGCTCGCCATCCTCGACATGGACGATTTCGACCGCGCCGCCGATCTGCTTTACCGCGCCAGGAACCGCGATTTCTACGGCGTCGGCGGTTCGGCGCAGATCGCACGCGACGTCTCGCACAAATTCCTTCGGATCGGCATCCGCACCTCTGTCTACGACGATTCGCACATGATGCTAATGTCGGCCTCGTTGCTCGGCGCCGACGACATCGCCGTCGGCTTTTCGCATTCCGGCAACACCAGCGCCGTCATCGACGCTATACAGCTTGCGCGCAAAAGCGGCGCACGCACGCTGGCCATCACCAACTACGATAACTCGCCATTGGCAGCCGTCGCCGACATCGTGCTCTGCTCGACCGCGCAAGGCTCGCCGTTGATGGGTGAGAACGCCGCGGCGCGCATTGCCCAGCTCAACATCCTCGACGCGCTGTTCGTCGCGGTGGCGCAACGCGACTACCAGGCGGCGGAGCGCAATCTCGGCCGCACCATGTCCGCGGTGACGTCGAAACGGAAAGACAAGAACTCATGAAAGGCAGCGGCTCGTGAAAGTCAAGGGCACATGACGGCTTCCCCGCCGCTGGTCACCGTATTCGGCAGCCTGCATTACGACATCATGGTCGAAGCCCCCGATCGCCCACGCAAGGGCGAAACGGTGACCGGTCATGCCTGGCATCCAAAATGCGGTGGCAAGGGCGGCAACCAGGCGGTATCGGCAGCGCGGGCCGGCGTGCGTGCGGCAATGATCGGAGCTGTCGGCGATGACGATTTCGGCCGCACGCTTCTCGACAATCTCGATCGCTGGGGCGTTGACCGGCGCTCCGTGCGGGAGGCTTCCGGCGCCGGCTCGGGCATGAGCGTAGCGATTTTCGACGACAGCGGCGACTATGGCGCGGTGATCGTCTCGGGCAGCAACCTCACTCTCAGCGAAAAGGACATTGCGGAGGCGGCCGAGCTGATCGCGCAAACGGCGGTGCTGCTGCTGCAAAACGAGGTGCCGGAAGCCGCCAATATCGCCGCGGCGCGGGCGGTGAAGGCGCAAGGCGGCCGCGTCCTCCTCAACGCCGCACCCGCCCGGAAACTGTCCGCCGAGCTGATCGCGCTCACCGACATCGTCATCGTCAACGCCATCGAGGCGGAATTCCTGGCCGGTGTTCCGGTCGTCGACACGCTCGAGGGTGCTGCGAATGCGGCCGGTATGCTCGGCTCCTACCCGGCTGCCATCGTCACCGCCGGCGGGGAGGGGGTCGCCTATCGCGACCGCGACGGCCAGGCGTTCGCCTTGCCTGCGATGCCGGTGAAGGTCATCAGCACCCACGGTGCCGGCGACGAATTCGTTGGCGCCTTCGCGGCGGGGCTTGCGCGTGGGCAGCCTGTCGAGGCGGCACTTGCCGCCGCCAATGCCGCAGCGGCCTTGCTGGTTGCAACGCCGGAGCGCGAGCGCGGCGGGCCTTGATCAATCTGAACCTGCTCGGTGACCGCCGCGCTCAATCGCTGTCGCGCGCGATAAGCTCCAGCGGCCAGACTTCGCGGATGATGCGGGCGCCTTCGGTGCCGGCGAAGGCCGGAATCGATGCCAGCAGCATTTCGGCCAGCCGCTCGCCCATCGGCTCCAGCGCCGGGCGGAAGCCGGTCAGCGCCGGCGAAAAATAGCGGCAGAGCGGCGTGTCGACGATGACGATCACCGCGATGTCGTGGCCGGGCTTGATTCCCGCCTCGGCCAGAGCCTTGCAGCCGCCAAGCGCCATCGCGTCGTTGTTGAAGATGATGGCGCTCGGCGGGTCCTTGGAGCGCATGACCTTCGGTGTCACCGCGTAGCCGCCGGCCTCGTTGATGAAGCCGTCGGCGATCAACTCGGGGTC
Organism: Mesorhizobium sp. M0028; assembly: GCF_040323855.1. Lineage (NCBI taxonomy): Bacteria > Pseudomonadati > Pseudomonadota > Alphaproteobacteria > Hyphomicrobiales > Phyllobacteriaceae > Mesorhizobium > Mesorhizobium sp. M0028. The sequence goes on from NZ_JAMYVG010000006.1 coordinate 226,103, forward strand.
GAATTCGATGCCGTGCCGCCGCAACGCCTTGCGATAGCCGGCGAGGAACAGATAGCCGAAATTGAGGTCGAGCGACGGGCGGATGGCGGCGATGCGCCGGTGGCCGCGCGCGACGAGACGATCGACGGCGTCAGCTCCGGCTTTTTCGAAGTCGAGGTCGAGCGAGGGGTAGGCATCGCCGCCGGAACGGCTGCGGCCGAGCGTCGCGAACGGGAAACCGGCCTGGGTCAAATAGTCGATGCGCTCGTCTTCGCGCCGCGTCCAGGCCAGCACCACGGCATCGGCCCGGCGGGTCTCGACGACACGGCGCAGGCGCTCCTGCTGATAGTCGCCTGGCGCGCCCATCACCACGATCAGGTCGAGCCCGCTTTCGGCGAGCTTGGCCTGCAGCCCGGTCAGGAATGGAATGAAGAACGGCTCGCCATACTCCTGGTCGCCCGGATGCGGCTGCAGCATGAAGGCGATCGAATGGGTGGCGCCGCGCCGCAGGCTGCGGCCGGACTGGTTCGGTGAATAGTTCAGTTTCTTGGCCGCATCGAGCACGCGCTGGCGTGTGTCGGCATTGACGTCGGCGCGACCGTTGAGCGCGCGCGACACCGTGCCGATCGAAATGTTCAGGTGACGCGCAAGGTCGTGAATGCTGGACGCCAAAGGACAGTTCTCCCCCTTGCTTGGCTAGCACCGGCTGCTCTCCGGGCCAAGCCGACACCACGATTTTTCGCAACCGGCCAATTGACATTCTACGCCATCGGGTGTGTTCTCGTAAACGTTTACGGAAAAACATTCACGGCCCTGCCGTGAATGCCGTGAGGATCGGTCTGGAGGGGCCGAGAGGGAGGAACACTGGATGATCAATGTCGTCCTGGTCGGCTGCGGAGCGATGAGCAAGGCCTGGCTCGATGCGGCCAGGCAGATCGACGGGCTCGCCATTGTAGGCCTGGTTGATATCGACGCCGAAAGGGCGCGGGCGAGGGCGCGCGAATACGAGCTTTCCGGCGCTGTCATCGGAACCGACCTCGACGCCGTGCTCGACCAGACCAGGCCCGACGCGGTATTCGACGTGGTGGTTCCCGCCGCCCGCCGCGAGGTCGCGTTTTCCGCCTTTGCCCATCATTGCCACCTCTTGACCGAAAAGCCGCTGGCCGACAGCCCGGGCAATGCGCGTGCCATTGTCGAGGCCGCCCGCAGCGCCGGGCGCATCCATGCCGTCGTGCAGAACCGCCGCTATGTCGCCAATGTCAGGCGCATCCGGCGCTTTCTCGCTTCCGGCGTCATTGGTGCTGCGACCAGCATCCACGCCGATTTCTTCGTTGCGCCGCATTTCGGCGGTTTTCGCGAAGAGATGCGCCATGTGCTGCTGCTCGATATGGCGATCCACACATTCGATGCCGCCCGCTACATGGTGGCCGGCGAGCCGGCCGGTGTCCATTGCCAGGAGTGGGAGCCGGCCAATTCCTGGTATCGGCAAGGGTCGTCGGCAACCGCAAGCTTCGACCTCGGCGGCGGCAAGCTGTTCACCTATGCCGGCAGCTGGTGCGCGGCCGGCTTCCGTACCAGTTGGGACAGTACATGGCGTATTGTCGCCGAGCGCGGCAGCATTGTCTGGGACGGCGAGGATGGGCTGAAGGCGGAAGTCGTGCGGCCGGTCCGTGAAGGCCTGTTCGACCGCACCGAACCGATCGCCGTGCCGCCGCTCGACCCGGCCGATCGCGTCGGCGGCCATCTCGGCATCATCCAGGATTTCGTCCGCGCCGTCGAAACCGGCACCGAGCCGGAGACGCGCGGCGCCGACAACATCAAGAGCCTGGCCATGGTTTTCGCTGCGATCGAGAGCGCCGAGACCGGGCGCCGGGTCGCCATCGCTGCACAGGAAGGATCATGATGCCAAACCCGCTGCTCGACATCAGGATCGGCACAATGGTGCGGGCCAATCTCGACGACCCGGCCGCCTATGTCAGGCAGATCCTGCCGCTCGGCTTCGAGAGCATCCAGCCGTTCTTCTGGCAGACGCTGGGCGGCAAGGACATTCCGCGGCTGGCGGGCGAGATCCGCGAGGCGATCGGCGATGCCGATGTCATCGTCTCGTCGATCGGCGTGTTCGGCAATCCGCTGGAGAGCGGCGAGATCGATCGCGGCGTGCTCCAGGCGTGGGAAACGATCATCGACAACGCCCATCTGTTCGGCACCAATATGGTCAGCGGCTTTACCGGCCGCATTCGCGGCAAGCCGCTGCCCGACAGCCTGCCGCGTTTCCGCGAGGTCTGGGGACCCTTGGCCAGGCGCGCCGCCGACAAGGGCGTGCGCATCGCGTTCGAGAACTGCGCCATGGACGGCAACTGGGCCAGCGGCGACTGGAACATCGCCCACAATCCGGACGCCTGGGAGTTGATGTTCAACGAGTTGCCGGACGACAATCTCGGCCTGGAGTGGGAGCCCTGCCACCAGCTGGTCTACCTGATCGATCCGATCCCGCAGATCCGCAAATGGGCGCCGCGCATCTTCCACGTCCATGGCAAGGACGCGACGGTGCGCTGGGACGTGATCCGCGAACATGGCGTGTTCGGTCGCCTGCCGTTCGTCCAGATGCGCACGCCGGGCTTCGGCGACAGCGACTGGACAAGGGTGATCAGCGAGCTGCGGCTGGCCGGCTACAAGGGCGCCATCGACATCGAGGGCTGGCACGACCCGGTCTATCGCGGCGATCTCGAGATCACCGGCCAGGCGCGTGCGCTGGATTATCTCCAACAATGCCGGGGAGGCGCGAGCTACCTGCCGAACCCGGTGTGAGAACTCGGCCGGCGGGAGGTGCCGGCCAGGGAAAGATTGCGGCGCCTTGCCGAAGCGATCGTCGAAACCCCTCGGTTAGCGAGGGAACAAAGGGAGGATAAGTGCATGAGCATTACGATGAGAAGGACAGTTCTGCGCTCGACCGTCGCGGCGGCCGCGATGGCGCTCGCCGCCGCACTCTCGACCTTGCCGGCGCAGGCGCTCGATGCCCAGTGGTGCAAGGATGTCCATATCCGTTTCTTCGTCGGCGGGGCGGAGGGCGATGCCTTCGGCACGATCGTCTATAATGGTGCCAAGCAGGCGGCGGCCGATCTCGGGCCGAAGGTCGACTACATCTTTTCCCAGTGGGATGTCGAGAAGATGGTGCAGCAGTTGCGCGAGGCTGTCGCGGTCAAGCCCCAAGGCATCGCCATGATGGGCCACCCCGGCGACGCTTCGATCATGCCGCTGGCCGAACAGGCACACAAGGACGGTATCAAGATGATGTACCAGAACGTGCCGGTGCCGACGGTCACGGCGGCGTTCGGCGGCGGCTATGTCGGCGCCCAGCAGGAGCAGCAGGGCCGCGCGCTCGGCGCCGAGGCGGTCAAGCTGGCCGGGCTCAAGGCCGGCGACAAGGCGATTATGATCGGCCCGTTCGAAAACGAGAGCCGCGGCGCGCGCGAGCGCGGCACTGTCGCTGCCCTCAAGGAAGCGGGCGTCGAGGTCATACAGCTCTCCTCGCCGCCAAGCGGCGAATGGGCTTCCGACCCCAATCTGGCCATTCCGGTGATCACCGCGGCACTGCTCAACAATCCCGACGTCAAGGCGGTTGGCTATCCCGGCGGGCAGATGCTGGGCAACGTACCGACTTACATGCAGGCGGCGGGCAGGAAGCCGGGCGATATCTTCAACTTCGGCTTCGACACCAGCCCGCAGATCGTCGAGGGCTTCAAGGGCGGCTGGGTGCAACTGACGGCCGACCAGCAGCCGTTCCTGCAGGGATATCTGCCGATCCTCAGCCTCTGCCAGCAAGTGGTGCTGGGTCTGGCGCCGATGAACGTCGACACCGGCGCCGGTTTCGTCACGCCACAGAATTACGAGATCGTCGCCGAGCTCGCCAAGCAGGCGCTGCGCTGACCTCCCAAGCCGTCGGCCGGGATCGAGCCCGGCCGGCGGGACCGCCGGCGAAAAGGCCGGCACGCGAAAATCAAGCGAGGATCGCCATGGCCGAACGCATCATAGAACTGCGCGACATCAGCAAGTCCTATGGCCAGGTCTATGCGCTGGGTGGGGTCAATCTTAGCGTCGATCGCGGCGAGGTGGTCGGCCTGATCGGCGATAATGGCGCCGGCAAGTCGACGCTGATCAAGATCCTGTCTGGCGTGGTCAAGCCGACCAGCGGCGAGATTCTCGTCCGCGGCAAGCCGGTGACCGGATGGAACCCTGCGCGCTCGCGCGACGCCGGCATCGAAACGGTGTTCCAGGACCGGGCGCTCGCCGTGCAGCAGACGATCGTGCGCAATATCTTCATGGGCCGCGAACTCACCGGCTGGCTTGGCTGGCTGAAGGTCAACAAGGAGATCGCGGAGGCGAGCCGGCTGATGCGCGAGATCGGCTTCACCTCGAAAGTGTTCACGCCACAGTCGATCGTCGGCCAGCTCTCGGGCGGCGAACGCCAGGGCGTGGCGATCGCGCGGGCCATCTATAAGAAGGCGGAGCTGATAGTCCTCGACGAACCGACGACCGCGCTATCGCTGACCGAGACCGCCAAGGTCTTCCACTTCGTGCGCCAGGTGCGGGCGAGCGGACGCTCGATCCTGTTCATCGGCCACAACATCCACCACGTCTTCGACATCGCCGATCGCTTCGTGGTGCTGGACCGCGGAAAGGTCGCGCTCACCGCCGACCGGAGCGAGGTCAAGTCGGCCGAGGATCTGATCAATTTCATGGAAGACGTCGCCCACCCCAGCGGATTGCCGGGATTGCACGACGCGGGCGATACGGAGAGGGCGGCACGATGAGCAAGACCATGGAACCCGATCTGCAGAGCCCCCTCGGCACCACGCATGGCGAAACCGCCGGGAAAGAGTGGAGACACCCGTCCGACAATTGGCTGCGCGGGTTCATCCTCGACAACCGCGCCGCACTCGGCACGTTGGCCGTGTTCATCGTTATGATGGCGGTGTTCATGATCGCTAATCCGACGGTCTTCACCACCTGGTATCTTTACAGTTCCGTGCTGACCACGCTGCCGGTGGCGTTGTTCGTGGTGGTGCCGCTGGTCTTCGTCGTCACCTGTGGCGAGATCGACCTGTCGTTTCCGGCGACGATGGGCTTTGCCTCATGGGTGTTCGCGCTGGTCGTGCAGGCCGGCTACGACCCGTTCCTCGGCATCGCCGCCGCAATCGTCACCGGCATGCTGCTCGGCTTCCTGGTCGGCTCGCTGGTCGTCTATGGCGGGCTGTCGTCGCTGATCGCCACGCTCGGCATGAATTTCCTGCTGCGCGGCCTGATCCAGATCATCAACGAGGGCAGGTCGACCGCGCTGACCGGCCTTGCCGACAGCTGGGCCTACAAGATCTTCTCCAGCCAGCTTTACGGCATCCCGGTGCAGATATTCTGGGCCATCGCCTTCGTCGTGCTGTCGGCGCTGCTCTACAACCGCCATCGCTTCGGTGCCCAGGTCAAGGTGGTCGGCGACAATCCCGACAGCGCCCAGCAGATGGGCATCGATGTCAAGCGCGTCAGGGTGAAAGTGTTCGTCTTCGTCGGTATCGGCGCGGCGATCGCCGGCACGTTCTCGGTAATGATCAACTTCACCTGGTGGCCGACGGCGGGCGACGGATACCTGCTGCCGGTGCTGGCATCGGTGTTCGTCGGAGGCACGCCGACCTGGGGCGGCATCGGCACCGTCGTCGGCGGCGCGATCGGCGCGGTTACGGTGTCCTTCATCCAGACCGGCGTCGTCGCGGCGGGACTGAGCGGCTTCTACGTCCAGTTCTTCAACGGGCTGATCATTATCCTGTCGCTGCTCGGCCATAAGTGGAACCAAGCGCGGTATCGGTGACCGGCGGCCTCAAACCCCCGTGACAAACCCGTCCAGCACGCGTTTCTGGCCGGCCTTGTCGAAGTCGATGGTCAGCTTGTTGCCTTCGATGGCCGAGATGTTGCCGTTGCCGAATTTCTGGTGGAAGACGCGGTCGCCAACGCTGAAGGGGGAGGGCGTGTCGGCGACGGATTTGGCGACCAGCTCGCCGTCGATGGTGCGGCCCTTGATCGAGGTGCGGCCGGCACCGTAGCCCGAGTCGGTTTCGCCATAGCCGATGCGCTCGACCTGGTGACCGGAGCGCGTGCCCCAATTGCGGTCGGTCGCCTCGGTGCGGTTCGCTTGAGCGCGCTGCCAGCCCGGCGTCGCATAGGTGTTGGAGAAAGCGCCGGATTTCTCGGCGCCGGAATTGCCGCCAATGTTGTCGAAGCGCGACGCCCCGTAGGGGTTCTGTCTTCCTGCCCCTTGGCCACCACGACCGGAGGCGAAAGAACCACCGCCATAGGCGTTGCCGTAACCGCCATAGGAGTTGCCGCTTTCGGCGACCTCGACATGGGCTTCCGGCAGTTCGTCGAGAAAGCGCGACGGGATAGTCGATTGCCAGAGGCCATGGATGCGGCGGTTGGAGACGAACCACAAATGCAGGTTCTTCTTGGCGCGGGTCAGCCCGACATAGGCAAGGCGGCGCTCTTCCTCCAGGCCGGAGCGGCCGCCCTCGTCGAGTGCGCGCTGATGCGGGAACAGGCCCTCCTCCCAGCCAGGCAGAAAGACGGTCTCGAATTCGAGGCCCTTGGCCGAATGCAGCGTCATGATGTTGACGGCGTCGAGCTCGGCGTTCTGCTCGGCGTCCATGACGAGTGCGACATGTTCGAGGAAGGAGCGCAGCGATTCGTACTCCTCCATGGAGCGGATCAGTTCTTTCAAGTTCTCGAGCCGGCCGGGCGCTTCCACCGAGCGGTCGTTCTTCCACATGTCGGTGTAGCCGCTCTCCTCCAAAATGGTCTCGGCGAGCTCGGTATGCGGGGTGGTTTCCAGAGCCTTCTGCCAGCGTTCGAAATTGGCGGCGACCTCGCGAAGTGCGGCGCGCGGCTTCGGCTTCAGCTCGTCGCTCTCGGCGAGTTTTGCCGCCGCCTCCAGCATCGGGATGCGAAGGGCGCGGGCGGTATCATGGATCTGGCGGATGGTGGCCTCGCCAAGCCCGCGCTTCGGCACGTTGACGATGCGCTCGAAAGCGAGGTCGTCGGCGCCTTGCGCGACGACGCGGAAGAAGGCCAGCGCGTCGCGGATCTCGAGCCGCTCATAGAAGCGCGGGCCGCCGATGACGCGGTAGTTGAGGCCGAGCGTGACGAAGCGGTCCTCGAATTCGCGCATCTGGAAAGACGCGCGGACGAGAATCGCCATATCGTTCAAATTGTGCTTCTGGCGCTGGTAGGCCTCGATGGTCTCGCCGACGGCGCGGGCCTCCTCCTCGGAATCCCAGGCGGCGTGGACATGCACCTTCTCGTCGTCCTCGGCGATCTTCTCGGTAAACAGCGTCTTGCCGAAGCGGCCCTCATTGTGGGCGATGAGATGCGAGGCGGTGCCGAGGATGTGCGCGGTCGAGCGGTAGTTGCGCTCCAGCCGGATGATGGTGGCGCCGGGGAAATCCTTGTCGAAGCGCAGGATGTTGTCGACTTCGGCGCCGCGCCAGCCATAGATCGACTGGTCGTCGTCGCCGACGCAGCAGATGTTAACTTTGCTTTCGCTCACGGCCGCGCGCGAGCTTCGCTCGCTGGCCTCCGCGGGGGCGGCCTGGCCGGCCGACGCCCGGTCGGGCTTGCGGCCTTCGGCCGAAGAGCGCCCAATCTCCCCCGGGAGGGGGGAGATTGGCTTGCCTTGAGGCCGCTGGGCCAGCAGGCGCAGCCACATGTACTGTGCGGTGTTGGTGTCCTGGTACTCGTCGACGAGGATGTAGCGGAAGCGCTTGTGGTATTCCTTCAGCACGTCCGGATTGGCGCGGAAGATGCGGATCGGGTGACATAGGAGATCGCCGAAGTCACAGGCATTCAGCGTCTGCAGCCGCTCCTGATAGGCCTTGTAGAGTTCGCGGCCCTTGCCGTTGGCGAAGGCACGGGCATCGCCCTCGGGGATGTCGGCGGGACCGAGGCCCTTGTTCTTCCAGCCGTCGATCATCTGGGCGAACTGCTTGGCCGGCCAGCGCTTGTCGTCCAGCCCTTCCGCCTGGATGAGCTGTTTGATCAGCCGCACGACATCGTCGGTGTCGAGAATGGTGAAGTCGGATTTGAGCCCGGCCAGCTCGGCATGTCGGCGCAGCAGCTTCACGCCAATCGAGTGGAAGGTGCCGAGCCACGGCATGCCCTCGACATTGCCTTCGCCGATCAACAGGCCGATGCGCTGCTTCATCTCGCGCGCCGCCTTGTTGGTGAAGGTGACGGCGAGGATCTGCGAAGGGAAGGCCTTGCCGGTGGCAAGGATGTGGGCGATGCGGGTGGTCAAGACGCGCGTCTTGCCGGTGCCGGCGCCGGCCAGCACCAGCACCGGGCCTTCGGTGGTTTCCACCGCCAGCCGCTGCTCGGGGTTGAGGCCGTTGAGATAATCGGGCGCGTTGTTTTGATTGCTGCGGGCAGCCATGGCGCGCGCGGCGATGCCCGACGGGGCCACGGGCCGCGCGTTCGGTTCGTCAAAAAAGGGCATGTCTTCCGAAAAGCCGGACATCTCTCCCCGAATGTAGTGATTCGGCAGCGAAAGGCCAGAAGTGTCTCCGTTTTGTTCTCTGTCCAGTCGGTAGACTCACAATCTGAATGGGTCCGCTAACCAAAACGCCGAGCTTGCCGTGGGTCGACGCCGTAAAACGCCGAGCTTGCTTGACAGGGGAAGCGGGCCGGAGAAAGTTGCGTGGGGGCAGGCACGCAATGCGGGGTTGCCCATGGACGCGTCGCGGAGCGCACCAGTCGAAGGAGCACCGTCTTGGCTGTGGTCATCACCTCCCTGATCCTTTTCCTCATCGGCCTGGCGCTTGGCGGCGGCGGCATCTGGCTCGTGACGCTGGGCGGCAGCTGGTATTACGTCATCGCCGGCATAGCTTTCCTGATCGCTGCCTGGCTGCTCTACAGGCGCAGATCCACGGCGCTGTGGCTCTACGCGGCGATCGTGCTCGGCACGCTCGCCTGGGCTGTCTGGGAAACCGGCTTCGACTGGTGGGAGCTCGGCCCGCGCGGCGGCATCATCGTGCTTGTCGCGCTGTGGCTATTGACGCCATGGGCGCGGCGCGGGCTTACCGGTCCCGACGGACGAGCGCCGCTGATCCTCGCGGTGCTGGCATCGCTCGGCGTCGCCGGTTATTCGATGACGACGGACCCAAAGGATATTGCCGGCCAACTCAACACCGACAAGGTGACGCCGACGGCCGAACTCGGCGGCAATGTGCCGGCCGGCGAATGGCACTATTACGGTCGCACGCAATATGGCCAGCGCTATTCGCCGCTCGACCAGATCACCCCCGAAAACGTTGCCAATCTGCAGCCGGCCTGGACCTATCGCACCGGCGACGTGAAAGGGCCCGACGACATCGGCGAGACGACCTATCAGGTGACGCCGCTGAAAATCGCCGACACGCTCTACATCTGCACGCCGCATAATTTCGCCATCGCCATCGATGCCGCGAGCGGCAAGGAGAAATGGCGTTTCGATCCGCAGGTCAAGCTCAACAAGGACCGCCAGCACCAGACCTGCCGCGGCGTGGCTTACTATGCCGATGCCAAGATCGCCGCCGGCCAGCCCTGCGCCACGCGCATCTATCTGCCGACATCGGACGCCCGGCTGATCGCGCTCGACGCGGCGAATGGCCAGGTCTGTCCGACATTTGCCGAGGGCGGCACGCTGAACCTGCTCGCCAACATGCCATATCCGAAGCCGGGCTATTACTATTCGACTTCCGCGCCGCTGATCGTCGCCAACAAGATCATCGTCGGCGGCGCGGTCAACGACAATTATTCGACGCAGGAGCCGTCCGGGGTCATCCGTGCCTACGATGCCGACACCGGCGCGCTGTTATGGAATTGGGATTCCGGCAATCCGGACCAGACGACGCCGCTGCCGCCGGGCCAGACCTACACCAACAACTCGCCCAATATGTGGTCGACGGCGAGCGCCGACGAGAAGCTCGGCCTGCTCTATGTGCCGCTCGGCAACAAGACGCCGGATCAGCTCGGCGCCGGACGCAGCGCCAATGACGAGAAATTCTCTTCCTCGATCACCGCGCTCGATCTCAACACCGGACAATTGCGCTGGGTGCGGCAGACCGTGCATCACGATCTCTGGGACATGGACGTGCCGGCGCAGCCGACGCTGGTCGACATAACCACGGCCAGTGGTGTGGTGCCGGCGCTGGTCGGGCCGACCAAGCAGGGCGACCTCTATGTGCTCGACCGGCGCAGCGGCGAGCCGATCGTTCCGGTCAAGGAAGTGCCGGCGCCGGGCGGCGCGATCGAAGGCGACCATACCTCGCCGACGCAGCCGGTCTCGGACCTCAGCTTCAGTCCGAAGCCACTGACCGGCGCGGATATGTGGGGCATCACCATGTTCGACCAGCTGGCCTGCCGGATCGAGCTTCGGAAGCTGCGGTATGAGGGCCGCTATACGCCGCCGTCGCTGCAAGGCTCGCTGATCTATCCTGGCAATTTCGGCACCTTCAACTGGGGCGGCGTGGCAGTCGATCCGGTCCGGCAGGTGATGTTCGGCATGCCGACATACCTGGCGTTCATCTCCAAATTGGTGCCGCGCGCCGACGTGCCGCCGCCGGGCGATACCAAGGGCAGCGAACAAGGCCTGAACCGCAATGACGGTGCGCCTTACGCAGTGATATTGAAGCCATTCCTGTCGCCGCTCGGCATTCCCTGCCAGGCGCCTCCGTGGGGCTATGTGGCCGGCGCCGACCTTCGGACCGGCAAGATCGTCTACAAGCATCGCAACGGCACCGTCTACGACATGACGCCGCTGCCGCTGCCGTTCAAGGTCGGCGTGCCGGGCATTGGCGGGCCGATGATCACTGCCGGCGGCGTCGCCTTTCTCGGTGCGGCGGTCGACGACTATGTGCGCGCTTATGACCTGACGACCGGCAAACAGCTCTGGCAGGCGCGGCTGCCTGCCGGCGGGCAGTCGACACCGATGACCTACACGGTAGCCGACGGACGCCAGTTCGTCGTCATCGTTGCCGGCGGCCACGGCTCGGTCGGCACCAAGCCGGGCGATTATGTGATGGCCTATACGCTGCCGAAATAGAGAAGTTCCTCAGAGCCCGAGATGCCCTTTCAGGTCGGGTACCGATGCAAGTACCTCGTTGGTCAGCTGTGGGCCGGCGGCTGTCTCGGCCTGCTGGACCAACGCGGCATCAAGGCCATCGTACAGAGACTTATGGCAGCCCTCACTCAGCCGTGACTGGACCAGCCAGGCTTCGACCCTATGTTGCTGCCGGGGGCCGAAGACCTAGGAGCGCGCCATGACAACACCTGCCGGCCCCGCCAAGCCTGTCATTACCCAGGCGATGATCGATGCCTATGATGAATACACGCATCTGACGCTCGACCGGCGGCGCTTCATGGAGCAGTTGACCAGGCTTGCCGGGTCGGGTGCGGCAGCGGCCGCGATCGCGCCGCTGCTGGCGGCGAATTCGGCCCAGGCGGCAATCGTCGCGGAAAACGATCCGCGCGTGAAAGGCGAGGACATCAGCTATACAGGCAGCGGCGGCGAGATGAAGGGTTATCTGGTCAAGCCGGCGGGTCAGGCCGGCAAGCTGGGCACGGTCATCGTCGTGCACGAAAACCGGGGGCTCAACCCGCATATTCGCGACGTGGCGCGGCGCGTGGCGCTGGAGGGGTTCGTGGCGCTTGCCCCGGACTTCATGACACCGCTCGGCGGCACGCCGGCCGATGAAAACAGGGCACGTGACCTGTTTTCCCAGCTCGATCCAGCACAGGTCGCCACCAATGCCGTCGCAACGGTCGCCTACCTCAAAGGCCACAAGGACGGCAACGGCAAGGTCGGCGCCGTCGGCTTCTGCTGGGGCGGCGGCACGGTGAACATGCTGGCCGTCAACGCGCCGGATCTTGCAGCCGCCGTTGCCTATTACGGCATGCAGCCGAAGGCCGAGGACGTGCCGAAGATCAAGGCGCCGCTCATGCTGCATTATGCCGGGCTCGACACCCGCACCAATGCCGGCATCGACGCCTTCAAGAAGGAACTCGACGCGGCCCATATCGAATATTCGGTCTATGTCTATGAAGGCGCCAACCATGCCTTCAACAACGACACATCGGCGGCCCGTTACGACAAGAAGGCGGCTGACCTCGCCTGGGGGCGGACGATCGCTTTCCTCAAGGAGAAGTTGGCCTGATCAGGCGGGCGCCAGCGCCGGTTTGTGAAGGGCGACGCCGGCCACCACCAGCGCGATGCCGAGGCAGTCAGTGAGGCTCGGCACCTGCCGCAGCACGATGACGCCGATAAACGTCGCGGTAACCGGAAGCAATGACAGCATCAGCGCGAAACTGGAGCGCGGCAGCCGCGACATGGCAAGCTGGTCGCAAATATAGGGAATGACCGACGAGCAGATGCCGACACCGACCGCCGCAAGCAGCAGCGGCGGCGTCGAGAACGCCGGCAGCGCATCGGCAAGACCGATCGGCAGAACGACGAGAAGGGCGACCGCCATGGCGGCACCCAGCCCGGCGATGCCATCGCCAGCGTCGGCGCGCGCGACGCGGTGGCCGAGCACGATATAGAAGACGAACAGCGCGCCATTGAGGAAGGCCCAGAACAGGCCGACAGGATCGCTCGACCATTTGACGTCGATGAGCAGCAAGGTGCCGGCGACGGCGATTGCAAGGGCGGCGAGATTGCGCGGGCTTCTGAGGCCGACAAGCGCGACGCCGATGGTGCCGACGAATTCGATCGCCGCTACCAGCGAGATCGGCAGCCGGTCGAGCGCCAGGTAAAACGAGCAATTCATCACCCCAAGGCAGACGCCGAAACCCACAAGCAACAACCGCGTCGAGCGATCGGCGCGGGCGAAGACCGCCCATGGTCGGGTCAGCGGGGCAAAAACCAGTGCCGCGGTGGCGATGCGCAGCCACGCCATGCCGAGCACGCCGACATGCGAGAAAAGCAGGACTGCGAAAGCGGGGCCGAGATAGTGGAACACGGCGCTGACGCCGAACCACAGATGGGGCGGCACCGAGCTTGCCAAGGTAAAAGCCGGGCCGGCGAGTGCCGGACTTGCTGCTGGGGCTTGCGTCCGATCTTCCATGGGGTCAGTATCGCAGGCGATTTTTGCCGTTGATATGGATGATGGCCGGGCATTGCGGCTATTCCCTTTTCGAAAGCAAGGAGTATTCCGCTGAAACGCCTTCGAAATGAAAATACCGATCTGGATCCGGCGGATCTAAAAATCCTGCGCCTGCTGGAGGAGGATGCGCGCACCAGTATTGCCGAACTGGCGCGCTCAGTCGGCCTGTCGGCGCCGAGCGTCGCCGAGCGCATCAAGCGGCTGCAGGAAAGCGGCGTGATCGAGGCCTATACGGTGCGGATTAATCCGGCCGCGCTCGGCATGAAGCTGTCGGCATGGCTGCGCATCAGGCCGGTGCCGGGGCAACTCGCCGTCGTGGCCGAAATCATCCGCGACCTGCCGGAAATCGCCCAATGCGACCGGGTCACCGGCGAAGACTGTTTCATCGCGCTGGCGCATGTCGGCTCGGTCGCCGAGCTCGAGCGGGTGATCGACCGGATCATTCCCCATGCGATGACCAATACGGCGATCATCCAGTCGACGCCGGTAGTGGCACGCTCGCCGCTAGGGGCGGTGAAGCGCCCGGCCTGATGCTAGATTTAAATCTGCGACGTCAGCTCGACCGGGAAATCGTCATTGTCGGCGTCGCGCATGGCGGCGAGGCTGCGGTTGTCCAGCACCTCTGCGATCGCCTGACGCACCTCCAGCATCATGTGCCGGACCTGGCAGGTCGCCTCGTCGCAATCCTCGCAGCGCTGGTATTGTGTGCGGCTGGCGCAAGGGATCGGCGCCAGCGGCCCGTCGAGGACACGCACGACATGGCCGATCTTGATTTCGGAAGCGGGACGGGCGAGGCGGTAACCGCCTTCCTTGCCCTTGCGGCTCTGGACGAAGCCGGCATTGCGCAACTCGCCCAGGATGGCATCCAGGAATTTCTTGGGGATGTTGTTGGCGACCGCAATGTCGTTGACGAATGCGAGCTGGCCGACCGGCAGGCCGGACAGATGCACGAGAGCCTTGAGGCCGTATTTGCCTTTTTTGGTAAGCATGCCCGAGTCAACCCATTAAGCCCCAACCACCCGCATCTGGCGGCTGTTTGTGTGCAAATAATGACGGTTTGGCCGTGCGATGCCGTTCGCGCAGACAGGCCGCCCGAAGACATATTGCGCGCAAACGCGTTGATTCTTCGTAACGTTTTGGAGGGCGGGCGTCCGGAACGGGCGGAGGCCACGTTTTCGGCGAGCAAATGAAGAAAGCCGGCAAACGCCCGCTTTCAATCAGTTCACGAGGTTGCAGACGTCAGCGGCTGCCGTAAGTCTGGTCGAGCAGGCCGCCAGCGGCGAAATGCTCGGCCTGGACCTTGGCCCAGCCGCCGAAGACATCCTCCACCGTCAATAGGCGGACATCGGGAAACTCAGCCTTGTACTTGGCGGCGACCGTCGCGTCGCGGGTCCGCAGGCCGTTGCGGGCGGCGATGTCCTGGCCCTCCAGCGTATAAAGGAAGTCGAGATAGGTCTTGGCGAGGTCGCGCGTGCCATGCTCGTCGGCGATCGTGTCGACGATCGCCACCGGAAACTCGGCCAAAAGGCTGACCGAGGGCGTCACCTGCTCGAATTTGTCCTCGCCATACTCCTTGCGGACGCCGCGCGTTTCCGACTCAAAGGTGATCAGCACGTCGCCGATCTCGCGCTGCACGAAAGTGGTGGTCGCGGCGCGTCCGCCGCTGTCGAAGATCGGTACGTTGTTGAACAGCTTGGTGACGAATTCCTTCACCTTGGCGTCGTCGCCCTTGAAGGCTTCCTTGGCGTAGGCGGTGGCCGCAAGGTAGGTGTACCGGGCATTGCCGGAGGTTTTCGGATTGGGGAAGATCACCTGGACGTCGTCGCGCACGAGATCGTTCCAATCCTTGATGTGCTTCGGATTGCCGGCGCGCACCAGGAAGGAGGGCAGCGAATAGAAGGGCGAGGCGTTGTCGGGAAAATCTTTCTGCCAATCCGCGGAGATGAGACCCTTCCTGACCAGGAAGTCGATGTCGAGGACCTGGTTGAAGGTGACCACATCGGCGCCGAGGCCCTCGGCGATGGCACGTGCCTGCGCAGACGTCCCGGCATGCGACTGATCGATGGTGACGCCTGGGTGGCCGGCGACGAACGCCTTGTTGACCTGCGCAAACAGCTCGCGGCCGACATCGTAAGAAGCGTTCAGCAATTTGTCGGCCGACCAGGCTTGGGAGGATGCGAGGAACAGGCCGGCCAATGTGGCGACGCCAAGCAAAAATCGCTTCATGAAAACAAGGCTCCAATGCGTGCGCTTATTGCCGGACTATAGCGGCAAGGCATTGTGCGCGACGAGGCAGGCAGAGCGGCCGCTCCACGTTGTCGATAGAAGAAATATTCCCGCTGTGGAGGATTTCTAGTTTTTTCTTTCAGGCAGAGTCTTCCGGGCAGCTTGGCAGCGGTGCCGATGCCGTCGGCGTGCACGATGGTTCCCGGCCGGCCAACGCGATGGCGATTGCATCGCCGCGCGGTCTGGCATATACAAATGGTATATACAAGGAGCTATCGTCATGCCTCAACGCCGCCATTCAACAACCCCGCCGAAAGAGGCGAAGCTGTTTCGTAACAATCGCAGTCAGGCGGTGCGCATTCCTGTCGAGTTCGAACTTCCCGGCGAAAAGGTCTTGATCAGTCGTGAAGGCGACCGCCTGATCATCGAGCCGGCTCGCAAACCCGGCCTCACGGCGCTGCTCGCGCAATGGGCGAAAGAGCCGCCCCCCGGTTCCGAGGAGGACTTTCCCGAAGTCGAGGATATGCCTGTCAAATCCGAGGAATTTTTTTGATGCGGTTCATGCTGGACACGAACATTATCAGCGACATGATCCGAAATCCGGCCGGGAAAGCCGCCGCCGCCGCCCTGCGCGTGGGAGACGCCGCCGTGTGTACCAGCATCGTGGTCGCCTCGGAACTGCGATATGGCTGCGCCAGGAAAGAGTCGGCCAAGTTGCTCAAGAAGGTCGAGGAATTGCTGGCTGAGATTCCTGTCTTGCCGCTCGATGTGCCGGTAGATGCCGAGTACGGCGCGATTCGCGCAGAGCTGGAAGGCAGGGGCCAGACCATCGGCCAAAACGACCTTTTTATTGCTGCCCACGCCTATGCACTGGGAACTACCCTGGTGACCGCCAACACCGGCGAGTTCAACCGGATCAAAGGCCTGAAGGTCGAGAACTGGCTGGTGTAGCGCCTAAAAGAGGATCAAGCAGCCGGAAAAAGCTTCCAGCGCCGCGGCCTGAAAGCCACCCGGCTTTTCTGCGCCGCCGGATGGTCGACTGGCAACTCGATCTCGACCCGCTGGCGTTCGCCGCCGATTTCGAGCTCGACCCGCCTGGTGCCGGCGACGCGGCGGCTGGCGACAACCGTGCCGGCGATGCAGCCGTTGCATTCTTCCACCAGATCGACGTCGTGCGGGCGGAAGAACAGCGTCGCTTCACCTTGCGGTGCGTGCGGCGCGGAAAGCCCGATCGGCCGGTCGGCGATCCAGACCTGGCCGTCCTCGACCTTGACCGGGATCGAGCTCGATTCGCCGATGAAGCCATAGACGAAGGGCGAGTTCGGCGTGTCGTAGATCTCGTCGGCGGTGCCAACCTGCTCGATGCGGCCCTGGCTCATCACCACGACGCGGTCGGCAAGCTCCAGCGCCTCTTCCTGGTCATGGGTGACGAAGACCGTGGTGTGGCCGGTGGCGTCGTGGATGTCGCGCAGCCAGCGGCGCAGTTCGCGGCGCACCTGGGCATCGAGCGCGCCGAACGGCTCGTCGAGCAAAAGCACGGCCGGTTCGATCGCCATGGCGCGGGCCAGCGCCACGCGCTGGCGCTGGCCGCCCGAAAGCTGCGCCGGATAGCGTTTTTCCAGACCGGAAAGCTGAACGAGGTTGAGGAGTTCCGAGGCGCGGCGGCGGATTTCCTTCGCCGACGGGCGTGACGGCCCGTGCCGGACCTTGAGTCCGAAGCCGATATTGTCGGCGACCGTCATATGGCGAAACAGCGCGTAATGCTGAAAGACGAAGCCGACATTGCGCTCCTGGATCGACTTTTGCGAGGCATCCTCTTCGCCGAAGAAGATCTTTCCGCGGGTCGGCCGCTCCAACCCGGCAATCAGCCTGAGCAGCGTCGTCTTGCCGGAACCGGATGGCCCCAGCAACGCGATCAACTCACCCGACTTGATGTCGAGCGAAACGTCGTGAAGGGCCGGAAACCGCTCAAACTCCTTGCGCACGTTGGCAACGCGAACTTCCATACAAATCCCTTTTGTAGTTGATGCATGTCGTTATCCCAAAACCGGTTCCCACTTTTGGGCGACATGCATTTTGTCAGTGTCCGCGCGTCGCGGCGATCTCGGCGCCGTAGCGCATCTCGAGAAGTGTTTTCAAGACCAGTGTGACGAGCGCCAGGCCGGCAAGCAGCGAAGCGACGGCAAAGGCGGCGGCGGCATTGTACTCGTTATAAAGGATTTCGACATGCAGCGGCATGGTGTTGGTCAACCCGCGTATGTGGCCGGACACCACCGAGACCGCGCCGAACTCACCCATGGCGCGGGCATTGCACAACAGTACGCCGTAGAGCAATCCCCATTTGACGTTAGGCAACGTCACGTACCAGAACGCCTGCCAGCCATTGGCGCCGAGCGACAGGGCCGCCTCCTCGTCGCCATTGCCCTGCTCCTGCATCAGCGGGATCAATTCGCGGGCGACGAAGGGGAAGGTGACGAAGATGGTGGCCAGCACGATGCCCGGCACGGCAAACAGGATGACGATGCCATGCGCCTTGAGCCAGGTACCGAGCAGGCCTTGCGCGCCGAAGAGGAGTACATAGACCAGGCCGGAAATGACCGGGGAGACCGAAAACGGCAGGTCGATCAGCGTGGTCAGGAACGCCTTGCCCTTGAACTCGAACTTGGCAATCGCCCAGGCGGCGGAAATGCCGAAGACGACGTTGAGCGGCACCGAGATCGCCGCGACCAGAAGCGTCAGGCGGATCGCCGAGCGCGTATCCGGTTCCGACAGCGCCTGTGTGTAGGCCTCGATGCCTTTGGCGAAAGCTTCCTTGAAGACGATGATCAGCGGCAAGAGCAGGAAAATGCCGAGGAAGGCAAAGGTCCCGATCATCAGCACGGTTCTCGCCGTGCGGCTTTCGGTCACCGCCGGCGACTGGCTTTCGTGGTGCGGCGCGTAGGATTTGATCTCCGGGTCAGCCATAGCGCTTGCGGCTCCACGTCTGCACCAGGTTGATGACCAGCAGCATCACGAAGGACAGCGCCAGCATGATCGCCGCGATCGCTGTCGCCGCAGCGTAATTATATTCCTCGAGCCTGATGACAATCAGAAGCGGTGCGATCTCGGATTTATAGGGCAGGTTGCCGGCGATGAAGATGACTGAGCCGTACTCGCCGACGCCGCGCGCGAAGGCCAGCGCGAAACCGGTGACGATGGCCGGCGCCAGTCCGGGAAGCAGGACGCGGCTGATGATCTGGAAGCGATTGGCGCCGAGCGTTGCGGCCACTTCCTCGACCTCCTTGTCGATCTCCTCCATGATCGGCTGCACGGTGCGCACGACGAAGGGCAGCCCGATGAAGATCAGCGCAATGACAATGCCGAGTGGCGTATAAGCGACTTTGATGCCGAGCGGCGTCAGCAGGCTGCCGATCCAGCCGTTCGGTGCGTAAAGCGTGGTCAGCGCGATGCCGGCAACCGCCGTCGGCAGCGCAAAGGGCAGGTCGACCATGGCATCGACGATGCGGCGGCCGGGAAAGCTGTAGCGCACCAGCACCCAGGCGACGATCGTGCCGAAGACGACGTTGACGGCGGCGGCAATGAAGGCGGTGCCGAAGCTGATTTCAAGCGCGTTGATGGTGCGGCGGTCGGTGACGATCGCCCAGAAGTCGGTCCAGCCGAGCGCCGCCGAGCGCCAGATCAACCCGGACAGGGGAATGAGGATGATGAGGGTGAGGTAGGCAAGCGAGAAGCCGAGCGTCAATCCGAAACCCGGAATGACGCTCGGCTGCCTGAACCGCCACCCCGCCTTGGCGGGTGCTGTGGTCATGTCGTCCTGATCTAAATGCTACTGGGCCGGCTTATAGATCTGGTCGAATATACCACCGTCGCCGAAATGATAAGGCTGTGCCTTCTTCCAGCCGCCAAAAAGTGGGTCGTCGATGGTGACCAGCTTGATCTCAGGCTGCTTGGCCAGGTCCTCCGCCGGCACCAGGTCGGGCTTCGAAGGGCGATAATGGTTCTTGGCGATGATCGTCTGGCCTTCCTTGGAATAGAGGTAGCTCAGATAGGCTTCGGCAACTTTGCGTGTGCCTTTGGCGTCGACATTGGCGTCGACCACTGCGACCGGCGGCTCGGCCAGGATCGAGGTCGGCGGGTAGACGATATCGAAATTGTCAGCGCCGAACTCGTCGAGCGCCAGATAGGCCTCGTTTTCCCAGGCGAGCAGCACGTCGCCTAGCCCTTTTTGCGCAAAGGTCACGGTGGCGCCGCGCGCACCGGTGTCGAGAACCGGGACATGCGCATAGAGATTGCCAACGAATCCCTTGGTCTTGGCCTCGTCGCCGCCATCCTTGGCGCTGGCATAGGCCCAGGCGGCAAGATAATTCCAGCGCGCGCCGCCGGAGGTCTTCGGATTGGGCGTGATCACCTGGACGTCATCCTTGACCAGATCGCCCCAATCATGAATGCCCTTGGGGTTTCCCTTGCGGACGAGGAAGATGATGGTCGAGGTGTAAGGCGCCGAATTGTTTTCGAATTTCGTCCGCCAGTCGGGATTGATCTTCTTCGTTTTCGAGACAATGGCGTTGATATCGCCTTCGAGCGCCAGCGTCACCACGTCGGCGTCGAGCCCGTCGATCACGGCGCGCGCCTGGGCGCCGGATCCGCCATGCGACTGCTGGATGGTCACCGTCTCGCCTGTCTCGGCCTTCCAGTGGGCGACAAAGGCCTCATCGAATTGCTTGTAGAGCTCACGCGTCGGGTCATAGGACACGTTGAGAATGGTGGTGTCGGCAAACGCGAAACCGAGCGTGCCGAACTGGACCGATGTGGCGACCAGTGCGCCGAGCAGTTTCCTGAAATGAGGTTTGGTCATTTCCGCCTCCGTTGAACTCGCGCCAAATCTACCGAATTGATAGAATTTAGATGCATTCAATGTTGCCTTTTTTGGCCTATTGAAGCAATTTTTCGCCTACTTTCGGCGATGGGAGGAACTATTTTCCCTTGCACGGGACCTGCGCTCCCGACGCGATTATCTAGAGACGGCTAGCTCTTCGGCAATGGCGGCGTCGCGTCCGAACGAGGTTTTGGCGGACTATTCGGCGGTGACGGGAAAGTTGAAGCGCTCTCTTGGAAACGGCTCGTTTTCCAGCGTGAAGTGCCACCATTCGCGTGCGTAATTCTTGAAGCCGCCGGCGCGCATCGCCTCGACAAGTTTTTTGCGGTTTGCCGCCGCTTCACTGGCGATCGGTCGGTGAGCCGTTTCGCTCGTCGGATCGAAACAGTCGAAACCGGTGCCGAAATCCAGCGTGTCGGCATCGGTCGCGCCGCAGGCCGGTTTCGGAGCGCTCTTGCGGTCCGCTCGCGTGATGGCGACATCGACCGTCGATCCGCGCGAATGGGTGGACAGTTCGCCGATATAGCCCTTGGCGATGAGATCCTTGCGCTTGACCTTTGGGTACCATTGCGGGTCCGGTGGTCCGCTCGTTTTTGTCCAGTCACCCATGTCGGAGACAGCACGCGCAGGGCGGTAGCAGTCGAACACGACCAGCGTCAGCCCTCCGGCAGCAATCGCTTTCTGCACTGCGGAAAGCGCTTGCGCCGCTTGGCTGGTGAGGACGCATACCGGCGCATCGTAACCGCTTACCTTGCGATGCAGGAAGTTTTCGAGGCCGGCATAGCGGATATCCTGCCGGATACCGGGATCGATGTCGGCCAGCCGAACAAAGCCGGCGGGGAGGGCGTCAGCAGAGGCCGAGGAAATACCGGCGGCCGAAAGCAAGGCGTAAAACCCAATCCGCTGAATCACCTGCCGGAAACTATTCAAGGGAAACTTTCACTCGACAAAAACCTTCACACTGGCCGCGCGCCCCGCCGCATCGATTACGGTCAGGGTGGAATAGCCGGCGCCGTCCGGCTGCCAGGTCGCGGTGCGCCGCCGGTCGATGCCGACCAGCGGCTTGCCGTTGGCCAGCCAGCGGAACGGTGCGCGGCCGCCTTGCAGCTTGAGCACCAGCGGCGAGGCGTCGGCCGAGGAAGTGCCGAGATCGACACGGGCGCCGTCAGGCGGAAAGACGATGGTTGGTGCAGGTTCGGTCGGCGTCGCCTGCACCAACCCGTCGACGCCGGCGCCGAAGCGCGTCAGCGTCACCGGCAATTCTTCACGCTTTGGCCGGCGGACGCCGGACGGTTGGCTTGGCAGCGGCACGGCGGCTAGGCTGGAACGGACAAAGCCTTCGAACAGAATGGGCGCGGCCGAGACATAGCCGGACAGACCGGGCACCGCGCCGGCATCGGGGCGGCCGACCCAGACGCCGAGCACATAACGGCCGTCGAAGCCGACCGACCAGGCGTCGCGATAGCCGTAGGAGGTGCCGGTCTTGTAGGCGATGCCGCGTTGGGCGGCACCCTGGGGCGGCTTGACGCCCGACAGGATGTCCGTGATCTGCCAATTCGCCTGACCATCGAGGATGGTGGTGGTCGAGCGTTCGGTGTTCGCCGGCTCCGTGCCGTCATGCAGCGTGTGTGCCTTGCCGCCATTGGCAAGGCCGGCATAGAGTTGGACGAGGTCGCGCAGCGTCACTCCGACGCCACCGAGGCCGATCGCCAGGCCAGGCGCTTCGTTGACGGGCAGTATCGGCATCACGCCTGCCTGGCGAAAGCGCGCCATCAGCCGGGCCGGGCCGACCGCGTCGAGCACGCGGATCGCCGGCACGTTGAGCGACAATTGCAGCGCCTGCCTGATGCTGACATCGCCCTGATAGCCCATGTCGAAGTTCTTCGGCCGGTAACCGGAGAAATCGGCCGGGCTGTCCTCAATCAGCATCTCCTGCGCCACCAGGCCTTGCTCGAAGGCGAGGCCGTAGATGAACGGCTTCAGCGTCGAGCCAGGCGAGCGAACGACCTTGGTCATGTCGATCCAGCCCGAACGGCTGGCATCGAAGAAATCGGCAGAGCCGACCTCGCCAAGAATATCGCCGGTGCGGGCATCGGCCAGCACCATGGCCACCGAGAGGCGAGGGCCGAGCTTGGCGGCGGCATCCTTGGCCACCTGCTCCAGCCCTTCCTGGACACTCTTGCGGATCGTTAGTTGCAGCTTCTGGCCGGGAATGGCCTTGGGCAGCATTGCATAGGCAGCATGAGCAGCGAGCGCCGGCAAGGTCCGCCGCAGCCCCGACACATCGTCGAGCGCGGCTCGCGCGGCCTCGCGTTCGCCGAGCAGGCCTGCCGACACCATGCGGGTCAGCACGCGGTCGCGGGCGGCATGAGCGACTTCGAGGTTGCGGTCAGGGCGTCGCTTTTCCGGCAATTGCGGCAAAGCGACGAGCAGGGCCGCCTCAGAGACCGTCAGCCGCTTCGGCTCCTTGCCGAAATAGGCGAGCGAAGCGGCGCGCACGCCTTCGAGATTGCCGCCATAGGGCGCCAGCGTCAGGTAGCGTTCGAGGATCTCGCGCTTGGACAGCCGCCGTTCTATCTGGACGGCGCGCAGCATCTGTTTGATCTTCGAGCCGAGGCTGCGGCTGTCGCGCGGTTCGATCAGCCGGGCGAGCTGCATCGAGAGCGTCGAACCACCGGAGACGATATGGCCGCTGGTCGCGAACTGTCCGGCCGCACGCGCCAGTGCCAGCACGTCGACGCCTTGATGATCCCAGAAGCGCTTGTCCTCATAGGTGACCAGCATGTCGACGAACTGGTTGTCGACCTGGTCCAGGTTGGTCGCAAGCCGCCAATAGCCATCCGGCGTGGCGAAGGCCCGCAACAGCTGGCCGTCACGGTCCTGCACCTCGGTCGAGACCGTCAGCGCAGCCGGCAGCGGCGGCGGAAAAGCGCGGTCGAGCTGCCAGAGGGCGACAGCGGTGATTGCGGCGAAGGAAATGCCCGCAATGGCCGCTCGGCGGAGGAATCTTTTGGAGAGCACGGCGCCGCCCTCATCCGCCTGCCGGCACCTTCTCCCCGTGGAGGACGGGGAGAAGGTGAATGGCCGCAACGCTGGCGACCCCCTCTCCCCGTCCTTCACGGGGAGAGGGTAAGGGTGAGGGGCGGCGCGGCATCACGTCGTTACCTGCAGTCAACCGGTCTGCGTCCCTCTCCATCGTTACGGCGCCTTGACCTCCATCATGCCGGTGGCGGTGCGGGCCGAATATTGCGGCCGGTACATGTCCTCGATCGTTGCCGCCGGGTGGGCGTAGATGCCCGGCGTCACCGCGCGCACGACGTAGGCGAGCGTGATGTTGCGGTCGCCGTCGCCGTCGTTCGGATTGAAGGCCGCGACGAAACGGTCGTTGCGGAATTCGAGATGGGCAGCATCGGTCTGCGCCAGCCAGGAGAAGTTCGTCAATTGGGCGCTGGAGACCAGGCCCGGATTGTCGATCTCGAAGCCGGCCGGCAACAGGTCGGTGATCAGCAGCCGCGAAGGCCAGGTGTTCTGCTCGTAAACCTTGAGCACGACGACATAGCGTTCGTTCTGCTTGACCTCCGTCACGTTGGCCTCTGTGCCGTCGAGCTTGTAGTAGGTACGGCTGATGGTAAAGCCGTTGCCGCCGGCCGGCAGAGGCTGGATCGGCGAGGCCACGGTGGTGACGACCGCCTGCAGCGGATTTCTGCCGGTGTTGACGATGGTCAGCGGACTGTCGGCCAGTTCGCCACCGGCGATCTGGTCCGAATAGCCGCCGGCATGCGGTGCGCCGTTGACGGTCAGCGCGATCGAATCATTGCCGGCCTTCAGCGCGCGGGCCGCCAGCAGCATCCAGGACTCGTCCTGGGTGCTGGTCCACCTGGCGTCGGCGCGTTCCCTGGTCACCAGCTGGATCAGCGCCGGCACGATGGTCGGCACCGGCTTGCTTTCCGCGGCAAGCGCCAGGATCGCCGCACCGTCACGCAGCGGCGAGCCATAGTCGGACCGGTAATAGTCATATTCCGGCGTCGACTTGGCCAGTTGCAACGCGGCCTGGAAGGTTGCCTCCGAGCGCTGCGTGTCACCGTAGAGCGCGAGAGAGGCCGCCAGTTGGGCGACGGCCATCGGGCTGGTAAAGGCTTCGAGCTGGGTGTCGGCGTAATAACGCAGATCGCCGACCGAGGCCTTCTTGTTGCGGGCAAGCACATAGAGCGCATAAGCGATCTCACTGCCGCGATCCTGGACGTCCTGGTCGTAGCCGATCGCGTTCTGCAGATTGCTCAGCGCTTGGTTCATCGCCAGGGCCGGCACGTCGTATTTCTGCTCGCGCGCCCGGGTCAGGAAATCGGTGACATAGGCGTCGAGCCACAGATCGCCGGAACCCGGACCCCACAGACCGAAGCTGCCGGCCGAGGCCTGGTAGCTCAGCACCTTGTAGATGGCGTCCTGGACGCGGCCATGCAGATCGGGGTCGCTGGCCATGCCGATGCCGGAAGCCATCTCGTTGACGTATAGAAGCGGCATGGCACGGCTGGTGGTCTGCTCAGCGCAACCATAGGGATAGCGGTCGAGCGTCATCAGCAGCGACGGCACATCGAAGGCAGCTGACTGCGAAACGCCGACGCTCACCGAAGCGCCATCGAGCAGGCTTGCCGCCAACAGTTCCTTGTCGACGCGCAGCGCGCCGCCATTGCCCTTGAGGTCGACGACCATGCGGGTGGTCACCGGCAGTTGCGCCGGGCGCACCGGCACATAGAGCGTCTGCTCGACGGCGGTGCCATCGGCATGCGCAAGCTTGATGGTGATCGAGGCGTTGCCCGCGGTCTGCGCAATCAACGGCACGGTCAGTGTCTGCCGCTTGCCTTTGGCCAGCGTCAGCTTTTCAGGCAAGGCGGCACTGCCGGTAGACAGGTCGCCCGTCGTGTCGATGGTCAGCTTGTAGTCGCCAGCGGGGCCATCGGTGTCGGCGACGTCGAGCCGCATGACGGCGGAATCGCCGGGCGCCAGGAAGCGCGGCAGGCCGGCGGTGATCACCACCGGATCGCGCACGATGACGTCTGACTGGGCATGGCCGACCGCTTCCTTGGTCCAGGCGACGGCCATGACGCGCACGGTGCCGTTGAACTGTGGTATGTCGAAGTCGATCCGCGCCTTGCCGTCGGCGTCGAGCTGGACCGGGCCGGAGAAGAAGGCGACCAGCTTTTCGGTCGGCGGACTGCCTTGCGACTGCATGTTGGCGCCATCGCCGCCAGTGCGCAGCTTGCCGGTCGTGCCCAGCGAGCCGTCGATCAGCCGGCCATAGATGTCGCGAACCTCGAGACCGAGCATGCGCTGGCCGAAGAACCAGTTCTCCGGATCCGGTACCTTGTAGTTGGTCAGGTTGAGGATGCCGACGTCGACGGCCGCGACCATGACATAGGCGTTGGTGCCGGGCTGCACGCCGGCGACGGCGACCGGGATCGACAGCTGCTGGCGCGGCATGGTCTTGTCCGGCGGCGCCAAGCTGACGGCAAGCTTCCGCGAGCCGGGATCGAGCTTCAGCCATTTGACGCCGATGGCGCGCGCCGGCATGCGCGTCTCTTGCGCATCGCCCGGCCTGAACAGCGTTGCCGTGACGTAGGCGCCGGCACCCCAATCGTCGCCGACCGGGATGTCGACGGTGCTGCCGCCGGCCGGCACGCTGGCGGTGACCGTCCTCAAGAGCTTGTCGGCGCCGATGGTGACGAGCAATTCGCCGGCAAAGTGCGGCGACACTTTGAGCTTGGCTACTTCGCCCGCCGCATAGGTGTCCTTGTCGAGCGCTATCTCGAGCCCGTCAGGCGTTTCGGTGGTCGTCGAGCTGACATACCAGCCGGCGTCGAACTCATAGCTGGTCGCCGGGCCTTCCGGATCGGCTGTCTCGATATCGAGCCGGTAGCGGCCCCAGTCGACCGGCAGCGACATGGTAGCCTCGCCATCGGCGCTCAGGTCGACCTGGCCGTTGGCCACCGCCTTGGTGAAGATGACCGGCTCATAGTTCCAGGAATTGCTCGAGCGGTACCACTGGTAGCTGCGCTCGACCTTGACCAGCGACCACTGCGCACCCTTGAGCGCCTCACGCTTGCCGTCGGGGTCGACGGCGATCAGGCTGAACTTGGCCGTGCCGCCTTGCGGCACCTCGTCGCCGTCGAAATCGGGGCGGATGCCGATCATGTGGCCCTGCGGGCGGATGCCGATATTCAGCGAGCGCTCGATCGCACGGCCGCCGGTCTCGCGCAACCGGACCGTGACCTTGGCATCGACCAGCTTGGTGGTGGATGGCAATTGATCGACGGAAACCGGGAAGGTCGCCTTGCCGTCGTCGCCGACCACCGGCAGGCCGGTGAAGGGCGTCACCGTTGGTTCGGCCGACTGTTCGTCGGCCAGACCGAAGGAATAGCCTTTGAAGCGGTCCCAGTCGCGGGCGGTCGACAGCGTCAATTCGCCTTCGAGCGCGAGGCCCGCGGCCGGCGCGCCATAGAGAAAGCGGCCGTCGACGGTGATGTTGGCGGTCTCGCCCTGGGCGATCTCCTGCTTGTCGGCGGACAGGTCGAACTCGATGCGATCCGGGACGAAGTCCTCGACCAGGAACATCTGGCTGGCAACCGCCGCCTGCTTGGGATCGGTGTGGATCGCCACTGTCCAGGTGCCGCGCATGGCGTTGGGTTCCAGCGGCAGGTCGACGGCGTGGCCGCCGGCCGATGCTCCGTCGCTGACGATGCGGCGGTCCTCGACGCCGTCGGGCCGCGAGAAGATGAAGGTGAGCGGCAGGTTCTCGACCGCCTTGGCGGCACTGTCGCGGGCAAGAGCCGAGACGTGGACGTCCTCGCCGGCGCGGTAGATGCCGCGCTCGGTCCAGGCATAGACGTCGAGCGCGCCCGGCGCCGCACGTCCGGCGACGCCGCGGTCGGACAGGTCGAACCCGGCGCGGCCCATATCGAGGAAGACGAAGTCGTCGTCGCCCTGCTTGGCCATCAGCACCGCCGGTGCCATGCCGCTGTCGCCGCGCGTCAGGCCGGGATTGAACACCGCCCGCCCTTCCGCGTCGGTGGTCGCGGTGCCAAGGATCTCGTTGTTCCTGGCCAGCAGCGTCAGCTCGGCGTGGGCAATCGGCTTGGCGGTTGCGAGCGAACGGGCAAAGACGTTCAGCCCATCCTGTCCGGTATAGGTCGACAGGCCGATGTCGGAGACGACGAACCATTGCGTGGCGTGCGAATCATAGTCGTCGCTGCGATCGTTGACGGCTTGTGCGGTCAGCACATAGACGCCGGGCTTGCGCTTCGGCAACGCCTCGTCGATGGGGAAGGAGGTGGTGACTTCCTTGTTGAGGTCGTTGGCGATGTCGAGCTGGCCTTGCCAGACCGGCTCGCCCATCTGTTCGGAGATGTTCGAAATGTCGTAGCCGTCAAGTTGGCGCAGGAACTGATACCCCGACAGAAGCTGGGCCAGCGAGCGGTCGCCGATGCGGAAGAGCTTCATTTCGGCGGCATTCATGTTGACGGTGACGACCGGTATGCCGCGGCGTGCGCCGGCGGGCAGCACGAAGCTGTCGCCGGTGAAGCGGGCCGAAGGCGCGCGGTCCTGCACGTAGATCGACAGTACCACCGGTGCCGCGGTGACCTCGCCAATGGCGGCCGGCAGGCCGGCGCGGAAGGTCACGTCATAATGCTGGCCGTGCTCGAGCCCTTCGACGCAGATCTGCTTGTCCTTGGCTTCGACGCCCTTGGGAGCGGCGTTGTCGACGGTGACGAACTGGGAATAATCGACGCCGGTCTTGACCAACTCCTCGGAGAACTGCGCGCAGATACGCGGCGCGCTGGTGTCGGCATCGACGGTATGATCGATGACGCGGAAGCCCTTGCGGGCCTTGAGATCCTGATAGGCGGCCCTGACCGCCGGCGAATTGACCAAAGCGAGGCTCGCCTCGTAGGCCTGCAGGGCCGGCCTGTAGAGGTCGCGGCGGTCAAGGCCGTCGCCGAGCAGCGCCAGCACGTCGGCGCGCGTCTTGGTGGTGCGCAGCAATTTGTAGGCGTTGAAGGCGGCGGAAGTGGCGTTCGCCGGTAGGGTCGACGGCTCCGAACTGTTGGCGGTCGGATGGACGGCAAGGGTTTCGCGCGCCAGCTCGAGCCAGAGCTGGCCATCGTCCGGCAGCACCGAAACCGCCGCTTCGTATTTGTGCATGGCCGAGCGATGATCGCCCGTCAGCGCCGACTGTTCGGCGGCGGCCCTCAGCGCCGTCAGCCCCTCTGTCGGCTTGGTGTAGGTCGGGCCGGTGAGCTTGTTGCGGTATTGCTGGGCCTGGTCGGCCATCCAGTTGGGGAAGAAGGCGAGTTCGGGTGGCGCGCCGATGTCGGGATCGCCATCGATGTTGACGACCTTGCCGGCGACGGCGCCGCCGAAGGGTTTCAACGAGTTGTAATCGGATTTAAGGAAGCACCATTTGGCCTTGAGGTTGTAGGTGAAGGCACGGCAGGCCGGGTCGCCGAGGCAGGTGGTCTTGCACTGATCGAGGCTGACATTCTGGTCGGATCTGAGATCGAAACCAAAATAGTCGGAATTATCCGATGTCACCACCCGCCGGGCTTCGGCCGCTTGCGCGACACCGCTCCAGGCGAAAAAGAGAAGGAAAAGAATCGATAGACCACGAGCCGCGCGCATTGCCATAAACCCCTCCAGACAAGTGCTTACGTCCAGAAATCTTCAAGCTTCAGTCGCGCTTGTCAACATCAGGACGCGGCAGGATCCGCCTGCCAACGGTTTGCTTTCCGGTCGGTGACCGGTAGTAGCTCCATAGGACAGGGGATCACGCTTTCTTGCGGCGACGCAGAAGGTGTGAGTTCCAAGCCCTGTCTATTTCAGCAATTGGATTGTGGCCCCTTTACGAGTGCTTCAGAACTTCATTCCAATTTTAGGTTTGCGAGCTAGGCTAGGAGCATAATGCCGGCGTATGAAAGGCAGATGTCGGGAGGAACCGCGCCACAGCGCGCGCTTTCGCGCGCCCTGCTTTTCGCTTTGTTGTGCTCGACGGCACTTGTTGCCGAAACCGGAAGTGCGGCAGCCTTCGAGATTTTCGGCATCAAGCTCTGGGGGTCGTCAAAGGACGAAGATGCCGACATCGTCGACCCACTGCGCTATGCCGTGACGATAGAAGCGCCCGACGCCGACGAGGATCTCGCCGAGAAGCTCGAAAACGCCTCGGCGCTGAAAGCCGACGAGGAACACCCGGTATCAGGTTCGCTGGGTCTTTTGGCCAAGGCGCGCAGCGACCGTGAGCAACTTGTCGCCGCGCTCTACGCGGACGCGCGCTACGAGGGTGTCGTCACCATCACTATTCAGGGCAAGCCGCTCGACGATCTGCCGCCCGATGCCGAGTTTTCCGGCCCGCAGCCGATTCCGGTGGTGATAAGCATAGCAGCCGGGCCGAAATTCACGCTTGGCAACATCAGACTGAAAGGCGATGCAGCGGGGCTGGCAAGTGCCGATTTCGGCCTGATCGCCGGCGGTGACGCCGGTTCGGGCGCCGTGCTCAAGGCCGAGGCGGCGATCGTGCGGGCACTCAAGCAAGAAGGCAGGCCGTTGGCCAAGGTAACGGGCCGCGAGATCGTCGCCGAGCACGCCGGGTCGACGCTCGACGTGACGCTCACCGTCGCGGCCGGGCCGGTCGCCGGCTATGGCGACACCACTGTCGAGGGCACCGAAAAGGTCGACCGCGACTTCACCGAATATATGACCGGCCTGAAGCGCGGCCGCCAATATTCGCCCGATGAGATCGACGATGCGCGCGACCGGCTGCTCGGGCTCGAGGTCTTCAACAGCGTGACGGTGAAGGAAGCCGACGCCCTCGACGTCGAGGGCAACATCCCGATCGGTGTCCAGGTAAGCGAACGTAAGCCGCGCTATTTCGGCATTGGCGGCAGCTTCTCAAACACCGAAGGGCTGGGCCTCGAGGGCTATTGGGGCCACCGCAATCTGTTTGGCCGCGCCGAAAAGCTGCGCATCGACGGCAAGATCAGCGGCATCGGCAGCAACGACTTGACCCAGCTCAATTACAATGCCGGCGTCATGTTCGAAAAGCCGGGCGTGGTCGGGCCGGCGTCGAAATTCATTGCCAGTGTCAACACCGTGCTGGAGCACCCCGACGCCTACGACCATTTCTCGGTCAAGGGCAGCACCGGCCTGTCCTACGAACTCGACAAGAAGCAGACGGTTTCCGCGCAAGTCGCGCTCGACTATTCCAGGATCCACGACGCTTTCGGCAAACACACCTATCTGATCGCCAGCATTCCGCTGCAATATGTCTACGATAATCGCGACAGCAAGCTCAATCCGACCAGGGGCTTCAGGGTGCTGGCCTATGCCGAGCCGAGCTACGACATTTTGAGCGGGGCTGCGTTCGTCAAGCTGAAAGGCGAGGGGTCGGCCTACCAGTTGCTCGATTCGGCCTCGAAATTCGTTTTTGCCGAACGTGTCGCCATCGGCTCGATCATCGGCGCCGGTCTTCAGGATGTTCCGGCCGACCGGCGCTTCTACTCCGGCGGCGGCGGCTCGGTGCGCGGCTATGCCTATCAGGGCATCGGCCCGAAGGACAGCAATGGAGAGCCGATCGGCGGGCTTTCCTTCTTCGAGACCTCTGTCGAGATGCGCATCGCCGTCACCGACAAGATCGGCGTCGTGCCGTTCGTCGATGCCGGCACGGTGTCGACCAGGCAGGTCCCCGATTTTTCGGACATGAAGGTCGGCGCGGGTGTAGGCTTGCGCTATCTGACGGCGTTCGGGCCGCTGCGCATCGACGCGGCAGTGCCGCTCAACCGCGGCCCCGACGATCCTCATTTCGGCATTTATGCCGGCATCGGCCAGGCATTCTGATGGCAATATTCAGGCGCATCCTCCGTATCCTTTTCTACACGCTGCTCATCGTCGTGGCAGCGGCGGTGGGGGCGCTCATCGTGCTGACCAAAACCGAGGGCGGCCGCGAAAACCTTGCCGGCATCATCTCGACCTTGGCCTCGAGCGGCGATCGCAAGGTCACTGTCGTCGGCATCGACGGCATCTGGTCGGGAGCGCTGAGGGTCGATCATGTCGTTCTGGAGGATCGCGAAGGCGCCTGGATGGTGGCGCGCAAGGTGGCAGTCGACTGGTCGCCTCTGGCACTCCTGTCGAAGAGCTTCAGCGCCGATCGCATTGGGGCCGAGCGCATCGAGCTGGCACGGCTGCCGGTGGCCAGCACGCAGCCGAGCCAAAGCGGAGCGGCGACGCTGCCGGTTTCCATCGACGTCAAGCAACTCGACCTTCCCGAAGTCGCGCTCGGGCAGGCTCTGGCCGGCAGCGGCGTCGCCGAACTTGCAGCCAAGGGAGCGCTCAAGGCGGACGCCTCGCCATTGGCGATCGAGAGCAGCCTCAACATCGTTCGCCATGACGGCAAGCAAGGCACGGTCGACGCCAAAGCCCATTTCGCGCCGGCTGACAACAAGCTCGACTTAGACCTCAAGGCATCCGAGCCGGCCGGCGGCATCATCGCCAACCTGCTCAAGCTGCCGGGCGCGCCGCCAGTCGACATTGTCGTTTCCGGCACAGGACCGCTCGCCAACTGGAATGGTATTGGGACTTTCGTTGTCGACGGCCGGATCGTCACCCAACTCACCGGTCGCCATCAGCTCACCGATAAGGGCCATTATGTCGAGGCCAACGGCGATGGCGAATTCGAGCGCTTCCTGCCCGAAACCCTGAAACCGCTGTTTGCCGGCAAGACCACCTTCGACCTTGCCGGCACAGCGACCGCGGCCGGCGGCGTCGATGTCGAGCGCGCCAATATCGACAGCGGCGCCGTGCACGCGACCGCCGCCGGCATTGTCGATCCGAACGGCGTCAGCGATCTTTCTGTGAAACTCGCCGCGAAAGGACCGCCGATCGTGCTTAGCCTCGGCAGCGAGGCACAGCCGATAACCGTGGCGATCAAGGACGCCACGGTCCGCGCTTTCGGCGATGGCAAGGCGCCGATGGTGGATATCGGCGCGTCGCTGGTCTCCGTGGTGGCGGGCGGCACGCGGGTGGACGACCTGATCGGGCAAGTGCATTCTGATGGCTTCGACATCCAGAACCGTAGCGGGCCCGTCACCATCAAGCTGACGGCGGCCGGCCTGAACACCGACGTTGCGACATTGGCGCCGCTGATAACGGGAAGGGTCAGCGCCGGTCTCGCCGGCTCGGTCAGCAAGGAACAGGTCGTTGTCGACCAAGGCACGCTGCGCAGCGACGCGCTCAATGCGTCCGTGACGGCCACTGTGGCGCTGGCCGATCTGTCGATGACGCTCAAGATGAATGCCGACGCGGCTTCGGCGGCGCTGCCGCCGCAGATCAGCTCGGTTCTCGGCGAGCGTGTGCAGTTTTCCGCAACCGCGACACGCGACCCGGACGGTGCGTTCGCCGCCAACGCATTGCAGCTCACCTCCGGTACGCTTAGTGCCAGCGGCACCGCCAGTGCGCAAGGCACCGATATCCGGGCCGATATCAAGGGCACGCTCGGCGACGTGTCGGTACTGTCGCCGCTGGTCGGCGCGAAGGTCGGCGGCGCCGTCGGTTTCGCGCTGACGGCAAGCGGCGCGCGCAGCGCACCGGATTTCTCGGTTTCGGCCAACAGCGACAGCCTGACGGCGTCCGGCCATGCGGTGAAGCAGATCAAGTTGAGCGCGAGCGGCAAGGCCGACATTGCCAGCCCTGCCGCCGATGTCTCGCTGACCGGCTCGGTCGACGACCAGCCGCTCGACCTCAAGGCATCGCTGGTCACCACCGACGGCAAGCGCTCCATCAATGGACTTGCCGTCTCACTGGCCGACAACAAGGTCTCCGGCGACCTCGGGCTCGACGACAACCTGCTGCCGCTCGGCACGTTGAACCTCGATGCCGCGGATATTGCTCCGCTGGCCAGACTTGCCGGCCAAACGGTAGCCGGCGACGTGCGTGGCACGATCCGTTTCGCGAATGACAATGGTGCGCCGACGGTCGCGATCGATGCGACGAGCGCCGCGATTTCGCGCGGCGAACTGGCGGCGAAGACAATCGCCGTCAACGCTCTGGTCGCCAATTATCTCAAAGCCCCGGCGATCTCCGGCAAGATCAAGGCCGACACGATCACCTCCGGAACCACGGTGATCAGCGGCATCGACGTCGACCTGAAGCGCGATGGCGACTGGACCGGCTTTAGCGGCGGCGCCACGGTCGCCGGCATTCCGGCCAGCGCGGCCGGGCGGGTCAGGGTTGCGAACGGCATCACCAGCATCGAGCTTGCCTCCGGCGAGGCGACCATCCGCGGCATCAAGGCAGCGGTCGCGCAGCCATCGGCGCTGACAATCGCCAATGGCATGGTGAGCATAGAGAAACTGGCGCTCGGTGTCGGCGGTGGTTCGGTTGCCGTGTCGGGTACGGCTGGCCAGACGCTCGATCTCGCTGCCACCTTGTCGGCGGTGCCGGCAGCACTTGCCAATGATTTTTCACCGGGCCTCGATGCCGCGGGCACGCTCAGCGGCACCGCGCAAGTCACGGGATCGTCGGCTGCCCCAGACATTCGCTTCAACGCCCGGCTCAGCGGCGGCGAAACCAGCCAGACCCGGCGGGCCGGGCTCGGGCCGCTCAATCTCGATGCGGCTGGCCGTTTCTCGTCGGCCAGCGGCGTCGCCATCGAGCATGCGACGCTTGCCGGCGAGAAAATCTCCGGCAAGGCAGCCGGCACCATCAATCCGAACGGTGCCAGCGATTTCTCGCTCGACCTCGCATCCACCGGCCCGAGCCTGCCGCTTTCGCTCGGCAGCAAGGAGAGCCCGATCAAGCTCGAGCTGCAGACGCTGTCGCTAAAGGCGGCCGGGCAGGGCACCCAGCCGAAGCTCGACATCTCCGCGACGCTGCCATCGGCCGCCACCAATCTAGCTAAGATCGAGGGCATCACGCTTGCGCTGCACTCCGACCGCTTCGACGTGAAAGCCCGGAGCGGGCCGATCTTCGGCTCGGTGACCGCCGGAAAAATCGGCCTCGACAATCCGACCGTCGCGCCGCTGATCGCCGGCAAGGTCACTGCCAAAGTCGCCGGCAGCCTTGCCGCCGACGCTGTCATCATCGATAGCGGCACCGTGACCAGCGACGCGTTGAACAGCGGCTTCAACGGGCGGGTCTCGCTGGCCGACGGCGCCATCGATCTAAATCTCAAGGCGGATGCCGCGTCGGCGGCGCTGCCAGTAGCGGCGCGTGGCATGCTCGCCGAGCGGACGCAACTCAGTGCCGCGCTGAAGCGGGACGCCAACGGCAATGTCACCGCCAACGCGATCAGGCTGTCATCAGGCGCGCTGACCGCAGACGGGCGGGCGAGCCTTGCCGATAACAAGCTGAGCGCCGACGTCAAAGGCGCGCTGGGCGACGTCTCGCTGCTATCCAAGGATGCCAAAGGCGCTATTTCTTTCGCGCTGAATGCGCAAGGCGCCAGCACCGCGCCGGATCTGTCGCTGACTGTCAACAGCGATAGGCTTTCGGTGGCGGCGCGTGAGATCACCGGACTGAAGCTCACCGCCACCGGCAAGGCTGATGCCGCCAACCCGGCGGCGAATGTACAACTCACCGGAAATGTCGCGGGCCAGTCGCTGCAGGGTAGTGCCGTGCTGGCGACATCGGACGGCAAACGCGCCATCAACGGGCTTTTGCTGTCGCTGGGCAAGAACCGTATTTCCGGCGACCTGGCGCTCGACGATGCCTTCGTGCCGGTCGGTACGGTAGCACTGGACCTGCCCGATATCGGTCCGCTTGCTGCCCTGGCACTGGAAAAGGCCGATGGCGATGTGCGCGGCACGATCGCCTTCTCCAGGGCTGGCGCCGTGCCGCAGGTCGCCATCAAGGCGACGACGGGCTCGATCTCGCGCGGCGATGTCTCGGCCAAGGCCGTGACCATCGATGCGCTGATCGCCAACTACCTGGCGGCACCGGTGATCTCCGGAAAAATCCGTGCCGACAGCGTCACTTCCGGCGGCACGGTTATCCGTGGTGTCGACGTCGATCTCAAGCGCGACGGCGAATGGACCGGTTTCTCCGGTGGCGCCACCGTGAAGGATATTCCGCTGAAGGCCGGCGGCCGGGTCAGGGCGGTCAAGGGCACGACGACGGTCGAACTTGCCTCCGGCGAGGCGACCATTCGCGGCATCAAGGCGGCTATCGCCCAGGCCTCGACCATCAACATCGCCAATGGAGTGATCAGCCTCGACAGGCTGGTGCTCAACCTCGGCGGCGGAACGGCGACGGTCACGGGCACGGCTGGGCAGGCGCTCGACCTCAACGCGACGCTGGCCCGCGTCCCGATCTCGATGGCCAACAGTTTTTCGCCTGGCCTCGATGCCGCCGGCTCCGTCTCGGGCACGGTGAAGGTGACGGGCGCGCCGGCCAATCCGGCCGTCGCCTTCAAGATCGACGCCGCAGGCGTTCAGACGTCGCAGACCCGCGGTGCAGGTTTCGGCGGCATGGGCGTTTCGTCTTCAGGTACGTATTCGGGCAACAGACTGACCTTCGACGCCAACATGAGCGATGCCGCCGGCCTTGGCCTCAAGGGCGGCGGCACGATGACGACATCAGGCGCGCCCACCCTTGATCTCAACTTTTCCGGCAAGGTGCCGTTCGCCTTCCTCACCAGGACACTCGCCGCGCAAGGCCTGTCCTTGAGCGGCACGGCC
Source organism: Mesorhizobium sp. M0028 (assembly GCF_040323855.1). Taxonomy (NCBI): domain Bacteria; kingdom Pseudomonadati; phylum Pseudomonadota; class Alphaproteobacteria; order Hyphomicrobiales; family Phyllobacteriaceae; genus Mesorhizobium; species Mesorhizobium sp. M0028. The sequence continues at coordinate 262,075 of NZ_JAMYVG010000006.1, forward strand.
GACGTCGATGTGCAGGTGCGCGGCCCGGCGACGTCGCCGGTGATCTCAGGCACGGTCCGTACGTCAGGCGCCCGCCTGGTCGACGCGCGCTCGGGGCTTGCGATCAACGACATCACCGCCGATGTCGCTATCGGTGGTGGCGTGGCCAGGATCAACCGCCTGACCGGCACGCTGTCGACGCGTGGCAGCCTTTCGGCCAGCGGCACCGTCGGCATCGATCCGGCTAAGGGTTTCCCAGCCGACCTGTCGGTCAAACTGGTCGACGGCCGTTATACCGACGGCAAGGTGGTCACTGCTAACCTCGGCGGCGACCTGACCATCAAGGGACCGCTCACCTCCGGGCCGGTGATTTCCGGTACCGTCAACCTGGCCAAGACCGTCATCACCGTACCCGAAAAGCTGCCCGGCTCGCTGGCCGAGCTCAACGTCAAGCACAAGAATGCGCCGGCAGCCGTGCGTGCGCAGGACAAGGCGTTGCGCCCGGCCGCTGCAAGCAGCGGTGGCGGCGGCAGTGGCCTCAACCTCGACGTCACGATCAATGCGCCGAGCCAGATCTTCATCCAGGGCAGGGGCGTCGACGCCGAGCTCGGCGGTTCGCTGCGGCTGACCGGTCCGGCATCGTCACCCCAGGCGGTCGGCACCTTCACCTTGCGGCGCGGGCGGCTGACGATCCTTGCCAAGCGGCTGACCTTCACCGAAGGCACGGTCGGCTTCTCGGGCTCTCTGGTGCCCTACCTCAACCTTACGGCGCAATCCAAGACAACCAGCGCCACCGTGACCATCGTGGTGTCGGGCGAGGCGACCAACCCGAAATTCACCTTCTCCTCGGTACCCGCGCTGCCGGAGGACGAGGTGCTGGCGCAGCTGATCTTCGGCCGTTCGATGTCGAACCTGTCGCCGCTGCAGATCGCGCAGCTTGCCGAGGCTGCCGGACAACTGGCCGGCGTCGGCGGCTCGACCTCCCTGCTGCAGAACCTGCGCAGCGCGATCGGCGTCGACGATCTCGACGTAATCACCGACGAAGAGGGCGGCACCGCCGTCTCGGCGGGCAAGTATCTCAACGACCGCACTTACGTGACGATCCAGAAGGGCGATAGGCCCGGCTCGGGCAAGGCAACCGTCGATCTCGACGTCGGGCGCGGCGTCAAGCTGCGTGGTGAGGCAACCGACGCCGGCGAAGCCAAAGGCGGTGTTTTCTATGAACGGGAATATTGAAACGGCTGTTCGCGCAGAACAGTTGGTTGCCCGAAGAACGAGCGGCGCAGCAGCAAATGTCCCGGTTTAATTGTCCGTGGAGATTTCGCGCGAAATCCCTGGCGCAGTAGCAAATTTGCGCCAAGACTGTCGTTATCGCGCGAACCGCCCTGCTTTCAAAGTTGCACATTCCTTGGCATGTTCCCAATCCGTGCCGTCTTTGACATCATGGCGCGAATGCGGAATGTTAAAAGGCAGAAAGCCAACAATGGGAGTTAGTCATGACGATCTACAAGAGTAACGGCGACCGCGTTCCCGATCACATCCTGGCCATGGCCGAAGACGCCAAGGCAGGCAAGATGGATCGTCGCGAATTTCTGGCTCTCGCCAGCGTCTTCGGTGCGTCGACGGCGATGGCATATGGCATACTTGGCCTTGCAGACCCCACGCCGGCCAAGGCGGAAGAGGTCCAGGGCAAGAAAGGCGGCGTATTGAAGGTCGCGCAGTGGATCAAGGATCCGAAGGATCCGCGCAAGTCCGACTGGTCGGAAATCGCCAATGCCGAGCGTCAGGCGCTCGAGCCGCTGGTCAAATATACCACCGAATACACATTCCGCCCCTATCTGCTGGAGAGCTGGGACGTGAATGACGACGCTACCGAATACACGCTGCATGTGCGCAAAGGCGTCACCTGGAACAACGGCGATCCGTTCACCGCAGACGACGTCATCTTCAACCTCAAGCGTTGGGCCGACAAGAAGGCCGAAGGCAATTCTATGCCCGGTCGCCTCGGTTCGCTGGTCAAGGACGACAAGCTGGATGAGAGCGCGGTAACCAAGGTCGACGACCACACGATCAAGCTGACGCTCAGCAAGCCCGATATCGCCCTCATTCCCAACGTGTGCGACTATCCCGGCCTCATCGTCCACAAGACGTTCGACGAAAAAGGCGGCGACTTCAAGTCCTGCCCGATCGGCACTGGGCCGTTCGAGCTGGTCTCTTACGATGTCGGCCAGAAAGTGGTCTACAAGCGTCGTGAAGACAACAAGTGGTGGGATGGCGAGGTCTTCCTCGACGGCATCGAGTTCATCGACTACGGCACCGATCCGGCGGCGATGGTCAGCGCTTTCGAAGCTGGCGAAGTGCACACCAATTTCGAAACCTCGGCCGACTATGTGTCGATCCTCGACGGCATGGACCTGGCGAAGTCCGAGGTCGTCACCGCCTCGACGATCGTCTGCCGCACCAATGTGACCAACAAGCCTTACGGCGACCAGAAGGTTCGCAACGCCCTGCAGCTCGCGGTCGACAACGCTGTCGTCCTCCAGCTCGGCTACGGCAATGCCGGCACGGTTGCCGAGAACCACCATGTCGCCCCGATCCATCCGGAATACTACGAATTGCCGAAGGTTGCTCGCGACCCGGCCAAGGCAAAGGCGCTGATGGCGGAAGCCGGCCAAGCCGATTTCGAGCACGAGCTGATCACGGTCGACGAAGACTGGCACAAGAACACCGGCGATGCGATCGCCGCGCAGATGCGCGACGCCGGCATCAAGGTAAAGCGTACGGTGCTGCCGGGTTCGACCTTCTGGAACGACTGGACGAAGTATCCGCTGTCGATGACCAACTGGAACATGCGGCCGCTCGGCGTCCAGGTTCTGGCGATCGGCTATCGTACAGGTGAAGCCTGGAACGAGACGGCTTGGTCGAATCCCGAGTGGGATGCCAAGCTCAACGCTGCGCTGGCAGTTGCCGACGCCGCCAAGCGCAAGGAAATGATGAAGGATATCGAGCAGATCCTGCAGGATTCCGGCATTATCATCCAGCCTTATTGGCGCAAGCTCTACAGCCATTCGGTCAAGGCGGTGCAGAACTACAAGATGCACCCGACCTTCGAGCGCGACTACGGTAAGGTCTGGCTCGACCAGGCCTGACCGGACGATCCGGAAAGGGGCGTCTGGCCCCTTTCTCTCGCTCGTTGCATGGTCCTTGGACCGGAAGTCGGCGCAGCAAAAAGTTGCGGACTCTTCGGCCGGGGTCTGCAATAAAAAGGGTATTGCATCTGGGACTGGTCTGAAGGCTTGTTCTGCCGCTGGCGGCAGGGCACGGCTTGCAAACCGGTTCCACCCCCCAACCCGACCGGCAGGGGACCGCCATGCTTTCTTTCGTTATCAGGCGTCTCGGCACCATGGCATTGACGATGCTGTGCCTGACGATGATCGTCTTCTTCCTGGTCAATCTCGGGCCCAATCTGAAGAAGCTCGCGATCAGCCAAACCGAAATGCACACATCGGCCGAGCAGCTCGAGGCTTGGCTGGTCAATCATGGCTATCGGCAGAATTTCTTTGTCCGCTACGGACAATGGCTGGGCGTCGTGCCCAAGCAGCCGGTGACCGACCCGGCGACAGGCAAGCCAGCGCAGCGTTTCTCCTTCTGCAACGATCCGGTCGTGCCGACATTTTCCGGCATCCTGCAAGGCGATTTCGGCTGCTCGACCAAATTCAAGACGACGGTCGCCTCGAAACTCTTTCCGGCGCTCAGCGCCACCGGCATCCTGATGCTCTGCGTGCTTGCGGTTATGGTGCCGGTCTCGCTCCTGATCGGCATTCTTGCCGGCATGCGCGAGGGCTCACGCACCGACCGCACATTGTCGGTGGCGTCGATCGCCTCGACGGCGACGCCCGAATATGTTTCGGGCGTCATCTTCACCGTCATCTTCGCCTCCTGGCTCGGCGTGCTGAACGGCTCGGCGGCCTCGGCCAGCCAGGGCATCACCTTCTACAATTTCACCTTGCCGGTGATGACGCTGGCGATCTACGGCATCGGCTACATCGCCCGCATGACCCGCGCCTCGATGGTCGAGGTGATGACGCAGCAATATATCCGAACCGCCCGGCTGAAGGGCCTCTCCTTCGGCAGCGTGGTGGTAAAGCACGCTCTGCGCAACGCGCTGATCGCACCGTTCACGGTCATCATGCTGCAGTTCCCCTGGCTGCTCACCGGCGTCGTCATCGTCGAGGTGATGTTCCGCTACCAGGGGTTCGGCTACACGCTGGTCGAGGCGGCCGGCAACAACGACATCGATCTTCTGCTCGGCTGCTCGCTGGTCTCGGTGTTTATCGTCCTGATCACACAGCTCATCTCCGATGTCGGCTACGCGTTCCTCAATCCGCGCATCAGAGTTCAATAGGAGACCGGGCGGATGCAGGTCGAATATCTCAGCGCCTTCAACGTCGTACTCGGCGTGCTTACCCGCTTCTGGCCGGTCTGGATCGCTCTCGCCCTGGTGATGGGGGCGAGCTTCGGCTACAAGAAGAAGCTTGGCCTTTACGGCCAGCTTTTCGACAGCGGCGTCGGCATCGTCGGCGTCGGCATCTGCCTGTTCTGGCTGTTCACGGCGATCTTCGCATCGACCGTCGCGCCCTTCGATCCGCTCGCCCAGGTGCCGATCATGAAGGACGCGCTGCCGGGCGCGATCGAGCCGGCGTCGAAGCTTGTATACTATTTCGGCGGCGACAAGCTCGCCCGCGACGTGTTCTCCCGCATGGTCTATGGCAGCCAGATCGTGCTGATCATCGCGCCGGCGGCAACCGGCTTTGCACTGATGGTCGGCATCACGCTCGGCCTGCCGGCTGGCTATTACGGCGGCAGGATCGATACGGTGCTCTCCTTCCTCGCCAATTTGGTGCTGGCCTTCCCGGTGATCCTGCTGTTCTACCTCCTGGTGACGCCAGGCATCATGGACACGCCGATCCCCTACGCGATGGCCGGGCTGTTCTTCCTGTTCCCGATCATCTTCTTCAGCGTGCTGTTCTGGACGCGCTACAAGAACCGGCCCGACCGCCTCTATATCCTGCTTGGCCTGACGTTGGTCGTTGGCGGCTGGATCTATGCCGGCCTTGTCTTCGACGCCGATCCGTTCAAGATCATCCACATCGATCCCAACCAGCTCAACATCTTCGTGGCAGTGGTGTTCGCCTCCAGCCCGGGCGTGTTCCGCATCGTGCGCGGCCTGGTCATGGATATCAAAACGCGCGACTATGTTGCGGCGGCGCAGACGCGCGGTGAATCGCCCTGGTACATCATGCTGTGGGAGATATTGCCCAATGCGCGCGGGCCGCTGATCGTCGACGCCTGCCTGCGCATCGGCTACACTACGATCCTGCTCGGCACGCTCGGCTATTTCGGGCTGGGGCTGGCGCCGGAAAGCCCGGACTGGGGCACGGCGATCAAGGATGCCAGCCGGCTGCTGCGCTCTTTCATCCACCCGGCGCTGCCGCCGACGATCGCATTGATGTCGTTCGTGCTCGGCCTCAACCTCCTGGCGGATTCGTTGCGCGAACAGTCGATGAAGGATTGATGCCGGGAAAGATTGAACCGGGAAAGATCGATGCCGGGTTCGGCCCGACATGCCTGCAGAACAAGGATTGGAGCGACCCATGAATGAGGCAGTTCGAAATCCCGCCAAGCCGACCAATGGGCCGATCATCGAGATCGAGAACCTGTCGATCTCCTTCTTCACCCGCAAGGGAGAGATCCCGGCCGTCATGGATTTTTCCTGCACGGTCATGCCCGGCGAGGCGATGGGCATCGTCGGCGAATCCGGCTGCGGCAAGTCGACCGTGTCGCTCGGCATCATGCGCGACCTCTCGAACATCGGAAAGATCGTCGGCGGAAAGATCAAGTTCCAAGGCAAGGACATGGGAGAACTGTCCGACGAGGAACTGCGCGCCATCCGCGGCAACAAGATCGCCATGATCTACCAGGAGCCGATGGCCAGTCTCAATCCGGCGATGAAGGTCGGCCAGCAGCTGATGGAAGTGCCACTGATCCACGACAAGGTATCGAAGGATGAAGCCTATAAACGCGCGTTGGAAATGGTGCGCGCGGTGAAGCTGCCGGATCCCGAGCGCATGATGCGTTCCTACCCACACCAGCTTTCCGGCGGCCAGCAGCAGCGCATCGTCATTGCCATGGCGCTGCTGTCGAAGCCTGCGCTGCTTCTGCTCGACGAGCCGACGACAGCGCTCGACGTGACGGTTGAGGCCGGTATCGTCGATCTGGTCAAGGGGCTGGGCGAGAAGTTCGGGACCTCGATGATCTTCGTGTCGCACAATCTCGGCCTGATCCTGGAGACCTGCGACCGCATCACGGTGATGTATTCGGGCGAAGCGGTGGAGACGGGCAAGATCAAGGACGTCTTCGACCGGATGCGCCATCCCTACACGCAAGGCCTGTTCCGCTCGATCCCGTTGCCGGGCGCCGACAAGAATTCGCGGCCTCTGATATCCATTCCGGGGCAGTTGCCGCTGCCGCACGAGCGGCCGAAGGGCTGCAATTTCGGCCCGCGCTGCCACCATTTCGTCGAGGGCGTCTGCAACGCCGCCGAAATTCCGATGATCGCGGTCGAAGGCCATGACGGGCATTTCTCGCGGTGCGTACGCTTCAACGAGATCGACTGGGAGGCGCTGCCGCCTGGCGCCAAGAAAGTCAACGAGCGCGTGGTGCCCGGTGCGCCGGTGCTCCAGATCGAAGACCTCAGGAAGTACTACAAAGTCGGCGGCAGCGAAGTGTTCGGCTCGAGCGAAGGACGTGTCGTCAAGGCCAACGAGACGATCTCTTTCATGGCGCGCGAATCCGAGACCGTCGCTATCGTTGGCGAATCCGGCTGCGGAAAATCGACCCTGGCCAAGGTGTTGCTCGGCCTCGAAACGGCAAGCTCCGGCCGCGTGAAGCTGGGCAACAAGGAAATCCAGTCGACCGGGATCGAGAAGCGCAGCGTCGACACCGTGTCGTCGATCCAGATGGTGTTCCAAAATCCGTTCGACACACTCAATCCCAGCCATTCGGTCGGTTCGCAGATCATCCGTACGCTGGAAAAGTTCAATGTCGGCGACACGGTGGCCGACCGCCGCAAGCGGATGCTGGAACTGCTCGATCTGGTGAAGCTGCCAAGGGCATTCGAGACGCGCAAGCCGCGCCAGCTTTCAGGTGGCCAGAAACAGCGCATCGGCGTGGCGCGGGCCTTTGCCGGCGACGCCAAGGTGGTGGTGGCCGACGAGCCGGTCTCGGCGCTGGATGTGTCCGTCCAGGCGGCGGTGACCGAACTCTTGATGGACATCCAGCGCAAGAACAAGACCACGATGCTGTTCATCAGCCACGATCTGTCGGTGGTGCGCTACATCGCCGACCGCGTCGTCGTCATGTATCTCGGCTATATCGTCGAGCAAGGCACGACCGACCAGATATTTTCGCCGCCCTATCACCCCTATACCGAGGCGCTGCTGTCGGCGATCCCGATTGCCGATACCAGCGTGGTGAAAAGGCATATCGTGCTCGAAGGCGACATTCCGTCGGCGATGAACCCGCCCTCGGGCTGCCCGTTCCAGACGCGCTGCGGCTACAAGAAACTTGTGCCGGACAATCTTTGCGAAACTACGGTGCCGCCGGTCAAAAATCTCGGCGACGGTCATATGAGCCTGTGCTGGCTGGCCGACGACGTGCTGGCAAAAATGGAGCCGGTGATTAAATTCGACAAGGAACACGCGGCGAATGAGGGCGTGCCGGATGATGCAAACCACGGTGTTGGCCCGGGCTTTGCTGGAGATCCGCCCAAGCGCCCGCATGGCAAGACTGGCAGCGTTGAAGCCGATGCCGAGGGTCAGGCAGCGGAGAATGCCGAAGCGGTCGCCAAAGCCCGCCGTCACGAGGTTCGCGACGAGGTTTCAGAGACCGGCGGCATCTCAAGCTCTGCCGATAGCGCGGTGGCACCAATCACGCCGCCGACAGTCGGCGACGGCCGCCAAGCTGAGAACGCCACGCGCAAGCCGCGCAAACCCAAGGGCGGCTGAAATACCGTTGATATGCTAGGGCGCGCATTGCCGTAGCTGCGCGGCGTAGTCCTGCGCCATCTGTTCGGTGGCGTGCGCATAGCGCTGCACGTCGGCGCCGCCGCGATTGCCGCGCTTATAGGCATTCCAGCCAAGATAGTAGGCGAGATACAGATTGTAGGTGTCGTTGCGGGCGACGCCGAGCGTGTCGGCGGTCTTGGAATGATACCAGCCGACAAAATCGACGGCATCGGCAAACCTGGTGCGGCGCGCCGCCCAACTGCCGGTCTCGTTCTGGTATTGCGCCCAGGTGCCGTCGAGCGCCTGCGAGAAGCCGGTGGCACTGGAGATATGTTTCCAGGGAATGAAGCCCAGCAGCTTGGTGCGCGGCGGCCTGGCGTTGCTCTTGAAGCCGGATTCCTTGCGCACCGTCGCCATCAGCACGGGGACCGGCACCCCATATTTCTGCTCGGCGCGCTGTGCCGCCGCCTGCCAGTTGTCGAACCAGCCATCGTTCTGGTCGAAAACGGCGCAGACATCGTTGATGTGGTTCGGCGGCGTCGCGCATGCCGAAAGCGTCAGCGGCACGGCAATCGCTACAATTTTACTAAAACTCGACCTACGCATTGGAAGAGCATTAGGCCGAAAACATAAAAGGAATCTTGCGGCGTTCCTTAACGGCTCGTCGGCCGCTTTGGCAGGCGCTGAGGAAGTATGAAGATTCCGACGTTTGTTGTCGCTTTTACCGATATGCAATTCCCGGAATGGCGCCTTGGCTAAAATCACGCCCGCAGGTGGCGGATTCTTGACAGCTCGATCCTCGTGCCGGCGCTTTGATGCGCCGCATGAGCGAACCAAGACGCAAGCGCGGCGCCGAGCGAACGAGCAACAGGGGACCGACCGCCATCCCGCAACTGCCGCTCAGGCGGGTGACAAACCCTTATCCGCCGATGGCGATGCTTTCGGCCGACCAGATCGAGGCGATCCATGAAGCCTCTATGCATATCCTGGAGAATTTCGGCATCGAGGTGATGAGCCCGCGGGCGCTGTCGCTGTTCGAGAAGGCCGGGGCCAAGGTCGATCATGCCTCGATGAACGTCCGCATCGATCGCGGCATGATCGAGGAAGCGCTGAAGACGACACAGTCCAGCTACACTCTGACGCCGCGCAATCCCGCCCATGCCGTCCACCTCGGCGGCAATACCATCAACTTCACGCTCGTCGCCGGGCCGCCCAATGTGCACGACATGGAGCGCGGCCGCCGTGCCGGCAATTTGCGCGATTATTCCGATCTCGTCCGCCTGGCGCAGCATTTCAACTGCATCCACATGCTCGGCAACCAGGTCTGCGCGCCGGTGGAATTGCCGGCGAATTCCCGTCATCTCGACACCTATTTCGCCAATCTGACGCTGACGGACAAAAGCTTTCACGTCTCGGCCATCGGCCGTGGCAGGGCGCTCGACGGCATCAAGATGATGGCAATCGCGCGCGGACTGACGCTTGACGAGATGCGCGACGATCCCGGGGTCACCACGATCATTTCGGTCAACTCGCCGCGCCGCTTCGACGAGATGATGGCCGAGGGGCTGATGACGATGGCCGAGTTCGGCCAGTCGGTGGCGGTGACGCCGTTCACGCTGATGGGAGCGATGAGCCCGGTGACGCTTGCCGGCGCGCTCGCCCAGCAGAATGCCGAGGCGCTGTTTGGCGTTGTGCTGACGCAGCTCGTCCGTCGCGGCGCGCCGGTGATGTATGGCGCCTTCACCTCCAATGTCGATATGAAATCGGGCGCGCCGGCCTTCGGCACGCCTGAAAATACCAAGGCGAACATCGCGTCCGGACAGTTGGCGCGGCGTTACAAGCTGCCTTATCGCACGACACCGGGCTCAGCCTCCAATGCCGCCGACGCGCAAGGCGCCTATGAGACGCTGATGGCGCTGTGGGGCGCGGTGCTAGGCCACGGCAACCTCGTCTATCACGCCGCCGGCTGGCAGGAGGGCGGACTGACTGCATCGTTCGAAAAGTTCATCATCGACGTCGAGATGATCCAGCACATGATGGAGTTTTTGCGCCCGATCGAAGTCAACGAGGCCGAGCTTGCCGTCGAGGCTCTGGGTGCGGTTCCGACCGGCGGCCACTTCTTCGGCGAGCCACACACGCTGGAGCGCTACGCCACGGCCTTCTACCAGCCGATACTGTCCAACTGGCAGAACTACGAGGCCTGGCAGGAGGCCGGTGGGCTCGACGCCACGTCGCGTGCGACCAGGCTGTGGAAGAAGGCGCTGGAGGACTACGCCGAGCCGGTGATGGAAATCTCCAGGCGCGAGGCGCTGGAGGCGTACCTAGCCAAGCGCAAGGAAGCGATCGGGCAGAGCGAGCCTTAAGCACCACTCTTCTCGGATTCATCTTCTTCTCTTCCAGAATCATGAAACCCATCCAACTCTTTGAAATGACGAGAATCCCATGAAATCACATGCAAAGGTCGTGGTTATTGGCGGTGGCGTCGTCGGGTGCTCCGTGCTGTTCCATCTGGCCCGGCACGGCTGGACCGACATCGTGCTCCTGGAGCGCGATGAATTGACCTCCGGCTCGACCTGGCACGCGGCCGGCGGCATGCACACGATCAACGGCGATCCCAATGTCGCCAAGCTGCAGAAATACACGATCTCGCTCTACAAGGAGATTGAGGAACTGTCCGGCCAGGCGACCGGCGTGCATCTGACCGGCGGTGTGCTGCTGGCGGCGACCGAGGCGCGGCTCGACTGGCTGCGCGGCGTTGTCGCCAAGGGCCGCTATCTCGGCATCGAGCTCGAGGAGATATCGCCGGCCGAAGCCGCCGAACTGATGCCTCTGCTCGATCCCAAGCAGTTCGTCGGTGCCGTCCGCAACAAGGAGGATGGCCATCTCGATCCATCCGGCGTTACCCACGCCTACGCCAAGGCCGCGAGGAAGCTTGGGGCCGAGGTTGAGCGCTTCACAAAGGTCGAGGACATCGTGCGGCGCGCCGACGGGCTGTGGCGCGTCATTACCAACAAGGGCGAGGTGGTGGCCGAGCATGTCGTCAACGCCGGCGGCCTGTGGGCGCGCGAGGTCGGCCGCATGGTCGGGCTGGAGCTGCCGGTGCTGGCGATGGAGCACATGTACCTGATCACCGAGGACATGCCGGAAGTCGCCGCCTGGAACCAGAAGACCGGCACGGAAATCATCCATGCAGTCGACTTTGATGGCGAGCTCTATCTGCGTCAGGAGCGCGGCGGCATGCTGATGGGTACTTACGAAAAGGCCAACAAGCCATGGTCCGAGTTCCAGACGCCGTGGAACTTCGGCCACGAGTTGCTCGAGCCCGACATCGACCGCATCGCGCCATCGCTGGAGGTCGGCTTCCGGCATTTCCCGGCCTTCCAGAACACCGGTATCAAGCAGATCATCAACGGGCCCTTCACCTTCGCGCCGGACGGCAATCCGCTGGTCGGGCCGGTGCGCGGCCTGCTGGGGTTCTGGGCGGCCTGTGGTGTCATGGCCGGGTTCTCACAGGGGGGCGGCGTCGGGCTGGCGCTGTCGAACTGGATGATCGAGGGCGATCCCGGCGCCGACATCTGGGCGATGGATGTGTCGCGCTACGGTGACTGGGCCACGATGGCCTATACCAACGCCAAGGTGCGCGAAAACTATTCGCGGCGGTTTTCGATCCGCTTCCCCAACGAGGAACTGCCCGCTGGACGGCCGCTCAAGACCACACCGGTCTATGATCTCCTGTCGGCCAAAGGCGCGCAATGGGGCGTCGCCTATGGGCTGGAAGTGCCGCTATGGTATGCGCCGGAAGGCGTGAGGGACGAGTTCTCGTGGCGGCGCTCGAGCGATTTCGAGCATGTCGCAAATGAGGTCAAGACCGTTCGAGAAGGCGTTGGCCTGTCGGAGATTTCGAGCTTCGCCAAATACAAGGTGACGGGCGAGGGCGCTGCAGCCTGGCTCGACCGCCTGCTTGCCTGCAAGCTGCCAAGGCCCGGCCGCATGACGCTGGCGCCGATGCTGAAGGAAGACGGCAGGCTGATTGGCGATTTCACGCTAGCCAATCTCAGCAGCCCAAATTCGGAAAAGGACGGCTGGTTCCTGGCCGGCTCCGGCGTCGCCGAGCAGTACCATATGCGCTGGTTCGAAGCGCATCTGCCGAAGGACGGCTCGGTCAGTATCGAAGCGCTGGGAGCAAAACTCACCGGCTTATCGATCGCCGGGCCGAGCACGCGGAACCTTCTTGAAAAGGTCACACCATCTGATGTGTCGAATACGGCCTTTCCGTTCATGGCCATCAGCAAGATGGACATCGGCATGGCGCCGTGTCTGGTCGGGCGTGTCAGCTACACCGGCGATCTCGGCTACGAGATCTGGGTGGCGCCGGAATATCAGCGCGCCGCCTATCAGGCGCTGATGGCGGCGGGCGAAGAATTCGGCATCGGCCTGTTCGGCTCGCGAGCGCTCAACGCATTGCGGCTGGAAAAGAATTACGGCTCATGGGCGCGCGAATACCGGCCGATCTATGGGCCGCTGGAGGCCGGCCTCGATCGCTTCGTCGCCTATGCCAAGGAGGCCGATTTCATCGGCAAGCAGGCGGCGCTGGCAGAGCGCAAGCAAGGCGGCAGACTGCGGCTGCGGGCCTTTGTCGTCGATGCTGTCGATGCCGACGTCATCGGCGACGAACCAATCTGGCATGGCGGCGCCGTGCGCGGCTGGGTCACGTCGGGCGGCTATGCGCATCATTCGAAAAAATCCGTCGCTATCGGCTATGTGCCGAAAGAGATTGCCGACGAAGTCGACGGTTTTGAGATCGAGCTTCTGGGCAAACGCCATGTTGCGCGCATGCAGCCGGTCCCACTGTTCGACGCGAACTTCGAGCGGATGCGTGGGTGAGGTTTCAGGCGCTGCGGCGGTTATCCAGCGCCAATGCGCCGGCGCCGGCGAATACCAGATAGAGGAAGATGAAGCAGAACGATATTGCCGCATCGCCACCATTGTTGACCGGGAAGAAGTCGCGCGGCATGTGCGCCATGAAATAGGCGATCGCCATCTCACCGCTGAGAAGGAATGCCACCGGCCTAGTGAAAAGCCCCAATACCAGCAGGATGCCACCGGCGAATTCCAGGATGGCCGCGGTCAGCGATAGCCCGCTCAGGGCGCCGGCATGGTCGCCGACGGGGAAATTGAACAGCTTTTGCGTACCATGTTCGATGAATTGCAGTGCCGTCACGAAGCGCAATGCGGCCAGAGCCTGCAGCTGATATCTGACAAGACCGTCGAAAAGCTTCATCTAAGACTCCATTTTACCCCCGAACCGGCCATAGATCATCGCCCGACAGGGGACCATTCACTTCGCATGGCCCGCCAGCCACAATCAGTGATTGGAAATGTTCCTCGTTCTTTTAATATTTTTCTCTCCAGGGTTGTATTTTAAATGCTATAGTTGTAGTGATATCCAGACACTCCAAACCATGTGGGTTCCGTTTGCCATGAGAAAAGTCGTCGTCAGCCTATTCGCCATCCTTGCAGGCACCAGCGTCGCCACGGCCGACGATGCCGGCTGTGCTGCCTTCAAATGGCCGGTGACGCGCGAGGAGGCCCTGTTTGCGGCGGCGCCCGCCGCGCAGTCCGGCGCTGACCTTTCGGTCGGCGAGGCTGCAGATGTGGCGTTGGCGCCGGTCGGCACGATCAGCTTCACCGTTCCGCCGGAACGCGCGCCGGCAGCCGGTACATTCGGCGCGATGGCGAGCGTGGCCGTGCCCCCGGAGGGAGAGCTCCAGATCAGCCTGTCTGATGAGGCTTGGATCGATGTCGTTCAGGACGGTAAAGCCGTGAAGTCGGCGGCTTTCAGTGGTATAAAAACCTGTCCGGGGATCCGCAAGAGCGTGCGCTTCAAGCTAGCCGCCGGCCCGGCGACCATCCAGCTCAGCGGCGCCAAGAAGCCCGATCTCAAAGTTTCCGTGCTGACGCCGGAATAGTTCTCAAAGAGCGTAAGGTTGGAGGGACAGCGCCCCTCTCTGTCCTGCCGGACATCTCCCCCACGAGGGGGGAGATCGGTTTTTGCTGCCGGTTTCGCCAATCGCGACGAGACGTTGCTACCGCACCGGTGCCATTAGCGCGAAATGGGCGCCTTGCGGGTCTGTGCACTGCACGATCCAGCTGCCGCCGGGGACCTCCATCGGACCCATCAGGATCTTGCCGCCATTGTCGGTGACGCGCTTGGCTGCCGCGTCGATGCCGGGCACGTTGAAATAGAACTGCCAGACCGGCATCGGGATCTGCTCGGGCTTGTTCATTATGCCGCCAACGGGCTCGCCGCCGAAGGCGAAAAGCTGGTAGACGCCCATCGGACCCATATCCATGGCGTCGCCCCTCTCCCAGCCGAACTGACTGGAATAGAAATCGGACGCCGCCTTCCAGTCTGATGTGTAGAGCTCATGCCAGCCGATGTTGCCGGGTGTCGCCAATGGTAGCGGCGGCTGGTCGGGACCGCTGGGCTGCAGGAAGTTGAACATCGCGCCTTGCGGATCGGCAACGACGGCGAAGCGGCCAACGCCCGGAATGTCGTCTGGCTCGCGGTGAACCGCGCCACCAGCCTTCTTGAGGGAGGCCGTTGCGGCATCGACATCCCTGGTGAGGATATAACCGATCCAGGCCGGCGGCATTCCCATCTTGCGCGCGTCATCGGGCAGCGTCATCAGCCCGCCGACGCCGCGCTCGCCGACATTCATGACGATATAGCGCGGCATGCCCGGCGCCCCGTCGAAAGGCTGCCCCCGCCAGCCTACCACGGCGGTGTAGAACGCCTCGGCGGCGTCGAGATCGGTGGTCATCAGCTCGTACCAGAAGAAGGGCATGGGGGACTGTGGCATTGTCGTGCTCCTTGCGGTTTTTCGATCATGCGCGATCCATTCTAGGACGATCTTCACGACGAAAATCCGACAGCCAACCAAAAAAGATGACGGCAAACCGGAAATGTTACCGGGTTGCGCGCCCTGTGGTTTTCGACTTTGCTTGCAGTCAACGAGGGGTTGTTGATCCATGCGCCGGATGTCGCTCACTTCCGAACTTGTCGCGCTGTGCGACGAGATCAGGTTGATCCATGGCAACGCTCCTGAATGCGGTTCCGTACCTGCTTCGTGACGTATATGGCCGTTTGGAAAAACATGATTATTACAATCATGTTTGTTGAAGCTTTTCAGTCGCTTGGCCGAAAATTGACCAATTGATAAAAAAATAAAACGTGCTAGCCTTCCCCAAAACAAGAACATGGGGAACTGACGATGGCAGAAGGCCAGTTCAAGCAAGGCATTGCCGGCGGGCGGCTTTCGCCGGAACAATATGCCGACAATTTTGCCGACCTGCATCCGCCGCTCGATCATCACGAGGCGCTGGTCGAATCCGACCGCTGCTATTTCTGCTATGACGCGCCGTGCATGAATGCATGCCCGACCTCGATCGACATCCCGCTGTTCATCCGCCAGATTTCGACGGGCAATCCGATCGGCTCGGCCAAGACGATTTTCGAACAGAACATTTTGGGCGGCATGTGCGCCCGCGTCTGCCCGACCGAAACGCTGTGCGAAGAGGTCTGCGTGCGCGAAGTGGCCGAAGGCAAGCCGGTGCAGATTGGTCGCCTGCAGCGCTACGCCACCGATGTCGCCATGGCCGAAAACAAGCAGTTCTACAAGCGCCCCGAACCGACCGGCAAGACCGTCGCCGTGGTCGGCGCCGGTCCGGCCGGGCTAGCGGCCGCGCATCGGCTCGCCCGCTACGGCCACGACGTGACCATCCTGGAAGCCCGCCCGAAGGCCGGCGGCCTTAATGAATACGGTATCGCGGCCTATAAGAGCGTCGACAATTTCGCCCAAGCCGAGGTGGACTATGTCACGTCGATCGGCGGCATCGACATCCAGAACGGCAAGGCGCTCGGCCGTGATTACCAGCTGTCGGACCTGACCCGGAATTACGACGCGGTGTTCCTCGGCATGGGGCTTGCCGGCGTCAATGCCTTGCGAGCGGATGGCGAGGAGGCGCAAGGCGTCACCAATGCTGTCGAGTTCATTGCCGAGCTCCGTCAGGCCAGTGATCTGGCCAGCCTGCCGGTCGGCCGGCGTGTTGTCGTCATCGGCGGCGGCATGACGGCGATCGACGCGGCGGTGCAATCGAAGCTGCTCGGGGCCGAAGAGGTGACGATCTGCTATCGGCGCGGCCCGGAGCACATGAACGCCTCCGAATTCGAGCAGGACCTGGCCGCTGCCAACGGCGTCATCATCCGGCACTGGCTGCAGCCGAAGCGGGTCATTGCCGATGGCGGCAAGGTGTCGGCGATCGAGCTCGAATACACCGCGATGGACGGCGACCGGCTCGTCGGCACCGGCGAGCGGCTGACACTGACCGCCGACCAGGTGTTCAAGGCGATCGGCCAGAGTTTTGTCCCGGCTGCGCTCAACGGCAGCGGGGCTTTGCTTGACCTGGAAGCCGGCCGCATCAAGGTCGACGCCGAAGGCCGCACCTCGCTGCCAAACGTCTGGGCCGGCGGCGACTGCATCTTTGGCGGCGACGACCTGACCGTCTCGGCCGTCGCGCAAGGCCGCGACGCGGCGGAAAGCATTCATCGGGCACTTGCCTCGAACGGGAGGGCATGAGCATGGCAGACATCCGCAATAATTTCGTCGGCATCAAATCGCCGAACCCGTTCTGGCTGGCCTCGGCGCCGCCGACCGACAAGGCCTACAACGTCATCCGCGCCTTCAAGGCGGGCTGGGGCGGCGTTGTCTGGAAGACGCTCGGCGAAGAGGGTCCGCCGGTGGTCAACGTTAATGGCCCGCGCTACGGCGCGATCTGGGGCGCCGATCGTCGCCTGCTTGGCCTGAACAATATCGAGCTGATCACCGATCGTGACCTGCAGGTCAATTTGCGCGAGATCAAGCAGGTCAAGATGGATTGGCCCGACCGGGCGATCGTCGTCTCGCTGATGGTGCCGTGCGAGGAGCATGCCTGGAAGGCTATCCTGCCGGTGGTCGAGGAGACCGGCGCTGATGGTATCGAGCTCAATTTCGGCTGCCCGCACGGCATGTCGGAACGCGGCATGGGTGCGGCGGTCGGCCAGGTGCCGGAATACATCGAAATGGTGGTGCGCTGGTGCAAGGCCAACACCCGCATGCCGGTCATCACCAAGCTGACGCCCAACATCACCGACATACGCAAGCCGGCACGCGCTGCCCTTGCCGGCGGCACCGACGCGGTGTCGCTGATCAACACCATCAATTCGATCACCGGCGTCAATCTCGACAATTTCGCACCGGAGCCGACGATCGACGGTAAGGGTTCGCATGGCGGCTATTGCGGTCCGGCGGTGAAGCCGATCGCGATGAACATGGTGGCCGAGATCGCGCGCGACCCGGAAACGCATGGCCTGCCGATCTCCGGTATCGGCGGCATCACCACCTGGCGCGACGCCGCCGAGTTCATGGCGCTCGGCGCCGGCAATGTGCAGGTGTGCACGGCGGCAATGACCTATGGCTTCAAGATCGTGCAGGAGATGATCGCCGGCCTGGAAAACTGGATGGACGAGAAGGGCCATGCCTCGCTCGACGACATCGTCGGCCGCGCCACGCCCAACGTCACCGACTGGCAGTATCTCAACCTCAACTATATCGCCAAGGCGCATATCGACCAGGACGCCTGTATCAAATGCGGCCGCTGCCACATCGCCTGCGAGGACACCTCGCACCAGGCGATCACCAGCATGGTGGACGGCGTCAGGCATTTCGAGGTGATCGAGGCCGAATGCGTCGGCTGCAATCTCTGCGTCAATGTCTGCCCGGTCGAGAACTGCATCACCATGGAGCCGCTGGCGGTCGGCGTGATGGACCAGCGCACCGGCAAGCCGGTGTCACCGATCTACGCCAACTGGACGACGCATCCGAACAACCCGATGGCCAAGGTGGCGGCGGAATAGCATTGCGAAAAAAATCGGCGTTCACGGGCGCCGCTTTTTTTTTCCCTATTGCGGACAAAGATTATCCACGATAATCTATATCCATGACTAGGAGAGCGAAATGAAGCTGGGTGAGGGCGTCGAAGCGGCCATCCACTGCGCCGCGATGCTTGCTGGCGTTGATGGCGCCGCGACCATGCCGGGTGCTGCCATGGCGGAAGCGTTCGGGCTGTCGCCGAGCTATCTCCTCAAGCATCTCAACATGCTGACGGTGTCGGGCATTCTGGAATCGGTTCCGGGGCCGTCCGGCGGCTACCGGCTGGCGCGGCCGGCGGAACGCATTACGCTGCTCGATATCGTGTTGGCCGTCGAAGGGCGAGAACCGGCCTTTCGCTGCGCCGAAATCCGCCAGCGCGGCCCCGCCAGGCTCGATGCCTCGGTTTATGTCAAACCCTGCGGCATCAAGTTGGCGATGCTGAAGGCCGAGCGTGCCTACCGCGCAGCGCTCGCCGACGCCCGGCTGTCCGACATCGTTGCAGAATACACGGCCGATGCCGATCCCCGTTCGGTCGCCGCCAACTGCGCCTTCGTCGAGCGCCGTCAGCGTCCGCAGAAATCAAGTTCAACCAAGCAAGCATGAAAGGCTAAAAACGATGAAAGAGAGGCTGCAATTTTTCGGCGCGGCGCCGGAGATCATGAAGGCGGTGTCGGTGCTCAACAAGGCAGTCGACGAATGCGGGCTCGAAAAAAGCCTGTTGCATCTGATCAAGCTCAGGGCGTCGCAGATCAACGGCTGCTCGTATTGCGTCGAGATGCACAGCCGCGAGGCGCGCCACGACGGCGAGAGCGAGCAGCGGCTCTATCTCGTCTCCGCCTGGAAGGAATCGCCGCTATTTTCAGAGCGCGAACGCGCAGCCTTTGCCTGGACCGACGCGCTGACCAGGATCGCCGACAACGGTGTTTCGGACGAACTCTACGCAAGGACGCTCGAGCATTTTTCGGAGCAGGAGTCGGTCAAGCTGTCGGTTGCACTCGGCATGATCAACACCTGGAACCGACTTTGCGTTCCGTTCCATGCAATCCATCCGATGCCGGCGGTCATGGCCGCTTGAGCATGGACCAGGCGCGCGGCCTGCGTCGCGCGCCTCTTTTCTGCCCAAGGACCAACAGCATGTTTTCAAGCTTTGATAGTGAGATTCTATTCGCGGCCCGCCTGCTGCTCGGCGGCGCCTTTGTCTTTGCCGGCCTGCGCAACATCCAGAACGCGGCGTTCCTGACCCAATTGATGACGACGCGCGGCGTGCCGCAGGCGCGGCTGGTGCTCTGGCTGGGGATCGTCCTGCAGACCGTCACCGGAGCACTGGTGATCGCGGGCATCTGGACCGCTGCCGCCGCTCTGTGCCTGGTGTTGTTCCTTGTCGTTGCTACGCCGATGTTCCATAATTTCTGGGATCATCAGGGTCCCGAGCGCGCGTCCCGCATCAATGGCTTTGTCGGCAACGTCGCGCTGACCGGAGGATTTCTGGCGCTGATCGCGCAGTCGCTTTGAAAGCGATTGCCGCGTAGATGTAGCCGCGTTACGCCGCATACCGCAAGCCGCCGTCGCAGGTCAGGATCTGGCCGGTGACGAAGCTGTTCGAAACCAGGAACGCGATCGCCTCAGCAACGTCCTCGGCGCGGCCGATGCGGCCGACCGGCGTCTTGCCTGCATAATCGGCAAACACCGCATGGCGCTGTTCATCAGGCAAAAAATCCCACCAGGGCGTGTCAATGACGCCCGGCGCCACGACATTGACGCGTAACGGCTTCAGCTCCATTGCCAGGATCGGCACTACGGTCAGCAGCATGCCGTTGACGGCGGCGATGCCGGCGACACCCGGCGCCGACAATTGCGCCGACACCGCCGAGATGAAAGTCACCGAGCCGCTCTTGTTCAGCGTCGGCAAGGCGGCCTGCAGGCAGGAGAGCTGCGGCCGGACCTTCTCGTCGACGCCGCCGCCGATGTCGGTCAGGTCAAGCGTTTCGAACGGGCCGAGCCCCTTGCCGCCGCTCGCGGCCAGCACCAGGTGATCGAAAGGGCCGAGATCGCTGAAAAACCGGCGAACCTCGTCCGGCTTCGCGGCATCGAAGGCAGCTTTTCCGACGGCACCGCCAAGGCTTTGCCATGCGTTGTCGAGCCGTTCCCGGCTGCGCCCGGTGATCGTCACCTTCATGCCCGGGCCAAGCAGTTTTTTCGCGGTGGCGAGGCCGATGCCGGAGGAGCCGCCGACGACCACAGCGTGTTGCGCTTTCTCGATCATGAATTTTCTCTCTTCGATGTTGCGGAAGCCGGTGCGAGCCCGACAAGACCGAGGCTCAATTCCCGCAATCGACGTCGTGTCTTAGCGTCATAGGCTTGCGCATCGGCGCGGGATTCTTTTTGGCCGTCGAAATAGAGGCCGCTCCGCCCTTCCAGGGCCGGCGATGCGGCGAGGTTGATGATGGCTTCGGCGCCGGTTTCGACCGAGCTCCAGGGTGTGACGCCCGCCTGCCGCACCATCGTGGTGTTCATGTAGCTTGCCGGATGCAGGCTGTTGACCGTGACGCCGATGCCGTTCAGCTGCTCCGCCAGATCGATGGTGAACATGATCTGCGCCAGCTTGCTCTGGCAGTAGGCACGGACGCCGTCATAGGAGCGGGTCAGCATGACGTCGTCGAAATCGATCGCCTGCTGGCCGGCCGAGGCGACGTTGACAATGCGCGCCGGCGCGCTGGCCTTGAGCAGCGGCAGCAGCTCCGTGGTGAGCAGGAAGCCGGCGAGATAATTGACGGCAAAGCGCAACTCGTAGCCGTCGGCGCTGACCTGCCGTTTCGCGTTGGGGCCGGCGGTGCCGACGCCGGCATTGTTGATGAGGACTTCGAGCCGCTTGGTCCTTGTGCGCACGGCCTCGGCGAGGCGGCGGACTTCCGCCAAGGAGGAGAGATCGGCGACGAGCAGCTCGGCCTCGCCGCCGGTGGCTTCGATCTCGGCCACGACCGCCTTGCCCCTGGTCGCGTCGCGGCCATGCACCAGGATGCGGGCGCCGCCGGCGCCGAGCCTTTGCGCGACGACGCGGCCGACGCCGTCGGTCGAACCGGTGATGAGGATTGTCTTGTCTTTCAGTTCCATGTTCAGAGCCTCCATCTCATCGCTCTGAGCGGAAAGATGGGGCACCAGCCACTTGCCAAACAGTTCAAACTTTATCCTGGTATCGGTACTGCTATAATAGCGGCCATGGATTCCACCGCGCATTCCGCCGAAGACAGCCGCCGCCGCGAGCTCGGCGCCTTCCTGCGTTCGCGGCGCGAAAGGCTGACGCCTTCGGCCACCGGCATCTCGACCGGCTTACGCCGGCGCACGCCCGGGCTGCGGCGCGAGGAGGTGGCGATGATCGCCGGCGTCGGCACGACCTGGTACACCTGGCTGGAGCAGGGCCGCGACGTTCGGCCGTCGGTGGAAGTGCTGACCGCACTCAGCCAGGCGCTGCGCCTGGACGCGGCTGAGCAACGGCATCTGTTTATTCTCGCCGGCCGGCCGCAGCCGGAGCGTCGCGTCGACGCGCCGGAAATGATCGACGGCCCCTTGCTGCACATGCTGCAGAGCCTGGTCCTGCAGCCGGCCTATGTCGTCGGGCGGCGCTGGGATGTGCTGGCCTGGAACCCGGCGGCGGCAGCCGTGTTCGGCGATTATGGCCTGCTGGAGGGCGATGCCCGCAACATCGTCCATATGGTTTTCACCAGCCCGCAGCATCGGCGCCTGCTCGTCGACTGGGAGGAACTGGCGCGCGCCGTGCTGGCGTCATTCCGGGCGGAAAGCGCGAAGTATGTCGGCGATCCGGATTTCGAGCGGTTGATTGCGCTGATGACGCATTCAAGCCCGGAGTTCCGCGCCTGGTGGCCGCTGCGCGATGTGGCCCGCAACCTATCGGGTGTGAAGCATGTCAGGCATCCGATAGCGGGCGCCATGGCGTTCGAACATATGAGCCTGTCGATCGACGACGGCTCGGACATGAAGCTGATCGTCTACACGCCGCTCGCCGAGCAGAACTCGATCGCCAAGCTGCAGAAGCTGCTCGATGCGCTGCCGGCCGCGCGGCGCAGCGCGTGAACCATCAAGGCTAGTCTTTCGGCTTCAGCCCGTCGATGAACAGTTGCTCGAGAAACCTTGCGGCATCCTCGAAGCGGCCGTCGCCGCCGCGGTCGGGGCCGAGCACGGCGCGGACCTGGACGTCGAAATCGGCATAATGCTGCGTCGTCGCCCAGATCGAGAAGATCAGGTGCCAGGGGTCGGTGCGGGCAATCTTGCCGGCGCGCATCCAGCCCTTGATGACGTTGGCTTTCTCGTCGACCAGCGTCTTCAACTCACCTTCCAGCATCGGCATGATGCGCGGCGCGCCCTGCAGGATCTCATTAGCGAATAGCCGGCTCTCGCGCGGGAAATCGCGCGCCATTTCGAGCTTGCGCCTGATGTAGTTGCGCAGTTCGGTCAGCGGATCGCCAATGTCGTCGAGTTCGCGCAGCGGCGCCAGCCAGGTGTCGAGAAGCCGTTGCATCAGCGTCTCGTGGATGTCCTCCTTGCGGCGGAAATAATAGAGCAGGTTCGGCTTCGACATGCCGGCGGCTTCGGCGATCTGGTCGATGGTCGAACCGCGAAAACCGTTGGTGGAGAAGACTTCGAGCGCCGCCTCCAGAATGAGCTCGCGCTTTTCCAGCTGGATGCGGGTGCGGCGTGGAGCGGAGCTTTCGACCGCCCCCGTCACCTCGAACAACCTTCGCTGTGAGGAGCGTCTGGACCAATTCTCTGGACCAGTTTTTCCCCGCCCTGTGGAGCGCACTTCGAAAGCCGCATTTCCGCTAGTAATCCCTTGACCGCTGATAAGGCGGTGCTAACGTTTGTCCAACCGGTCAAAAATTTGCGTAGCACGAAAACGCAGCAAAGACCAAGTGTTGGAAAGACCAAGCGTTAGCCGCACCGAAACAGGTTACAAGGGGAAGTCTTGGTCATGTCCAACCGGCTGAAAGTCACGCCGAACGATCTCAGCGCATTCTGGATGCCGTTCACGGCAAACCGGCAGTTCAAGCAGGCGCCGCGCATGATGGTGTCGGCCAAGGACATGCATTACACGACCAGCGACGGGCGCAAGGTTCTCGACGGCACCGCCGGCCTGTGGTGCGTCAATGCCGGCCACTGCCGCCCGAAGATCACCGAGGCGATCCAGAGCCAAGCGGCAGAGCTCGACTATGCGCCGGCCTTCCAGATGGGCCACCCGATCGTGTTCGAGCTGGCCAATCGCCTGGTCGACATCGCCCCGAAGGGCATGGACCATGTGTTCTTCACCAATTCCGGCTCGGAATCAGTCGAGACGGCGCTGAAGATGGCGATCGCCTATCACCGCGTAAAAGGCGAGGGCTCGCGCACCCGGCTGATCGGCCGCGAGCGCGGCTATCACGGCGTCAATTTCGGCGGCATCTCGGTCGGCGGCATCGTCACCAACCGCAAGATGTTTGGCACGCTGCTCGGCGGCGTAGATCACATGCCACACACGCATTTGCCGGAAAAGAACTCCTTCACGAAAGGCGTGCCCGAGCACGGCGCGGAACTGGCCAACGAGCTGGAACGCATCGTCGCCCTGCACGACGCGTCGACCATCGCCGCAGTCATCGTCGAACCGGTTGCCGGTTCCACCGGCGTCATCCTGCCGCCGAAGGGCTATCTGCAGAAGCTGCGCGAGATCTGCACCAAGCACGGCATCTTGCTGATCTTCGACGAGGTCATCACCGGTTTTGGCCGCCTCGGCACGCCGTTTGCCGCCGACTATTTCGGTGTCACCCCGGATATCATGACGACGGCCAAGGGCGTCTCCAATGGCGTCATCCCGATGGGCGCGGTGTTCGTCAAGAAGGAAATCCACGACGCCTTCATGACCGGGCCCGAGCATATGATTGAGTTCTTCCACGGCTACACCTATTCGGGCAATCCGATCGCCTGCGCGGCGGCGCTGGGCACACTCGACACCTACAAGGAAGAGGGGCTGCTGACGCGCGGCGAGGAACTGGCGCCGTACTGGGAGGACGCGCTGCACTCGCTAAAGGGCGAACCGAACGTCATCGACATCCGCAACATCGGCCTGATCGGCGCGATCGAGCTGGCGCCGATCGCAGGCCAGCCGACGAAGCGCGCCTTCTCGGCTTTCGTCAAGGCGTTCGAGCGCGGTGCGCTGATCCGCACCACCGGCGACATCATCGCTCTGTCGCCACCGCTCATCATTACCAAGGGCCAGATCAACGAATTGATCGACCATGTGCGCGAAGTGCTGAGGGCGGTGGACTAGATGCTCCCCAACATGTAGGGCGACGACGGGAACCGTCGTCCTAATGTGAGTAAATGAGAGGAACTTGAATGGCCGCCCCCGGCGAGAATCTGCGAATCAATTCAGACCGTTTGTGGGATTCGATAATGGAGATGGCGAAGATCGGCCCCGGCATTGCCGGCGGCAATAATCGCCAGACCGTTACCAACGAGGATGGCGAAGGGCGGCACCTGTTCAAGCGCTGGTGCGATGAGGCGGGGCTCGAAATGGGCGTCGACGAGATGGGCACGATGTTTGCCCGTCGCGAAGGCACCGACCCCAGCCTGCCGCCGGTGTATGTCGGCAGCCATCTCGATACGCAGCCGACCGGCGGCAAGTATGACGGCGTGCTCGGCGTGCTCGGCGGCCTGGAGGTTGTGCGCTCGCTCGACGATCTCGGCATCAAGACCAAGCACCCGATCGTCGTCACCAACTGGACCAACGAGGAAGGCGCGCGCTTTGCGCCGGCGATGATGGCGTCCGGGGTATTCGCCGGCGTGCTCGATCAGGCCGAAATCTATTCGCATGTCGACAAGGACGGCAAGAAATTCGGCGAGGAGCTCGAACGGATCGGCTGGAAGGGCACCGAGAAAGTCGGTGAGCGCAAGATCCACGCCTTCTTCGAATTGCATATCGAGCAGGGCCCGATCCTCGAGGACGAGGGCATCGACATTGGCGTCGTCACCCATGGCCAGGGACTGAAATGGCTGCAGGTGACGCTGACCGGCAGGGAGGCGCATACCGGCTCGACGCCGATGCCGAAGCGGCGCAATGCCGGGCTCGGCATGGCGCGGGTGATCGAGTTGGTGCACGAGATCGCCATGGACTACCAGCCGGACGCCGTTGGCGCGGTCGGCCATATGGAGGTCTATCCGAACTCGCGCAACATCATCGCCGGTCGCACCGTCTTCACCATCGACATCCGCTCACCGGAAAAGGAAGTGCTGGACGCCATGGACGGCCGCATCCGGGAAGGCATCGACACGATCTGCGACGCGCTCGACATTAAATATCAAATCGAGCAGGTCGGCCATTTCGATCCGGTCACTTTCGACGCGGGCTGCGTCAAGGCGGTGCGGGATGCGGCGGAGCGCCTGGGATATACGCACCGCAATATCGTCTCCGGCGCCGGCCATGACGCCTGCTGGATCAACCGCGTCGCACCGACGGCGATGGTGATGTGTCCCTGCGTCGACGGGCTCAGCCACAACGAGGCCGAGGAGATCACCAAGGAATGGGCAACGGCCGGCGCCGATGTGCTGTTCCACGCGGTGGTCGATACGGCGGTGATTGTCGAATGAAGCCGCGTCGCAATCTTGACGAGGATCGGACGCTCAACGTGCTTCTGGGCTGGAAGGCAGATCAGCCTCCATTTCAAACCTCTCTCGTCGAACAATGCAGCATCGCGTTGGCAACGCCGCTGCGGAACCTTAGGGGGGAGCAAATAAGGCTGCTGGTCAGCCAAGGATTCGGGCTGGAATATGTGGTCCCCAAAGCGATATCCATACTGACTGAAAACCCGTTGATCGCAGTGACGTTCCACGATGGCGATCTACTTATGAACTGCCTCAAGATTTCTCCGGAGTTCTGGATGGAAACCAGGATCTTTGGATTGAGCTTGACGGGATCCTGCAATCGCTTGACCAAACCATGTCAGACATCGGCAAGCATCGGCCACAATTCGGTTCCGCCTGGGAAATTTTGAGCGGTCAGGACGCGGGAACCGCCAGATCGAAGAAAGCTTAAGCTTGCCAACGCGGACATATAGGGGAACAAGAAAATGTCCAAAGTCATCAAGAATGGCACCATCGTCACCGCGGACCGGACGTGGAAGGCCGACGTGCTGTTCAGGCACGGCAAGATCGTCGGCATCGGGCCGGACCTGCATGGCGACCATGAGTTCGACGCCAGCGGCTGCTATGTGATGCCGGGCGGCATCGACCCGCATACCCATCTCGAAATGCCGTTCATGGGCACCTATTCGGCCGACGATTTCGAATCCGGCACGCGCGCCGCGCTTGCCGGCGGCACGACGATGGTTGTCGACTTCTGCCTGCCGGCGCCGCGGCAATCGCTGCTCGAGGCCCTGCAGATGTGGGACAACAAGACTTCGAAGGCGTCCTGCGACTATTCCTTCCACATGGCGATCACATGGTGGGGCAAGCAGGTGTTCGACGAGATGGCCACCGTCGTCGATAGGGGCATTACCTCGTTCAAGCATTTCATGGCCTACAAGGGCGCGCTGATGGTCGACGACGACGAGCTGTATTCGTCGTTCCAGCGCTGCGCCGATCTTGGCGCGCTGCCGCTGGTCCATGCCGAGAATGGCGACGTGGTGGCGGCGCTATCGCAGAAGCTGCTGGCGGCGGGCAACAATGGCCCCGAAGGGCACGCCTATTCACGCCCGCCGGAAGTGGAAGGCGAGGCGACCAACCGCGCCATCATGATCGCCGACATGGCCGGCGTGCCGCTCTATGTCGTGCATGTCTCCTGCGAGCAGGCGCACGAAGCCATCCGCCGGGCGCGCCAGAAAGGCATGCGGGTGTTCGGCGAGCCGCTGGTCCAGCACCTGACGCTGGACGAGAGCGAATATTTCAACAAGGACTGGGACCATGCGGCGCGCCGCGTCATGAGCCCGCCCTTCCGCAACAAATGGCATCAGGATTCGCTGTGGGCGGGCCTGCAGTCCGGGTCGCTGCAAGTGGTGGCGACCGACCATTGTGCCTTCACCACCAAGCAGAAGCGCAACGGAGTCGGCGACTTCACCAAGATCCCGAATGGCACGGGCGGGCTCGAGGATCGTTTGCCAGTGCTGTGGACGACCGGCGTCAACACCGGCCGGCTGACGATGAACGAGTTCGTCGCGGTGACCTCGACCAACATCGCCAAGATACTGAACATGTATCCGAAGAAGGGCGCCATCGTCGAAGGCGCGGACGCCGACATTCTCGTCTGGGACCCGAAGCGCAAGAAGAAGATCACGGCCAAGAAGCAGCAGTCGGTGATCGACTACAACGTCTTCGAAGGTTTTGAGGTAACCGGCCTGCCGCGCTTCGTCTTCTCGCGCGGCGAACTGTCGATCGAGGAAAACGAGGTTAAGGCAAAGCCCGGCCATGGCGAATTCGTCGCTCGCGAGCCGAACGCGGCGGTCAACCGGGCACTGTCGACCTGGAAGGAAATTTCCGCGCCGCGCAAGGTGGAGCGTACAGGCATCCCGGCGACGGGCGTTTGAGCTTGGCGAGCCACGGAGCGATCATCTCAATGGCCGCGGTGATCCTTGCCGCCGGGCCGGCGGCGGACGTCCTTGCCGGCTCCTTTGGCAATGAGGTCGGCTGCGCTGGTGTACGGCTCGGTTATCAGGACAGCGACGATTATGTCGTGCTGACCGCCGAGGGCGTCGAAACCTATGGCAGCGGCTGCGAGTTCGCACAGCCATTGACGACGACGCCTGGCACCCAGTTGTTGAGCTCCACCTGTTTCGCCGAGGGCGAGAAGGGGACGACCACGGATGTCGTCAAGGTCATCAACAAAGGAGGGGACGGTTTCTTCGTGACCATTCCCGGCCTTGAGGAGATGGGGCCGCTGAAATCATGTTCGTGACGGTGCCGATGACGGCCGCCGCCTCGACCCAGTCCTCAGGCGACCAACCCGTCCAGTTCCGGCAGCAGGACGACGCTTTCCTGTTCGTTGGGATCGGTGCGGGCAATAACCGCCGAGGCGGGGCTGTCGCTCAGATTGGCCGGCAGATGCGGCACACCGGGGGGAATATAGAAAAGATCGCCGGCCTTGACCACGATATGCTGTTCGAGCCGGTCGCCATACCAGGTATGGACTTCGCCGGAGAGCACATAGATCGCGGTTTCATGGTTTTCGTGCATATGCGCCTTGGCGCGGGCGCCCGGAGGCATGGTCAGCAGATGCATGCAGATGCCGGAAGAGCCGACGCTTTCGGCGGCGATACCGGCGAAATAGCTCAGGCCCTGCTTGCCTTCATAAGAGCTTTCAGGGCGGATAAGATGGCACGTCGGTTTGGGCGACATCGGGGCAACTCCGGGCGTCTATCTGATGGGACAAGGGCACGTAGAACTGCGGCACGTAGAACTGGGGCGAGTAGGACTGGGCGAGTGGAAAGCAACATCGGGGTAAAATCAATCGGATTCCGGCCGGCGCCGCAGTGGCCGGAAGCGACAGGCTACGGCCGATGACGGGAGCATCGCCAGCCGTTGTTTCGGCAAGCAAGCTTGGCCTGACCTTCCAGACCAATGACGGTCCGGTGCAGGCGCTGTCGAATGTCGACCTGACCATCGGCAAGGGCGAATTCGTGTCCTTCATCGGGCCCTCCGGCTGCGGCAAGACGACCTTGCTGCGCGTCATCGCCGATCTGGAGAAGCCGACATCGGGAGCCATTTCCGTCAACGGCATGACGCCCGAGCAGGCGCGCCAGCGCCGCGCCTATGGCTATGTCTTCCAGGCGGCCGCACTTTATCCGTGGCGCACGATCGAGCGCAATGTGGCGCTGCCGCTGGAGATCATGGGCCTGTCCAGGGCGGAGCAGGCGGCGCGCATCAAGCGAACCCTCGACCTCGTCAACCTCAGCGGCTTCGAGAAGAAATACCCTTGGCAGCTTTCGGGCGGCATGCAGCAGCGCGCCTCGATCGCACGGGCGCTCGCCTTCGATGCCGACCTTTTGTTGATGGACGAACCGTTCGGCGCGCTGGACGAGATCGTGCGCGACCACCTCAACGAACAACTGCTGGAGCTTTGGGAGCGGACCAACAAGACCATCTGCTTCGTCACCCATTCGATCCCCGAGGCGGTCTATCTGTCGACGCGCATCATCGTCATGTCGCCGCGCCCGGGGCGTGTCAGCGATGTCATAGAATCGACGCTGCCGAAGAAGCGGCCGCTCGATATCCGCGAGACGCCGGAGTTCCTGGCCATCGCGGCACGGGTGCGCGACGGGCTGAGGGCAGGGCACAGCTATGATGATTGAGCGGGATGAGGGTCCTCCTCTCCCCGACGGGGAGAGGGTGGCCGGAGCGAAGCGGAGGTCGGGTGAGGGGGCGGCGCTAACAGATCCAACTAAAAGAAATGTTGGGGCAACCGCTCGTGCCCGAAAGCTCCGGTTTGACGAGACCGAGGCTGAGTACCGGCTTTGGGGGGAACTGAGAGGACGTCATCTCAACGGCTACAAATTTGTGAGGCAGGTGCCCCTTGGCCTTTTCATCGCGGACTTCGTTTGTCGCGAGAAGGGTCTGATTGTTGAAGTCGACGGCAGTCAGCATGCGGATTCTCCAACCGATACGGCGAGAACTGCTTGGCTGAATGGCTATGGCTATTCCGTTCTTCGGTTCTGGAACCATGAAGTTCTGGCCGAACGTCGAGCGGTCCTTGATACGATATTGGCTTGCCTCGACGGAAAGATTTCTACCCCCTCACCCGG